>NZ_MTHB01000229.1 GCF_002220365.1 Caballeronia sordidicola | reverse complement strand
CACATGAATTCGATCGCATCCTGGTCGCCGAGCCAGTCGGAGCCCTTGATGGTGTCGTAGAAGTGATAATGCCAGTTGTCTTCGCTCATGTTGCCGAGCGACGCACCAATACCGCCTTGGGCCGCGACGGTATGCGAACGCGTCGGGAACACCTTCGAGAGCACTGCGACCGACAGACCCGCACGGGCGAGTTGCAGCGACGCGCGCATGCCCGAACCACCTGCACCCACGATAACTACGTCGAAACGGCGACGCGGCAGGGACGTTTTAATTGCAGCCATTCTTTACACTCTCCAGAGAATCTGTGCCGCGTAGCCGATACAACCGACCAGCGAGCAACCTCACTATCCAAGTCCGCCTCATAACATTCCGGCGATTAAGGAGAGTGCACCGATTGTGGTGAGTGCGATGCGCATTCGAAAATACCAACGTGGTAGCTCGCCCGCCTTGTAAAACTTCAAGTCTGCCGCGAGACACCCAACGAGTATGGCTGCCATCGCGACAAGCGATCCCGATTTGTCGATGCTCAGTGCGACCCACGCTGCTATCGAAGGCACAACGCTCCATCCAAGGCCAAGGTGGCTCTTGTTTAACGTCGAAATCCCGATTCCCCAGTGCACAGCGCCAACAAAAGAAACAATGCACGCCCCGTAGGCTAGTAATGCGTGCCTGAGAAAATCCTGATGTGAACCAGACGTATGCAGGAGCAGCGCCAAGCCAACGAACGGAATGAGCCCGGCATAGCCCAGTGATCTTGGGAGTGTGGTAGGGGCGGTCGGTAAAGGGGTCACGCTTTCACCGTATGTTGAAGCGCTCCGTGTCCACCGTCGACACCAATCTGTTGACCAGTGATCCATCCCGCGTCTTTACTGAGCAGGAATTCTATAAGCGCCGCCGTGTCGTCACCGGTGCCCAGGCGTCCCATCGGATTCAGCTTTGCCATGCGCTCAGCCGCCTCCGTCGACCGCGTGAATTTCGCCGACATGGCAGACGCGGTGAGACTAGGGTGCACGCAATTAATGCGGATGTTTCGTTCGGCATACGTCGCTGCTGCGGTTGCCGCGAGCGCCGCAACTGCTGCTTTTGCGCCTGCAATAGCCTCGTGATTGGCAAATCCGGATCTCGTCGCCACCGTACCAACAAGGACTGCACTCGCGTGTTCGCGATGTTTCAATTGTGCGATGACGAACGCGCGTAGCACATGCCACGCGCTCAAATAGTTCTGGGTCGTTGTAGTGTCGAGCTCTTCAGCAGTGGTGAGATGAAGCGGCTTGATCAGGATCGAACCCACGCAGTGCGCGAGCCCTGTTACGGGTCCAAAACGTTCTTCTGCGATCTTGAGAACGTTCGGGGATGAAGAGGCATCGGTCGCATCTGCGACTACGCTGAGTGCCCCGGGGCTAAGTTCAGCGGCAAGCGCTTCGAGCTTGCCTGAATCGCGTGCGCTCAGCACCACGTTGATGCCCCGCGCATCAAGACGACGCGCTAGCGCCGACCCTATTGCCCCTGTCGCGCCCGTGATCCAGACCGTTTCCATTAACTGCTCCTGGTTCCATATCGACAATCTGCACTGCGACGCCAGGGCCTAGTCGCGCTGGGGAAGCAAAGTCAGAAATTCGTTCCTTAGCGCCGGGTCTCGACGAAAGGAGCCGCGCATGATGCTATTAACCATTTTCGATTGATCATCCTTGACCCCACGCCAATGCATGCAGAAGTGGTCTGCTTCAAGAACGACCGCGAGTCCGTCCGGCTTCAGCTTTTGTTCAAGAAGGTCGGCAATTTGCGAAACGGCTTCCTCCTGGATTTGCGGTCGCTTCATCACCCAGTCGATCAACCTCGCGTACTTTGATAAGCCGATTAGATTCGAATTTTCGTTTGGCATCACACCAATCCAGATCCGGCCCATGATCGGGCAGAGATGATGGGAACACGCACTCCTCACCCGAAGCGGACCTACGATCAGCAATTCATTTAGATGTTCGACGTTGGGGAATTCCGTCAGTGGCGGCGTAGCCTCGTAACGGCCCGCGAAGACTTCTCGAATAAACATTTTTGCGACTCGCTGGGCGGTGTCACGCGAATTGTGATCTGCCTCAAGATCTATGACCAACGAGCGCAACACATCCTTCATCTTGCTCGCTACTTCTTGCTGAAGAAGGTCGAGCTCGCCCTCTCTGAGATAGGGCGCGATGTTGTCGTTTGCGTGATAACGCACGCCGGCGTCGGTCAACCGGCTCCTGATTCGCTGCGAAAGCGGTACGCCCTCATCCGGGTAGGCCGGCGCCGGGTTCTCAGGATTCTCATCGAGTAGAGTATCGGAAAGATCGTGCACGAGTTGATCCATGTTATTAATTTCAGACCTGTTTGTTTGGCTGCCTTGTTTGCGGCTCGTCGCCGATTTCGAGTCCTTCTGCGCGGGACACGCGCTCAAGCGCGGTCTCGATCATTGAACGCGCTCTATTGGCGACATCGGCAAGATGGCGGTGCAGCGCGGCATCGGCCGGTGATCTGGAGACGCACTCGTCGCTGTAGGTTTCGAAATCTGACAGTTTCATCACGAGTTCAGCGAGATGGCGCGGACATTCACAGGCTATGGTGGGCGATAAGCTGGCGATCGCGAGCAAGGAGCGATCGGAGAAACGACGCGGCGCCCTTGTCCATTGGAAATCTGCAGTGGGTAGACGCTGAAACAAGTCGTCGACTATCTGGGGAATATCCAACATTCCTAACGATTCACGATGCAGCCGGACGCCCGCAAAACGAAGTGCTTCAATCGCTATGGTCGTTCCAAATCCGTATGCAACGGTGACTGCATCAACGTTGAGTGATTTAGCAAGATGCAGGATCGCTTGTGAGGTTTCCTCCTGCAGCGATGCTATGTGCACCAGCAACGCTTCGGCTTCCAAACTGGTGCGGGATCGGGCTTCCTCCAGTGTGTCGTAAATCACGATAGATGGATTGTTCAATCCGTTTCCGTTCAAACGTCCTACGGGCACGCCGCCAATGACGATCAAGTTCCACTTCCGGAGTCCGGGAGAGCTGCGCATCTCAGCTTCAGCGTGGCCGGCGATTTCCTTGAGCTGATCGATGTGCAGCTTGGCGATGGATCCGATTGCATGACCTAAGTTGACAAGTGCCTTCAGCAACACGATGCGCTTTACATCGTCTTCAGAATAGAGTCGGTGGCCTGTATCGGTCTTAGCCGACGGCACAACTTCGTAGCGGCGTTCCCATATGCGAAGTGTTGCGACCGGCATATTCGCTCTTCTTGCCACAGCTCCACTTCGAAATCGCGGCGCTCCCGATTCGTCTGCTTGATTCATCTCTCATCTCTCCGGCAAGTGAAACGATTCTATAGCTAAATTTGATCCAGACGAATCGATATTATCGTTTCAATATCGTTTCAATCTAACAGAGGGTTGTCGGGGGCGCCGCATGCGTAGTTTTCGTGATCCCGGACGCACGGGCGTCCCTGTCGGGCTCCGGACCAATCCGGCAATATTTCGCACTGAAGCGACATCTACCGCGTCCGGCTTTACCCAAAACAATTCGGGGTGCGCTTCGCGGCGCGGCATCGCTTCACGAAGCTTTCTCCAAAATCCGACCGGCTTTTGGAGAAAGATCGAGCCATAGAACTACTGCCAGTCGCCTATGAAAAGCCTTTTTCTACATCACGACGCGAAGATCAATGGTTGTTACGCGCCTTCTGGCGCTTGATAATCGGCTTTGAAGTTTGCCCGGTCGCATGCTGATGGTGTCCAATGTGAATCTTTTGAAGAAGGAGCAGAACGTGTCGCTACTACAGCTTCAGCGGCGGGCATGGGACTATCTTCGTGCGGGGGCCAGCAACGGGAGGGCGCCATTCACGGTCATGCAGGCAGCGACGATTGGCAGGCGCGGTGCTCCGTCGGTCAGGGCCGTTGTTTTGCGCCACGTTTTCGAGGCGGAGCACCTTATTGACTTCTATACGGACGTCCGATCTGAGAAGACTGCTGAAGTGCGCGCCGACCCGCGCATAGCCCTCGTTGGATATGACCCGGAGGGTATGGTGCAGCTTCGTCTGGAAGGCGTTGCATCCTTGGTAACCCAAGGGGCGGATAAAAAGCGGGCGTGGGACGCGAGCCGTCTGCACAGTCTTGTTCTCTACCGAACCCCACTTTCTCCCGGCACGTCTATCGACTGCCCTGATGATGCGTACCCCGCGCAAGCTGATGGGCACGGTACCGACGTGGCTGGCTATCAAAATTTCTGCATTGTTCGGGTCAGCTTGAAAACACTCGAGATGTTGGACTTGTCAGTGCCCGCTGCCCACAAGCGTGCACGTTACTCTCGCACAGGGGATGAATGGACCGGGCAGTGGATAGCGCCCTGAAGCGGGATCTGCTTTTCAAGTTGGCGACTCGACACTGCGTGAGGCGCTCAAGAGTAGTTTGCGTAGCTAAATAACTGTCTTGTCTGCGCCAGTCTTAATGGCTTGTAACCAAACGGTAGGGATGAATGCGCCTATGCGATGACTTGGTTGGCAAGCTGCGCATTGGCGGGGTCGTGCCTTGTCAGAACGCCACCGGATCTTTGCGAACAGTCGCCGGCGCTATGATGCGTTGCTCGCGTGTCTAGCCGCGTCTGTCGTGGCCGACGCGGTATGCCGTGGGGGCATTCACCACACCGTATACGCGATCCCGTTCGTGTCGGTTATTGAAGACTTGTTGCCACTGGCTGAGCAAAAGGGGGTGGATCTCGGCGTAGCGGGAGATCGCGATGCCTTCGTTTCAGTCGACGAGATGGACCTGGTGACGTTGGTCAGGAATCTTGTGAATAACGCGATCCGATACACACCATCCGGCGGACAGGTAGATTTGATGGTTATAACGGATCGAGGCGCGACGGCGATTCAGGTCGAGGATACAGGGCCTGGCATACCGGAAAGCGAACGAGGGCGCGTGTTCGACCGGTTTTATCGTGTGTTGGTACCGATCAAAGCGGATCTGGCCTTGGTTTGTCAATCGTGCAATCGATCGCAACGAAAGTAGGCGCGAGAATAGCACTGGCCACCGCCGGTCAAACCGGCCTGCGTGTAACTGTGACCTTTTGAATGGTCGCGCGGCGATTGGCGTCGGATCGACGAGTGCGAGTCCGAAAATAGCTCACGGAGCCTTCGATCGTTCAGGAAAGCGACACGCCCAGAACATGACCAACACCGAATGTGAAAGCTGCGGCGACTAGTCCGATTCCGACTTGGCGTGTTGCCGAAAACATGGCGCTTCGTCCGTTGAATACCGACGTGAAAATGCCGATAGCGGCAAGCCCAATCGCGCTGGCCACTACGCACTGAACCACTCCGCTGACGCCATGCGCCCACAAGAAAGGCATCGCCGGAAAGATGGCGCCGAGCGAAAACAGGCAAAAAGACACGCCCGCCGCCGACCACGGGTTTCCGCCCAGTTCGGCCGGGTCCAGACCAAGTTCTTCACGTGTCAACGTATCAAGCGCCTTGTCCTTGTCGCGCATCATCTGCGAAGCAACTCTTTTCGCTTCGTCTGCATCAAGTCCCTTCGATCGGTATATGAGTGACAGTTCGTGCTCTTCCGATTCGGGAGAATGCTCGAGTTCGTCGGCTTCCCTGGCAATCTGGGTAGTCGCCAATTCCCTCGCATTGGTCACGGACAGCCATTCGCCAAGCGCCATCGAACAAGCTCCCGCGACCAGCCCGGCAAAGGCGGTCAAAAGAATGGCCTTGTTGCCTGTGCCAGCGCCCGCCACACCCATGATCAGACAAAAATTCGAGACCAGTCCATCATTTGCACCGAGAACCGCAGCGCGTAAGTCGTTACCAGACGAAACGCCTTTGTGCCAGGATTCGGCCTCTGCGATCTGCGCTCCCTTCGACGTTTTGGCATCGTCTCCATGGGCCATTGCCTGAACGACACTCGCGTGACGATGTTCATCGGCCGACATCTGACCGGCATCCGGTTGACCGGAATATTTGTCGCGATCCGCGTACTCTGCTGCAGCAAGAGTGGGAAGAACGAAGGACACGCCGAACAGATGAATTGCACCTCGCATGATGCGAGTTTTAATGCTCAAGCTTGCCGACGAAACGCGAGCCCCATTCGCCTTCAGCTTGGCAGCCCATATCTTGGCGTGTTCGCGTTCTGATGCAGCGAGCTCAGCAAACACTTCTTTCCTGGTGCTGTCCTTTTCAACCTTCGTTAAGGTCTCGTAGAGCGCCGCACTGTGAAGTTCGTCCGCAAGGTTTGCCCGGAAGCGCTTTAGTTCTTGATGTGACGCCATTGCATGACTCCTCTGTGCGGGCATTGATTAGTTTTCGAGATTACCGCGCACAGTCAAGAATTGGCTTAATCCCACAAAGATTAGAGTAAGCACGAATACCAACCGTTCTCACCTAGTTTTCGAAGCGTTTTACGAAGAACAAAACGAAAGAACATTAGACGCGAAGCGCACGCCTAAGGTAGAAGTGGTAATGAAATCGCGTCTCATTTGGTGTTCCTATGCATCGCCATGCGCCTTATTTTCGCTCCTGGCGCTGACACTCATTTTCAACGTAATCGACGCTATTTAGGAGATCGTGGAAGGAAGTTGAGAGCCTGTTGACAACACACGCCGATATTTCCTGAGTTTGTCGAAATTCAGAGGCCGCGACACGTAGCAGTGAGAAGAAGGCTAACACGTGACGCCGTGCTTCAACGACCGCGCAGTGTGTTCGCTTCGACGTTAAGCCTAGCTCGAACTCTTCGATATTGCGAAGCGCATGCTCGATTTTCGACCAGTTGCAAACCTGTTCAAAATAGATCTTGGGCCCTTGGATACCACAGATTGCTGCGTTTGCCTCATCGGCTAGATCGCGGCTGACATTCTCAACATCTAATATTTCGCGCAGTCGAGAAAGTGCCATCAGGTTGAAGGCGCGTCTGACTCGAACCGCCTCCAACGCCAGTATCGATAAGCCGGTTCCTACGCCGATAATTGCGCCAATCGCTCTATACAAGGAAGCGCCCATTCCCATCTACAAGCACCAGTGGTAACGAAATTGGCGAAACAGGGTTTTCGCGAAGTGCAGATGCGGGCAGCAAGCGACACGGAACGAAGCTGTGGTCGCATGAGGCGGCCTGATGCTTAGTTTCATATAGAGACCCGCATAGTCTGTCAGTTGAATGCCGCGTTGATATTTAGGATCGCTTTAGCATTGTCGAATCGAGTCTCGACGCTAAATAAAATCGCACCTTCTGCCGGACGTTTATTCTTCGCTGACATGCAGGCTAACGCGTCAAACTTACGGTGGCACAAAAAAGTAGTCCGCGACTGGCACCCCGATAGCCACCACCAGTATCGCCGGACCGATACCCATGAAAAATCCTACCAAGACGGCCGCAATTGTAAAAAAGAGCGCGGGCATGTGCGCTTCCAGGACGGGATGCATCAATTCCCGCGCGCCAAAAGCGGCGAGTGCGGCGACAAGCGCCACAGCGTAGCGCCACGGGCCGCGCGGTGCCCAACTCCTTGCGTTATTTAGCATTCGTACTCCGTTGACCCTCAATAAACATCGGTCCCGGCGAACGATGCGACCATAGACTAGACCACTAAGACTTAGGCTTCCCTTATACTCGCGATAAATCAGTTTTCATCAGGCAGCCGTTGTCGATGGCGCGACCTCGTTGCGCCGCTGAGCACAAGGTGCGATCACGCTCAAACTTCTGGGCTCCTGGCAGAGTCGCTCGCGAGACACACTACTTTTTCGAGGAGGCCGCCGACCTATATAGGGATCGGTTAAATAAGGCTCGTGTCCCAATGGTGCTAATGCAAGAGCATCAAGAAATTCCAGTGCTCCAAAAGTGGCAAAACTAGCGTCGTATGGTTCTGGCGCAGTACACGAGTTGCTATTGCTGCGCCGGTGCGCACCAGTTTCTAGCCTCGCGACGCAGCATTTGGATGCGCTACTCCTGACCGGATAGCAGCCAGCCGGACGGACATAAATCCGCAAAGTCGGGCTGGTAGACCGCACCACCCTAAGCGTCAGCTAAGAAATGGACCTTATCGTCTACTTGCTTATTGCGTGTCTGGATCCTCACGAGTTTCTGGTTCGATCACCTCACCCCTGGGCACCGCCACTAAGTCGAATTCTCGCGGAACGCTTCTCCACTGAAGAACGGGAATTGTTCGAGACAATCTTTCGTCCAAGGGTGGAGGCCCGGCAGTTTGTTACTGCAGACCGGATCGCGTATCTCACGGCTCTGAAACCGCCTTCGTAATTGCAAGTCGTTGTGTCGATAGATTTTCAACTTGTGTACGTCAGCGTTCTTATCGCACGGGATCTGACATCCCAAGCAACATATTTGGCGTTCGACGCGTTCAGGTTATGCGAAATCCTCGAAAGATGCGTCGAATCGACGATCCAGACATTGCTGGTGAAGGCACCGATATTTCCGGGCATACAATAATCGACGGAAGCATCGGGTCGCGATAAGACACTTTGCGGCTGAAGGCTGAGGGCCTGGATGTCCCAAGGAATCCGGTCATTTCCGCGTTAGTGGTTCGCAATGAGCGCACTCTTTTCTTAGCGCTACGCACCGGTGCCGGCATGAAAGAAAGAAGATTGAAGCTTTGATTTGTTCTCCATGCCGATCGTGGAGGGCCCCAATCATCCTATCTATTTATCCTGCTTGTCAGTGCGCACGCACGCACGAGCGCGCGCAAAACGTAAAGTTGTTTTCGGCTCAGCACTCGAGATACGCAAGTCTGGCTCTGTGACGAAAGAAGGTCGGCCTGTTAATTGCTATTCAGGCTCGGAGGATCGCCCACTTTCTGTCGCCGTTGGCTTTGCCGACAAGCTTGCTAGCTCGTAAGCTTCCTGCAGATTTATCTCCCGACAACACTGCACGAACCGACAAACTGTCAATGATCGCGTTTGCCGCATCAGCATTGCCACGACGCTGCAATTCATTCACGAGCACGTTTTGTAGACTTGGCCACACTCCTTGCTCCTGCCACTCGGCCAGTCGCCGGCTGCACACTTGACCAGCACCGTAGCCGAGATTCCGAGGAAGCTGGGTCCACGAGATACCCGATCGCAGCACAAATACAATGCCGGAAAATACCGCACGGTCTGGTGCTCGGGGACGCCCGGCATTGCGGCGTGCGGGCAACGATCGCGTAGGGATCAATGGTTCAATAAGCGCCCAGAAGTCGTCGTCTATCGGACCTTCAAGCATGGTTTCCCCGGAAAAAATCAAGAACTCCGTCTCTCTATGTATCGATTCTGATTTGAGCGACTCAACAGAACGCTTAGTTATCGTCGTCACCAAGGCACCGTTTTATTGGGCGACACTTGGTTGATAACCGCGACCGCCGTTCGCATACGGTGAGGCCCGCGAGAGCGGGCAGGACCTGCACGGCTTATCAATAGAACAAAAAACTTAGCGCAGACTTAGGCAGCGCCGGCCCCGGGCTCCCTTGCGCTGCCAACGGCGACATCACCCGCTAAAGCAAATGATAATAAATCGCATGAAAACCATCGCTGGCGTTCTGCAGCTCCAAGCGTCCGCCGTTGCGGCGAGATCTCGGACACGATCGAAAGACCGAGCCCGCTTCCGCTGGACACCGTCCCCGGCACGCGATAAAACCGCTCGGTCACGCGGACAAGCTGGTCATCGGGAACGCCTCGTCCCGAGTCCTTGACGCTGCAAACGAGATAGCCTTCTCGGTTCACGACAGCAACGTCAACCTGGTCAGCGCCTGCCTTCGAAATCAACGTTCTGGAACCCGTCAGCAAGGGTTTCGAGGGGCGGCAGAGGCACATTGATACCGGTTTCGGGCGCACCCGGACTCACGCGTGAAATGATCATCGACATACCGTTGCCATGCGCATCGGGCCACGTCACAGTGGGGGCCGCGAGCATCAGCTTGCCGCTTTTGATCAAAACGCCGATGTCGTGCAAGTGGCTGTCCTGCAGCCGGCTCGCCTCCCGGTAACCACCGGCGAATGACAGAGCACCGCCCATCAACGCAAACACCACGATGATGCCGATGATCGACCACGTCAATTGTCTTGTCAGCGAACGTGGCTTTCGTCCCGGTCGACCATCCATCCCACACCTCGTATGTTGCGAATCGCGCTATGCCCGATCTTCTTGCGAATTGTATGGATCAGGTATTCGACAGCGTTGCTGTCGACCTGCTCGTTCCAGCCGTAGACCCGGTTCTCGAGTTCACTCCTGGACAGAATGGTGCCGGGACGCGAGAGGAGCGCCCTCAGCACCGCGAACTCTCGACCCGACAAACGGCACTCGACATTGTTATACACCGCGACCAGCGTACGGGGATCGAGCGACAGCTTGCCGCTTGAAAGCGTGGCGTCGGGATGGTGACCGAGCTTGCGTGTTGCAGCACGCAGCCGCGCCAGCATTTCGTCCAGGTTAAATGGCTTGACCAGGTAATCGTCCGCTCCGCTATCAAGCCCTTCGATACGATCATCCACGCCGTCGCGCGCAGTCATGATGAGGACCGGTATATCCGCGTCACGCTTGCGAAGATCGCGCAGGATGCTCAAACCGTCTCCATGAGGGAGATTCAGGTCGAGCAGCACGGCGTCGTGCTCGCGCCCGAGCAACGCGCCCCTTGCCGAGGGCGCATCTACGACCCAGTCCGCGACGTAGGCCGCATCGTGCAGTGCTCGAGCAATCGCAGTACCGATCAGCTCGTCGTCCTCTACCACCAGAATGCGCATGCGAGTGTCTTCCGTCGGGCAAGATTACAAACGATTCAGGTTGCCTAACTATCGGCTAAGTATGTCGGCCTATTTTACTTCTACGGTCCCTACCATGACACTTTTTGCGTACTTGGGATCAACATTTTTCCTATCAGTCACGCTGTCGGCTTGTTCGCCAAGCGTGAGGGGTTTGTGCGCTTTTCGTCAAGAGCGCGACCCGTTAAAAATCACTAAAGGCAACCGGCTAACTTTCATTTCTATTTGAAAGACAATTGTCCCTCCCTTCGCGCAATACCGGTGCTCACCGCGCCGTGCGCGAGACATCCGCCTCTGTCCGAAATGGGCAAGCCTTTCTCTACACCGCGGTTCTGTCGGTTCCGTGCGACCGGTCCCTGCATTTACCCACATCGCGTCCTGCTGGAGTACCCATGAAAACACTGTCCCTTCAAGCACCTTCGTTCGACGGTTTTGATGGCGGAGCGGGTATGTGCCACATTGCCGTACGATGTCGCCAGGCTCGCGATCCCTCCCTCCGGTACCGCCTGACAATCCCGGAATCGGACGCCGCGCCGTGGAGAAACGAGAAAAACGTGCGCAGGTCACGCCGGGTGTCGACAACGGCATCGTCCGCATGTCGTGTCGATGAAACTGGCTCGATCTGATCGACTAGCCGAATTGCATGTTCGATCTGAGAGTAGTTGTAGGTCCGCTGGAAATAGCTGCAGTCGCAAAGCCTATTCCGTCATGCTTGGACATGAATTGGTCGCGCCTTTCAGTGCGCAGACAAGGCGCAGACAAGGCGCAGAATCAGCGCTCGCCGGTAGCGGGAGGCGATGGACGCGACCAGTGAACCCAGCAGATGCAGAGTTCTGTTAAGCGGACACGCGTCATGAGCTAGAGGTCTCCAGGCACCCCATACGACGGCGCCTGCTCGGGGCGTTTTGCACGCGTTGCATAGTCGTTCATTTGCGGTTCGTAGCGTTGCCAGAGCGCGCGCAAGTCGGCGATGGGTTCATCGGACCAGTCCACCCGCAATTCAGCAAGCGGCCAGACATCCCGCCCGTAGACGCAAAAACCCGCCGAGTGTATTGGTCCCGCCTCACCGCCGGCCGCCGCGCCTGCTTCCAGCGAGAAGATCAGGCGCTCGGCAAGCGAGCTTGCGTGAGACGCTTCGAAGGCTTCGGCCATGGCGGCCGGGATACCATCGTGCGCAAGCAGATTGCCTGCCGCGACGCAGTCGCGCCCCGCCTTCGTCGCGATGGTGCCAAGCCCCTTCGCGCCGGTCACCGCGTCCCGCGAACCGTCGGCGTCGAGTACCGCAAGCTGTCGCCACTCGGCGTAGGGCCGCGCGTCCTGCAACTGCCGCAAGGTACTCTGCGCACCGAACCCCTGCGCCAGCAAATTCAGGCCAAGCACGCCAAGACGCGGATCGGTGACGTTCTGACTCAGCACCACGCCATGCGGACTGGCCCACAAGCAACGGCTGGGGACCGCGATGCTCGAACTGCACACGATGCCGCCGATCATACCTGTACGCTCGCATCGGCCAGCCAGTGAAAAGGTCATAAGAAGACTCCGTTCAACTATTTGGAATGACGGCGATCACGTCGATCTCAACCAGCCACTCGGGCCGCGCGAGCGCTGAGATCACGAGCCCGGTGGAAACCGGATACACGCCCTTCAACCACTTGCCCACCACCGTATAGACTGCCTCGCGATAACGGACATCGACGAGATAGACCGTGATCTTGCAGATATCCTCGAGCTTGCTGCCGGCTTCGTCCAGCAGCATTGCGATGTTCGCCATGGCTTTTTCGGTCTGGGCGGCGATGTCGCCTACACCCACCGATTCGCGCGTATCCAGATCCTGGCCAATCTGGCCGCGCAAGTACACCGTGCCGTTTGCTACCACCGCCTGACAAAGGTCATTATCCAGTTTCTGCTCGGGGTAGGTCTCGCGAGTATTGAATTTGCGGATGCGGGTATGACTCATGGACACCTCACACTACGCGCTTGAGCCGCGGCTCTGCGCTGGATTGAACAACACGGTCCGACAGGTTCGCGGCCTTCTTTACGTAACCCAGCGTACTGTCGAAATCGAAGTTGCGGAACACGGCGCCCAGATGCGCGAACGGCGGCGATTGGGCAAACAACTGGAACGTCAGCCGATGTCCGGCGTAGTCGGAATTCAATAAGTCACGGGCGAAGGCAAGCAGCTTGCGGCGGTCGTCGGAGACCCAGTTTTCATTGACGGTGTAGTACTTGTCGAGCCAGTCGCTGATCTCGGGATTCGCAAACGACGCGGCATCCGGCGTCACGCAAATCTGGCCGCCGCATAACTCGCGGGCAAGGTGCATCATCTCGTGGAGCCGCGAACACGCTTGCACACGGCCGGTATAAAGCAGCGACTGGTTGGGCATCATCAACCCCGCTGGACTACGCTCACCGCATGCAATAGATGCTGTCAAATGCGCATTGATGGTCTCCCTGTACACCGCGAGCGTGGACAATTTTTCCTGCACGGCCTGCTGCTTCTCGAGCCCCGTCTGACGCGCGTTGAACAATGCTGCACCAATCATCAGGTCGGCTAGACGCAGGTTGCGCTGAACGAACGCGAACGCGCTATAGCGATGCAGCGTGGCGCGAATAAATGTAGCGGCCTTCGTGTGCTGATAGAACAGCACGTCCTCCCATGGGATCAGGACGTTGTCGAAGATCAGCAGCGTGTCGATTTCATCGCAGCGGTTGGAGAGCGGATAGTCATCCGGACTGGCCCGGCCGGCGAAGCCCGTGCGGCAGATGAACTTGAGCCCCGGCGCCGACATGTTAACGATGAACCCGACTGCATAGTCGGAGAGTTTCGCATCTCCCCAGTTGGCGATAGTCGGCTTGACGAACGCCTGGTTCGCATACGCGGCGGCCGTCTCATACTTGGCGCCACGCACCACAATGCCGGCATCGGTTTCTTTCACCACATGCAGCAGCATGTCCGGGTCCTGCTCCTGAGGCGGCTTCGAGCGATCGCCCTTTGGGTCCGTATTGGCGGACACATGGAACGGGTCTTCGTGCAAGGTGCGATGAATGTGGCGTTCGATATTCTCCGCAAAACGCGGGTCCACCTCGTTGAGCACGTCTTTCCCGTCATACAGCGACCACATCTCGCCGATGGTTTCATCGCCCACCCGCGTGGCAATTCCACCCACGTCGTCCAGCACGGTATCCACCGCCAACCGCTTGTCGTGCCAGTCCTGCTGCGTGTACGGCAGCTTCAAGCCGATGGCGTTGCGCTCACCGGTCTTTTCATCCACGTAGCTCATGATGCCCTGCGTCGCGTTCTCGTGCGCCATGTCGTAGATACGCGCGCGGATGTCGACGATAGGCTTGAACATGGGGTGCGTGGTCACGTCATTCACGCGTTCGCCGTTGATCCAGACTTGCCGTCCGTCACGAATGGAATCGCGATACTGCTCGCCGGTTCTGATCATTTACTGTGCCTCGGTCCGTTGGGAATGTCGTTCGGAAATGAAGTCATGCCTGCGTCTAGAAAGCCAGGAACTGGCCATAGTCGCGCTTGCAATAAAGCAAGGGCATGTGCGTCACAGGCGCGCGGGTGACGGCCGCCACTTCGCCGAAAAACACCGTGTGCGTGCCAATGACTTGCTGCGCCACGACCCGGCATTCAAGCGCGGCCACTGCGCCGTCGATAAGCGGTACGCCCAGCGTGCCGGCCGTAATCGTGCAACAGGAAAAGTCGAAGGGCTTGGCGGTTGCCGAGCGCCCGGCGAACGTGTCCGCTATACCGCGCTGCGCCACGTTCAGCAAATTCACTGCGAACACACCGTTTCCGGCTACCGCCAAATTAGCCGGACTGCGTGTGTTGATGCAGACCAGCAACGTGGGCGGGTCCGCACACACTGAACTGCAGGCACTGACTGTCACGCCGAAGCGCTGGTCGCCGCTGCCGGTCGTCACAACATGAACCGAGGTGGAGTTCGATGCCATGGAATCCAGGAACGCAGCGCGCAATGTAAGCAAGGCATCTGCTCCACCGGCCGTCTTGCCTACACCTTCCACTGTGCATTCCGTTGAACCGCTGTCTCGTTGCATGCCGACCTCCTCGCGTTTGCGCTAGCCTTTCGCAAAATCTACGCTCGGGCGACGCATCCGAAAAACATATTTCAAAAATGCAAATCATCGCTTTTGCCTATGCAAACCTATTTATGTCCAAGCACAATAAGCGCTAGAAAAGACCACGGGGTGGACCATGGAACCAGCGCAACTACGCTATTCGCTGCGTCAGTTGAGGTACTTCGTCGTCACAGCGGAAGTCTTGTCGTTCACGGCCGCAGCCAAGCTGCTGCATATCTCGCAGCCGTCCATCTCCACCGCGCTGGCAGACCTGGAGGTGTCGTTCGGCGTCCAGCTTTTTATTCGCCATCACGCGAGCGGGTTATCCCTGACGCAAGCGGGCCGGGACATGCTCGGGCGTGCACGCGACCTGCTCAAGAACGCAGAGGACCTGCAGACGGCCGCCAAGGAAATGGATGGCGGCATGTCCGGCGCCATCACGCTCGGCTGCCTTGTCTCGCTCGCGCCGCCGCTCATGCCCGCGATGATGAGCCGCTTTCTCGCCGACCATGCGGGCATTGCGTTCCGCACGCTCGAGGCGCATCAGGAAGACCTGCTGCGGGGCCTGCACGACGGTTCGCTGGATATAGCGCTCACTTACAACCTCGACCTGACCGACGACATCGCCTTCACGCCACTGCTCACGCTGCCGCCCTATGTGATCCTGCCCAGGACCCACCGGCTGGCACGCGCGCGCGCCGTCGCACTCGCCGACCTGCGCGACGAGCCTTACGTCATGCTCGACCTGCCGCACAGCCGCGAATACTTCGCCGGACTCTTCGACGCGGTCGGTGGCCGGCCGATTGCCGCATTCAAGTCGTCACAGCCCGAAGTTGTACGCGGCATGGTGGCGAACGGCCTGGGCTACAGCATCCTGAACTTCCCGCTCAAATCAAGCCGTACCGTTGACGGCGAAGACTTTGTCATCAAGCAGTTCAAGGACGAGGTGAACGCGACTACGCTGGGTATCGCGCAATCCAGGAGCATGAAACCCCGGCAAGTCGTCCAGCATTTCGCCGCGTTCTGCGAAGCGGAAATCAGGCGCCAGCACGGCGGCTGAACACACGGCAACACGCAGACCGATGACTCCCCGCTAGATAGGAAAAAGCTTGGTTCTACATGCAAAAACAATATTTTGGCTGGTAATTTGACTTGATAGATTGATGTCCATGCAGCGAGAGCAACCCGTAGCAAAGATTGAACGGGTTGCCACATTCACTGAATGGGAAAGGAGGCGCGATGGGTTCTGCAACGGCATCTTCGATGGCAACGTCGACAGCAACCAGCGCCGGCCTGGAGATCGTCCGCCAGTTGCAGGCCAACTGCGAACGCCCGTTCAGCGATGCACGCTCAATGCCGCCCACGGTCTACACCTCGCCTGATTTCCTGGCGCTGGAACAAGAACGCATTTTTCGTCGCGAATGGTTGTGTGTCGGCCGTGTGAGTGCGCTTGGCGCAGCGGGCGACTATCTCACGGCGGATATCGATGGTCAGCCGATCGTCGTCCTGCGCGACGAGCAACTGGAGTTGAAAGCGTTTTCAAACGTGTGCTTGCATAGGATGTCAGTGTTGCTCGAAGGCCGCGGCAACACCCGGCGCATCGTATGCCCTTATCACGCGTGGAACTACACGCTCGATGGCAAGCTCCACGGTGCCCCCATGATGGAGCGGCAAAGCGGATTTTGTAAGGAAGACTATCGATTACCCACGGCGCGATGCGAAGCCTGGCAAGGCTGGATCTACGTCACACTCGACCCCGATGCGCGGCCGGTCGCGGAGGAACTTGCCGGCCTCACCGATCTGATCGCCGACTACGGCATGACCGATTACAAGGAAACATTCTACGAAGAGCACGTCTGGGATACGAACTGGAAAATCCTGGCCGAAAACTTCATGGAGAGTTACCACCTGCCCATGCTGCATCGGGCGACCGTCGGGCCGCATTCGCGCCTTGACGAGATGGAATGCCCCGCCGGCCACGACGCGTTCAACTACCACTGGATCACCAAGGAAGCGTCACTGCCTATCGGCCAGGCGCATCCGGATAACCAGCGCCTTCAAGGGCACTGGCGCAAGACGACCGCGCTGCTCGCGATCTACCCGACTCATCTCGTCACGCTGACACCGGGTTATTTCTGGTACCTCGTGCTGCAGCCGTTGGGCACGAGCCGCGTCCATATCCGTTTCGGCGGCGGGTTGGCGCCTGAATTCATCGCGGACCCAAAGGCCGTGCAATACATGGCGTCGCTGAAAGCGTTGCTGGATGCAGTCAACGAGGAAGACCGGCGAGGCGTGCAGGCCGTGTTCCGTGGTGTCCAGGCGCCGCTTGCGAAACCCGGCCATCTCAGTCACCTCGAACGGCCGAACTACGACTTCGCGCGGTATCTCGCGCAGCAGCTTGCCTGATGCACGACGCACCATGCGCGACGCTCGCCGCAAGACACGCAACGCAACGCCGATCTGAAACCCGGAGCCCACGAGACACGATGTCAACCCACTCCTTCATCTCCTTCGCGGGCGTGAGCAAGACGTATGACGGCGTTCATTACGTCGTGGAAGGACTCGATCTCGATGTAGCGAAAGGCGAATTCGTCTCGCTGCTCGGACCATCCGGTTCTGGAAAGACGACCACGCTGATGATGCTTGCCGGTTTCGAATCGGCGACACAGGGAGAGATCCGCCTGAATGGGAAACGCCTCGACGATAAACCGCCGCATCAGCGCGACATCGGCATGGTGTTTCAGAACTACGCGCTCTTCCCGCACCTGACGATCGAGCAGAACGTTGCATTTCCGTTGTCGGTGAGAGGCATTGGCAAAGCAGAACAAAAGGCCCGCGTGAAGCGAGCGCTGGAGATGGTCGAGTTGCCGCAACTGGCTTCCCGCCGGCCGTCGCAGTTGTCCGGCGGACAGCAGCAGCGTGTCGCCCTGGCCCGCGCGCTTGTGTTCGAGCCGAGCGTAGTGCTGATGGACGAACCGCTGGGCGCACTGGACAAGCGGCTGCGCGAAACCATGCAATACGAAATCATGCGACTGCATCGCGAGTTGGGATTGACGGTGGTGTATGTGACGCATGACCAGGCGGAAGCGTTGACTATGTCGGACCGGGTCGCCGTGTTCTCCGATGGACGCATCCAGCAGGCCGCGACCCCTACCGAACTCTATGAAAACGCGCACAACGCGTTCGTGGCGAATTTTGTTGGCGAGAACAACGGCTTGACGGGTCGGGTGCTCGAACAGGACACAAGCTGGGCGACGCTGGAATTGCCGGGCGGCGCGGTCATTCGCGGCCGCTGCGGGCGGGGTCTGCGCAACGGCGAGGAAGCGATGCTCGCGTTGCGTCCCGAGCGCGCACATATCGCGTCTGCTGACGCTGCCCAGAACGCCGCGGACACCAACGTGGTGAGCGCGCGCGTGGAAGAACTCGTGTATTGCGGCGATCACCACCGCGTTCACCTGAAACTCGGGGAGCTTGGTCATGGCGACAACCTCATTGTCAAAGTCCCGAATACGCAGCACCACGATCTTCCGTCACTCGGCAGTGCAACCGCCGTGGCATGGCGCCATGACGATTGCAAGATCCTCGCAACGGCCGCTACCGTTACCCGCGGCCCTGCTCAGCCCTTCACCGCAGGAGTCCACTGACATGAAAGCAACACTCGTTCGAACCAGTCTGACGGGCATCGCCGGACTCACCCTTGCAGCGGCCAGCCTGTTCGCCGCCACCGCCCATGCTGCCGATACCATCTCGGTCGTGACCTTCGGCGGCGCATACGAGGCCGCGGCAAAGAAAGCGTTCTTCGAACCGTTCACGGCGGCCACCGGCATCGGCTTCTCGACTGAATCGTACGATGGCGGCCTCGCCAAGCTATCGGCCATGGAACAGGCCAAGAACCCGACGTGGGACTTGATCGACCTTGAATCCAACGACGCCATCACCGGGTGCGACGAAGGGCTGTTGCGCAAGATCGACCGCAAGTCGCTCGGCAACACCAGCGCCTTCATCCCCGGTTCGATCATGGATTGCGCGGTAGCCGCCATGGTCTGGTCGACCGTGTACGCCTACGACACAACCAAACTCAAGACCCCGCCGACCACGATCAACGACTTCTTCGACCTGAAGAAATACCCTGGAAAACGCGGCTTGCGCAAGTCGCCGAAGGTGACGCTTGAATGGGCATTGCTCGCCGACGGCGTGAAATCCGCCGATGTGTACAAGGTCCTCGGCACGCCCGCCGGCGTCGACCGCGCGTTCAAGAAACTCGACACGATCAAGCCGAGCATCGTCTGGTGGGAAGCCGGCGCGCAACCGCCCCAGTTGCTCTCCGACGGCGCCGTAGTCATGACGCAGGCCTACAACGGCCGCATTGACGATGCGGTGCACAAGGACCACAAACCGTTCGAGTCGGTGTGGGACGGCCAGGTCTATGACTTCGAATGGTGGGGCATTCCGATGGGCGCAAAGAACGGCGATGCCGCAGCCAAGTTCATTGTTTCGGCCTCAAGCGCACAAAGCTACGCAGACCTGACGAAATATATTGCTTACGCGCCGCCGCGCAAGGATGCGATTCCCTTGATCGCGAAGGATCGCCTGAACGACCTGCCGACGGCTCCCGCCAACTTCAAGCACGCACTGCAGATCAACGCGAGCTTCTGGGCGGATAACGCCGACCAGATCAACAAGCGCTTCCAGGTTTGGCTGACTCAGTAAGGCAACCCGTGACCGCGACAGTGACCAGCAATCTGCGGGAACCGGCTGAGCGTGACCCGACCGCCGGTTCTGGCTTCGGGGCCGACGGCCGTGCGGCATACGCGAGAACCCGACGCCGGGCGTCGGCCCAGGCGCTCCTGCTCGCGCTGCCGCTGCTGTTGTTCCTGCTCGCCACCTTCATTGCGCCCATCGCGATCCTGCTGTCTCGCAGCGTCGAGAATCGCGAGGTGCCGGTGAACCTGCCGGCGTTGTCACAGGCGCTCAAGGCATGGAACGGCGAAGGCGTGCCCGACGAGCACACCTTTGCCATCCTCGCGGCGGATATGCGCCGTGCGTCCGACGAAGGGCACTTGGGAACTGTGGCACGGCGGCTGAATTTCTATCTGCCGGAGTTTCGCAGCTTGCTGATGCGGACCGCGCGCCAATTGCCAGAGACTGCGCCGCCTGCCTGGAAACCGGCGCTGATCGAACTCGATCCGCGCTGGGGCACGCACGACATCTGGCGCATCCTGAAGCGCTCTGCCGTTTCGCCCACGCCCGACTATTTGTTAGCTGCCGTCGACGCCATCGTCACGCCTGACGGTTCGATCGCCTCCCTGCCCGCCGACAGTTCCGTGTTCATCAACGCGTTTGCGCGCACCGTATGGATCAGTGCGTCGGTCACGTTGCTGTGCCTCGTGCTCGGTTATCCAGTCGCGTACTTGCTCGCCACCCTGCCGGCAGCCAAGAGCAATCGCCTGATGCTACTCGTGATCGTGCCGTTCTGGACCTCACTGCTCGTGCGCACGACCGCGTGGTACGTGCTCCTGCAACCGGGCGGGGTCATCAACAGCCTGCTCATGGGCATGGGTCTCGTCAGCCACCCCTTGCCGCTCTTGTTCAACCGCACCGGCGTGCTGATCGGCATGACGCATATCCTCCTGCCCTACATGATCCTCGCGATCTACTCAGTCATGAAGAGCGTGTCGCCGGTGTACATGCGCGCGGCGCAATCGCTTGGCGCGCACCCGGTTACGGCGTTCATCCGCATCTACGTTCCACAGACCTTGCCGGGTGTGGGTGCAGGCTGCTTCCTCGTATTCGTGCTCGCGCTGGGTTACTACATCACGCCTGCATTGCTGGGCGGCGCCGGTGACGAAATGATCAGCCAGTTGATTGCGGCGCAAACCAACGAACAGCTCAACTGGGGGCTGGCCGGAGCGTTGTCGGCGTATCTCGTGATCTTCACGGCGGTGTTCTATTTCGTGTTCAACCGGCTCGTCGGCATCGACCGGCTGCGCTTCGGCTAGGGGGCGGGACTCATGCAAAGCCAGCGCCATCTCGTGCTCTCCGAACGCATTGCGTCGAAGTGGTTGCGCGTGCATTGCGCGCTCATCCTGTTCTTCCTGATCGCACCCATCCTGGCCATCGTGCCGCTGTCGTTCAATACCGGCTCGTACTTTTCTTATCCGATGCAAGGCTTCTCGCTGCATTGGTATGCAAAGGCACTCGGCAGCAGCGACTGGCAACGTGCGTTCCTCAACAGCATCGGCATTGGCACAGCGTCCACGGTGCTTGCCACCTGCCTCGGCACGCTCGCGGCGCTGGGCCTGAGCCGGGCGAACTTTCCGTTTCGCGCGGTCATCATGCCGCTGCTCATCTCGCCGATGATCATCCCCATCGTGGTCGTTGCTGCCGGGTTCTATCTGGTCTTCGCGCCGCTCGGTCTTGTGAATTCCTACGTTGGCGTGGTGCTCGCGCATGCGGCGCTCGGCACGCCCTTCGTGGTGATCACCGTGACGGCGTCCCTGCTCTCGTTTGACCAGAGCCTCATTCGCGCGGCGTCGGGGCTTGGGGCCACGCCATGGATCGCCTTTCGGCGCGTCACGTTGCCGTTGATCGCACCGGCCGTGGCGACGGGCAGCGTCTTTGCGTTCGCTACCTCGTTCGATGAAGTCATCGTGATTCTCTTTATAGGCGGACCGGATCAGCGGACCGTACCGCGGCAGATGTGGAGCGGCATTCGTGATTCGATCGATCCATCGATACTCGCGGTGGCCACCATGCTGATCCTGTTCGCGGTGGCGCTGTTCACCAGCATCAACTGGCTCCGCGGACGCAGCGCGGCAGCAGCGTTGCCGGGAAGCTAAACGCTTTAAGGGAGCCGGCGTTGGTCTTTGCCGGCTCGGTTCCTTCGCTAGTGGCAATCGCGTTTATACGAGAGCAGACGCGCGCTGCCGCTTGATCATTCGTTAAAGGAGAACAGCATGCTGGCCATAGAACGGGAAGCGTTCGAGCGCGACGGCGCCGCCGTCCTGCGCGGGGTGTTTAAGGACTGGGTCGAACTTTTGCGTGATGGCGTGGAATACAACGCCACTCACCCGGGACCCTCGTTCAGGAACTACACGCCCGAAAAAACAACCGGGCGCTTTTTCGGCGACTACTGCAACTGGCAGCGCATTGAACCGTTCAGGGAGTTCGTGGAACACAGTCCGGCTGCGGCGGTGGCTCAGGCTTTGATGGGCTCGCAGCGCGCCCGCATCTTTCACGAACATGTGCTGGTAAAAGAAGCGGGCGCGGCAAAGCTCACGCCGTGGCATCACGATGAGCCCTACTACTGCGTCAGCGCCGAGCAAGCCGTCAGTCTATGGATTCCACTCGATCCGGTGCCTCGGGAAACGTGTGTCGAATTCGTGGCCGGGTCACACAAGTGGGGAAAGCTGTTCCGTCCGCGCAAGTTCAGCGGCGTGGCGTATGACCACAAGTCGGATCGGCTGGAAGAGTTGCCGGATATCGATGCGAACCGGGACGCGTATCAAATCCTCGGTTGGGATCTGGAGCCGGGCGATGCCATAGCGTTCAACTTTCATACGGTACACGGCGCACCGGGTAACGCGGCCGGTCAGCAATCGCGGCGGGTAGTGTCGTTCCGATGGCTCGGCGATGGCGCGCACTACGTGGACCGCGGTGGCGAGACCTCACCGCCCTATCCTGAGCTGGCTGGCCGGCTTGCTTCCGGCGATCCGCTGCCCGAAGTGGAGTTTCCTTTCATCGTCTAGGTTCCAGGGCTTGGGTCTGGGTATCAAGCGGTATGTCGCACGGTGTTTCTTTAAAGATAGAGACTTCATAAACGGGTTCTGCCGGCGTCCTGGGAGACTGATTCTCAGGCTGCATTTGCCGGAGACACCCGTTTGAAAGCCTCAGCACAAGCCCTTTGTTGTCTGACGTCATTTAACAGGAAACCGATGATCCGCCATGTCACGCCTGCCTCCGCAGCGGTTCTTGTCCGCACAAAAGCGGGTTAATCCGTCAAATTAAAAGCTTGCAGAAAATATTACTGGTGTAAACGCTGATGCCTCGCGTATTGCGCGAGATAAGTCATCTGACATACGATGCGTTCACATTACTAACATACCTTACTGCTGCGCATCTTCCGCGTCGTCATCTCGATCCGTATCGGTCGAATGAAGAATGCTGAACGTCCACGCAGTGATGCAGCCGACCGAGCGGCTGACAAAACAACAAACGGAGACAAACCGACATGGCAATCAAACTGAGAGGGCTGCGCTGGTGGATGATCAGCCTGCTGACACTCGGCACGGTCATGAACTACCTGGCGCGCAGCTCGCTGAGCGTCGCCGCCCCCACGGTCATGCAGGACCTGCATATCAGCACCGCCCAGTACGGCTGGATCACCGGCGCGTTCTTCGTGATGTACCCGCTTGGCGGCCCGGTGACGGGCTACCTGATGGACCGTATCGGCCTGCGCTTCGGCTTCCTGATCTGCGGCGTCGCGTGGTCGGTGGTGTGCATTGCCCACGGCTTTGCAAGCGGCTGGGTCGGCCTCTTCGTGCTGCGTGGATTGCTCGGGCTCGCCGAAGCCTCGTTTATCCCGGCCGGCATGCGCATGGCCGCGTTCTGGTTTCCGGCGCGTGAGCGCGGCTTGGCGGCAGGCATCTTCAACATCGGCACATCGATTGGCGCCATCGCCGCGCCGCCGTTGATCGCGTGGTCGATCCTCAAGTACAACTGGGAGATGGCCTTCGTCATCGCAGGGTGTCTTGGCCTCGTATGGGCCGTGCTGTGGATCGTCTTCTACCGGCACCCGAGCGAGCACAAGGCACTCACTGCAACGGAAGCGGCTTATATCGTCGAAGGCGAACACGCCGAACTCTCCGACAACGGCGCCAAACCCAACCTGCGCGCGATCTTCAAGCAACGCAACTTCTGGGGCATCGCCCTGCCGCGCTTTTTCGCCGATCCGGTGTGGACCACCCTCGTGTTCTGGATGCCCCTCTACCTGCATCAGGCACGCGGCTTCGACCTCAAGGCGATTGCCATGACGGCATGGCTGCCGTTCGTGGCGGCGGACGTGGGCTGCCTGATGGGCGGATCGATTTCGCTTTACCTCAACAAGCGCTTCAACATTGCCGTGATCAACGGCAAGCGCATCGTCTTCACGATCGGCGCGGTGATCATGACCGCCATGGCAGGCGTGGGTTACGTGAAGGACCCGGGCACGGCAATCTTTCTGCTGTGCCTCGGGGGCTTCGCGCACCAGACGCTTTCCGTCGCCGTCATTTCGATGTCCGCCGACCTGTTCCCGCGTCGTGAAGTGGCAACTGTCACGGGCTTCGCGGGACTGTCAGCGGGGCTCGGCAACCTGATTTTCACGCTCGTGATTGGCGGGCTGGTCGCGACTATCGGTTATGCACCGTTCTTCGTCGCGCTTGGCTTCGGCGACCTGGTCGGTGTGGCGCTGCTCTGGACACTGGTGCGGCCGTCCCTGATCAATCGCCGCACGGACGCCAACCTTCCGAGTCCTGCCGGTGCTTAGCGCGCGGTCACGATACGTTGTCATGCGCGAATCGAAGCGCATCGCACCGGCGCCCCTCCACTACGGCGCGACGCCCGCCTTGAGCGTCACGCTTGGCCGCGTTCGCGCGAAACTGCGCGTAGAAATGAGCTGGCTGCGTTGGACGCTGAGACCCTCGTCATGAACACTATGCAGCCCGAAACACTGGCCGTCGAACGCTTCGAAGCCGCGGGTCAGGCACCTTGCGAAGTGGGAGAAAGCCCGGTCTGGCGGGAACCGGAACAGGCGTTGTATTGGGTCGATATCCCCGCGCGCACGATCGCTCGTCTGGATGCGGGCACGGCCAAGCGCACCGAGTGGCGCTTGCCCGAAAAAGTGGCCTGCATCACCTTCGACCGTCACGGCACCGTTCTCGCCGGATGCGAGACCGGACTCTTCGCCGTGACGCTCTCTACTGCGCTTGAGGCGAGTGTGCGCAAGCTCGCCGCGCCGGTTTTTCCGCTGCCCAACATGCGCTTCAACGACGGCCGTTGCGATCGTCAAGGCCGCTTTTGGGCCGGCACGATGGTGCAGGACATGGCTGCCGCCAACCCGTCGGGCTCGCTATTTCGATACGACGCCGACGGCACGCTGTCAGCGCCCATTGTCGACGGGCTGATCGTGCAGAACGGACTCGCCTGGTCGCCGCACGGCACGACGATGTATCTCTCCGATTCGCATCCGGCGCGCAGGCTTGTCTGGGCTTTCGACTACGACGTCGAAACCGGCGAGCCACGTAACCGCCGCATCTTTGCCGACCTGAACCAGTTTGCGGGGCGCCCGGACGGCGCGGCTGTCGACACCGACGGCTGCTACTGGACCTGCGCAAACGACGCGGGTCTGCTGCTGCGTTTCACGCCTGACGGCCGGCTGGACCGAAGCATTGCGCTGCCGGTCACGAAACCGTCGATGTGCACGTTCGGCGGCCGCGAACTTGACACGCTCTTTGTTACATCGATTCGTCCCGCTAACGGCGCGAACGAACACGACGGTCATTTGCTTGCGGTGCGTCCAGGCGTGCGAGGCGCTCCGGAGTCCAATTACGCGGGGGTTCTATAAGGATTACCGATTATTTTTCAGGCGATTCGGGAGACATCGCCTGAAATGTTTTTGCGGTCCGGACACAAGGCGCGAAGCTCAGGAAATCCATCACCCGACTTTTCGCTGAGTAATTTCGTTAAATGAGCAAGCAGGAAAAGCCCGCGACGTTGCTGGCCACGTCGCAATCATTGATACAACAAGAGGAGATAAAACATGCAGTCACGCCACGCCAAAAAAGCAGTATTAATCAGCCTCGCTACCCTCGCCTCACCGGTCTTCGCTCAAAACAGCGTGACGCTGTACGGTATTGTCGACGACTCTATTTCGTACCAGAGCAGCCAGACGTCGCTGGGTTCAAACAAGGGTGGGCGCTCCAACATAAAGATGCTTTCTGGAATCTGGGCGGGCAGCCGCTTCGGCCTCAAGGGCTCGGAAGACCTGGGCGGCGGCACCAAGACCATCTTCCAGTTGGAGTCGGGTTTTAACGCGGCGTCGGGTGGTCAGCAATACACGAACGCGATGTTCGGCCGGCAGGCATGGGTAGGCTTGACCAACCCGGTCTACGGTACGTTCACCGCAGGCCGCCAGTACACGTCCTACTACACGCTGCTTTCGCCCTACAGCCCGACGACCTGGCTTACCGGTGCCTTCGGCGCACATCCGGGCGATCTCGACGAAATGGACACGATTTATCGCGCCAATAATTCGCTCGTGTACACGTCACCGAAGATGTTCGGATTCACTGCCAGCGGTTCGTATTCGTTTGCCGGCGTCCCAGGCAGCGTGAACCAGGGCTCGACATGGAGCGGCGCGGTCCAGTACCTCAACGGTCCGTTCGGGCTTGCCGCGGGTATCACCCGGATCAACAACTCGACCTCGGGCGGCGGCGCGTTTGGCGCGGACTCGACCACCAACTCCGCGGGCCAGTCAGGTGTATCGGCGATCACGAACGGTTATCAGACCGCTCAGGCGCAGCAGCGTATTGCCGTGACCGGCGGTTATACGTTCACGCAGACGCTGGATATCTCCTTCTCGTACTCGAACGTGCAATACATCCCGGGTATCAACTCGAGCTTCAAGACCACGGAGATCTTCAATACGGGCGGCGCCGTGCTGCACTGGAAGGCATTGCCGCTCGTCGACCTGGCGGCCGGCTACAGCTATACGCGTGCGACGAAAGCCAACGGCATTACCAGTTCCGCGCAGTACCAGCAGTTCAACCTGTCCGAGTACTATTCGCTCTCTAAACGCACCGGACTCTATGCATTGCAGGCCTATCAGCGCGCGAACGGCAAAACGCTCGGCACGAGTGGTGCGGGCAACATCATCAACGCGACCGCAACGGTTGGCGACGGTTTCCAATCCGCGCCGTCGTCATCTCCCAGCCAGTTTGCTGCGGGCGTAGGCATCATCCATCGGTTCTGATTGGGTGCGCTAACGCGGTGCGCTGCTTAGGCAGTGCGCCGCGTTGGAGTCATCACTCACGGCTCTGACAATCACTCATCGGGCATGCTCGGCAAGTGCCCAGGCGTGGCCAGCTTAGCGGCTATTCGCGCGGCGACAGGCTGCCGCCACTCGGTGCGCAGCGTAGTCGTTCTCTATTCCTTGCCGGTTCTGCACAAGACAGATGCGATAGTTCTTCTCGTTGTTATTCATGAAAGCGCTTTCCCTATAAAGCTTTCGACACGACTGATGTAATCAGTTCGGTCGCCTGTCTGCTCCTCACCCCTTTCAGCGATTGCATCACGCATTGGTTGTATGACGCGTCTTCGTTGAACGCCATCACGAGACCCGGCGCCGCAACCATCAACGCAACGAATGGGCAAATACCACGCTTCATTTTTGTCCTCCAAGCAAAAGACCGCGCAGCATGATGCTCGATCCGAGTTCGCTCGCGCACTCACTCCGAGACAAGACTAATCCGCCGCATCACTCCCTGCATTTTAACTTCGGCGCCAAGGCGCCCCTGACAGCACGACGTCGGCAGCCTACCCTCTGCAGGTCCCCGCTCGTCATGCTGCGGAGCAAAACAGCCGGCAATCTGTATTATTTTCCGTAGGCAAAATTGCGCCTCCTGAACCAGGTCATCCACAAGCCCTCCCCCTCTCGCCCTTGTCCGGCAACGGCCTGGCGAGAGCCCTGGTCGCAAAACCCGCATTGTTGCGCTCTCAGATAGTCCTGTTGCCCGCCTGAGTCACGCCGGCGTCACATCATATTATTAGAGCAACGGACACATTTACCGGGATAATCGAGGTCAGAAAAAACCAGTCGCGCCGATAACCAAGTACCTACCTATATTGCGCATGCCATGGCGTTTAGTGAACCGAGGTTGCCGTTTTTCAAATGGCTAGTAGGATCCGCTCAAGACCTGAGCGCTGATAATCGACAGATATTGCTGTCAAACCTGTTCACCAGGACGGCGTCCATCGCGATGGCGTCAGTTTGCGAGATCAGCGTTTGCGCCACCGCTTTTTATCTTTATCCGAGCGTCGGCTACGCGTTATGGACGCTCGCCGTGATCGCACTCCTGATCGTGCGCCTGTCCCTGATCTACGTCTGTTGCAAGCGCAGCGCTCGCAACGAGCCCACGCCGACATCACTGTTCCTGCTTGCCAGCATCTTGTGGAGCGCGCTGCTCGGACTCGGCGCCCTCTTATGCAACATCAGCGGAGATCAGACACTTTTCCTGCTGGGGAACGTGTGCGCCGTTGGTGTGGTAGGCGGGCTGGCCGGCCGTAACGCAGGCATACCCCGGCTTGTCCTGATCCAGATCTCAGTCATCTTTACGTTGCTCGGAATCGGCGCCGCGCTGTCTCCGTCTTCTGGAAAAATCGTCTTGCTGTTCCAGGCACCGTTTTGCGCAGCCGGCTTCTTTACCGTTGCTATCCGCAGCAACAAGGACACGGTCGCGCTGCTGCTCGCGCAGGAAACCAGCAACCGCCTTGCCCGTCACGACAGCCTCACGGGCCTGCCAAACCGCGCGCGCATCAGCGAACTCTTGCTGAACCGTACCGATGCCGAGCCGGCGCTCAAGCCCGGATCGTTCGCGGTGCTCCTGATCGATCTTGACGGTTTCAAGGCAATCAACGACAGCCTCGGGCACGCGGCCGGCGACCTGGTGCTTCAGGAATCCGCCAAGCGCCTGCGAGCCGTCTTGCGGCAGGGGGACGTTGTCGGCCGACTGGCGGGCGATGAATTTGTCGCCATTTCCAGCGACGCCGCCATCAGCGAAGAAGTCCGGCTGCTGGCGGATCAGATTGTGAAAACCCTTGCGCGTCCATTCGTACTTAACGAGGCGCTGGTGCGGATTGGCGCCAGTGTCGGAATTTCGCAATATCCCGAGCACGGGGAAACAGGACCGCAACTCCTGATATGCGCCGACCGGGCGTTGTACGCGGTCAAGCGCAGCGGCAAAAGCGCCTTTGCCGTTTTCGATGCCAAGGCGCACGCCTCCGACGACAGCTTGAGCCTCCTGCGAAGCGACCTGGAAGGCGCACTTCAATCATTTGGCAGCGGCTTGCGCATGGAATATCAACCGATCGTCAATCTGGCTAGCGGGGTTGTCACCGGACGGGAAGCACTGGTCCGCTGGACCCATCCCACGAGAGGCGAGTTGCCGCCCACGACCTTCATTCCCATTGCAGAGCGAACGGGGCTGATCCTGCCGCTCGGGGAATGGGTGCTCCGGCGTTCCTGCGCGGAAGCGGCCCGTTGGCGCGAGCCGGTGGTCGTGGCGGTGAACGTGTCGCCTGTGCAACTACGCGAAGAGTCGTTCGCGGACCTGGTTGCCTCGGTCATGCAGGATTCAGGGTTGCCGCCTTCACGACTGAACATCGAGGTCACCGAAACCGTACTCATGAGTGACGATGTCCCGACCCGGCGCAACGTTGAGAAACTTCGCGCGATGGGTATCGGTCTCGCGCTCGACGATTTCGGAACTGGCTTTTCCACGCTGTCGAATCTATGCCGCTTTTCGTTCGACACCCTGAAGATCGACAGTTCGTTTGTGCGTGAATCCGTTCATCGGCGGGAGTCGGCGGCGGTGGTTCGCGGCATCGTGGCCCTCGCCCACGAACTAGGGATTCCCACCACGGCGGAAGGCATCGAAACGCACGAGCAACTGAGCTTTGTACGAGCCTCCGGATGTACCAGCGCGCAAGGTTTCTTTCTAGGCCGCTCGGAACGCGCGGAGAGCATTTCGCAAATCTGAGCAGCCGGAATGCCGGTCATTCCCTGGACGGCCGAAGCTGGTATAAAAAAGTGACATTTTTCTGCCTGGCATGTCGATTTTGATGGTTCTCGTTCGTCGTCCCAATGACGGCATGCGGCTTGCCTGCGCATTTAGCCAACACTCAAAGGAGATTTGCCATGACGATTCAAAAGATCACGCCTTTTCTTTGGTACTCCAACGAGGCTGAGGAGGCCGCGGCTTTCTATGCAGGTATCTTTCCAGACTCGCGTGTCACTCGAGTAACCGCGGTGCCGAGCGCCGGTTCCACGAAGGTCGTCGAGTTTGTTCTCTTTGGGCAACCCTTCATTGCCATGAGTTCCGGCGGACCCGACCCGTTCAACCACGCGATATCGCTTATGGTCAATTGTCACGATCAGGAAGAGCTTGACGGTTATTGGAACGCTTTTCTCGAGGGCGGCGGTTCGCCCGAGGCATGCGGCTGGCTGAAAGACCGCTTCGGCGTCTCATGGCAGATCCTTCCATCCGATCTCATCGAGATGATGGCTGACCCCGATCAAGCAAAGGCCACGCGCGTTGCCGGCGCCATGATGAAAATGGTGAAGTTTGACGTCGCCGCGCTGAGAGCCGCCTATTCGGGGACGACGGATTAACAGAAGGCCCAGTACATCTTGTAAGCCATGGAGCGTCGGTCAGCTTTGCACGGTTTGCCAGCCGACGCTTATCTCACACGTTTTAGGAACCCTGACTCGCACACTCGCCGAACCTGAAGTCGCGGTTAGCCCATACCCGATATCGCACTACACCCGCACTACACCCGCACTTTGCCCTCATGCAAGGAGACATCCGCCATCTGGCGGGGCGTCATTCAATTCCGTCGAAGGCTTGTATCACTCCCTCGCTGGCGCGTGATGCCTCCAAGACATCACGCTGGCCATCAATCGGCATTGGCATAAATCACTTCGATTTCCGATAGTACGGGCATCGCTGCGTCGTTTGCATTCGCCGCCGCACTCTATGCCAACAGTCAGGAGACGAATCATGGCCACCGACCGCTCTCGCATCTCGACAGATATCGATTTCGAGCAAGAAGGCTTTCAGACTGGCACATTGCGCGTGCCGCATTCCGTGGACCGTTCCGCATACGGGCATATCCCGATCCCGATCGCCGTGCTCAAGCGCGGTGACGGTCCAACGGCGCTCCTCACCGGCGGCAATCACGGCGACGAATACGAAGGCCCGATTGCGCTGATGAAACTGCTGCAACGCATGCCGTCGATGCAAATCAGCGGTCGCCTGATCGTCGTACCCGGTCTCAACTTTCCCGCGCTTCTCGCGGGGCGGCGGACCTCGCCTATTGACGGCGCCAACATGAACCGGATCTTCCCGGGTCATCGCGATGGCTCCATCACGGAGATGATTGCGCACTACGTGGACACCGAGTTGTTTCCCCGCGCCGATTTCGTCTTCGATATCCACGCGGGAGGTGCGTCGTTCGACCATCTGCCGACGCTGCTGGTCGCACCACCGCTCGACGCTGACCGACGCCATGAATATAGGCGGATCGTCGATGCGTTTGCCGCACCGAACGCGATGGTGATGGACCTGCTCGGCGAGGACCGCACGTATGGCGCCGCTATCGAGCGACGTGGAAAGCTCTTTCTCTGCGGAGAATTCGGCGGCTACGCGACGTGTAATCCGCACGGCCTGGCGATCGTGGAGGAAGGCTTGCAGCGAGTACTCGCGGCACTCGGTATCTGCTCGAGCGAAGCACTGCCGGCACCGCGTTACGACACGCGATGGCTGCACGTTGACGGAGAGCGGCATTACGTCTTTGCGGCCACGCGCGGGCTCTTCGAGCCGGTGTTCAAGCTCGGCGACCGCGTGAGCGCCGGTGACCTGGCCGGGCGCGTATTCGATCCGCACGCGCCGTGGGCCAAGCCCGTCGAGTTGAAGTTTCGCAGCGCGGGCGTGGTCGTTATCGTGCGTTCGTTCGCGAGCGTCGAGCCGGGCGATTGCGTTGCGCTCGTGGCAGCCCATTCCGATCCCCACCCGCACGCGCAGTGAACCCGGAGACGACCATGTCCGCAATCCCCTTGACAGAAGGCATCGACGCGCGCGATGCGCTGTACCGAAAGATCACGTGGCGCTTACTGCCGTTCCTGACGCTCTGCTACATGCTCGCGTACCTCGACCGCATCAACATCGGTTTCGCGAAGCTCCAGATGCAGAGCCAGCTCTCGTTCTCCGACGCGGCCTATGGCGTCGCTGCGGGCATCTTCTTTGTCGGCTACGTGCTGTTCGAGATTCCCAGCAATCTGCTCCTGCCAAGGATCGGTGCCCGAAAAACACTGTCACGCATCATGGTGCTGTGGGGGATCACTTCCGCGTCAATGCTGTTCGTCCGGGACATCCACGCGTTCTACGCCCTGCGCTTTCTACTCGGTGTGTTCGAAGCGGGCTTCGCGCCGGGAATGGTGCTGTACCTGACCTACTGGTACGCGCCATCCCGCACCGCTCGCGCGATGGCAGTCGTAATGTGGGCCGGACCGATCGGCGGTGTTATCGGCGGACCGTTGTCAAGCTGGGCAATGACCACGCTGGCAGGCACGCATGGACTCGAAGGCTGGCAGTGGATGTTCATCGTCGAAGGCGTGCCGTGCTGCGTGCTGGGTGTGATCGCATTCTTTTTCCTCGATGATCGTCCGCAGCAGGCAAACTGGCTCTCCGATGACGAGAAGGCGTTGCTTGCTGCGGACCTCGATGCGCAACGCTTGAACCGTGCGGCGAGCGAAGCGCGGCACCGCTCATTGAGAACCGTTGTCTCCGACCCACGGGTGCTGACGCTCGCGTTCAGCAATTTTTGCGTGATCGCGGGGATTTATACGGTGAGTTTCTGGCTGCCCACCATCCTGAAGACCGCCGGTGTTGCCGGCACGATGGCGATCGGTTTTTGGTCGTCCGTGCCTTACGTTGCAGCCATTGCCGCGATGGGTTGGCTCTGCCGCAGCTCCGACCGGCGCAACGAGCGCCGTCGCCATAGTGCGCTCGCGAGCATCGCGGGTGCCATCGCGCTGGCCATCGCCGGACTATACCCAAGTAATCTCGGCATCGCGTTGCCTGCTATCGCTCTATCCACCGCCATGCTTTGGGCGTCGTACACTGTTCTATGGGCGCTGCCTGCGGGGTACCTGGGCACGGCGGCGGCAGCGGGCGGGATTGCCTTCATCAACATTTGCGGCGCGCTTGGCGGCTTCGCGAGTCCGATCATCATCGGTGTCGTGAAGACCCTGACCGGCGATATGCAGGCCGGCATGTTGACGATCGTCGCCATCGCGCTCGCCGGCGCGGTCGCGATGCTCCTGAATCCTATTGAATCGCCAGCGGAGATCCCTCATGGATGAACAACCGACCACCTACCGCGTCGGCGACGCGTTGATCACCCGCGTGACTGAACAACAGTTTCAGTTGAAGACCGACAAGCTGTTCGCCGACTTCGACCCCGCCGTGATTCAGGAGCACCACGCATGGCTCGCTGATGGGCAAGTCGACGCGGCCGCCGACAACTTCGTCCTGAACGTCAATACCTGGGTGCTGCGAGTCGGCGGAAAGGTCATTCTCGTAGACACCGCAAGCGGCAATCATAAGGACCGGCCATTCAGCGCCCTGTTCCACCAACTCAATACACCCTACCTCGAGCGACTGGAGCGCGCGGGGGTGAAGCCGGAAGAGGTCGATTTCGTGCTGCTTACGCACCTGCATGTGGACCATGCAGGCTGGAATACCCAGCTCGAAAACGGCCGCTGGGTGCCCACTTTTCCCAACGCGCGTTACGTGTTCCCTCGCGTCGAGCGGGAGTTCTTCGACACGCCGGCTGGCGAGAGCCGACGCATGGTTTTCGATGACAGCGTGTTGCCGGTGATCGACGCAGGACTGGCCGACGAAGTCGGTCCGGAGGGCGGCGACTATCTGCCGGGCATCCGCTTTCATCCGACGCCGGGGCACAGTGCCGGACACATGTCGATCGAAATCGAGTCAGCGGGGGCGCACGCGCTCTTTAGCGGCGATGTGTGGCATCACCCGATCCAGGTTTATCGTCCCGCGTGGAGTTCGGTGTTCTGTGCCGACAAGCATCGCGCGACTGTCTCGCGACGATGGGTACTCGAGCGGGCGATCGAAACGGACGCGACGGTGTTCACGCCGCACTTTGCCGGAACATCGGCGGGCGTGGTGAGTGCCTTGGCCCAACGCGAAGGCGGCTTCGTATGGCGCTTCTTGTGAAGACATTCAACCGATAGTCGGCTCGTCCGCGGATGCATCTACCGCTGTTTAACAGCCGCTGCGCTCCCCATCGCTCACGTCGGGCTGCAGCATCGTGTCGAGAACGCGAAGCAATCGCTGCAATGCCGTGTTGGGATTGGTCTCCAGATAAGCGAACGCCAGCGGCATCTTGACTGACAAGTCCGTGAAGCGCAGGAACTGCGCGCGCGCCGGTGGCCGCCCGAGATTCGCGGCATTCACGATCGCGGCCCCCATGCCGGCCGAGACGAGCGAAAGGATTGCCGCCTCGGTCGGCACTTCCTGCACTACGTCCAGCGTCAATCCAGCTTCGCTGCACGCGCTGACCAGCATGTCGTAATACGCCGGGTATGTTTGCCGCGGAAAACACACCATTGGCCGGCCATTCAGCTCACGGGCAGAAATCGGTTGATCTTGCGGAAAGTTCCAGCTTCGCGGTACTGCAGCCACCACATCGTCAATGGCGAGAGGTAACACACGCAGCGCGCGCGCAAGCTCGCCGTAGGTATAGATAAACCCGCCATCAAGCGTTCCCGCCAGGATCTCGGCGACTTGCTCGGGCGTGTTCATAGGCGCCAGATGAATGCTCACCTCGGGTGCTTCACGCTGGAAGCTGTTGAATGCATCAGGGACCAGGCCATCCCAACTTGCGTTTTCGACCACGCCAAGGCGTAACGCGCCCTGGAGCCCCGATGCAACCAATCTCACCGCGCGCGTAGCCGACTCAAGAATGCCGAGCGACTTGCGAACTTCACGCAGGAACAGTTCGCCCGCGACAGTAAGCTTGACTCCCTGCGGGGTGCGATCGAAAAGCCGCGCGCCCAGCATCTGTTCAAGATCCTGTATCTGGCGAGTAATCGCTGGCTGCGTGACATTAATGCGCTCGGCGGCCAGCCGGAAGCTCCGATTCTCGGCGACCGCGGTGAAATACCTCAAGTGTCGTAGTTCCACGTTTCTTCCCTTTCTTGTCGCGCCATCCGCAATGTCCATCGCACGTCTTGGTCGCTTATGCCTTCACCGTTTGCGACGGCAGCTCAGGATAGCGCGTGATGTCGATGCTATCCGCGATGGGACGCACGAGTGAGCGTTGGTCTTCGAAAGCGCCCATTCACTGGCAGTCTGCTGAGGCGCAATCGGTACGCGGACGTCAGCCACAAAATACGGACATCAAAAATAGTTGCCTGCGCTCGCTCGTTTACGATAAATTATGCTCGATTATGATCGCTTATACTCGATTAACGACGAACGAACATGTCCAGACTGAGACCGACGATATGCAAAGAACCCGGCGTGATGCCGTAGACGGGTTGCTTCCCGACGAACGCGCAAAGCTGATTCTCGACCGGCTACGAACGCACGGCCGCGTGTTGGCGACCGAACTCGCGCTCGAATTCAACACCTCCGAACACACGGTTCGCCGCCATCTGCGCGATCTGGCAGAAGCGGGTCATTGCAAGCGCGTGTACGGCGGTGCGCTCCTGATCGCGCCCTCTGCGCCGGCCGGGTCCACGCGCCTGCGCGAAGCGGTGGACCGAAAAGCCCAACTAGCCATTGCAGCAGCATCCATCGTCCGGCCGCGGCAAATCATCCTGCTCGATGCCGGGTCGACCAACGTCGCGATTGCGGCGGCGCTTCCGGACAACGCGGACCTCACGGTCGTGACCAATTCCCCCGACGCCTGCTCGCGTTTGCTCGATCGTCCTGGCTTCGATGTCATCCTGATCGGTGGCCGGGTGAGCGCGCGTGGAGCGGGGTCTCTCGGATCCACTGCCCTTTTGCAGGTCCAGCAGATCAAGGCCGACCTGTGTTTCCTCGGCGCTTGCGCCATCGACCCGGCCGAGGGCGTGGCTGCATTCGAGGCTGAGGAAGCCGAGCTTAAACGCGCGATGGTCAAATCGAGCGGTCAGGTCGCCATCGCGATGACGTCCGAGAAGCTGATGACAGTGGCGCCCTTCTTTGTGGTGGCGGCGTCCGGCATCGAGCATCTGATCGTGGAGGCGGATGTCTGCGCGCAGCGGCTGGGCGAGTTCGAAAAAATCTGCGCCAACGTGATCGTGGCTCATGCGGGGGCTCAATGATGAAACCTGTCGCTGAACGTATTGCCACCACGGCGGTGTTTCTCGCTAACGGGCTGGGCATTGGCGCGTGGGCTGTCGAAGTTCCGCGGATCAAGGAAGCTTTGTCGCTAAGCGATACATCGCTCGGGGTCGCGCTGTTTTGTTTCGCGTTGGGCGCGATTGTCGCCATGCCGCTCGCGGGGCGCCTGGCGGCGCGCTTCGGAAGCGGCCGCGTCACCGCGTTCCTGGGCGTTGCATTTGTTCTCGCACTGCCCTTGCCCGCGCTGGTTCCGGACTTCGCTTTGTTATGCGCCGTGCTTTTTGCGTTGGGCGCGGCGAACGGCGCACTGGATGTATCGATGAACGGACATGCCAGCGCTATCGAAGGCGAATGGCAGGCGCCGATCATGTCGTCCTTTCATGCGGCCTGGAGCATGGGCGGTCTGTTGGGGGCGGCCGCGGGCGCGGCGCTTCAGGCCAACGGCATCGGCACGATGGGCGGATTGTTGCTGCCTGACGTCGTTATTGGCGCACTCATTCTGACCAGCGCTGTATTTGCGCTACGGGATATCGGACCAAGGGCAGTGACCTCGGCTAGCGGTTTTACATTGCCTAGCGCGGGCGTCACGAAACTCGCCGCCCTCGCCTTTCTCTGCATGCTGGTCGAAGGCGCGGTGGCGGACTGGAGCGCGGTATTCCTGCGCTCCGCACTCGACACGCAAGCAAGCGCGGCGGCGCTCGGCTATTCGTCGTTTGCCTTCGCGATGGCAGCATGCCGCGTGGTCGGCGATGTATCGGTCAGACGCTTAGGCGCGGGCGTAGTGGTCGCTAGCGGAGGGCTGATTGCAGCCCTGGGCTTAGCGCTGGTGCTGGGTTATCCAAACGTGGTCACCGCTTGCGTGGGGTTTGCGCTGGTGGGAATCGGCCTGGCTAACATCGTGCCTGTGATCTTTAGTGCCGCGGGCCGTTCGACGACAACACCGGCCGTCGGCGTTTCCATGGCTGCCACGGCGGGTTATGCCGGCTTTCTGGTGGGGCCGCCCTTGATCGGGCTGGGCGCAGGTTTCCTGGGTTTGCGGCTCGCGTTATGTGCGCTTTTGCTAGCCGCCTTGATTGTCTGTCTGGTGGGAGGCAAGGCCGTGAGCCGGGCTGGCGTCGAACAGGCGGTTTAAACGCAATGAAGCTGTTGCGCAGTGGGTTTTCGCTTGGCTCCGGCTCACGGATTCAGGGTTTTGTTGGGAGGGGTTGCTGGCGGAATACGCGAATGCCATCAACCCTTACGCCTTGAGAGAATCACTGCGGCGCCAGTGTCAGGTCGCCATCCGCCTGACGCTGAAGATCCTGCACCTTGGTTTGCAAGGCACGCAATTCGGCTTGAGCCGCGTCCTGCTGCGCCCGCAACGTGGCAATGGCTGCCTGCTGTTGCGCCTGACGATCAACCACCTGGCTTTGCTGCGCGCGCGCCACATCGACATCCGCTTGCAGACGGTTCGCCCGGTTCTGCTGCAAAGCAATCAGCCGATCCGCGAAGGCGTTTTCAGCCTGGAGCTTCTCGCGACGGATTTCCGAATCGGCAAGCTGGGCGGTGTTCTTCGCGAATTCCGCATACACCGCTTCGGCACGCGTATCGGTCTGCGTCTTGATCACGCGCCAAAACTTCTTTTGCTGGAACAGCGCGATGTAATACGTCATCTGGTCCGGATAAAACAACATGCTCGCGCCATAACTGCCGTTATAGGTCGTGCGCATTTCTATTACCTTGCCGTCGCGGATCATCTGCTGCAACTCGGTAATGCTGCCGTTGCTGCCGTTACTTGCGTCGCTTCCATTCCCCGGCGCCTGCGGTTCGTCAGCCGCGCCGTTAGTCAGCAAGCCACGCCGCGCGCTCGCGTCGCCGAGCGCATTTCCCGATGCTGACGACGAATCCTGCGCAGCGGGCGCTGCCGCTAATGCTGTTGTACCGGCGCAAGCGGCCGTGCAGACCACCGCGCTTGCCCAGAGAACTACCCCGTACCGCCATTTATTATTGGATTTCATGGAATTTCCGAGTTCTTTGAACAAAGCGAAACCGACCGAATTATGGCAGATAGAATGCCCGGATATTGATTGGGCAGATTCAAAAACCGCGTTCGTTAAATGGAAATCGAAGCGCCGGATAATCTCCATGCCCAATGAGCCGCTGCGGCGTGTGCAAAAGGCCGCGAGGCTCAACGCAATACCTGCGTCGCACGCCTCAAGTCACCTGAAAATATCGGCGACCAGGTTCGAGACCGCCCGTATGCGCTCGCTGCCGCGAAGCGCCGGGTGCAGGACCATCCAGACATCCTGATCCAGTTCCCTGATATGCGGTTCGATGCAGACCAGGTCGCTGGTCGTGTCGCCCGCCAGTTGAGCGAGCACGCCCAGTCCCGAGCCGCCCAGCACGCCGTCGAACACGCCCAGCACGTAACTGCTGCGAAGGCTCGGCGCGGGCGCGCCCGGCAGTGTCTTGAGCCAGCGGGCCGCAGGATGGTCCCCCCGGCGCTCGTCATAGCCGACGAAGGACAGCTTGCTCCATTCCTTCTTCTTGATGGCCACCTTGTGACGAAGGTAATAGTCCCGCGACGCATATAAACCAAAGCGGACCTTGCCGATCCGGCGCACGTACAGGTCACCCTCGTCCGGGCATTCCGACCAGATGGCGATATCCGCTTCGCGCCGGGCAAGATTGTACGGCTGCTGCGAGGTCAGCACTTCGATGGCCAGTCCGGGAAACCTTTCCTGGAATGAGCCGAGAAGCTTCATCAGGATGTAGGACATCCACTCGACCGCATTGATCCTGACCGTGCCCTCCAGTCCATGAGAGCCCGTGACGTCCCCCGCCCGCTCAATCTGGTGCGCCAGTGCCTCCATCTGCTCGGCCCATGCAAGCACCCGCTGTCCGAACGCCGTGACTGCGCAGCCGGAAGGCACGCGGTCAATCAGGGGTTCACCCAATCTTCTTTCAAGCTCCGTCAAGCGACGCGATAGCGTCGCCGCGCTAAGATCACACGCCGCAGCGGCCGATCTCATGGTTCCTTCACGGGCGATAGCGAGCAAAAGCCGCAGGTCGTCCCAGTCAACGTGTTCCATTTTTGAAACGCTCGCTTTCGATTTTAGACGTAGCATATCGCGAATCGCGAGGATAGCATTAGACCCGGATGGGCTGGATTGCCGCTTGATTTACGCCACGGCTCATGCATCGGGTTTTCACTTACTAGTGTTAAAGCGATGCGGCAACAAGCATGTCACTCACATTGATTTACAGACCAGTCCACCAATCGACTAACTGCTCAAACGACTCGACGGCTATTCCCTCAGTAGACCGAAGAGCGAACTAACTAACGGAGACTCTATGACCCGCAAGGCCAACTTAGCACGGCGCCGCGTACTCGCTGCAACCGCTGCAACCGCAGTAGCAGCCGCATTCTCGCTGTTGCCTGTCTCGTCGGCGTTCGCTCAAACGGCGAAAAAACCCGTTGTCGCCCTCGTGATGAAGTCACTCGCCAACGAGTTCTTCCTCACCATGGAAACGGGCGCCAAGGACTATCAGGCGCATAACGCGAGCAAGTTCACGCTCATCTCGAACGGCATCAAGGACGAAACCGATACCGCGAACCAGATCCGCATTGTCGAGCAGATGATCGTCTCGAAGGTCGACGCGCTCGTGATTGCCCCCGCTGATTCAAAAGCCCTCGTTCCGGTCATCAAGAAGGCCGTGGATGCGGGGATCATCGTGGTGAACATCGACAACCAGCTGGACCCGGACGTGCTCAAGTCGAAGGACCTGAACGTACCGTTCGTCGGTCCGGACAACGCGAAGGGCGCCAAACTGGTGGGCGACTACCTGGCCAAGAAACTGAAGGCTGGCGATGAAGTCGGCATTATCGAAGGCGTGTCGACCACGACCAACGCGCAGCAGCGCACGGCCGGCTTCAAGCAAGCGATGCAAGCAGGCGGCATGAAGGTTGTTGCGCTGCAATCCGGCGACTGGGAAATCGACAAGGGTAATGCAGTGGCATCGCAGATCCTGAACGCGAACCCCAACATCAAGGCGCTGCTGTGCGGCAACGACAACATGGCCCTTGGCGCGGTTGCTGCAGTGCGGGCGGCCGGCAAGGCGGGCAAGGTGCAGGTCGTCGGCTACGACAACATCAACGCCATCAAGCCGATGCTCGCCGACGGCCGGGTCCTTGCCACTGCGGATCAATACGCCGCGAAGCAGGCTGTGTTCGGTATCGATACCGCGTTGAAGGCGCTCTCCGAGCACCAGAAACAGTCGCAACTGTCGAGCGTGGTGGAAACGCCGGTCAACCTGGTCACCAAGTAAGCCTGCTGGCCCCGAGCCAACGGGCATGCGTCATCGCGGCGAGTCGCACTACGCCACGGTGACGGATGCATGCCTGAATGCTGCAAGCGGCCAGAGTATCTCGACGCGTACCCGGCTTCAGCTTCAAGTGTTCAAACGCATAGTGCACCCCGGCTCTTCATGGCCGGGGCGGAACTCGCATTCAAGTACCTGCTCCAGCCTCTCATAAGCGATGCCAAGTTCAATCGTCCCTTCCGCCGACATAGCGCCGGTGCTGACCATTCACGGGATCGGCAAGACCTACGTCGAACCGGTGCTCGCGGACATCTCGCTCCATTTGCGTCCCGGTGAAGTGCTCGCGCTGACAGGCGAAAACGGCGCCGGCAAGAGCACGCTCTCAAAGATCGTAGGCGGTCTTGTGACGCCTACCACCGGTTCAATGGAACTCGGCGGTGTATCGTACGCGCCGGCAAGCCGCAACGACGCCGAAGCGCTCGGCGTGCGCATGGTGATGCAGGAACTGAACCTCTTGCCCACGCTGTCGGTTGCTGAAAACCTCTTTCTGAATCGCCTGCCAAAACGCGGGCTGGGCTGGATCGACCGCACGACGCTGCGCGAAGATGCGCGTCAGGCGATGGCCCAGGTCGGGCTCGATGCCATCGACCCGGATACGCTCGTGGGTGAACTCGGTATTGGCCATCAGCAGATGGTCGAGATTGCGCGCAACCTCATCGGCGATTGCCGCGTACTGATCCTCGACGAACCCACCGCCATGCTCACGGCTCGCGAAGTGGACCTGCTGTTCGAGCAAGTCGCCCGCCTGAAATCGCGCGGCGTTGCGCTGGTGTATATCTCGCATCGGCTGGAAGAACTGGCGCGGATCGCCGAACGCGCGGCCGTGTTGCGTGACGGCCGGCTGGTCCACGTCGATGCGATGCGCAACCTCACCAGCGACAAGCTCGTCACGCTGATGGTCGGACGTGATATTGGCGAACGTATCGACCTCGGCGAACGCCGGATCGGCACGACAGCATTCAAGGTGCAAGGCATGACGCGCGGCCACGCCGTGCGCGACGTATCGTTTGAAGTAAAAGCCGGGGAGATCTTCGGCATCAGCGGACTGATTGGCGCAGGCCGGACCGAACTCATGCGGCTGATCTATGGTGCGGATCGGGCGGATAGCGGCAACATCTCGATCGCGCACCGGGGTGCGGCGCTCAAGACTGTCAGCATCAAGTCGCCCTCCGACGCAGTGAGCCAGGGTATTGCGCTCATTACCGAAGACCGCAAGGGCGAAGGTTTGTTGCTGCCGCAACCGATTGCCGCGAACATTTCGCTTGGCAATATCGGCGCGGTATCGAAGCACGGTTTTATCGATGCCCGCCGCGAAACCGCACTCGCGCAGAAACAGATCGACGCCATGCGGATTCGCACGTCGAGCGCCGCGCAACCGGTGTCCGAACTCTCGGGCGGCAATCAGCAGAAGGTGGTGATCGGCCGCTGGCTCGCCCGCGATTGCACCGTCCTGCTCTTCGACGAACCCACGCGCGGTATCGACGTTGGCGCCAAGTTCGACATCTATGCACTGATGGGCGCCCAGGCGCGCGAAGGCCGCGCGCTAGTGGTGGTGTCCAGCGACCTGCGCGAGCTGATGCTGATCTGCGACCGCATCGGCGTGATGTCGGCGGGACGCATGACCGGTGTCTTCGAACGCGATAACTGGTCACAGGACGCGTTGCTGGCCGCGGCGTTCGCGGGCTATGCGGGCCGCGATAAAATCCTCAGCGAATCTATTGAACCGGGCGCCGAGACGCCGGATACCCCTATCACGGAGCACCTGTCATGACTGTACAAACAACGACGCCGAAATCGCAGACGGAGCCGCCCAAGAGCGCGAAGCCGATCGGCACCCGGCTGGGTTTCTCGAACTACCTGGGCCTGATGGGCGCACTGATCGCCATGATCGCGCTGTTCTCCGTGCTGAGCTCGCACTTCCTGAGCTACGACACCTTCAGCACGATCGCGAACCAGATTCCCGATCTGGTGGTGATGTCGGTCGGCATGACGTTCGTGCTGATTATTGCGGGTATCGATCTGTCGGTGGGTTCGGTGCTCGCATTGGGCGCGGCAGTGACAAGCGTCGCCGCACTGCAATGGCACTGGGGGGCGCTGCCGGCCGCGTTGCTCGGCATGGCCGGTGCGGCGCTCACCGGCTGCGTGACGGGGGCCGTGACGGTAGGTTGGCGCATCCCTTCTTTCATCGTCTCGCTGGGTGTGCTGGAAGCGGCACGCGGTCTTGCCTACCAGATGACGAACTCGCGCACGGCGTACATTGGCGACGCCTTCGACTTTCTCTCGAATCCCATCGCGTTCGGTATTTCCCCTTCATTCCTGATTGCTATCGCCGTAATGGTCGTGGCGCAGCTCGTACTCACCCGAACGGTATTCGGCCGCTACCTGATTGGCATCGGCACTAACGAGGAGGCCGTGCGGCTGGCCGGGGTCAACCCACGGCCGTACAAGGTCATCGTGTTTGCGTTGATGGGCCTGCTTTCGGGTCTTGCAGCCCTGTTCCAGATTTCCCGGCTCGAGGCAGCGGACCCCAACGCAGGGTCGGGAATCGAACTGCAGGTGATTGCAGCGGTTGTGATCGGCGGCACAAGCCTGATGGGTGGACGCGGCTCGGTCATCAGCACGTTCTTCGGCGTCCTGATCATTTCGGTGCTGGCAGCAGGTCTCGCGCAGATCGGCGCGAACGAGCCGACCAAGCGGATCATCACCGGTGCGGTGATTGTGGTGGCGGTCGTGCTGGATACGTACCGCAGCAAACGGCGCATCATGTAAGCGTTGGCAGCGCCTGGTCCGCAGCGCTCGTGCAGCGGCGTTGTGGATAGTTGATTCGCGCTGAGCAGGCGCGAATCGCGGGTGGCTGAAAGAAGACGCGTCCCTATTATCGGCGGCGTCCGTCGCGCCCCGGTCTGGCTTAGCACATTCATTTCAGGTGCTTAACAAAGCTCAAGCCCGGTGATCGACCCGTTCGCCAGCAGGAGAAATTGAAATGTCCAAAGAAACGAAGCAAGGCTCCGTCCTCATCATGGGGAGTATCAATACCGATCTGGTCGCACGCTCGCCGCACCTGCCCCGTCCGGGCGAAACGATCAGCGGCCATGAGTTCTCGCAGGTCTCCGGCGGCAAGGGCGCCAACCAGGCGGTTGCCGCTGCACGTATCGGGGGCCGGGTGGCCATGGCCGGATGCGTGGGCGGCGACGCCAACGGCTCATTGCGGCTGGCAGATCTGGAAGTGGAAGGGATTGATTGCAGCGCGGTCGAAACCGATCCGTCAGTGCCGACCGGCGTGGCGATCGTCACCGTAGCGGACGACGGCCAGAACACGATCGTGGTGGTAGCCGGCAGCAACGGCCAGGTTACCCCCGAGATGGTCAAGCGCCATGAGGCGGTGATCAAAGCCGCCGACGTGGTGGTGTGTCAACTCGAGACCCCTTGGGATTCGGTCTATGCCACGCTTGTCACCGCTCGGAGATTCGGCAAGCTGACCGTATTGAATCCAGCGCCGGCTACCGGTCCGCTGCCGCCCGAGTGGCTGCCGTTGGTCGACTATCTGGTTCCGAACGAAGTCGAGGCCGCAATCCTTGCCGGGTTGCCGGTCGAATCTCAAAGCGGTGCGCGCCGGGCGGCGAAAGAACTTCAGCGAGCAGGAGCGCGTAACGTGATCGTGACGCTTGGATCGCAAGGCGCCTATCTGCTGCCCGAAGCAGGAGAAGGCACGCACTTCCCCGCACCCAAGGTGGACGCGGTGGACACGACTGCTGCCGGCGATACCTTCATCGGCGTCTTCGCCGCACAGTTGGCCGCGCGCCAACCCATAGAAGCTGCGATCAGCCTTGCGCAGAGAGCCGCCGCCATTTCCGTTACACGCGCCGGCGCACAACCCTCCATCCCGACTCGCCAGGAAGTCGACAGCGCGCCCTAGCCCTCGCTGTTCCGGGGCGCCTCGAGCGTCCCGGGTTCTCGATTTAGTTACTCGATTTAGATTAAAGCGTCGAAACCGTGCTGCCCCGTTGCAGGGGCCGGTCACGTCATCGTCAAGCTGCTGCATGGTTTCCTGTGGCAGTTGTTTTTCATCATCCAACCAAACTCGAATGGGAAAAGCAATGAACTCAAGATCCGCGTTTGTCCTGGTGGCTTCCGTGTTTTTGACGGCTTGCGGTGGAAACGGAAATTCGAACTCCGGGCCTTTGGCGAATGCGCCAAAGGTCATCATGGATTCGGACTTTAATACGATGGGCGATGATGGCCAGCTTTTTGCAATGACCACGCAATTAATGGCGCAAGGGAAAGTCAATTTACTCGGCCTGACCGTAGTAACCGGCAATGACTGGCTATTGCAGGAACAATCGGACGCGCTGAAAGCGGTGGAACGGATGGGCGTGCAGAACACCGTAGGCGTCTACGCCGGCGCGGATTACCCGCTGCAATATGATGTCGCGAGTATCCGCGCCCAGCAAGCCGCCAACCCTAACGGTTATTTCGGCGCATGGAGCCGCCCTGAACCCACGCAGGCTTCGCAACTCATCGCCCCGCCGGACGGCTTTGCCACAAGCACGAAACTGCAAGCGGAAAACGCGTCCGATTTCATGATCGACACGATCAAGCGTTATCCGAATCAGGTCACTATTCTGGAAGTCGGGCCGCCGACGAATCTCGCGCTCGCGCTGCAAAAAGCGCCGGAAATCGCGCCGCTTATCAAGCAGATTGTTTATATGGGCGGCGCGATGGCCGTGCCGGGCAATGCAAATGCCGTGGGCGAGCTGAACTGGTGGTTTGATCCGCTAGCCGTGCGTACGGTGCTGCAAACCACGATTCCTCAAACCGTGATTCCGCTGGATGTCACTAACACCGTGCCGCTGACGGAAAGCGTCTACGACCAGATCGCCAACAATCCGAGCAAGCAGACCGCCGTCACCAAGATTTATGCGACGACCAATGCCAATGCCTTCAGCACCAACACGGACATCTACGACACGCTGACCATCGCCTATTTTCTCGATCCGACCTACGCGACGCAGACAAAGAGCGCGTACCTGGATATCGACACGACCAGCGGCGAAGATCAGGGTCATGTGATGGTCTATCCGGATCAACCGGCCGCCGGTGCTTCGCCGAAGAAAATCACCTATGTCACTCAGTTCGATAACAACCGGTTCTTCAGTCTGTATATCGATCTGTTGACGCGACCGGTTCCCGTGACCCTGCCTTAATCCAAACTCAGCCGCGCGCAATGCTAGCGACAGGCCAAGGCGACCGGGACCTAGTGCGCGTGTTCGGGCTGCCGGATCGCACGCGGTGAGCGCGAGGTCTTATAGGCTTTGCGAAGGTACGCGCACAACGGCTTTTCAATCGACAGGAAACTGAAGATCGACACGGCCGTTAGCACCAGCAAAAACCCCAAGAATGGCGCGGGAGCGGTGGCGACGCTCGGGAACAGCATCTTTGCATATCTGAAAAGCGGCACATGCAGGATGTAGAACGCGAAACTCGCCTCGCCAAGCAACACCATAGGCTTGCTTCCAAGCCAGCCGCTAAGCGCCCCTCTAGCGCGTGCCAGGCAATAGAGAAGCACGATAAAGGCGGGGAACAGCAACGCCTTGGCCAGCACGTGATTTGCCAGCACGATGACCACAACTGCTGCAGTCAAAGCCGCGAAAGCGGCCAGGTCGAAGATCAAAGACTTGGCCATACCCTCGCTCAGATAAAGACGCGCCATGCATATCCCGGCGGTAAACTCGCCTATCCGAAGCACCGGCACAAAGTTGACCAGTTCTCGCAGCCAATACGCCTGTCCCAATGATGATGGCAGCAACGAAAGCGTCAACGTCGGGATAACGGAAAATAACCAGCACGCCCCGATCAAACTCAACAGCACGCCAACGCTGCGATTTTTCAGGAAGGCAAACAGGAAGGGAAACGACGCATAGAAGACCGCTTCCGCGGAGAGCGACCATCCGGGCGTATTCCAGGCGTTCGCGGTGGCGGGCGTCCAGGCTTGCAACAGCACTAGCGAAATCACTCCGTAAAACGCAAGCCGCGCATAAAGACCGGCCGAGTGTCCGTGCAAGGCAGCAAGGTTTGAATAGACCAGCGGTGCAAACACAATCCAGCCCAATAAATAGATCGGGTAGATTTTCGCGAACCGGGAAAAATAGAACTGTCGTACGGCAGGCGCCTCTGCCCTGTTCATTTCCGGATGCGTGTAGGTGAGGATAAATCCGGAAAGAATGAAGAACAATTCAACGGGATCGCCCGAATTTTCATAGAAATAAAACGGCGACATCCCTAACGACGCCGCGACATCAGGCGAAAGGTGATACAGCGCAACACTCAACGCTGCAAGGAAGCGAACGCCGGTTAACGCGGGAATGACTGGCCTTCTTGCAACTATTGTCATCGATCATTGGGTTCGCCGCGTGCCCCAGCTCGCCTGGCGACCTTATGGTGCACGTTAAAAAAATGGAAAATTAATGCGGAATGGCGGATATTCGGGAAAATAAAGCGTTCTCATGGATAGCGCGGGTTGCGTCGGAGCATCGCGATTAGCGCTCATGTAAAGAGGGCCGGAGACTAAACCGGACCCATGACGTGCTGTCTTTGTCGTCAGGCACGCTTACCCGCTCAGACGTTGACCGGGTAGCGAGCAAGTCTCCGACCGCTAGAAACTGTGCCGCAATCCGGCCATGACACCGAGTTGCCCAGCGCCCGCTGCAGGCGTCGTACCACCGCCACCCTGACTCACCGTGTAGGCCGCTTTCGCGCTGTTCGCCAGATACGCTCCCTGCAAATACACAGCCGTGCTCTTCGACAAGAAATAGGTCGTGCGCAGCACTTCGATCGTGCCCCGCGTGTCGTCCTGCCGGTTGACGATCCGGTAGATACCGCCATCCACCAGGAACGCGGGCGTAACCGGATACGCGGCCGTCAGGTAAAACTGATCCGACCTCACGTCGGGCGAGGCAGCCGAAACGGTCTCCACCCTTCGCCCAAGCCAGCCGCCCCCGATCTTCAATTTCCCGATCGCGCCGTAGCCGTTCAACTGCATGCGGATATCTTTGTCGCCTGGGTTGGTCAACGCAAACGTAGGCGTGCCGTCGAACAGGTTCGCCGATGCGCCCGGGCCACCGCGTTGTTCGTCGTAGGCTGCCGCAGCGCCGAAACCACTCCAGTCATAACGAAGCATGGCCGACCACTCGCGGCAGGTTTGAGGACTGCCCGGGACCGGACCAACGCACGTGCCCTGCCCCGGTGAGTTCCCGGTGCCGGCCGAATCACGGCCGAAGGAATAGGTTGCGCCCGCCGTCAAGCCGCCGAAGGTTCCCTTATACGCAACCGTGTTGTCGCTGCGGGCGCTGGGCAGATACTGATCGAAGGAACCCGTGCCGCCGTAGATGTCCGGGCCAAGCAGATCAGAGTCGAGGATGGCCCAGTACGTCATGGTGTACTGACGGCCGAACGTCAGGCTGCCATACGGTCCCTTCAAACCAACGTATGCTTGCCGCCCGAAAAGGCGGCCACCCTGGTTCAGCGTCCCGGCTTTGGTATTGAAACCGCTTTCCAACGTGAAGATGGTCGACCAGCCGCCGCCGAGATCCTCGGTGCCGCGTATGCCCCACCGCGATGGCAGTTCACCTGTCACGCCCGGCATCCGTACCACGCTGTTGCCCGATGCATCGGCATGCGTTACATACTCGACGCCTGTGTCGATAATCCCGTAAAGCGTCACATTGCTTTGCGCAAACGACGGCGCCGCGCTGATGCCGAGCAACGCTCCCAATAATGCGATTTTGTATTTCATGGTCTCCGAGTCCCCTGACCTGCACTTTGAAATGCAGGTTGAAAATTTCTTGTTCCGACAGCAGTCAAGCGTGTTGCGCGCTCGACCCTCCTGGTTTCAATCGATCCGCTTTTAAACTCACTCTTATTATTTGATAGGTATGCTAAATTACTAATATTTAATTGAATTCGAATCCCGCTTGAGTGACCTGGTTAAGCCAGAAGCGTGTGGGGATGAGGATCGCTCAGCCCCGCATTAGAAGATCCGATGCAAGTACGTCCCGCGTTCTATCGGATCGCGCTCGGTATATGTCGACGCACAAGCGCAAGCGCGATCATCACAACTGTCATTGCCGCGCCCAGCATCAGCAGGTACGACGATGCACCGCCTGCCGTAATGACCGCAGCACCGGCGAACGCGCTGACAATTGCGCCTATCCGCCCGAATGCCAGCGCCGACGCCGTTCCGGTCGCACGCACTCCCGTCGGGTAGACATAGGCGCAAAGCGCATACATGGTGGACTGCACTGCATTGACGAACAGGCCGTGTGTGAAAAGCCCGAACATCAGCACGCTCACATGCCGGGAAACATCGACTGTCAGCAGTAGCCATGCGCTGGCAGCCGCTCCTGAGCAACAAATGATCAACGGCCAGCGCGAACCGAATCGTGCGATGGTGACCGCACATGCCAACGCCCCGATCGCACCACCCAGGTTGTAGGCCGTCAGCCCGTAGCCGGCAAACTGCACCGACAACCCTTCGTTGGTCAGCATGGTCGGCAACCAGCTAAACGCAGCGTAGACAGCCAGCAAGCACATGAAGAACGCGCACCAGATTGCCACGGTGTCCAACGCGCGGCCGTCCTTGAAAAGCGCGGTAAAGCCTACGTGCTTCTCGGAATCGCGCTCCCGAATGTCGGTGAAGCTTGCATCTTTCGCGACAGGGCGCGACATGCGGCCCAGCAGCGCCACCAATTCGCCCCAACGGTGCGGACGACGTGAAAGGAAGCGTGGAGACTCAGGCAGCGCGAACAGCAGTAACACCGCCAACACCAGCGGCAGCACGCCGCCCGTGAGAAATAACGCGCGCCAGCCATAAGCCGGCAGGATCACGCTGGCGAACAGTCCGGCCACCATGCCACCCAGAGGCACGCAAAGAATCGTGACAGTGACCGCCACGGTGCGCAAGCGCGCGGGCGTATATTCCGCCGTCAACGTGGTGGAGGTCGGCAACGCCCCGCCTATTCCCAGCCCGGCGATGAACCGCAGTCCAGCAATCACCGCAAGGTTCGGGGCAAGGCTGATCGCGCAGGTCGCCGCGCCGAATACCAGCACACTGCCGATCACCGCCCAGCGCCGGCCGAAACGATCCGCGAACAAACCGGCGCAGGCGCTGCCTATTCCCATGCCGATCAGTCCCGCCGCAACTACCGGGGCAAATGCATTGCGGGCTATATCCCACTCCTTGATCAGCACGGGAATGGCGAAGCCGATCAACTGGCTGTCAAAACCATCGACAATGATCGACAGCGCTGCCAGCAGGACAATGAGCTTCTGGAATGTGCTGAATGGGCCGTCATCGAGCACGCTTCCAATGTCCACGGTCTTGCTCGTGTCCTGCAGTTCCATCGTCTGATCATGTTCCGTCTGCGCGGACCCGGTGAACACAGCGGGAGGTACGTAGCTGGGCATGGGACTGTCTCCTGTTTTGCGCGGGTACTACCCACACATCTTTATTTTCTTGAGCGAATTATGTGAGCGAGCTTCGCCCTTTTAATATTGCCAATTGGCGTAAAAGTCATGACCTTTCTGCATGACCTTCTCGACCTGCTGCTTTCACGGCATCCGCAACCGCTTTCTGTGCAAGAGTTTTTGTGAGGAAAGCTTAATACTCTTGACTGTTCCGGTCGACGCACCGGCGCGCTAGGCGTCTCTCCATCAGAACGGATAATGACGAGGCGTAGTCTGCACGGTGATCCAGCGCAAATCCGTAAATTCCGCGATGCCTGCCCTGCCGCCAAAGTGACCGAATCCGCTGCCCTTGACACCACCAAAAGGCATCTGCGCCTCGTCGTGTACCGTCGGGCCGTTGATGTGGCAGATGCCCGATTCAATGCGCCTGGCAACATTCATTGCGCGCGCGATGTCCCGGCTGAACACCGCTGAAGACAAACCAAATTCGTTGTCGTTGGCGCAGGCAATGGCCTCTTCGTCGCCGTCCACGCGCACGATTCCTTTGACCGGTCCAAACGATTCGTCGTGGTAAATACGCATGTCCGCGCTGACGTTGTCCAACAACGTGGCCGGCATCAGCGTGCTGTCGGCCTTGCCGCCGCACGCGAGCGTTGCGCCTTTCGCGAGTGCATCGTCGATCAACGCATTGCATCGCGCGACGGTACTCATGTCGACAACCGAGCCGAGCACGACCGGTCCGTTGCGCGGATCGCCCAGCGGCAGTTCGACCGCCCGGGCGGCGAACCGCGTGACGAACGCGTCGGCTACCTTGCGATCCACCACGATGCGCTCCGTCGACATGCAAATTTGCCCCGAGTTGGCGAACGCACCGAACACTGCTGCATCGACTGCGGCGTCAAGATCTGCATCGTCCAGAACGAGCAGCGGCGCCTTGCCGCCAAGCTCCAGGACCGCTGGCTTGAGGTACTTCGCACAGCTTGCAGCAATGACCTTGCCGACCCGGGTCGAACCCGTGAAGTTGACGCGCCGCACCTTGGGATGAGCAATCATCGCTTCGACAATCGGGCCCGCATCCGCTGGTGCATTCGTCACGAAGTTCACTACGCCTGGGGGTAACCCTGCCTCCTGCAAGGCGTCAATGATCAGGCCGTGCGTTGCCGGACATATCTCAGAGCCTTTCAGGACGACCGTGTTGCCGCACGCGAGCGGCAGTGCGATAGCACGAACCGCAAGGATCACCGGCGCGTTCCACGGCGCGATCCCGAGCACGACACCCGCCGGTTGCCGTATGCCCATTGCCAGGCTGCCGGGTACATCGGATGGAATCACTTCGCCAGCGATCTGCGTGGTGAGCGCCGCTGCCTCCATGAGTCCGGAGGCCGCCAGATGCACGTTGAAACCGGCCCAGATCGCCGACGCCCCGGTCTCCGCCGCCATGGCGGATACAAAGGTGGCGTGCTTGTCTTCGAGGACTTGCGCGGCACGCATCAACAGTGAGCGTCGCTCGCCCGGCCCCGTAGCAGACCACGCGGGAAACGCGCTGGCTGCGGCATCCACTGCGGCGATCGCGTCAGCCACCGATGCGGCCGGTGCACGCGTGGCGACCTCGCCGTCCAATGGATTCCTGCGCTCGAAGGTCGCGCCGCTGGCCGCTTGTACTGCCTCGCCGTTGATCAACATGGCAATGGTTTTCATCGTCTGTCTCCTGATGATTTTTATGTGAGCGATGCTCAATGCGCCACGCGCTAAGCCACGATGGTTTCTACCAGCATCGGCCCGGCGGTGTGGAAAGCTTCGTTCAGTACGTCTTTCAAGCGGGCGGCCTCCCTGACCGCAACGCCACGACAACCCATGCCGGCAGCAAGCGTCACGAAATCCAGACCCGGAAGGTCGGTTCCCTGCACGGGATCGGCCGGTCCGAAACCAAACACCGGCGCGAAGTCCTGCAATGCCGCATATCGGGAGTTGTTAAGGATGGCGAATGTAATAGGCAGATTGAGCTGTACAGCGCTCCATATAGCCTGAATCGAGTACATGCTGGAACCATCGCCAATTAGCGCGATTACCCGGGTGCCCGGCTTGGCGAGCGCGACGCCCACTGCTGCGGGCATGCCGTATCCAAGGCCGCCGCTCTCCATGGTCAGGAACGTACCGCTACGGGTGAACGGCAAGTATTCCTGCATGACCGGCCGGGCGCTCGGCGCTTCTTCAACCACCACGTCAGCCGGGTTGCGTATTTCGGCAAGCGTTTGCAGCACGAACGCCACCGACATCAGCGATGAAGCCTCGGCGCGCGGAGGCGCGTGGCGAGCGGCCGGCAGTGGACGCGTCGTGGGCGCGGAGCGCGCCAGCAAGTCCGCGACGCCCAGCCCGATGTTCCCGACCGTTGCCGTGCCGGTTGGGGTCCAGGCGGCCACGGCGGGGTCATCGATAAGCTGGAATAACCGCGCGCCCGGGGGAACGTGCGGACCGCTACCTTCCACGTGGTAAGTGAAAGCGGGAGCACCGAGCACAAAGATGAGATCATGGCCGCCCAGTATCTCGACGATCTTCTCGCGCATGGCGGGAAGGAAACCGGCGAACAGCCGGTGATCCTCCGGAAAGCTGCAGCGTCCCGACATGGGCGCGACGAAAACGCGTGCCTGATGACGTTCTGCCAAGCGCACCACTTCGTCGACAGCGCCCGCGCGGTCCACGCCGCCACCAACGACAAACGCAGGCCGCGCGCATAGATCGAGCGCGTCACCCATGCGCGCCAGCATGACCGGATCGGGCCGCGTCACCGTGCTGACGTCGCTCACCGGCACATAGTCCGCCGGCTGATCCCAATCGTCAGCAGGAATGGAGACGAACACGGGCCCGCGCGGCTCCTGCATGGCTATGTGATAGGCGCGCGCAATTGCCAGCGGTACATCTGCCGCGCGCGCTGGTTCAATGCTCCATTTCACGTAAGGCTTGGGCAACTCGGTGGCGTGCGTCGACGCGAGGAACGGGTCGAATGGAAGGATCGAACGGGCTTGTTGTCCAGCGGTCACGACAATCGGCGTGCGGTTACGAAATGCGGTGAAAATGTTGCCCATCGCGTTGCCGACACCCGCTGCCGAGTGCAGGTTCACCAGCGAGGCGTTACCCGTTGCCTGCGCATAACCGTCGGCCATTCCGACCACGACGGCTTCCTGAAGCCCGAGAATGTAGCGGAAATCGGCGGGGAAATCGCGGAACATCGGCAACTCGGTTGACCCCGGATTTGCGAATACCGACGTCATACCCACGCGTCGCATGAAATCGATCACAGCGTCGCGGACCGTGATGCGCGCGGGTTGATCGCGACCTGAAATAGCCTGCTGCGGGGTGCTGCCTGTCATGCAATTGCCTCCTGAAAACCCAGCGAGTGAGCGCTTTATCGGTTACATGATTATCCAAGCCAGCGCACATCATGAATATTGCCTTTTTAAGATAAAGGCATTACTTTTGCGCATGACTTTGAAACATCATTCCCATGGCGCCCCAAAGCCAACGGGGCAGCGAACCGACATGGGCGACGCAAGCAGCGCGATGCTATGGGGTAGACCCAGACTTCGAGCAAGCCGGGATAACAGGTTATTTACTGTATTCGTCATTTACAGTGATTTAATTGTATTTGCTTAATACAGCATATATACTGTTTTTGTCATTTACAACCTACATCCTGTCCAGCTCACCGGAGCTCACCCGTGGACTATCCCGTCAAAACCACCCTTCAACTGCGACCGCTCCTTGTCGGTTTCCGCAAGGCCGCCGGGCTCACGCAAGCCCAGATCGCGAGCCATTTGGGGGTCACCCAGCAGACCTACGCCCAACTCGAGGCAAAGCCCGAATCCGCGAGCATGGATCGGCTATTCCACGTTTTGAAGGTGCTCAAGGTCGATATCGTCCTGACCCAGACGTCGAGCTCGGCCAATCTCAAGGTCCGCATACCCGGACGTATACGAACCGTGCGAACCGTGCGAACCGTGGAGTCGCCGGTCCCGGCGAAGCAGAGCCCGACAAAAAAGCGCGCGACTACCGCGGCATCGAAGACGGCGGTCACTCGGAAGGCCGCCGTCGTCAAACCGGCAAGCGGGAGCGCGCAAGGAGCGCCGAAGCCGGTCACACGGAAGCGAGTGGCGCCAATGGGTGCTGCCGTCAAGAAGCGGGAGGACTGGTAACAATGGGCCGCCGCGCACATGCAAAAAGTCTGAACCTCTGGATGAATGGGTTGCCAGTCGGTACTTGGGAGACCACCCGGGATGGAGAGAAGCTCACCTACTTCGAAGAATGGCTAGCCGACGAACAGGGACGTCCCCTTTCGCTCTCGCTGCCTTTTACGGCCGGCAACCAGCCCTATCGGGGTAAAGTAGTCTCGGACTATTTCGATAACCTGTTGCCAGACAGCAAGACTATCCGCGAACGTATCGCGGGCCGCTACAAAACCGGCGGCACGTCGCCTTTCGAGTTGCTGACCAAGCTGGGGCGAGACTGCGTAGGCGCCATCCAGATGCTGCCGCCGGACGAAATTCCGGTAGATCTCGAGCAGATCAACGGCCGTCCCCTCGACGAGGCCGAAATCGCGCAGCTATTGCGGGAAATAACGGCCCCGCCTGTGTTGGGCCAGCATGAGCCCTTCGACGACCTACGTCTGTCCATCGCCGGCGCGCAGGAGAAGACCGCGCTTCTGTGGCACGACGACCAGTGGGTCATCCCTGAAGGCAGCACTCCGACCACGCATATCATGAAGCTACCTCTCGGGCTGGTCGGAAACATGCGCGCCGACATGCGCACGTCGGTAGAGAACGAATGGCTGTGCTCGCAAATCGTCGCAGCGTATGGTTTGCCCATCGCAGGCTGCACTATTGCAACTTTCGAGGAACAGAAAGTACTCGTCGTTGAGCGATTCGATCGCAGGTACGCGAGCAACGGTTCGTGGATCCTCCGGCTTCCTCAGGAGGATATGTGCCAGGCAACCGGGACGCCCGCTTCGGCCAAATATGAGTCAGATGGTGGACCGGGAATCCAGGAAGTCATGGACGTGCTCGCCGGTTCAGAACGGTCCACTATCGATCAGCGCAATTTCTTTATGACGCAGATCGTCTTCTGGTTGCTCGCGGCCACTGATGGGCATGCAAAGAATTTCAGCATCGCACACCTGAAGTCCAACCGCTACGAGGCCACTCCGATCTATGATGTTCTCTCGGCGCACCCGATCATTGGAAACGGGAAAAACCTGTTTTCTGCGCGTCGGGTGAGATTAGCAATGGCGGTGCGCGGTAAGAACACGCACTACCTGATCAATGATATCCGGCGTCGCCACTGGATTGCGCAGGGACAACAAGTGACGCTTGCCCCAGCTGACGTCGAGGAAATGATCACTACCTTGATCGGCATGACCGAGGGTATCGTCGCGGAGGTTGAGGCGCTGTTGCCGGCCGCGTTTCCGAAGGACGTGTCAGACAAGATCTTCGAGGGTATGAGGCGACAAAGCGCAAAGCTCGCCGCCCAGTAGACCGGTTGAAGGACAGGTTCGCCGAACAATATCCTAGTCGGGCACCTCCGCCAAGGTCAAGACGGCATTTCGGTATACCTGCAATTCGTCGCGAGTACGTATCCCTGATCATCACAAACCGCTACATTTTGACGGACACCGCGATCGTTAACGGTTATTTTAGTATTTACCGATTAGGATGACGAAATGGATACGCTTTGTGTGGTTGTTCGGAGGAAATGGGCTGTAGCACCAGACGTTGTCGGCCTGGAATTAGTCGCTGAGACTCGAGCCAAGCTCCCCGCATTCACGGCAGGCGCTTACATTGACGTGCACATCCCTCAGCCCAAATATGCTCAAAGCGTCGTTCGTCAGTATTCGCTTTGCAACGGTCCAACAGACAGGGATGCCTACGTATTGGGCATCAAGGAAGATAGCCGATCTCGCGGAGGGTCAGCCAGTATTCATCGAGACGTTCTTGAAGGAGACAAACTTTTCATAGGGCAGCCTCGCAACAATTTTCAATTGTCCGACTCTTCGCAGAAGGCGCTCCTGTTCGCGGCCGGTATTGGAATCACGCCGTTGCTCGCGATGGCTCAAGAGCTGGCATTCAATCAGCGCCCTTTTGATTTGCATTATTTCGCGCGATCGACGGAGTTTGCTGCGTTTCAGGATCGCTTGAGCAACATGGAACACAGCGGAAACGTCCACTATCACTATGGGCTCACGCCTGAGGCAACCGAACGTGCGGTCGGCTATGCCGTCGAAGCGGTTCCATCGAATACCCACGCCTACTGTTGCGGGCCGACGGCCTTTATGGATGTTGTCGTCGCCCACGCGCGACAATGGATATACCCTGGCAACATCCATTTAGAGTATTTCTAGCCGGCCCCGGCCCCGGCAACGTCGCGTCCGCGCGACGTTCGGAATTCGTTGCCCAAAAAGCAGCTCTGATGCGGCGATCAGTTTTGTGGGTGAGCGACATGAGCGTCGCCGTGGTTGGCGCGCGCATTGAAGCGCTGCTCGAGCAACTGCACAAACCACGAAGCCAATACGAAAGGCGCGGTCAACGCCGGTATGCCGGCTGCGGACGCAGCAAGCTCGATTAGCAAGGTCAAAACAATGGCTGAAAGCGCCGCTTTGACACCGAACCGGCAAGTCGCAAGCGCCGCTAGTGCCGGATTAAAGCCGCATGCACCGCTCTGCAGCACGCTAGCGGATGCGCCGAAAGCTGTACATAGAGCAAGTCCGAGCGCGCTACCACCAAGGGCCCATGCAGCGCGCGATGGCTTGGCCACCAGGAGGCCGACGAGAATCAAAGCCCCCGCGGCAGGCCCCGCAGCAAAAGTGATTGGTGCCAGGCCCGCGACAATCCCTTCGAGGCAGGGCCGAAGGTATGCGGGAGCCACGCTAAAAAGCAAACCAACACCGCTATCCGCGCTTGCCGCGGCATTACCTCTCGCTGCAGCAGTTGTGAAGGATTGGTCGGCAAATATTGGTAGCCAAGCCCATGTCACAAGCACCGCGGGACTCGAATAGGCCGCGAGATTCCAACGGCTGAGCGCCCGCGTGAGCCTGCCCGACAAACCGGTGGCCAACACCGCTGCGAGGATTGCGACAGCCGTCGCACGCGAGTCGTCATGGATGAAAGTAAACGCAGCAAGTGCCGCGAGCCCGCCATTGAAGCCATGCAAGTCATTGCGCGTTGCCGGCGAACCATGGTCATCGAAGATGTGCGCGAGCACATTGCCCGTCAGCGTCCCTATGAGCAAGGCGCATGCAAGACGGGGGTTGAAGCACAACAAAGCAAGGACGAGGATCCACCCGGTCGCGGCGTTTCTCTGCAGCACGATTTGGCCCATGCTTCGCGCGAAGCTGCGGATCTGCATCGTAGCTTCGGTATCGACTCTGATTGCAATTGGCATAGTGAGCGCAGACAGCTGGCGGTGATAGAAGCGGATGGGCCGGCTCATGTCTCGGTGCTCGCGTTGGTTTTTGCCGGCTTACACCGCCGCTTCCGAGGCTTTCGCGACTTTTGCGACTTTCGCGACTTTTGCGCGCCGGTCCGAACAAGGCTGCTGTGACGGTTCGAAACGTATCATCGTCAATATTTCCAATCCATAGCGAGAAAGGCATGCACGATATATGGTCGCGGCGATAAGTCACGCTCGTTGCGGTGATCAAGCGCTTAGTCACGGGTAGGCAAAACAGTTCCTCGGTGCTTGCAGATCAAACGCACACAGGTATACGGCCGGCGTCGATGAACCGTATTCGACCGCAACGCTGCCGCGCCTGGTCACCTCACGTTGTCATGAACGTGACAATCGTCGTCGCCGCAATATCCACAGATCCGCACGACCTTTAGCGTATGTCTGCTCAATTGGCACCGTCGATCTTCCCAAGAGATCACGATACGTACCTTTCGATTTTCCGACGAACATCTAGCACAATGTCAAATCGATGCGTTTTCAGTCGATTTTCGCTAACAATGAGAGATCGGGCGGAATGCCGGCTATTGCATCGCGCTCCGTGTCACCGGTAGACCTCGCTCACCGGCACACATTTCCGTTTGAGCTTTATTGTTAAGCGACATCGCATTGATTTGCTTTCCTTTTCGCCACCCGCTCCCGAGCAATCATGACCTTTAGTCTTCAGCAACTTCATGCGTTCACGACAATTGTCGAAAGCAGCAGCCTCGGTCGCGCGGCAGAGGTCCTCCATGTGACGCAGCCGGCTCTGAGCCGGACGATCAAGCGACTGGAGGAAGAACTCGGCGCCCCTCTGTTCGAACGCCATTCAAAAGGAATGCAACTGACCGCGATCGGCGAGGCCCTGTTGCCGCACGCAACCCTGCTGCTGCATGAAGCCGACAATGCACGCGAGGAGATCGACGCGATCCGCGGCCTCGCGAAAGGCACGATCCGGGTAGGGGCAGTGGCGAGCATTGCAACCCTCGTGCTGCCCTTGGCGGTCAGCGGCGTGCTCGCTCGTTGGCCGAACTTGCGCGTGCAGATCATTGAGGGCGTGTGGGACCGGCTCGCCGACAGCTTGCTCAAGCAGGAGATCGACCTCGCGCTCAGCATGGCAGTGCCCGATACGGACGAGATTACAGCCATATCCGATTGTTGCTGGGAGGATACGAGCTACGTGGTTGCTGCGCTCGATCATCCGCTGCGTGCCAAAACGGCGCTATGCCTGGCCGATACGCTTGATCAGCAGTGGTGCGTCCCGCCGCGCGGCACAGGCCCGTTCGAGCACATGCAACGGGTGTTCGCCGAACATGCACTCCCTATGCCGGAGATTGCGGTCGAGACGCGCTCAATCACCGTTCTGAAGAGTCTTGTCACGCGTGCGGGATTTTTGAGCTGGATGGCCGCACCGATGTACGACACCGAAAGCGCGGCCGGCGTGTTCGATACCCTGCCCATTCCAGGGCTCGTCGCGCGTCGCACGCTAACGGCCTTCCGACGCCGCCAGGGCATTCTGCCGCGACCTGCCCTCATGCTGCTGGAGCAACTGCGGCAGTTGACCGCGACCGCTGCATGAGCGCTGCAATCGTGCTGGATGCCACAGGTTGGTTCGTGTTCCCCGGCACCCCGCAACTTGATAAAATTTCCACACGGTTTCGCCAACAACGGCAGCAACATCATCTTGGGGAGGGACGAATCATCATGGATCAGATCCTCGCTATTCGACCTTTCGTACCTGCGAAAGACTTCGACGCTTCGAAGCGTTTCTACCAGGCGTTAGGATTTACGCTGACCCACGAGGACGAAAGCATTGCGATATTAAAGCTGGGCAGTTTCAGCTTCATTCTCCAGAATTTCTACGTGAAGGAATTTGCCGAGAACTGCATGATTCAACTTCTCGTCCGGGATGTGGATTCGTGGTGGCAGAAAACGAACCCCGGCGAGCTTGTCCAACAGTTTTCTGTCAATGCCCCTCGCGAGCCGGCGCTGCAAAGCTGGGGCATGAAAGTCGGGTTCATCTTCGATCCTTCCGGCGTGCTTTGGCACGTGGCTGAAGTACCGTTCTGAACCCGCAGGGTTTGATCCCAGATCATTAACCCTTGATTCGGTCAGGCGTCATCCAGCCCTCGCCCACGCCGATCTGCGCAACCTGCTTCGCGACGGAATCGGCCAGGCGCTTCGCATCTGCCGACACCCCGGCATGTTTGGTCTCGGACATAGCATGCAGACCCACGCCTGCCGCAGCCGATGTCCCAACATGTCCGGCAGCAGCACCAATACCTGCTGTTTCCACCACGCCAGGCGCCTTGCCGCTGTCCGCCTTGGCATCGAAACTCTGCACAAGCCTCGGCATTTCGCCCGCCGGTTGATACACGACCTGCACCGACGTGCCGACCTGGCTTTTCCCCGCGCCCAGACCGACCAGCATTCGACGGCGGCGATTCCCAGCGTCGATCGTCTCGAAGCTGCCCTGTACGATCAGGACGTTCCGGTCCGTGGGCGCAGGCGAATCTGCACGCACTGCATGCAGGCCCATCGACTGTAGTTGCTTGACGATTTCATCGGCCACCTGCTCGCGCACTTCGAGCGCATCGTCGGCTTGCTTCTTCGTGGTCGACGCCCCGTCGAATTGCGTCTTCACCTTTTGAAGCAAACCACCGTCGAGTTTCACCTGGTCGGGCGTGCTTTCAAACGCATAGACATAAATGGTCTCCGGCCTCACCTGAGCCGCCGCTGGAAATGCACTCACGTTGGTGACGCCGCCAGCGCAGCCGGTCAGCAGAACGGCACAAAAGGCCAAGGCGGACAGTGCACGAAACGCGCTTCGTCCGGCTAACATCTTAAGAATATTCAGCATGTTCATCCTGTCATCGACACCATCGTGTCTCGATTATTCAAACACATCGTCCGATGAGACAAACACGTATGGATAGCTGATCATCGGCGCTCTATGTCTGCGGAAAACGCCTGGGTGAATCTGCGTTGGATCTACGCGTTCTGGCGTTCCTGCAACGAAGTCGAGTATGAATGAATGACCGCGCAATCTCTATTCAGCAATTATGTCGCGGGATGTCACGAGGCGACGTTACGTCTGTTTCGTCAGATGATTGGGAGCCAATCCAAATCGGGACGGTCAGGTTGGTTTCGCTCGCCGCGCGCCTCTCGGTGTTAGCGGAGTTATCACCTCAAATTTAAATGCAGGTGATAACTCGGAGCGTGTCACGATCGCTTCACAAGTGTTGCGATGGCGGTTGCCCAAACCAATAGCTGCAATTGTGGGCGGTATACGCGTCATAGGTGTTCGAAACAGGATAACCAAAATCTAGAATCTGACGCGTCGCAGCGGTATAAGCCGGCCAGTTTGCAACAGTACCTCCGGTATTCGGATTGCCCGAGTGGGCGAACGCCGACAGCGCCGCCGTCATCGCATCCGACAGTGTTGCCTGATTGGCGGTGGGAGTCGGAATCAATTGCCACCAGTAGTCAAGATCGGACGAATGAAAAGCGCCGTAGTTCAGCGTGGTCGGAGGAAGAATGGAAGTCAGGCCACCCACGTTATACGGCGCCAAGTCGGAAAAGCGGTACATGTACACCGCTGGTGAATACTTGGCTAGATTGTCGCTATCCTGAAGGGCCGTGCAAACGAACCGGTAATCGCCAAGTGCCGCTGCCAGCGCCTGACTCGGCGACGAATACTGACCAAGCGGATAAAGCGCGGCCGTGCTGGCACCTGGGACACCAAGGTATCCCGTGATGGTGTTCGTATAGTTTGCCGCCTGGACCGGATTGCCCTGGGCATCGAACGCGGCCGCTACGAAAAACGTGCCTTCGTTCTGTGTAAAACCGGATATCAACGGTACGCGATTGAATGTCCCCGCGGCAAATGCCTGAGACGTCGATGTGGGCAGCACCTTGCCGTCCACGATCGCGTACCAGGCATTGGGATTGCCTTGCAATGTGGCTGAAGCGGGAAGCTGACGCAGGCAATCCGCGCTTGGTGTAGCGCCGCAGCCCCAGCCACTCGCGAGTGCTGCACCGCTGGTTTCGGCTTGGGTCAGCGTCGCTTGAACCTGGCTGAAATCACCGCTTTGTGCGACCGCTTTCGCAAACAGTCCCGCCGATCCGGGCGATGCAAGTTGAACATAGACGGAATGTCCGCCCGCCGAATCGCCGAAGATAGTGACGTTCTTCGAGTCCCCGCCGAACGCAGCAATATTCTTCTGCACCCATTCCAGCGCAGCAGCCTGGTCCATGATTCCATAGTTGCCCGCGGCCCCGTTCGGGTCCTCGGCTGCAAGCGCGGGATGCGCGAGAAAACCCAGCGCATTGAGACGGTAGTTGATCGTCACCACAATTGCGTTTGATTTGACCGCCAACGCCGAACCGTCGGTGGCAATGCCGGATCCGTTGATAAACCCGCCGCCGTGAATCCAGAACAGCACGGGCAAAGGGGTCGTTACCGTTGTCGGTCCCGGCACATAGACATTCATGTACAGGCAGTCCTCGCTACCCGCGATAGCGGCGGGCGTGCCCTGCAAACATTCCGAGCCAGCATGCGACGCATCATAGACGCCCGAGTAGGCGGCCGCGGCTGCAGGCGCCTTCCAGCGGAGCGCGCCGACAGGCGGCGCCGCATACGGCAAACCGAGATACTCGCGCACACCGTTGACGGTGACGCCCTTTGCCTGACCCTGAGCAGTCTGAATCAGATTCGGATCACCAACGGTACTGCTGTCACTGCCGCCACAACTAGCCACTATCAGCGGCAGGGTCGCGGCAAGGGTCCATCCAACGGCATTTTGCGGATACTTCTTCATGGTCGTCTCCTGATTTTCGATTCAAAGCGCATGCGCCCTGACTCATTTCTGCTACGCCGCCTTATGGCGTTGTTTTTTTAGGCAAAGCAACGTCCCGCCCCTCCATACGGGAGCGCTTGACCAAAGGTCATTGATTTCGCTTAGCGCGAGAAGGGGCTGGCTACACGGTTGCCCGACAGCGTTGCGCGTCGGGTGCAGGGTATCCGGGGTATGCCGGGAATGACCTAGCCATCGAATCGATAAAGCACACTATCTGCACGAAAGCGCACGTCCTCGGCCAGACTGTTGCTGACGAGCAGATAGCGCTGGCCTTGCGCCATGAAGGCTGCGGCGTCAGTGCCGCCCGAAGTGGGGATCTCATCGACGAGTTCAAAGCGGCCCTGTCTCCACAGGAATATTTGTGATTGCTGCTGCGTGTGCGGCGCGTGGGGGGTGCCGGTAATGAAACACACACGCACGAGATAGCGGCCGTGTGCGCCGTCGACAAGGCACAGTTCGCGCCCGCCTGCCGCGCCCAATGACTGGACCGGATCGAACTGAATCCGCGCCTCATTGAACTGGAACAAACGCGTCTCTCCCATCAGGTTCGCGTGCACCATCCACAACGTATCCTGTTCGATAAAGAAACTGAATGCGCGTCCGCCCGGTTCGTCGAAGCGTTGAACTACATCAAAACCCTCGCCCCGCCAGCGATAAATTGAAGAGCCGCTGACATGATCCGCGTAGGCCAGGTAGTGCTGGCCTCCGAACGTGATAAACGCCCAGTTGTATCCCCAGTGTCCATCTAGCTTCTGTAGCAATCCGAATTGTTTTCCATCCCATTCGAAAATGCAGGATTCGCGCGGATTATTTGGCGTCACACCGTCGACCGTGACACCCTGAGCCAGCGCCAGGAAATGCCGGCTGCCGATAGAGAAAAAGTGCCACTGTTTGCCGGCGAACGTCGGGAAGCGCTGAAACGGTGTCCATTGATCGTCGTTGCGTTCGTACAGGATCGCCTCGCTGTCCAGCGTATAAGGGCCGCTGCCGGAGCGCACGCCTACGGTCGCGAGAAAACGCCGGTCACCAATCTCGAAGTATTCCGCGTCCTCTCCGCCGGGTACCGCAAGTGCGTCGTGCTCGACGAGCCGCCCCGCTTCCCAGGTATAGATCAACGCATCGACGTCGCTGTCGCCCACGTTCATTCCAGGCGCCTGCCCGGGAATGTCACGCGCCAACTGAGGAATGACAGCGAAGAGACGTCCGTCGATGTTGAATACTTCGACTGCGCGCGCACCACTGGTCACCAGTCTTTGCACCGGCGTCAGGATAGATTTAAAGGTCTCAGTGTTTGCCATTGCTTACCTCCCGCCCCGTCATCATGAACTTTGCAAACGGCTTGTGGCGCAGCGTGCCGTCGCCGCGCGGGCGCCATAAATTGGCCAGCGTAATGCCAAGCGCCGCAAACAATGCCAGCAGCGCGGCTGCCAGGAATAGATGACCGAGGGACCAGTTCTGCCCCAGCAGAATGCCGCCGACAACGGGCCCGATGATCGACCCGGTGCGCCCGATGGCCAGCGTCCAGCCCACCCCCGCCGCGCGCACGCCGGTGGGAAAGAGGCAGCTCGCAATGGCCGGAAAGGTCAGTTGGCCGCCGACAATGCAAGCGCCGACCACGAACAGCAAGCCGAACGCGGCGTTGCCCGCGCCGATCACCCGGCCGAGCGTGAAGACCATCACGGCGCCGGCAACAAACGAAACGGCCACCGCGACGAACGGCGCTCCCCGCCTCACGATCAGCGAGATCAGCAACGCTCCGACGATCGCACCCACGTTGATCACGACCGCGCCCAGCGCAGCCCGGTCGGGGGCCACGCCGTTCAGGTTGAGGATGGTTGGCATGAAGCTGACCAGGAAGCCTGACAGGATCATGCTGGCAAGCACGCCGAACCAGAGTGCGAATGTCGCGGCGAGACGTCCTTCGGCGAACAGGTTGCCCACGAACCGGGCCAGGAGGCTGCCCGCTAAACCGTTGTTATCCTGGAGAGCTGGTTTGATCGTTGCCTCGGCCGGCGTCGCTGCCGGAATGATCAGCAGTACCGGGATGATTGCAGCCAGCGCGCATGATCCGCCCATCAGGAACACGAGCGGCCAGCCGAATTTCATCATCAATGCGGCCGTGATCGCGCCGCCTACGACCGCACCAAGCGGGAAGCCGATGAACATCAGGATGACCAGGGACGAGCGGCGTTCCGACGAAGCGCTTTCGGCCGTGATCGCGGCGATAGGTGGAATCGCGCCGCCCATGCCGAGGCCGCCGAGAAAGCGCAATGCAGCGAGCGTACCCGCCGAACTGGCGAATGCGCAGGCCAGCGTGAAGCCCCCGGTCACGACCAACGCGAGTACCAGCATTTTCCTGCGACCGAAACGATCGGCAAGCGGGCCAATGATCAGCGAGCCCAGCACCGTGCCAACAAACCCTGCGCCGAACACACGCCCGAGCGACGCGTGATCGATCTGCAATGATTTCGCCAGCAGCGGCGCGACGAATGACAGCATCAGCGTGTCGAATCCATCGATCATGGAGACCGCGAAGCAGACGAGCGTGATGCTGATGACCGAGCGGACGGCCCGGCCTGCGGAGGGTGCAACCTCAAGATGATTCATGGTGTAACGTCTCCTGTGTCGACCAGAGTTGGCATGTCGGCCGGAGTTGGCGCTTTAGCGCTTACTCCGGCCCCATGCCTTACTCTGGTCCCATGCAACATGGTTGCGGTCGACCAGATTTGGCGTGTCGGCCGGAGTTGGCGCTTTAGCGCTTACTCCGGCCCCATGCCTTACTCTGGTCCCATGCAGATTGTTGTATGCGGGCTTTCTATAAAATCGGCACCACCGCCCTGCGATGCCATTGTCTTGTGACCTGCGGTTCCTGCTGCGTGACTAACTCGTCGATGGCCCGGGATACGTTACGTTCGTGAAGCCTGGAATCTCCACGCGCTCCGGATGGTTTCCGTTGGCCTGCAACTGATCGACAATATAGTCGGCTACGCAGTTCGACAAGAGTTGCGACGGGTCTTCCATGATGCGTCTGAGACGCGCGGTAATGGCATCCCGGTCGTTCACCGACGTGATCGGCGGCATGGACTCGGCAGCTGTCGGTTCAAAGCGATACCCCGGATGATCCGGAAACAACTCACGCGCCACATCAATGCTTGCACGCGTGTTCTGCCATAGCATCCTATAAGTATTTTCGAGCGCAATCAGACCCGTGGCGTCGGGTAACTCGGCCACCGAGAACGATGGTGCAAACGGTGCAACGAACACGCGTTCCGGCGGCAACGCCCCACCGGAGACACGCCAGATAAGATGGCACATGTTGTTGGTCGCCCAAGTCGCACCGGCCGTCGGACGGCCCGACCTGCCGCTGACCAGCACCATCAGGCGAGCCCAGTCGAGTTCCTGTGCTCGCAGCCAGTTGCCGATCCGATACACAATATCGAGGAACGCGAGACCGAAGGTCGCGAACATCACGTCGTTCATGGGCACCGGGACCGCCTCGGAATCAAGCGGTGCGAAATAATTGTCACGCAACGAGTCGAAGCTCATCAACGCGGGTTCGTCTGCTACGCGCTCAAGCAAATCGATTGTGGTGGCGCACGTATAGTCGACCAGGTTCGCGAGCTTGAGATCGAAGCCTGCCAGACTCTTGACAGCGATCTCGTCGCGCCATAGCGCCGGTGAATTGGCCTCGCGCGTAGTGCGCGCATGAACCATCAATTTCGCGGCCTCGTGCTGCCAGGCGTTGTCACGGGTGCCAAGTTCGCGCATCCGTGCGAGGTAGGCAATGGCAAGCGGCAGGTGCGACACGGCGGTCAGTTCAATGAAGCCCCGTGTCGATTTGCGAAAGCTCTCGATAGATGCGGGCCGTCCGCCGCCCGGAAACAGCACGATGTCAGAGCCGGTCGATACCAGGAGCGGCGCGTCCGCCTCGCGCCGCGTCATCTGTTGCGTCAACTGGTTGCCAATGCTGGCCGGATCCGATGTAAACGCACGGAACAGCGCGGCAAAGGCGGGATGCGGTTGATAAGTCATCGCCTGAAGACTCCATGATGCATGGTCAGTAATCGAACAGCCGTGCGGGGTTGTCGGAGAGAATCATCTGGCAAACCTTGGGGTCTTGCGTCCACGCGCCGAGCAGATTGAGCAGTTCACCGGTGTCGCGAGTCGAATCGGGGATGTGCGGCCAGTCGGAACCCCAGATCACCTTGTGCGGCGCCGCGTCAATTATCTTCTGCGCCATTGGCGCAACGGCGTCGTACCCACGATGTCTGGCGATCCGATACGGCGCGCTGAGCTTGAGCCAGCAGTTCCCTTCCTTGAGCAGGTTCAGCAAGCGCTCGAAATCCGCCTCCGTGAGACCGTCCTCTTCGAGCATGTACCCCATGTGATCGATCACGAAGTCCGATTGCACATCCGCCAGGAATGGAATGAGGTTGCGCACGACCCAGCCCGGCGCGTAGAACTGCACATGCCAGCCGAGGCTCGTGCACAGTTGTGACATGCGTGTGATGTACTGCTGAATCTCTTCGGTGGGCAACGCCGAGCGCGCGAACAGGTCAAGCCGCACGGCACGAACGCCCGCCCGATGATAGCGATCAAGCGTGGCTGCGTCGGTATGCTCATCGAGCATCACCACGCCTCGCGCAATCGGTCCGGCAGCATTCAAGGTGTCGATCAAGCAGCGGTTGTCGGTGCCGTAGAAACTCGGCTGCACGATCACGAACCGTTCGAGTTGAAGCACGTGCATCAACTGCAAGTAAGCGTGGAGCTTGCCGTCCGGCAAGGTGTAATGCGGATGCTCCACGTGGGGATACAGCACCTCCGGGCCGAATGCGTGCATGTGCGCGTCGCAAGCATGAACGGGCATCTCGAAAGCGGGGCGTGACAGCGTGTCGAACGCACGCATCGGGGTGGATATCAGCGGAATTTCAGCCATGAAAATAGGTCGTGAATGATCAGGTTGTTTGGACTTGGAGGGCTTGTGCAGCTTAGAGAAATGCCGCGCGGCTGCTCTCTATTCGTTGCCGCAGCGCATTCAGGAACAGGTCCGTGTCTATACCCGCAAAAATGAAGGGCGCAGCCCCTTCTTCCCTAAGGCTCGTCAATGCATCGCTATCCGGCATCCCTCCGACGATCGCGACCTTGCCGCAACGCCGGGCGGCGGCAATCACACTCCGGCACGCTTGCACCACCTCGGGATGCGTCGACTCGCCGGTGTGTCCCAGATCGGCGCTCAAGTCGTTGCAGCCGACTGCCAGAATGTCGATGCCCTCGACGGCCGCAATCGCATCGGCCGCTTCCACGCCCGCGCGGCTCTCGATCAGCACCTTGATCGCGGTGGCGTCATTGAGCGTTTGATTGAGTTGGCGGGCGTGCAGCTTTTCAAAGTTCACGTAGGGCAGCGTCGCGAGTTGGGAGCGCTGGCCAAGCGGTGGGAAACGCGTTGCCGTGACCACGTCTCTAGCCTGCGCCGCCGTTTCCACCCGCGCGACGATGATGCCGAGCGCCCCGCCGTCGAGCACGCGATTGATTGTTCCGTAGTCACGTTCAGGGACCCGGACCCACGGAGTCAAGCCAAGATCGACCGCACATGAGCACAACTGCGCAACCGTATCGACGGGCAGCGTGCTGTGTTCCATGTCGATCCATATGGTGTCGTAGCCAGTCGCTTTCGCCCAACGCACCACGTCCGTGGTTCGCGACGCGCGGATACCGAGCGCGTAGACGGGAAGGCCCGCCCGCAAGCGCTCAGTCAGTTCGATACCGTTCATGTTGTCTCCCTCTGTTATTTGGCTTCGGAACAAGTATCGCCTCAGAATCCATTCTGATTTATTCTTCAGAAAATCTTATTGATTCACAGAGACAATCAATGCACGTCAGGCATTTGGAATATTTCGTTGTGCTCGCCGAGGAACTGCATTTCCGGCGCAGCGCTGAGCGGCTGGGTATTACACAAGCCCCGTTGAGCCTGGCGATCCAGGCGCTTGAAACCGAGCTTGGCGCGCGGCTCTTTCATAGGACGAGTCGATCGGTGGCATTGACCGAGGCCGGGTTTTCCCTGATGAACGATGCGAAGCACATCCTCGCGCGCATCGACCTCGCTAAAGAAAATGTCTGGCAAACGGTTAGCGGTCAGGTCGGGCGTTTGCGGCTGGGCTTTACGAATGCGTCATCGTTATCGCCACTCTTTCCGCGGTTGATCCACGCGTACCGCACACAACGGCCGAACGTGCAGATAGGCCTGCATGAGTTGTCTTCGTCGCAGCAGATTGAACAGCTCGACGCCCGGGAACTCGATGTCGGACTCTTGCGCCTGCCGCTCTCCACGCCGCCGTCGAACCTGGTATTTACACCGTTGCTCGAAGAGCCGCTGCTGCTCGCGATACATGCGAGCCATCCGCTCGCCAAGGCCGCGTCCATCAAGCTCGCAGACCTGCGCGACGAACCGTTTATTGCCTATCCACGGCAAGCGGGTGTCGCCGTACACGAGCAAACGGTCGCGTTATGCGCGAAGCGCGGCTTCGAGCCTTATGTTGTCCAGGAAGCACAGCAGGCGTCCACGCTGATCGGCCTTACAGCAACCGGCCTGGGGATCGCGCTGGTGCCGGCCACGCTGAAGGCCATCGCCATACCGGGTGTCGTATTCAGGCAACTCGACGACGACGATACCAAGACGACGCTTTATATTGCTCATCGCCACGGCGATGTGAACTCACGCGTTCAGCAGTTCGTGGAACTGGCGCTGGCGCTGAGATAACGACCAAGCCTGGACATCATGACTGAAGCAGTACTGGCAACGGACCAACCAACGGATTTCATATGATCATCAAGCTGCCCAAGACACCCCTCCTTCGCCGTGCGCTCGCCGCTACTGCACTGCTTGCCGTCGTCGCGAGCCGTGCCGCCTGCGCGCAAGATAGCGCCATGCCGGCCGCTACGGCAACGCGCAATCTCGCCCAGGAAGAAAGCAATCGTGCGCTGGTCGTACGCTTCTATGACACGGTATTCAATCGACACGACCTCAGTATCGCAAGCACGGTGCTCGCGCCGAATTACATTCAGCACAATCCGCGCGTGCCAAGCGGGTCGGCGCCGTTTATCAGCTTCTTTACGGAACGCTTCAAAGCAAACCCCGAGGCACGCTCCATGATCGTGCGCAGCGCGGCCGATGGCGATCTCGTGTTTCTTCATGTTCATTCGACCCGCGACCCGCAGGACCGCGGCAACGCTATCGTCGATATCTTCCGCGTCGATCAAGGCAAGATTGCCGAACATTGGGATGTGATCCAACCAGTGCCCGAGCACGCGGCTAACGACAACACGATGTTCTAAGTCAGGCTCGCCCCTTTCCCGATTGCTTAAGCCCGAAGAATCTCCGGCTAAAAAATGGTAAGCAGCGGAAACAGCTCGTAAGCACTGCAGGAAACCGTGCACTCCTTCTCACATCGCACGCCCAAACCCGGTGCGATGATTCGACACGTAATACGCTTTGCCGCGCATCGATCACCCGCAAGCCTGGTGCCTCGATGCGTGGCGTCGAATAGATGCTCGGAATCAATGCGCTACGCGAGGCTCATCATGACCCATCACGGCAAACCAGAACTTTCTGGCTTCTCGAACCGGCTTTATGTTCCCACAACAACGGCCCAATGCGGTCAATGGCCTTCGGCGATGCTGCACAGGGTCAGGTTCGTGGAGCAAACCGCAAGCATGGTATTCGACATGCGTGCGTTAGCGATCAACTGAGCCATGAAACCCACCCTGTTTGCCTGCGCACTTGCGCTAGTTACCGGAGTGCTGTCGCTTACTCCGTTCGTCACCGTTCACGCGGACCCGGTCGCGCACGACGCGGGTGGCTCCAAGAGCAAAGCCGCTGATCAGAAAAGGCACCCTCAAGATACGCCCTTCGAATTTCGCGGAATTCCTCTCGGTATAACCCTCGACGCATTCCAGGCAGGCGCGACCGTCAGGGCGACCCCGATCGACAGTGTGCCGGTGTGCGAGACCGATGTGATCGCCGGCTCCCTGGGCATGAGTCTTAAGACGCGCGAAAGCCTGACGGTTGCTTGCCGCTGGGCGCATCAACAAGCCAATGGCTGGGCGATATCGCGCGCAGTGGTCGACGGCGCGCCGGCGCAGGACCACATGCTGCGCTTCGCACGGGTCAGCGGACAAACCACCTTCAGGTTGTATGAAATGTCGTTCGTCATAGACGAAGGCACGGCGGCCGATCTGCGCCACGCTCTTGCGGACCGCTATGGCGTGCCGCGCGCTGGCGCGCATGCATCTGCCTCCACCTCTGCAAGCAATGCGCTACCGGTCTACGAATGGGAAAACGCGGTGAGTTCGATCACCTTGCGTTTCTTGCCGGCTACGCGTAATGCCACGCTTGTTTATTTGCTCAAAGCGCCCGACGCCTGGGTGAAGTCCGTTGTGCAGCAATGGAAGACCAGTAGCGTTGACGCGAGCTAGCGAAAGTTGGCGAGTGGCGCTCCCTTGCGAACTGCATGACTTTTCGTGCCGACGCGGAAAGGTTGAGAAAGGCCTTGCGGGAGCTGTCTGTTGCTTGCCGCTTCACCTCTTGCCGATGTACGCGACTATCGAATTGCGGCCAGACGATCCATTGCTTTCCACTAGTTGGATCACAACCAACGCCCTGTTCATCCTCGGAAATCAGTCATGCAAGTCAACAGGAATATCACCCGTCGTCTTCGCGGTCATTTCATCGTCAAGAGCGTGTCTGGTCGAGTCAGTCTTACTGCAAGCGTGCAAGGTTCACACGAATTGCATCCGCTCGCTACTCGCTGAAGATCGCAAACCAGGGGTGGCGGCGTCATGGATAGCTTGATCGAATGCACGACCGAAGGATACGGCTCGGCCATTGTCGAACCCGCCATTCGCCCCGGCATGACCGACATCGCCGAACCAGTGGGGCTCCTCGCGCGCCGGATTAAAAGATCCCTGCGCAATGCTTCGCTCATCTGCGCCGCGCTCAGCCCATGCTTGTTATCGGGCTGCGCACTGACCGTGATATCCGCTGTCGATGCAGCCGGCTCCGTCGTACAAGCCGGATTGAGCATTGCATCGAACCACTCTTCACCCACCGTCATCAATGGTGATCAGGCGTCCCTTCATACTGTTTGCATCGAGTGGAATTCCATGGTCCCGGTTGGCGACTTTGTCCCGGCATTGCAGTACGCATTGCATAAACGCGGGGTGGAGTCGACTGTGTATGCGCCCGGGACCTCATCGCCCAGTTGCGAAGCGACGCTCGTGTACAGCGCGGCCACCGATTGGGGCCATCGCACATTCACCGACGGGTACACCCAGTACATTTCTGCCATCAACCTCACCTTGATCCAGCACGGGAAGATCGTGATCGCTGCCAGCTACGCTACAAGCGGCGCCAAGCTCGATCGCTTCGCGAGCACGGCGACCAAGGTCACGGCGCTTATCGACAAGATGGTGGTTGCAACGTCGGATTGATTAGAGAATGAAGCGCCGATGCGGCCAGAAAGGCCGCAACATGGTCACGAGTCTCCGGTGACACGAACCCGAGACTCGGAGACTCTATAGCGTGGCTTATGTGGCCCGCGAGGTAGCTCGCTTAAGCAGCTTGCCCACAGGATGCCTCGTGCCGAGCCGGCTCCAAGTCAGCGCAGTTGGACAGGGTCGAATTCAACTCCTCCATGGCGTCGAACTGTCCGGGGCTGCATTCAGCGGCGGCTTCGTCTTCCGTGACCCGAGAAACGGGCTTGGCGCTCTTGCCCGCCCGCGACGGCGGCTGGCAACTTCCGCACACCGCGCCGTGCGCCGCGTCTTGCTTGCGCGTAACAAACTTGCCCGTGCAAGTGCAGCACCGGGTCAGCTGGAGGATGCCGGCGTCGAAGAAACGCACGAGCGTCCAGGCGCGCGTGAAGCTCAACATGATGTAGCTGTCGTGACGCTCGCAGTGCTCGAGATAAAGCTTATAGCCCTTAGTCAATGCATCGAAATGCGAACAACCCGCAAGATCCGTCAGGAATCTATAGATGTTGTAGAAGAGCGATGCGTGAATATTCGGTGCCCATGTCAGGAACCAGTCGACCGAGAACGGCAACATGCCCTTCGGCGGAGACACGCCCTTCACTTCCTGATAAAGGCGGATCATGCGGTCGCGAGAGAGGTTGACTTCGCTTTCCAGCACTTGAATACGTGCACCGAGTTCGATCAGGATGGCCGCCCGCATCACGTCCTGAGCGTCTTCAGTAATGCTTTTCTTCGCCATTGGCGTAATCCTCTTCTTATACAAACTGCTCGACTGTTGCATCGGCCAGCGCTATTCGCTGACCGCGGGATTCAAGCGCGGGAACCGCGTACTCGAAAGAACGCCTCGGCGCTCCGAGTCCGCGCTTTAGCCGGATTGTGCGTCGTCGGCGTGCTGGTGACATCGACTACCCGATCTTCAGGCACCCGAAGTCCAAGGAGGAAGAACATAAGCAGAACCCCGGACATAAAACCTACTGCACCGCCGATCAGCAACATGCTCTCTCCGCGAATTTTACAGAATTAAAAAATAGATCGTCGATGAATTGATCAATTGATCGCTTGACGAAGGCGCCAGGAGAAGCATCGCATTGTATGGGTAACGAACCTCCCTGAATCGAATGATCCTCCTTTTCTCTCAAGTAAATTTCGTGGAAAAGGCATGACTTTGTCTTAAGGCTTACGCAATATTTCCTTTAATTGCCTGCCATTTCGGAGGCGTATGCGCTTACTTTCCGCACTTGAATAAACGCGATGAAATTTTTTATAAGATTCAGGAAGGACTTGGCGAACGTGCATGTTGCTCGGCGATTCAGCGTTCGCGAAAGTGCGCAATCATAACCCTGCGCATTGACGAATCAATGTAGGCGAGTGACCGTATCTCAGTCATCCTCCGCACCGTTCTTCGTCAATGGATACAACGCTGTAGAAGATCTACTTAGTAGGATCGTCCGGTGTGCTTTCTTCGCAGGATCGATCTTGCACATGGCCGACGGCTGGTGTCGAAGTCGGAATCAATGCAGATGCGATGAAGGTCGCTTGAGTACTCCGTATTTCTTACCCGACTTCCGCTTAGGGAAGTCCTACTCGATAATCATGAAACAACTTACCCAAACTCTCCTTCTCGCAAGCGTCCTGGCAACCGGTGCCGGCAGCGTATTCGCTCAAAGCACTTCGCCGTCCAACCCGAATGGCGACCGCGTTGACCGCGAAGGGTTCGGACCGAGCTTTGCGGTGGTTAATGATCTACAGCATTTGCAGAGGCTATATGACCTGAACGGCCGGGAAAGCGAGATGAGGGATATCTACCACGACGTCCTGCTAAAGACTCAGGTTCCGGCGATCCGCCAATATGTATACGAAGCACTCGCGCGCAATCTGCTCCGCCCGACCAATGTCGACCAAGCAATCACGACCATTCGCACAAGCCTGGATGAAGATCTGGGCACGTTGGCGAAACATCCGTCCGCTCCGTGAAGCGTGCGTCCACGAAGCGCACGCTAAAATGCTAAGCCAGCGTAAAAGGTAATCGGCGGTCTCGCGTTTCATCCGAAATACTCTGGAGCAAGCCGCTGGCTCAAGACGGTCAGCGATGATGGCGATGCGCTTTATAGCAGCAAACCGGCGCCGACCCCGGCCGCTGCCCTCGCGAGATCAGAATGTCAGCACGCTAAGAAACATTCGCTGTAGCCAGCCCACTGTAGTTGCGTCGGCGAGCATACCCACACCTGCCTGCTCAATACGCGCATTGGCCACTTTGCTGGACGATACGTAGTTTCCAACCTCGATATCCTTGGGATTCACGATACCCGACAACCGCAGACGATCGCGGTTCTGGTTCATCGCAATGATCTTGTCCCCTGCAACCACAAGATTCCCTGTCGGCAGCGTGGCAATAACCGACACCGCGAGCGTCCCTGTCATCCCGGTCGTGTTCGTCACCGCTCCCTGCCCTTTGAACGTCGTGCTGGCGGATCCAATGTTAAACAGCTTGGCCAGTCGCGCCGCGGCTCCGCTAGACTTATCGGCAGCTTCCGCGCTGATGTCGCTCGCACGGTTAGCTGACGCATCGCCGCTGTTATTAGCCGAGTAGGACTCGGAGAGACGAATCGTCAATACATCGCCCACGTGTTGCGCATGGGGCGTTTCGTACAAGGCCAGCGTGTTGCCACCCTGGTAGATTGCGCCCCCGGTTTCAATATTCAACGGACTTGAGACCACGACCGGCGCGAACGTCGGCATATCGACGATAGAATTCGAGCCGCCTGAGCATCCAGCGAGCGACGCTATACCGCTAGCCAGAATCACAAACTTTAACGAGTTCATGTTTTTAATGGTTCACCAGATCAAGGTTTTTGGCCACGCGCGGCACGGCGAAATAAAGGCCAGCGTCTGGGCTGATGACCTGCGGCTAAGTCCTAAGCCGTGCTCGCCCGCTCATCACGTCGGGCGGAAAATCGGTCTTGGTCAATCGATTGCGTCGGCGCATGTATCGAACGGGGCGGCGGCCGCATGACCCACGGCCGGCACGATCTTAAGCGTGGCCGACACCAGGCGGCACGGCAATGCAGCCACCGCGCAACCCTCCATTGGCAATATGAACACGCCCGTCATCAGGCATGTCACCAGCCGCACGTGGCGTTTATAAGACTGCAGATTGAGCATATATAAGGCCGCTACCCTTTCAGGCGCTGGTGTTGATGCGTGTGCCGACCAAGCCGTTCGACGGCAGAGTTGGAGGAGTCGCTTGCTCGATCGGCAGCGATGGCGAATCGGTTTTAGCAGCATTGCCTGCTGCGTTACCTGAGCTGCCGCCGGTCGGGCGCATGGTCGTCGGCGCAATACGTTCTGCAGGGCTATAGTTGTTGACATTCATGATCAGGCTCGCTTTCAATAAAGGTTAAGGGATCGAGGCAGCCTCAAGACAGATTTGAATACATGCCAGGTCGCTGGAACGCTCTTTCGACAATGAATGATCACGCTTAACCGCTCGCTTTGATCAATGAAAGATCACCGCTTTTTCTCGACTCCTTACGAGCACTTACCGTGCTGTCTCAGCCGTAGTTAACGGGAACGCAAGGGGAACGCAAGGGGAGCGCGAAAATTGCGTTGCCACTGAACATTCGGCATGGTGAAACCTAGACCTTCACGTCGACGACCAGTCCGATCGGATTCCATCTAATACCCTTGGTCTCTTCGCTCAAACCATCCAGAACATCCGCTAACGACACCTCTCCCGCATTACCATCAGGCGCTACATAGGATTGCAATGCGTTGTCGAGCGTGCTGACAGCTCCAGCAATGGTGACGGTGCCATTCGCACTATCAGCACCGCTGGACGTGGATCCAAGGGGGTCGTCGAGCTGCCAGTCCCAGGTGTCGGCTGGACTATCGGGTTCCACGGAAGTCGACCGGACAGTCTTCGCAAGCTCTTCTATGGAAGAGCCGAGATCGACATACGCTGATGTCACCTGGTCCGTTGGCGCAACATCGCCCTCTTGCTGAGAGGGCGCATTAAGGCTGTGCTGCAAGACAAGTGCCTGATACAACGCCACCAGGAACTGCTTGCCTGCGCTTTTGTTGGCCTCCCCGCGCGTTTGAGATTCGGCGGTCGTGCCCGAGTTGCCCGAAGAAGAATCGGTGTCAGTGGATCCGTTACTGGCCGCTGCAAACCCGCTCGGGTCGAGCCCCATACGTTGCAACGTAAGCTTGAGCGCCGCCATCAAGGCATCTCCGCTTCCCGACGATGTCGTTGACGGCCGCTCAGGAAGCGCACTGCTCGGCACGTTGGACGATGGCTTGGCCGTGCTGTTGGGAAAATCCGAAGATGAAATTGACATGCTGGAATCGAGTGCCATGGTGTCTCTCGGTTGGTTATTGCGTGATGCCGAATCGGCTGCCTGGAGCAGGTTCGCAGTGCTGCATATGACTGAATGGCGAGCGCACGGATTCATTCGCCCAGACGTCATATCGACCCAGAAAGCAGGAATCTGTAGTGTTGGAAAGGCAGGGTAAGAAGCCGAGGCCGGCTAGCATGCCGGCAGTCTTATGGACTAAGCGATACCGGCGCGACAATGAAAGATCCAGTAATGCAGCCAATACTTTCTGCTTAGGCGTTCCCTTGCGAACTGTGCAATTTTTTATATTCTTTTCGAGGGTTGAAGGCGAACAATTCGACCAGGCAATCCACCAATTGATGGCCTGTATTCCAAAGCAGGTAGCGTCGTTTAGCTCATTCTCTTACCGGGTCTTTCGTAGTCTAAGGTTGTTCGCACCGCTGACGTTATCACTGAGTATTGAACGTACTTGGAGGATGAAATGAATTTTTCCACAACCGGCGAGATTGCTTGCAAAGTGCGCATCAATCCCATCATGCTTGTTAGCGGTCAAGGTGTATCGAGCCGCGCAATTCGGTATCGCGGGAAACACACGTTGCGTGCCGTGTTGGGATTCCTGGATAGTCAGCGCGAGGTTCGTGCGCTGGTCTTTAGCCACACATCCGACGGGGAAATGTTATGGGTCGACATCCAGACGGGGGAGTTCAAAAGCTTTGAGGAGTGGAGATTCGAAGCGGCATGACGGGCGTATCTGACAGCCGGCTTCCCCGCAACGAGTTCCCCGCAACGAGTTCCCCGCGACTAGCGGGGCACGGGACTCAGGTAATAAACACGATCCGATCTCCCACCGCTGAATTGCATTCCACGAAATAGGCAGTACGGGCGGCCCTCACGTCGAGGAGAACGCGTTCAACGCCCTCAACACCCGGACTCTCATGCAAATGCGTTTTAACAATGACTTTCGAGCTCGGCTTGGCTAAGGCGTCACGCCTGACCTCCACGAGATACCTGATGGCGTCTCGTTGGTTCATAAAATACAGAATCATTAACAACGTGTCCTTACCGCAGTTAAAGCGGCGCCAATCGACGCTACTTTCCATCGGACCCGCTAGTGGCACGAGACACAAGAAATGCACGCAGATGCTGGCACCCTGTTTAGCACCCTGTTTACCGGGCAGAGACTTCGCCCGACATGACGTCGATCCACACAGGACCCTCTTCAGCTTGGTGGCTATAGACAAGCGCCCGTACCTGCGGCCCCGCTATTCTCAGGAAGCGCAATATGTCGCCCCTGCGTTGCTTGCCACGATAAGGGATGCGACATACCCTTTGATCACATTCCATTAGCAGTACCACATCGTTGCGCTTAAGAAGCCGCTCGATCATTGGTTCGCTCAACCCATGCGAAAGTTCCGCCGTCATTGCTTGCCGAATGACTGGCATGGTGCCGTGATCCGCCAGCGAGTCAGCGGGTTCAGGTATCGAGAGGAAGCGAGTGACATGCCCCATTACCTGACTCGCATGTTGGTCGTTGTGCCGCGCGATTGAGGCATTCTGGCGGGGTACGTCACGCAGACTTGGACGCTTGGGGGCACGAGTCATTTACATCCGACCGCGCAGACGATGGCAGATACGCCCGCCACCGCACCAACGATTCCGCCCAAGGCAAACGTTTCTACCGAACTGGCGCAAGCCTGAAGATTGAGTATGCAAAAGAGCATCGCGATGAAAATGCAGCGCCGCAAGATTTTTCTCCCTCAACAGTCGTTGCTGCGATTTGGACCGGCCTGAACACCAGGGCCCTGACGCAGCTTCCCGTCATGGACCTGATGTGCGTTTGAAGGAATCAACGCAGAGGACTCCATGCACGCATAGAGAGATTAGAGTGCTTTGAAGAGGGGCATTTCGGCAATTACGGGCGGTAGATGACATCTGCTTACCGGGCATTACCTGGACGGGGGTGCGAGCGCAGCAAGGCTGATTGCGCTCTTGTCGCGCTACCCTTGGTCAATCTGTCGTGCGCGATTGAAAGCCTGATGGGAATGAAATGTCGACGGGACACAGTCAAGCTGAGACGGCGGCGACTGAATTGTCTGCTTGAGCTAACCCGGGGCACCCGCCGGTATATCGGGTGAGATGATGCAAAGACCCACGGCGCACCCCGCGTGGCCTACGCAAAGGGGCCGGTTTGATTCAACCAAAGGTCGTTTAGTTGCGGAAGATTCCACTGTTTGGGATCTTCAATGGCCACTATCCGGTCGGCACCTTTTGCTTTCTTCAGGTCTACTATCTGAGGAAAGACCGGTTGATTCGACTTGCATGAGAAGAAGGTCTTGACGGTCGGCGCGAGAATTGACCCGCTGCCCTGATCGAGTACGACAGCAAGAAAACCGGATTCCAGCCGAACCAGCGAGCCGACCGGATAGATGCCCACCGTGCTGATGAAGGCCGCGAGAATGGTCTTGTCGAACTGCCCATCCCACGACGCCATGCTGCGAAGTGCCTGAGTCGGATGCCAGGACGATTTGTATGGCCGCTCGGATGTAACGGCGTCGTACACGTCGCAGACAGCACCCATCCGGGCCAGCAGGGGAATGGCTTTGTCCTTGAGCCCATGCGGATACCCGCCGCCATTGATCTTTTCGTGGTGGTGTAGCGCGACCTCCAGCACCCCTACACTGACATCGGCCGACTGCAGCATGTGCCAGCCGTCGTAGGAGTGTTTCTTGGCGACCTCGAACTCTTCCACACTCAGCTTCCCGGGCTTGTTCAGCACGGCGAGCGGCATGAGCGCCTTGCCGAGGTCATGCAGCAAACCGGCTACGCCGGCCTCGAGCACGCCTGGCTCGTCAAGTTCGAGTTCGCGCGCCAGCGCGGTCATCAACGCACACACGGCAACGGAGTGCATATACGTGTAACCGTCGTGGTGCTTCAGGCGCGCCACGCTGGTCAATGCGTACGGGTTGCGTATGACGGACGCGGCAATGCTCTTCACCAGCGGCATCATGCTGGCGCCTGATACGGCGCGTCCCATGCGGGCTTGCTGAAACACCCCTTTCATCTCATTGGAGGCCGATTCGAACAAGCGCCTTGCGTGTTCAATTTCTTCACCTACTTGTCTTCGCGGCAGTTGCGCGCGCGTCGTAACCGCCGTACCCAGTAGTTGGCCGTCTTCCGCCTGCACGGCCGAGCTGCCTGCATCGAACGGGTCGACCGGTTCGTCCAGGCTGTCCTCAGAGCACGACAGACCTCGATCCGTATCGATCACAATGGACGTAATTCCGCCCGCGACTATCTTCTCGATGTCGACAGCGGTGAGCAAAAACGAGTTCTTCCAGAATGGGTGATCGAGCCAGCGCCGATCCACACTGTGCAGGAACATGCCAGGACGCAATGAAGAGACTGCGACCGTTTTCAACATAAGCCAACTCCGATGAGCCATGTTTTGGAACTAGCGAGGGGGAAACCACAGCACCGCCGGCTTCAGCCAACACTTACGCGCTCCACCAATGCACTGATCAGATCCTTGATTTCTTTCACCCGGCACCACTACCCGGGCGAGCGGCTCAGGCCGTCAGATTCAATCCGGGGCATTGGCCTTGAGCGCCGTACCCTCAATGATAAAGACAATCTGTGCGACTCGCTCCACGCCAGCAAACCCCTGCTGCATCGCTAGCGCCAACGCTCGCCGCAGATGCTTGATAATTTGCCAAACAGACGTGTCTTTCGATCTCGAATGATCTCGCGTATCGCGCCGTGATCATTAGAGAATGACCGCAATATTTTCCGGACTCCTTACCCGGACTTACCGAACATCAATGTGGTGACCCCACATTTCTGACACACCGCTAGCGGTCATGCAGTACCGTAAGCGTTCAGTAAAGTATTCAACCAGCGCCGGTCGTGCCCTCCTTTACCTGCTTACCCGCCCCGCTTATCACCCCGGCCTGCGGTTCCTAGCGTACCTCACACCGCTCGTAAAAAAATACGCTAGTCATCCGTTCACATGCTGTTTGAACAACAGTCTGGTCTACGGGAAATATTTGGTAATTACTGACCGAACCCCAGTTCTATTCTTCGGATTCCCGGTATCGAATCCAGCCGAGTATGGGTAAAAGGCCCATTCTTCCAGCGATAACGATGACCCTCTTCAAGACCACCCTGATCTCCGCGATTCTGTTCGGCAGTCCGCTCGTGGCTCACGCTACCAGCTTCGATTGCAACCTCGGTCACTCAGCGACTGAAAAGCTGATTTGCCACAACCCGGATTTATCGAAGCTCGACGATGAACTTGGAAAGCTGTACTGGAAAGCGCGCCGCGCGGTTGCGGATAAACATTCATTCCGCGCCGACAGCGATGCCAAATGGACTTGGCGAGAAACGCATTGCACGGATGAAACGTGCCTCACGACCTGGTACTCAGGCCGTATCGAAGAACTCCAGCAAGTGGTCGACGACCTGCAATCCATCTCGAAGCCCTCGCCTGGTCGCGCAGCCTCTGAGCCTGTGTTGCCGGTGCCCACGATTGCCATAGGTCGATGCACCGTCGCCGAGCCCGGCATGATTTCGCTCGATAATTGCAGGTCGCTGATGAAATCCAATATGCATTGGAAATACGACGCACACGGAGGCGACTGGTTCTGCGGAGTCGCCGTGCTGGATGAATCGAAATTGCCTGGGGTCGCCCTGCAATGAGCGAGCAAATCGACATGCCGGAAGCGAGTCGGACTGCCGTCCAGCTTTTGACCCGGCAAGAGGCAATGGGTGATTCGAATGTCGCGTTCTCGCCGGACGTGTTATTTAAAAATTTCAATACGCATCTGCTTGACTCAACTCAAGCCGAGCGTCGACTGAGCGTGGACTTAGTGCCGCCCCGTTCCCCAGGACGAGTGCATGCCGCCGCCAAATCGCGATGCTCCGCCACGAAAGCCGGAACCCATTGGCGCGCCAACATGCATATGACCCATTTGATGAAAATGGTCGAGATGCGAACGGTGATGGAAACGATCGACGAAAATAAAGCTCACACCCGCGCCAATGAAAAGCGGCGGCCCCCAGTACCACGGATCGGGATACGGATAGTACGCGACCGGGTACACAAGCATGCTGCCGTCAGGGCTCTCGACGATCTGCCAAGTTCCATCGCTTTGCAGACACGCGCGTCCCACGACTTGCTGCATCGATCCGTCAACGTCCGCTTGCCCCGCTACGGCACGGCAATTGGCTCCTGAGTCAATATCTGTAGCGGCTGCATCGTTGTATGTTTGCGCAAGCGCGGGCGCAGCACAACCCATCGCGGCAAGCATCACTCCCAACAGAAGTAACTGGCGCATCATCGTCTCCTGCATGAACCCGGACGCATCGGCGTCGCTGGCAATTTCACCGTGCTCGTGCCGAATGGCAAGCGGTATAGGGATTAAACGATCGAAGCCGTGAAAATATTCCGGCATTGCACGCAACCAGGAACAATCGGGTGGGGGTAAGCGAAGCCTTTGCCTGCGCCTGTTGCCGCTCAAGCGACTGGTGCAGCTTCATCGTGGAAATCCTTAGGGTGGACTCATTTGGTATGTGCTTAATTTGGCATAAGCTTAATATCAGGCAACCCTAGTTGAGCCGTCGTCACCCTGTCCACAGAACGCGGCTCTTATCGTGATGGAACGTTATCCGTCTCGCTTGTTTCATCCGGATGCCGTGCGCGCGCTTTCCGGCACAGCGGGCTTACTGTTGCGCAAAGCGTTGGCCTTTTTCGCGGGGCTGCTGCTCTGCAGCGCAGCAGCCGCAAGTCCGGTTGTAGTGGTCATTCCGCTCAACGGCGCTGTCGGTCCGGCGAGCGCCGACTTCGTTGTTCGCGCGCTTGCCCGGGCGGCTGACGAACACGCTGAGCTTGCCGTTCTCGAGATCGATACCCCCGGCGGACTCGACCAGTCGATGCGCTCGATCATCAAGGCCATCCTCGCTTCACCCGTTCCCGTTGCAGCGTTCATTGCACCGGGCGGGGCGCGGGCGGCCAGCGCCGGCACGTACATCGTCTATGCAAGCCACATTGCCGCGATGGCGCCAGGCACCAACCTCGGCGCCGCCACGCCTATTCGTATAGGCGCAGGCGCCTCCGCCGAGCCTGAGCCGGGCCAGGCAAAGACAGCCCCGGATGCGTCGGCGTCCGCCGGCATGAACCCGGCATCCACGGAAACCACCAAGCAAGTCCAGGACGCGGCGGCCTATATACGTGGCCTCGCGCAACTGCGCGGCCGCAATGTGCAGTGGGCCGAACGCGCGGTACGCGAAGCGGTCAGCCTGTCGGCGAACGAAGCGCTTGCGCAGAACGTGATCGACCTGAACGCGTCCGACCTGCCGGACCTGCTCGCGAAGCTGAACGGCCGGCATGTGCACACGATCACGGGCGATCATGTCCTCGCCACATCCGGCGCGATTGTCATGACGATCCAGCCCGACTGGCGCAGCCGCTTTCTCGCGACCATTACCGACCCAAGCGTAGCGCTCATTCTCATTACGATCGGCATGTACGGCCTGTTCTTCGAGTTCGCAAATCCTGGCCTTGCGTTACCCGGTGTTGCAGGCGCAATCAGCCTGATGCTGGGCCTGTTTGCATTGCAGTTGCTGCCCATCGACCTGGCCGGTCTGGGCCTGGTCCTGCTCGGCATTACCTTTCTCGTTGCCGAGATTTTCCTGCCCACGTTCGGCACGCTCGGCTTCGGCGGCATTGTCGCGTTTGCCATGGGCGCGCTCATGCTGTTCCGTACCGATACCCCCGGCTATGGCATTCCGGTAGCACTCGTGGTTGGCCTGACTGTCGCTACCGCGCTGTTCGTGTTCGTCGTGTCGAGCATCGCGCTGCGAGCACGTCGACGGCCCGTGGTAAGCGGAGCGGAAGCGATGCTCGGCAGCATCGGCGAGATGCTGGAAGACGTGGCGCCAAGCGACAGCGGCTGGGCTCGCGTGCACGGCGAACGATGGCGCGTGTCTTGCGATGAAGCGCCTGCAGTGCTTGCGCGCGGGGAGCGAGTGCGGGTGCTCGGGCGTCATGGCCTGATGCTGAGCGTGGCGCGACTGGACGAAATAAAACAAGGAGAAAAATGATGGTCGGATTTACGTTTGGCTTCAGCGGCGTCTTGCTGGCGCTGGTCATCCTTATCCTGTTCTCATCAATCCGCATCTTTCGCGAATATGAGCGCGGTGTCGTCTTCATGCTCGGCCGATTCTGGAAGGTCAAGGGGCCAGGCCTTGTCCTCATCATTCCAGCAGTACAGCAAGTCGTGAGAATGGACCTGCGCACCGTCGTCTTCGACGTGCCGCCGCAAGACGTGATCACCCGCGACAACGTGTCGGTGAAGGTGAATGCGGTAGTCTACTTTCGCGTGGTCGATCCGGAGAAGGCTGTGATTCAGGTCGCCCGTTTCTTCGAGGCAACCAGCCAGTTGTCGCAGACGACCTTGCGCGCGATCCTCGGCAAGCATGAACTCGACGAGTTGCTGGCGGAACGCGAGCGACTCAACATGGACATTCAAAAGGTGCTCGATGCGCAGACCGATGCATGGGGCATCAAGGTGTCGAATGTCGAGATCAAGGACGTCGACCTGAACGAGACCATGGTGCGCGCCATTGCCCGGCAAGCTGAAGCCGAGCGCGAACGGCGCGCGAAGATCATCCACGCGGAGGGCGAACTGCAGGCGTCGGAAAAGCTGCTGCAAGCCGCGCAAATGCTCGCAAAAGCGCCGCAAGCCATGCAACTGCGCTATCTGCAAACATTGACCACCATAGCCGGCGATAAGAATTCGACTATTGTTTTCCCCATGCCCATCGATCTGATCAGTTCGCTTCTTGAAAGGCTCAAGGGGCCGACGCAAAGCTGATCGCGATCAATAGGTTCACGCCTGGGACCCCATGGGAATCATGCACAAACTACATTAATGAAAATAATAAATGAATTTGACGCCTGATTGCCCAAGCGGTAGATTCGGGTTCACGCTAATTGCAGTTTTTTGATTACGCTTGACCGATGAGCGCAAGGATGCTCAATCGAACGCCCCTTTCATATCGCTGACACTCTTCGATGCTCGCTCAACCATTCCGCCCCGGTGTTCCCGGCAACCCACTGATCAGATTTGCCGTGGTCACCGTTCTTACCGGGATTGGTGCCGGGTTGGGCGGTATGACGCTGGCGCTCCTCCTGCATTTTATTCAGCATGTCGCTTACGGCTACAGCATCACGCATCTGGTGGGGCACGAGAGTTTCTATGAGGGTGTGGAGGCCGCATCGGCAGGGCGCCGGGTCGCCGTGCTCGTGTTCTGCGGTCTCATTGCAGGCTGCGGCTGGTTCGTCATCTATCGCTATGGCAGGCCGCTGGTGAGCATCAAGAAGGCCGTTGCATCCGACGATCCGCGCATGCCTCCCGTCACGACGACCGCGCATGCCCTGCTTCAGATCATCACCGTTGCGCTGGGTTCGCCGCTAGGCCGCGAGGTGGCCCCCCGAGAGATCGGCTCGTTGCTTGCGGGATGGCTGTCGCACTACGCCGGCTTGACCGTCGAGCAAACCCGTTTGATGGTGGCTTGCGGGGCAGGCGCCGGGCTCGCCGCCGTGTACAACGTTCCGTTCGGCGGAGCGATCTTTGTTCTTGAAGTATTGCTCCGGTCGTTCGAACTGCGGGTCGTGATTCCCGCGCTGGTCACCTCGGTCATCGCGGCGGTAGTCGCGTGGCTCGGCCTTGGCGACGAATCGCAATACGTCGTGCCGCACTTCGGCTTGAGCGCGAACCTCGTGACGTGGTCGATTGTCAGCGGTCCCGTATTCGGTGTCGCCGCGTTCGCGTTCGTCCAGTTGACGACAAAAGCCCGCGCGGCCGCGCCGAAGGGATGGACGCTGCCGCTTCTCTCGCTCGTCAACTTCCTGATCATCGGCTTGCTCGCGGTGTCGTTCCCGCAGATCCTCGGCAACGGCAAGACCCCTGCGCAGTTGGGCTTCAGCAATGAGCTGACCATCGGCCTTGCTGCAACGCTGCTTGTGATCAAGGTAGCCATCACCACCAGCAGCTTGCGCGCGGGAGCCCAAGGCGTGTGAACGGCGGTCAGAATCCGACACCAGATGGCGGCGTCGATCAGAAATGCGAAACGATTCCTGTTCTGCAGAGCTGTTCGGTGCTTGTTGTCGACGGCATCGATGGGCGGTATCGGGTGCGTCGAAAGGAGCCCGAAGGGCGAGTGCAGACGCACCC
>NZ_MTHB01000148.1 GCF_002220365.1 Caballeronia sordidicola | reverse complement strand
TTGCGAGTGAGCCCTTTCACCGAGCGCGCCGTCTGGCTCGGCCCCAGGTTGCAACCGTAGCAGAACAGCGTCGTGATGAAACGCTTGCGCGGATCGTCGATCTTCGCGTCAAACCCGGATAGCGGTCCAAACAGCTTATGCAGGTCGAGCCACTGCTCGGTTTCGGTGAGGAGATCCAGGATGCTGAGCTGCGGCATCGATGCCGTGATGGCCTGATCGATCAGCGTGCGGTTCGGCGGCTCGGGCTCCTTGCCCGGCTTGTGGATGACGAGTTCCTCATTGACGAACTCGATGCTGTCGTTTGCCGGGAAGTTTGCATCGGCCTCGTCGAGCGCCGCGTTCAGCCTGTCTCGCAGATCCTTCGCGAAGCTCTTGCCGTCCGTGGGCAAGCCCACGATCTCGCAGTAGCGCGGCAGTTCACGCCGGAATTCCTCGTCGGTGACCTGATGCACCCGATAATCGTCGAAGCGGTCGCTGCCCTCCACATAGAGGTCGCCGGAATTGAGTCCCCGCATGATCTGGCTGAAGACACCCAGTTCGAAGAACCGGCGGTGCAGCATCCGGCTGTCCCGTCCGTGCGGGAACACCGCGCGCTCCCACTTCTCCGGCAACCAGTCCAGCGGCAGGTTCGCGAAGTCGTTGTCGGTCAGCAGCAGGTATTCGCGGTGCGCGTTGCGGAAACCTTGCAGCCACGCGAGCGCGACCAGCACCGCGCGGTCCTGCGAGCTCGATTGCAGCGGCAGCACGTCCAGGCACTGGAACAGCAGCGAGCGCTGGGTGCGGTACGGCACGAGCATAAACGGCAGATCGAACTGCCCGGCATAAGCGATGTGCTCGTTGCATTGCGCGAGCGCTTCGGCCGGGTCGCCGAGCGCCTCGCGGATTTTCGGTAACCGCTTAGGCTCCGGTACACCCTCATCCTGGAGAATCTGCAGGACGTTCCGGAACTGCCCGACCAGTCCCTCCAGCATACCGGCGTGTTCAAGCTGGTATTTTTGCAGTCGGACCTTTGCGTAGGACTCCAGCTTGCGCACCACCTTGATGAAGATCTCGGCGACGTCATCAAGCGCCTTCTGCAACTGCGCCTGGATGAACAGTACCGCAAGCGCATGACGCTTCGCGATCTTGAGCGAACGCAGTTCCGCGACGTCGAGGGCCCGGGCTTCGGTGACCAGTTGTGCTCGTTTGCTAACAGACAGGATCGAGGGTGGTGCCGGCAAGCCTTCCGCCAGCTTCCTGATCCCGTTGATATGTTTGAGGAAGCTGGCGATCGCCCGCGCGGCGGGTCGCTTCGGCTCCTGTTTCAGATCATCCCAACCGGACTTGCCGCCCTTGACGACAAGAAGCGCGTCGATGCGTTCGACGAGGGCTGAGTCGAGTGCGCCGGTGATGGCCCCATAGATCGCCTCGTTGTGATCGTTGCGCGCCTGCGTGGCGATGCGCTGCAGCATTGCCAGTGGCGGCAGCTCGTACCGGCGCCGGACCAGTTCCTCGATCAGCACGTTGATGATATCGGGCAGTTCGATCTTTGTCCGGGCTTCCGCCGACGCCAGTTCAGCAAGCGACGCCGCCTCACTCGCATCGAACGCCCGGATGTCAAGCCAGCCGCGCAGCAGTTTCTGGTGACGAATGCGGGTGCCCGACACGTCATACCGTGCGATCGCCGTCCGGGACAGGACGCGGGACCGCATCGACGTCCGGATGTGATCGATAATGGCGGGCGGTACCTCCACGAGCATCGGGAAATAACCGAGACGCTGCAGCAGCTTCAGCTGCACCATGATCAATACGGCGGAGGCTTCCTGCCGGGATTGCCGGCGCACGAAGCGGATTTCCGCGGCGCTCGGCGTGAACGCCGCTTTCAGCTCCGCCGCGCCCGGCTCCGCAGGCAGCACCGGATAGATGGTCTCGTGGACAGTCGTCACGTTGGCTGCCGCCGCGCAAAGATCTGCTCGATCTGCCGGGTACGCTGAACTTCGTCGTCGTCCAGGTAGATCGAGGTCGTTGTGATCGACGCGTGACGCAGATTGTCGCGCACAGTCGTTAGCGTGGCGCCCTGTGCGAGAGCATTTGTTGCGTGCGTGTGGCGCAGCCAGTGTGGCGTCGCGCGCTGCAGCTTGTCGGCGAGTGCCGGGTGGTCGGCCCGAATTGCGTCGGCGGCGCTCCGGAAGAACCGGCGCAGCACCTCCCTCAGACGCGGCGTGGTGATGCCGCCGGGTTCATCGAGATGGCCGAGCAGCGGCGTATCCGGTGCCCAGCGTGCGGGGCTCACGGGCAGACCGCGCTGCATCAGGTACTGGTCCAACGCAAATCGTGCGAGCGGCGGCAGCACCACCTTGCCAGCCTTCGCCCCCTTACCGGTGAGGTGAAGCCACCGCTCGCCACGCGTGCCGGTCATGATGCCGCCGAGTGTAACGCTGACCAGTTCGCCTGCGCGCAGGCCGGTCGCGTAACCGAAATCGAGCAGAAAGCGCAGACGCTGTGCGGCGGGAATCGCCCAGCCATGCGACCATTCCAGGCCATCGGCAATCGTGCGGATCAACTCCCACTCTCCGGCCGTAAAGGCGCGCGAGATGTCCAACCCACCATTGCGCTGCGCGCCGCGCACCCTGAGGCCGGCAAACGGATTCGCGAGCACGTAGCGCTGCTCGATCAACCAGCGAAACATTGCACTCAGAACTGACAGCGCATAGGCGATGGAATCTGGCGACAACGCGCCCGTGAACGGCCGCCATTCGGACGACGATCGCGGGCGCGCCGGCGCGACCCACCGGGCGCCGGGTGTGGGATGGCGCAGGAAGGCACGATAAGCGGTCGCATCCTCGCTCGTGAGCGAAGACAGCGCTTTGCCGCGCTCGGCAATCGCCCAGAGCAGCAGGCGCTCGGCTTCCCGGCGATAGGCACGCTGAGTTTCGGCGGCTTCGTGCCGGTCGAGCCAGGCGTTGATCGCCTGATAGTCGTTATCGGCCTCGAGCGCACACATCGGCTTCGGTGCGCGGAAGGCGCCACGCGAGCCGTCGACGTCATGTGGCACGTGGATGTTTTCCCACGGCACCACGGGTTCCGGCGTCGCCACCACGATCAGCGCGCGGGCGCGTTCGGTAAGTACCGGGTGGGAGGCAAAGAAGGCCTCAATATGACGTGCGCTGCGCACGCCGAGTCCGGCAATCGTGCGCCACCAGCGCTGCCGACGAGGGATGCGCACGGTCAGATCAGCCAGCGTCCGGATGCCATGCTGATGCAGCATGGGGACAACACGGGCTGGCAGCCAGACATCGACCGCATCGCTCACCTGCGGTTGCGGGATCGCAAGCGTTGGCAGGATATCCAGCGCCCGGGTCGCGGCCTTGCGGTGACGGGACCGTTCGCCCACCGCGCACTGGAACAGCCGGGCCAGATCTGAACGATGCCGGCTGAGGGCGAAACCGGCAAGCTGCCGGCGAATTCGGCCGATCACGCCGCGCGCAGACTGGCCGCCTTCGAGCGCCTGCGGGCAATAACGTTCGACCGCCTCGCGCGCGCCGACGCCTGCGTACCACGCGCGCAGCGCGGATAGGGACGCAGTGTCAGGAAAGGACGGGGGCAACGGAACGTTCGGCATCCGGAGATTATAGGCAACGTGATGGCCGGGGAGCGGCACGTCAAGGTGTCTCACGTTTCCCGAAACGGGAGTTTTATCGAAAAATGTATC
>NZ_MTHB01000168.1 GCF_002220365.1 Caballeronia sordidicola | reverse complement strand
AAATTTTCAAAATTCCGTCAATCAATTGCTTGGAAGCATATAACAAACTGGTGGGGAAATAGATAGGCGTAGCGGGAGACCAATTTCGGATAAATCCAATTCTTTCTACAACCAGTAATACGTTTTGTTCATCATTGAATACGCGGCGTTTGGCCGCACGCGGACGGTCCTGGTCGATTTTTCGCGCCCACTGACGCTAGTCTTGAGAGTTCAGCTATCATGAATCCGATCACCTTGGTTGTATCAATCGCTTTTGTCGTCGCCGCTTTCGTAGCAGGCGAATTCGTAAGTCTGTATCTGGCACCTCCACTTTTCATCATAGCGATCCTTGTGATGCTTTCAATCAAGATTGCTAACGTTTGGGAAAAATTCGTTATCCTACGCGTAGGGAAGCTACAAAGTGTCAAAGGTGCGGGATTTTTTATGATTATCCCTATAATTGACAGTGTGGTTGCGATAATTGACGAGAGAATCCAGACAACCGCCTTCAACGCGGAGCAGGCCCTCACCAAAGATACGGTTCCGGTCAACGTTGACGCTATAATTTTCTGGCATGTCAACGACGCGCAGAAGGCTGCATTGGCAATCACTGACTACCGCCAGGCAATCGACCGAGTTGCGCAGACGTCCCTTCGCGAACTGATCGGCTCTACCATGCTAGCCGAACTATTGTCGGATCGCGCCGCAGCGGACTCTCATTTAAGGGTTGAGATTGGCACTAAAACGGCGCCGTGGGGAATCTCGGTCGGATCTGTCGAAATACGTGACGTGGCAATCCCAGTCGCGCTGCAGGATGCCATGTCGCGTCAAGCACAAGCGGAGCGGGAAAAGCAGGCACGGGTGATCTTGGGATCGGCAGAAGCAGCTATTGCTTCAAACTTCGTTGAAGCAGCCAGAGTGTATGAAACGCAGAGTGGAGCGCTTCAGCTACGGGCGATGAACATCATTTATGAAACGACGAAGGAACGCGGTGCAACCATTCTGATGCCGACTTCTATGGTCGATAGCTTGAACCCTACACTGGCCCTCGCTGTCGCCGGACATGATCTCCCCTCGCCGGCCGTAACTCCATTGATTAAGAGCGCGGCTTGAGGCACCTTAACGCTTTAAATTAAAGAAAATAGTTTCGCAGGTTGTACGCTTGCGCCGTTTTACTACATTACGCCTTTCGCCGCGACGGCGCATGTAGGCGAATTAAAGTCTCCTTCAATTCCTGGAAAATTTGCGACGTGCTGTTGATTAGCTTTCCAGCCAGGGTTGACCCGATTGGTTAGCCAGTATCTGACAATCGGTTGAGCGCTTGAACAGCTAGCTCATAGGCGATATCGATCTGATGTATCAGCTTTTTGGAGTAACCGTATGAAACCTCTATCTTTCGCGAACAGGTCACATGGATGTGTCTGGCTTATGAAGCTGATCTTTCATCCACGGATTCGAACTATCACCCTGCATTCCTCTCGACCTGTTGGATGCTTGCCATTGACTCCGGCTTTTGTTTCGGCGCACGCGCGAGGGCAACGCACAGACGTAGGAAGGTAGCCGTCGACACGTTTATGCTCGATTCGCTATCCGGCTCGCTGCCGCTACCTGTTTTTCTGTACGGAACAACGCGTCTTGGAATCTTAATACGTAATGCGAATTAGATTCGTGCAGGAAGGATGCCCGCACATAGTCCTGGCTAACGCTGTCGCTTAGGGTTAAGCATTTGGCACGTTGCCGGTCTGAAGGCCGCTGAGTAGTTTCCGACCCTGCCCAAACCTTGTCTCGGCGACTACATTGGATAAAGGCTGCCTGGATCGATGTTCTACGTTTACGTCGGCCCAAGACATAAGATCGCTACAAGAATGTGAAAACCATGAAACGCTCTACATTTGTTGCCTCCATGGCAGTACCTTTTTGTGTTGGTATTGCGGTCACGGCATGTGCAACGCTGTCTCCTATGGCTGTCGCCGCCGTCTCTCGCACCCCCGACGAGACGAGCAACTCCGATGCGAGGGCAGCATTGACTTGCGTCAGCGATCTCCGGGCGCTAAAAAGCCAGATGGGAAAAGACGGGTACTGGCTAGGCGGATCGGGATACGGGTACGGATATCCGATGGGTAATTCTGGCTACGGCTGGTACGGTACCGTTGGCGGTGGCAATCCAGCCGCCAACGGATACGAGAACGCACGGCCAGGTTATGAGGTTCGCACCCTCCTCGCCGCTGCTAACATCCTCGCACAACACGGCCATCAACAGGCGTGTGAAACCGTCGTTGGCACGACCCGCGGCATTTACCAGCTTTATGTAGCAGACCTACACCGCATAAGTGTGCCGATCGTTGATGTACCGTACTGGCAACAGCGGCAGATCGCCGCGGCGCAACCCGTTACCGGCCAAAATAAATCGTTCCGCTCCGATGAGTTGCTTGGTACCGAAGTTCGCAACCCAAAAGGCGAAGCACTCGGCAGCATCGAAGACCTGTTGATGAGTCCACAGACTGGCAAGATCGCCTACCTCGTGATTGGCCGTGGAGGCGTGTTCGGTATCGGCGAAAAGTATGTCCCTGTTCCATGGGACAGCTTCGAGGCGACTCCTAACGTTGACCTACTCGTCCTCGATGCAAGCGAGCAGACGATGAATGGGGGCCCGCAGGTCGCAGACGGCCGAGCGATGCGTACTAATGGCTTCGAGCAAAAGAGCCAGAAGGTAGATGAATATTGGAAAAATCATATGTCGAACGCTAAGGGTAACTAACCTTGGTGCCGGTTAATTATATCGACCATCTCCACGAACGGTCCGACGCTCGCATGGCGCATCAACGCGTCACTAAATAACTAGCAAACTAGGAGTATTGCTATGACACAACCAATCTGGGGCACCTTGTGCGGCGTGACGGCATTGTTCTTCGCAGCACTTTATCTGCGTAGTCAAAAAATCCTCGAACTTCGAAGAGTACCGCCGAACCGCGCCGCCGCACGGTATCGCATAAACGATTCAATAAAATAAGGACCTTTCACGCATCCGAAACGATTGATACCGGATGTTCGTTTAGGAGTCGATTAGCTTCTTTCGCTATGGCTCGGTGTGGCATGCTAGTCGGATGGTGAACGAAAAGAAAGCGCACCATTTTCGCAAAATTCGAACCGCATCGTTCCTATATTCCGACAAGCGCTTAGCGATAAGCTGCCCGTGCTATCCAGCAGTCTTGTTGCCAAACTGTTCAAGATCGTTGTTATGTTTTTCCAAAGCTACATTGGGCCGTTTTCGAGGTGGAACATGGAAGTCTTTGTACGAGTGGGATCGCGTGACTTTTCCGCAATATTGGAGAGGGACGGGCTTGTCATACTAAAGGAGGGGCATAGAGAACTGACGCGCCTCACCTTGAACGATGCATTACCGGTACTTGCAGAAGGGAACGACGACGCCGGCATTCTTGATTCAACGATCGCTGGTATGTTGCGTGCACTTGTAAACTCCTATGCCCGTGTCACTTGACAACCCCGCGTAGGACCACGGGCCGGTTCCGGTGCTTCCACTTTCCTACGTAAATTGCATGACCGGCTTCGGTTAAAAGCGCTGATTCCCGCACCTTCACTTCCCACTCGCAGATTGATGAGACTTTTGCGCCGGAAAAAAACGCTAGAACGAGCCTATGTCAAAAGGCGTCCGGCTATTTCCGTCGCTGCATCCTAGTACAGGATCCCGCAAATTAGCTTTAATAGTGATCTGCCTGTAAATAAGACTGCGCGAGCGTGACGACCCCTGAGCCATCTCATCGAGCGGCCGTGAGCCCGGCATGAGGTCCCATCTCCCACTATGGCTTCGAAAGACCGCATCATAAAGGTTCCGGCCGAGTTCGGTCAGCCGAAACACGACCATCGGATCCTGATCGTCCAAACATTTGATCAGCAGGCGGATAGCCCGGATACGGCATTTGGAGGGGCGCGCTGTCCGATCCTGCAGGGACGAACACCCTTGACTGGTCGGCAAGCATACCTCTGGGTGGCAAGAGGCAGAGATATTGGCCCGACACAACACCGTCAGATCTTTTCTTCGCCAAGCGGGTGCTTCACGACATCTGTGGCGCCTACTATTCGCACCCTCACGCTTGGGAGCGAAATCGGCTTTGGTGGCCCCGCCAATCCCCGCGGTTATGTTCGCATTTACTTTGATCGACGCGATCCCTGGGAAGCCACTGAGGCGAAGCCGGACGACGAAGGCAAAGCCTACCAGGAGAATCGCCGTGCCCGATGACGCTCAGCATGAACCCGTGGCAAGAACGGACGCGCGCCTGACGTTTTCCATCGAGCCGGGTGGATACCGATGCGCGAATATCCGCAAGACGAAGAAGTTGATTTCGCGATTGTCGGTACTGGTGCGGGCCGCGCCACACTCGCATGTTGCCTCGCGGAAAAAGGATTTAAAGTCGTCACCTTCGACGCAGGGGCGTGGTGGCGCCCTCTCGAAGAATTCGCCTCCGACGAAGCTCACCAGTCAAAACTATACTGGACCGATGAACGCATCTGCGACGGCGAGGCCCCCCTAGAACTCGGATCGAACAACAGTAGCAAAGCGGTGGGTGGTAGCACGGTGCATTTCGCCATGGTGTCGTTGCGCTTTCGACCAGAGTGGTTCAAATCGCGCAGTCTGCTTGGCTACGGCGCCGACTGGCCGCTCGACTGGCGCGATCTCTTTGTACGAGTAGAGGAAAACCTTGGCGTTCCTGATGGTGCAGCCGTCGATACCCAGGGTGGATACTGGTGTGCATTGCACGGCGCGGGGCGGCTTCGCCGCTACACTGCGGATGGGGCGGTCGATCGCGATCTCCCGCTGCCTGTGAGCCAGCCAACGATGTGCGCGTTTGGCGGCAAAGCGCTTGATGTAATGTACGTGACGAGCTCGACGGACAAGCTAACGCCGGAGCAGCGCGGCAGCGAGCCTCTTGCGGGCTCGCTGCGGCGTCTTCCCCCGGTGGAATAGGAATCGTCCGACCGCACTCGTTGCTTTAAAATTGTGAATGTGACGGTCGTAAATTCCGTGGCTTTAATGCTCACGCCGTTCCGGCTATCCTCGAGAGCGAAAGCAAAACATAAACGATTCGGTGCCCTGAATTACTTAATGATGACGTGGATGTTCTGAGTGTCCGACCCATCGATGGTGTCCAGTGCCAGCCTCAGCTTTACGACCTTGAATTTTCCATCGTTTTCACCGATCTGAGATAGATATAACTTCGTACCCTCTTTCAAGTAGGCCATCTTTTTTTCCTTGGAAATGGTGACCGCCGGGCTATCATCGGTGGATCGAAAAAAGCTATAGACATATGTCATGATATTTCCCCTATAAACGATGATTCTATGCTCATTGCGGAGAGATCCGTCGCTTATCAACCCTCACGGCGGCCTCAATTAGTCCCAACCCAACGAGAGTTCCCTGTTGATAATTTCGAACCGAATTCGGAAGAGGCATCCGATACGAAATCTGCCAATTTACTCCGCACGAAGACGCATCCGCCCAATCGAATCGCTTCCTTGACGTCAATCGCCGGGGCCGACCATCGAACTGGAGCGATACATCTTCGCTTTGAAGTATCCTAGAGGCTGCAAAACTTAGCTAGCGGACGCAGAGAGACCGAAAAGGAGAGATCGGCCAGGGACGCTATGCTCGGATGCATTAACGTCGTAGCAGCTAGATTTTGTACTATCCCCACCCGCGCATGGGCGCCGCGACGCCAGCTGGTTCACTTGTAGTATCTCTTTGCCGCCACCCGACGACGCTCGTCATGAGCAGCAATTCACCTCAAGCGCATCGCCCGTCAAAAATGAAACGCACGTCTCTATAGAGAGTAATCCTCCCGAGAATCGCGGGAGGCCGATCCATACCCGCTTTTGCCACTTTATGGTCAAAGCGATGCCTTCCCATCGACGTCGAATATCCAGGCTTCACCGCACAAATTACTCTACTACAAAGGTTAAGGTTCGGCCGGTACAACTCCGATTATGGCTGCGAAATCGGTGGCCTTCAGGCTCGCGCCACCGACCAAGGCACCGTCGACTTCCGGCAACGCCAGGATGGCTCCCGCGTTGTCGGGATTGACAGAACCGCCAAAAAGGATGCGTATCGTGCGCCCTCGCGTCCCTAAACGGGAGACAAGGCACTCGCGGATGTGCTCATGCATCTCGACAATTTCGTCCGGTGTCGGCTCTTGGCCACTTCCGATCGCCCACAGTGGCTCATAACCCACTGCGTTGACGGACATGCTCATGCTGTCGGGCAGGCTCGCAGCGATCTGGTTGCCGCACACTGCGATGGCTTTGCCATCCTTTCGCTGTAATTGCGTCTCACCGATGCAAATGATCGCCAGCAGTCCGGCGCGCGAAGCGGCTTCCACTTTTTTCGCCACCACTGCGTCGGTCTCACCATGATGCTGTCTCCGTTCGGAATGCCCGAGTATTACCGTGTTCGCGCCCGCGTCTCTGAGCATCTCCGCACTGATGTCTCCGGTGAATGCGCCAGAGATCTCGCTGTGGCAGTTTTGCGCTCCAATAGCGATGCGACCTGCGGCCAAACTGGACGCGCGGGCGATAAGCGTCGCTGGCAGGCACACCAGGACGTCCGCATGGGTCGGCCTCAGCTTCACCGACGCGGCAATCGCCTCAATCTCGGCAAGCTGAGACGACAGCCCGTGCATCTTCCAATTTCCCGCGATCAGCGGTCGCATGATCTTCCTTATTTTGTTACGGTCGGCGGTTTGCAGCGGAAGGCCTCTTCCGCCGCTTACGTTACATGTGTGTTCCTCCACTGGGTTTCTAACACGTGGGGGTTGTTTTTGACCGATGCCTGCTGCAATGTCGTTAAGGGCTAACGGACAGCGATGAATGCATGCTGTTCCACAGTGCTATGACTTGGGTACTGGGATGAGCGGCCTCGTGGCCGAGAATGCTCAACGAAGCCGCGCCGAGCGCGAAATGTCGACCCT
>NZ_MTHB01000074.1 GCF_002220365.1 Caballeronia sordidicola | reverse complement strand
TCAACATGCCTATTCCTTCACAACGTAGGTATGGAGCACGACCTTCCCGTCGACATCGTCGGCGTAGACGCCCTGTACCTCAAACTCAAAGCCAGGAAAGCGGTTGAACGCCTCCTCGAAGACGAGAAAATAGTCGAGCATCGGTTGCGCCCGCTCGTCAAAACGCTCGCCGGGTACGACGATGCCGATGCCGGGCGGGTAGATGAGCGCGAGCACTGCCGCGATCCGCCCCTGACACTTCGCGAGCGGCAAGTAGTCGACGCGGTTGCCCACGAACGCCTCTGTGGCCTGCTGCACCGACATTGCCTGTTTCGGGAAGTGCTCGCTGCGAAAGCACAGGCGCTGCAGCTCCGTGACGTTGCGCTCGCGATAGAACTGGTGCATCTCATCGCACAGTCGCTGGAGCGTGTAGCCGCTATATCGCTCCGGGTAGCGCGCAAGCGTCGTCGGTAACACGTCCTCAAGAGGAGCGTCCGTGTCGTATAGCGTCTTGAACCCGACCAGATGGGAGATCAAGGAAGCACTCTTGCCAGGCTCGACCGCAGGCGTTAGCAGGAACAAGATGCTGGTGAGGTCGCACTTCTCCGCCACGATGTTGTGCTCCCGAAGGTACGCGGCCAACAGTGTCGCGGGTATTCCGAACTTGCTGTACTCACCGGTCTGCCGATCGAATCCGGGCGTGATCAGCGTCAGTTTGTTGGGATCCGTCATTGCCCAGTCGGGCGCAGCGTGACGGAAGCCGTGCCAGCGCGCGCCCGGCATGAGTGCCCAGCATGCCTGCTCACGGGCAAGCACGTCAGTTGGGATATCCTCCCATGCGACTGCGTCGAGATCGGGGCTCGCGTGCGAGCCCTTGAGCGTCACGACATCGGGCACAAACGGATCGAAGAACCAAGCAGTGCGCTCATCCTTTGCTTCGGCGGTGAGCTTGGACTTAAGTGCACGCAGCTTTTTACGGGTCTCGATGCCGATCCGTACGGTGTCGTCCCACAGCACCTGTCCATTTCGTCCCTTGTGCATCTGCGCATCCACGTCGAGACACGCGAACAGCGGATAGAACGGTGAGGTCGAGCAATGCAGCATGAACATCTCGTTAAAACGTCGGTGTTCGGTACGCCGTGACTGCCCTTCGATATGTTGGTCCCGGACGTGGATCTGCGATGCTTGCGA
>NZ_MTHB01000108.1 GCF_002220365.1 Caballeronia sordidicola | reverse complement strand
TGGCCGCGCAGAGACATTCGAAGCGCTGGGTTCGCCGGGGCGGCTATTGCAATGAACCGCTGCCGATCAATTCGCGCAGTGCCTTGTCCGGAAACACTGGCCCCCTATACAGCGGGCCGCAAGGGATACGTGCCAACCTGATTGACAACGCGACAAGATCGTTCATTTCATCGCTGCCGCGATAGCCTTCCGCAAATTGGCAAAACTGCGTCATGATGCCGACGACGCTACGGTTTGTCGTTTTGGTATATCTCACGTCCTGCATGTGCAATAGCTCCTGCTCGATGAACGACGGCTGGATGCCGTGGGCCGCGAGTACGTGAGCCAGGAAGCGAGGGAATCTGATTGCCATGCCAGCCGCTGGAGCCAAGGGGATCAGGACAGGTAACAACGTTCGCTCATTGACGAACAGCGCAATCTGCGGCTTCCAGAGCAAAGCCGTGGCATACCAGTTCCCGAGCCCCGTGGTGCTGGTGCCACCCGCCATCACTTCGGGTTTCAGCCGGTCAAGAAGCTTCTTCGTACAGTGCAGATAGAGCATGGCGCGCTCAGTCGAGATCGAAAAGAGCACGATCAGCGGCCCGGGATAGAACCCCGTCCATCATCTTCCGGAAATCGGCTTCGTCCCATTCGCCACGATCAAGACGACGCATGACGGCTTCGCCGACCAGCACCACTTTCCGTTCCTGATCAGCCTTCGTCTGCCTGTACTGCTGACGACGCGCTTTATCTGATGCCCATTTGGCGTCCTTGAGTTCTTTGAGCTTTAAGTCTGTTGCTGCCAGGCGGCTTTTCAGTAGGGTCATGTTGAGTGTCCTTAGTGCAACGTCCCAGCAGACCCGTGACACTTCTTGTACTTTTTGCCGCTTCCACATGGACAGAGGTCGTTTCTCCCGACCTTGGGAGCTGCGACGATGGGCCGGGATTTCTCAATGATCTGGGTCGGCTCGAATGGGTGAGATTCTGACAACGTGTGGAGGCGATTGCGTCTTGCCTCTCTGAAGGTATCTATGCCTTCGTAGTCTTTGGCGCCGATCTTGAAATAGTATTCGGCGTCACGTAGGTCCCCCAAGATATTCAATGCCACATGATTCTGTTCGTAGGCTTCGCGGACCACCTCAAAAGATTCGAGAGCCCCCAGATCGGATAATGCCGAAACGAGGAAGCCATTGATATAGGACTTACGCAAAATGCCGCGCCTGAACGCGGAAACGAATTGTTACGAAACGACGTAAACCTGGAGCGGCGCGGAGTTTCGTATTGTTGAGCGCATGACGAAACATCTGAGCCGCCTGGGCTACTGCCAGTACCTGCTGACGAGCCCGACCAACTGCACGCTGACCAACTTTGCCGACCATGTCGACGATATGAGCCACGATGCCATCAACCGTTTTTTGCGCCGCGAGCACATGACGCCGCGCCTCGTTTGGGACAACGTGCGCGCGCAGATCGTTCAGCATGAAGACGGCTGCATCGTGTTCGACGACTCGGTCACCGACAAGGATTTCTCGCACAAGATCGAGCTCGTGCGGCGACAATACAGCGGCAACGCTCACGGCCTCATCAA
>NZ_MTHB01000203.1 GCF_002220365.1 Caballeronia sordidicola | reverse complement strand
GAAAAGTGGAGGTGCCAGATACAGACTTACGAATTCGCCTGCTACGAAAGCGGCGACGACAAAGGCGATTGATATAACCAAAGTGATCGGATTCATGATAGCTGAACTCTCAAGACTAGCGTCAGTGGGCGCGAAAAATCGACCAGGACCGTCCGCGTGCGGCCAAACGCCGCGTATTCAATGATGAACAAAACGTATTACTGGTTGTAGAAAGAATTGGATTTATCCGAAATTGGTCTCCCGCTACGCCTATCTATTTCCCCACCAGTTTGTTATATGCTTCCAAGCAATTGATTGACGGAATTTTGAAAATTTTATCGTATCCCCTGAGAGGCCGAATTTACCTTTGCGACAGATTGGCCTTCCAAAATGCATCTATTTTTTGACTCTGCTGGTCGAAGTTCGCCGGAGTGGTAATTTCGTCGCTGCTTATGCGCGGAGCCGCGTCCATCTCTCGTTTTGTCGTATTTAGCACGAGCAAGTTCACGTTTGGAGTTGCTTTAAAGTCCGCCCACGGGACGGGCACATACTTCTCGTCGATTCCCAAGATTCCGCCTCGGGCAAGTACCAGGTATTCAATTTTTCCGGTTTGCGGGCTCATCAGTATGTCGTCTACGCTACCAAGCGCTTGATTGTCCGGAGTACGCACGTCAGTACCGAGCAACTCATCCGAGCGGAACGAGATTTTACCGATCATGACTGGTTTGGCCGTGCGAATCTCATGCTGCTGCCAACCTGAACCTCTTAACTCGGAAGGTCTCCGACCATGCAGGTTTGCTACATACGGGTCGTAAATATTTCGTGTTTCGGTGAGCGCGTCCTCACACGGTTGCTGCAGCCCATGTCGGGCCAAAATACTTGCGGACGCAAGAAGAATTCGAACTTCGTACCCTGGCCGAGCATTTTGGTAAGCATCACTCGAAGTTACGGGATATACGGTGCTGGGATTGCCATACATTCCATAGCTTCGCTGGCCCAAAGGAAAGCCGTCTCTTTCCATTTGACCGTTGAACGCGCGTAGGTCGGTTAGACACTTTTCGGCTGGCTCGATCTTTGGGGGTGCGCTGTCTTGCGACGACTGAGGACTCACCACGGTGGTCGCCGGGAGCCCTGCGGCTAGTAGCGGGGACGCGAATGCAAGACCGATCGCAGTGGCGATGAGGCTCGCTTGTGTTAAGCGTTTCATATGAGGAGCTTCCTTGAAGCTTTGTTGGACCGACGCTGACGTGAGTCCGGTACACGACGTTGATGAATTTGATAGTAGGTGTCTTTCGGCCGGGCGCATAGAATCGGAAACTACTTAGAGATGAACGGGCTAAGTTTGACCCTGCATCAGCAACTCGGCTTGCGAGATGACTCCCTTCTTCGTGAGTTACGGCGAGCTATCCCAGGTGCCTGTTTCGCCGTTCTGGAGTTGCAAGTGATTGCCAGCGAGACGCCTCCTCAATATCTAGATGACCTCGCGAAAGGAAAGGATTCTTTAGCCGTTGCGGCCCGTGGCGTCATCGCCGCGGTCGTAGGTGATTCGAAAGGGTTTTAATGCTTCTGTCTGAGTAGTTTCCGAGCCTGTCTTTGTCGGGCACTTAGCACTATCGTTAAAGGGATAGAAATGCTGTGGTCAGATGGAATCCAAACGCACCTCGAGCCCGCGCGATGTCTATAGCGACATCATTGAAAATCCCGATCGATCTGTAACGAAGGCGGATAGTCGATCACCCAGCCGAAGTACAACAGAAGGGGCCATATACGCCCCCTTCGGAACCGTCAGTTCGATGGATGGAATTTGTTAGGAACGAGTAATCGCATTTTTGTCGCCGTATCAAGATCAAATTGAAGAAAATTGGGAGCGGGATGCCATGTCCAAAGTCATCGAGAAGCTGCAGAAGGAACATTTTAGGCTGGGCCGACTGGTATGCCTTCTCAATGAGCAAGCGAACCTCCGCACCGACGCGACGGCACCGAATATTGCGTTGCTGGTTGATGCGCTGTGCTATCTGACGCGCTTTCCTGATGTGACCCATCACATGCTAGAAGACCGTATGGTCGAGAAGCTGCTAGCAAAGAAGGCGCTCTCAGTCGAAGTTGGGCATGAAATTGAGGCACAGCATTTGAGGTTGATCCGGGATGGACGCGATTTGCTGCGGGATCTAGAGGCCGCAACCCGGGGCGAGAACATGTCGCAAGAACTCGTCGACATCCGTGTTCGACTCTACGCTGAGCGGCTGCGACACAACATGGTCATTGAGGAGTTGACGCTGTTCCCCGCAGCAGAGGCAAGCCTCAACGACGAAGACTGGCACGCGATCGAAGACATTGGCCCACACGGTCAATCAGATCCGCTTTTTGATGGCGAGGTGGACGAGCAGTTTGTTCAACTGTATCGCGTTATTAACGACGAAGCGACTACCGCGCATGCTGGAGCACCTTTCTGTGCTGGGTTGTAGCGCGATGCTTGCAATCGACTTCTCCCAATGCAGCGCATTCATCTCAGGAGACTGTCATGTCAAAAAGGGTTTTTACTGCGGAACAAATTCGTCAGGAAGTGGATAGGCGCTTGCGCGCGCCACTTGCGCCCGGAGATCGGTCGGCGATGCGGGTCTCGTTGCCGACAGCGCATTTGATCGATGCTGAAGAGCGGAACTGGGATATGAAGGAGGAAGACCATTGCCGCCACGATCAATACGTCCGACAAGTGATCGAGGAGGCGAGACGGGAATTCTTTCTCTCCGATGCCGCCGATCGCGACGAAATAATAGGGGACTCTTTCGCGCACGGTTGAACCGCTCCTGAATCGCATTACCGGCGGGGGTCTCTATTGGCGATATCCCTTGGTTTGACGTCACTTACTCTGTAAGTGTGCGGCTTACGCCAGCTCTTCTGGGTAGCCAATTCCAGCAGTGGGGGCGCTGAGGCGTTTATGCGCGCCGGCGCGAAGATTCTGCTTGATATTCGGCTTACGTTCTATTCGGTCGCGTTTGTCACTGCCGGTCGACGCCGCCTGGGTTCATAGGCGGCGGCACTCAGCCGTGCGCTGCGTCATGCTCTCTATGGATTTCGTAGGCAAAAAGCAGGGATAAGTACTTACCGCTCATTTCGCGTGATCTCAGAAATATCTAAAGTGGTGATCGCCGGGTTCGAGCCACTGGACGTGATGCAGGCTATCCTGATGTTGGTGCGCCAAGTCAATGACGGCCGCGCCGAGATCGAGAATGAATTTACGCGTGCGGTGAGCCGCGAAGGCAATGCTCGCGCCCAGGCTGTGACGGCGCAGGTGCTCGAAGTGCGCGATACATTCGAGTGGCGCGGCCTGGGTGAGGTGCCGCTGAGTGCACTCAGGATTCGCTCGGCCTATGCGCTCTTCGACGCCGAGCAGCGCTTCGATTTGAACTACCGTGCGGTGTCCGACCATAAGCAGTGCGAGTGCGGTGCAATCCTGCGTGGGGTCAAGAACCCCGTCGACTGCAAGCTCTTTGGCACCGTCTGCACGCCCGACAATCCGATGGGATCCTGCATGGTGTCGAGCGAGGGCTCGTGCGCTGCGCACTATTCATACGGAAGGTTCCGGGACATCCCCGTGGTGGCCGCATGAAGTCGCAGTGCGCAGTTTGACGCACTTTTGATCGAGATCGCCGATTCATGAATACACCGAAAAGACACTACACCCGTCCTCTGGATCTGAAGCATGGCTGCATCGACATGAACCATGGCGCGGGCGGTCGCCTGTCGGCGCAGTTGATCGAGGAAGTATTCGCGCGCGCTTTCGACAATGAATTTCTGCGGCAGGGCAATGACGGGGCTCTGTTGCCGATACCTGTCGGACAGCAGCTCGTCATGGCCACTGACGGGCACGTGATTTCACCTCTGTTCTTTCCCGGCGGCGACATAGGCTGTCTTGCAGTGCACGGCACGCTCAATGATGTGGCGATGCTGGGAGCGACGCCGCTCTACCTGAGCGCGTGCTTCATTCTTGAAGAAGGCTTGCCGTTGGCGGACCTGAAACGCATCGTGCAGTCGATGGCCAGTGCCGCGCTTGATGCGGGCGTGCCCATTGTCACCGGGGACACAAAGGTGGTCGAGCGCGGAAAGGGTGATGGCGTTTTCATCACCACGACAGGGATCGGCACCGTGCCCGAGGGTCGCGTCATCGGCGGGGCGCGAGCCCGGCCCGGCGACGCGGTGTTGCTGTCGGGAACAATCGGCGAGCACGGCGTCGCGGTGTTGTCTCAACGCGCTTCGCTGGAGTTTGAGACCACGATCAAGTCCGACACAGCTGCATTGCACACTCTGGTTGCGGCGATGTTGGCGGCTATAGCGGTGGGTGCGATTCATGTGCTTCGCGACCCCACTCGTGGCGGGCTTGCGACTACGCTCAATGAGATCACCGGGCAGTCCAACGTGGGCATGATGCTGAACGAGTCCGCCATTCCCATACTGCCTCAGGTCGATGCGGCCTGCGAGTTGCTGGGCCTGGATCCACTGTATATCGCCAACGAAGGCAAGCTGGTGGCGATCGTGGCGCCGGAGGCTGCATCCGCGGTGCTGGCGGCGATGCGTGCGCACCCTTTGGGTCGCGCAGCTGCGTGTATAGGCTGGGTCACAGAAGACGCGAGTTGTTTTATCCAGATGGACACGCGTGTAGGCGGGCGGCGCGTTGTCGACTGGCTGAGCGGCGAGCCGCTGCCGCGCATCTGCTGATCTCATGCGCATCGCTGCACCCTGACATGGTGTTCCGCTACTTCACCCTCGCCACTGCCGATCAACTCGCGATCGTCGCCTTCGGCACCGTCGCCGGGATTGATGTAACGAGCGATGCGGCAACAGCCCGAAAATGAGTATTTTCCGAGCCTGCACAGACAACCAGGCGACGACTATCATCGAAATCGATGGTGGTGCGATAGCGTTGCAATTTGCGTCCATCGAAGAACACTGCGAGACGGAACCATGTGAAACCCTCTCGTTTGCTTCAACAGACCTCCAAGGAGATTCACGATGCAAATAGGAATGATTGGACTCGGGCGTATGGGCAGCAATATGGTTCGCCGGCTTCTGCAGAAGGACCAGGAGTGTGTCGTGTATGGCTCCCACCCGGACGTAGTGAAAGATCTTCAGGAGCTGGGAGCCGTTGGCGCCGATTCCCTCGAAAATTTCGTTTCCCGGTTGACCAAGCCACGCGCGATCTGGCTGATGGTACCGGCCGCGGTAGTCGATCAGGAACTGGCTAAGCTAACCCCGTTGCTCGATTCGGGCGACATCGTGATCGATGGAGGAAATTCGTACTACCGCGACGATATTCGGCGCAGCGCCGAGCTGAAATCCAGCGGAATCCATCACGTCGACGTCGGCACGAGCGGTGGCGTCTTCGGACTCAAGCGTGGCTACTGCCTCATGATTGGCGGAAAAACAAGTGTCGTGAGGCACCTTTCCCCAATTTTTGCCGGACTCGCCCCCGGAGCCGGTGACGTCCCTGTTACGCCAGGTCGAGACAGTCACAGCAGCCCCGGGCGCACCGCCGAGCAAGGTTACCTGCATTGCGGAGCGCATGGCGCCGGGCATTTCGTCAAGATGGTTCACAACGGCATCGAATACGGGATCATGGCCGCCTATGCCGAGGGATTGAACATCCTGCACAACGCGAACGTCGGTACGCGCTCGGGCGACATCGATGCCGAAACAACACCGCTGCGAAACCCGGAGTATTACCAATACACGCTTGACTTGCCGGAAATTGCCGAAGTCTGGCGCCGAGGCAGCGTCATCGGTTCCTGGTTGCTGGACCTTACTGCTGCCGCTCTCCAGGACGATCCCGCGCTAGCGAAATATGAGGGCCGGGTTTCCGATTCGGGTGAAGGACGTTGGACGATCCTGGCCGCCATCGATGAAGCAGTGCCGGCTCCCGTGTTGAGCGCTGCGCTCTTCGAGCGGTTTAGCTCGCGTGGTGACGCCGACTTTGCTTCCAAGATATTGTCCGCCATGCGAAACGAATTCGGAGGCCATCTGGAAAGATCGGCCCCGAAAACCGGAGCTTGAAATGTCCGAACCTCGGTCGGACGCATTCGTCTTTTTCGGCGCTACCGGCGATCTGGCATACAAACAGATTTTCCCTGCGTTGCAGGCCATGATTCGACATGGTCACCTCGACATGCCGATAATTGGCGTGGGCAGATCGTCATGGGACAACGATCGTTTCATCGCGCGAGCGCGAGACAGCATCGAAAAGCATGCCACATTGGATCGTGGAGCTTTCGAAAAACTTGCTTCCCGACTGCAATACGTTATAGGCGACTGTCGCGACGAGCAGACTTATCAGCACTTGCGTGAGGCCTTAGGCAATGCTGAACAGCCGCTGTACTATCTTGCCCTTCCTCCGGAGATCTTCGGGGTCGTGGTAGATGGCCTCTCCAAGTCGGGAAGCGCAAAAAATGCCCGTGTGATGGTTGAGAAACCGTTTGGGAGCGATCTCGCTTCGGCACAGGCCCTGAACGAGTCGCTCATGAAATCGTTCTCGCCATCGGCCGTGTTCCGCGTCGATCATTACCTGGGCAAAGAACCGGTCCAGAACCTGCTGTACTTCCGCTTTGCGAATGCACTCGTCGAACCGGTATGGAATCGTCATTATGTGGCGAGCGTTCAGGTCACAATGGCTGAATCATTCGGCGTACAAGGCCGTGGGGGAATGTACGAAGGCGTCGGGGCGATTCGGGATGTTGTGCAGAATCATTTGCTGCAAGTTGTTTCGTTACTGGCGACTGACGCTCCGGCCGACGGTCATCCCGATGCAATGCGCGATGCGAAACTGCGCGTATTCGAGGCGATGCAGCCAATCTCTGTGGACGAGACCGTGCGAGGACAGTTCAGTGGATACCGGGATGAGCCGGGCGTCGCCCCAGATTCCCAGGTTGAGACCTTTGTTGCGTTGCGTCTGCATATCGAGAATGAACGGTGGGCAGGTGTACCGTTCTATATCCGGGCCGGCAAACAATTGCCGGTGACCGGTACCGAGATCATGGTGAAACTTAAATCGCCGTCGCACGCAGTCTTCGATACCGCGGCACCCGGCCAATCAAACTACTTCCGCTTCCGGATCAGTCCCGAGGTGCTGATCTCCGTGGGCGCACGCGTCAAGGTACCTGGCGAGGTCATGGCAGGCGAAACGGTGGAACTCGTCGCACATCGTCATCCCGGCGATGAAATGGCGCCATACGAACGCTTGTTTGGCGACGCGATTCTGGGTGACGCGTCGCTATTCGCGCGCTATGACAGCATTGAGGCTGCCTGGCGCACCGTTGCGCCCATCCTTGGGAACACCGTCCCAATCAGGTACTACGAATCATCGAGCTGGGGCCCGGAAGAAAGCGAACAGCTTATCTCGCGTGATGGCGGCTGGCATGCCCCGGTCGCGAAGGACGCGAACGAGGGCAATGCCGGATGATGTGGCTTTTCACGCCGGCAACGACGATTCCACAGTGATACGGTAGGCAGCGTGTGCGCGAATCGCAGGTTTATCTATCGGATGTGAGCCATGACGTATGTCACCGCAGCAGTATCTACGAGGGCCACCGATGTGCCAAAGCCTGCAGCGGTGTACACCTGCGCCATGCATCCCCAGGTAAGGTTGCCGGATCCGGGCGCATGCCCGATCTGCGGCATGACGCTGGAGCTGGTTACGCCTGTGGTGACGGAGCAGTCTTCGACCGAGCTTAGGGATATGACTCGCCGCTTCTGGATGGCGGTGGTCTTTTCCGTGCCCCTGCTGTGGCTGACCATGGGACATGACGTAGGGCTCCCAGACCCGAACGAAGCGATCAATCGCTTGGCGCAAGCGTTCAAACTTCCGCATCTGCCGTCCGTCTCGTGGTCGCAATGCCTGCAGGCGTTACTCGCGACGCCGGTCGTTCTGTGGGCAGGTTGGCCTTTTCTCGCGCGGGGAGGGAGATCGTTCGTGACCTGGCAACTGAACATGTTTAGCCTCGTCGCCATAGGGGTTGGAGCAGCGTATTTCTTCAGTCTCTATGTCTTGTTCTTCCCTGCCAGCGTTCCCGGGGCATTTCGGCACGGCGGTGAACTGCCTTCATATTTCGAAGCTTCATCCGTCATAGTGGCGCTTATATTGCTCGGGCAGGTGCTCGAACTTCGGGCGCGGTCGAGAACCACTAGCGCAATAAATGACTTATTGAAACTGGCGCCGCAAACGGCAGTCAGATTGCGTCTCGACCGTACTGAAGAAGTTGTTGCGCTCGAGGAGGTGATTGCCGGCGATACGCTGCGCGTCAAGCCCGGCTCGAAAATCCCGGTCGACGGCGTGGTCACAGACGGGGAATCAAGCGTCGACGAATCCATGATCACGGGGGAACCGATTCCCGTCGAAAAGGTAGCCGGCAGCGAAGTCACAGGAGCCACCGTGAATCAGACAGGGTCGCTTCTGATGAAGGCGGAGAAGGTCGGGTCAGAGACCTTGCTCGCAAGGATCGTTCAATTAGTCTCGGAGGCCGGGCGCTCTCGCGCGCCAATCCAGAGGCTTGCTGACGAGGTTTCAGGATGGTTCGTCTCAGCGGTGCTGGCGATCACCCTCGTCTCATTCGGGGTGTGGGCAGTTTTCGGACCCCATCCCGCGCTAGGAAACGCGCTAATCGTGGCCATCAGCGTCCTCATTATCGCGTGTCCCTGCGCACTTGGATTGGCAACGCCTGTATCGATTATCGTGGGTGTCGGACGCGGAGCAAAACAGGGTGTCCTTATCAAAGATGCGGAGGCACTGGAGTTGATGGAAAAGGTGGATACCCTGGTGGTCGATAAAACAGGGACACTAACGGAAGGAAGACCACGGGTGCGAGTGGTCGCCGCGCTTGACGGATTCACCGACTCTGTCGTGCTCGCCTATTCAGGTGGCCTGGAGGGGCAGAGCGAACATCCGCTGGCGCAGGCTATCGTCAGCGAGGCACACGCGCGCAATGTCACTCTTCCATCCGTGTCCGCCTTCAATTCCGTGACTGGCAAAGGGATAAGCGGAACCATCGACGGCCATGTTGTCTTGCTTGGCAACGCGCGGCTGATGGAAGATGCGGAGGTTGACTATGCTGCTTCCAAAGTGGAAGTGGACCGGCTGCGTACAGACGCACAAACGGTTACGTACCTGTCTGTCGACGGGAAGCTGGCCGGCTATCTCGGTGTGTCCGACCCGGTCAAAGCCACGACGCCCGAGGCTGTCAAGCTGCTTAGAAAGTCCGGAATCAGGATAATCATGCTGACGGGCGACAATCCGGTCACGGCCAATGCTGTTGCGAAGTCACTGGCTCTGGACGGCGTGAAAGCGGGGGTGCTTCCGAAAGACAAGCATAAGTATGTGCAAGAGCTGCAGCAGCAAGGACATGTCGTCGCGATGGCTGGAGACGGCGTCAACGATGCGCCGGCCCTGGCGCAAGCCAACGTCGGCATAGCGATGGGAACAGGTACGGATGTGGCGATGAATAGCGCGCGCATCGTCCTTGTCAAAGGCGACTTGAGGGGCATCGCGACCGCAAGGCAACTGAGCGTCGCCACGATGAAGAACATCCGGCAAAACCTGTTCTTTGCTTTCGCTTACAACCTGGTGGGGATTCCCGTAGCGGCCGGCGTTCTTTATCCATGGTTGGGCATCCTGCTAAGCCCTGTCGTCGCGAGTGCGGCCATGGCATTCAGTTCCGTGTCGGTAGTTGGAAATGCCCTGCGCCTCAAGGCTGTCAGGTTCCGGGGCGCGCCAACCTGACTCGATATCGACGTATCGGGATACCTGGCGAGCGTACTGCGCATCCAACACCCTTGAATTAAAAAAATGAGGGGTGGAAACTTTCGTGAGCAGCGCTAACGAGCAGGCAGGAACCGATTTGAAGTCTACACCGGTGCATTGATATCAGCGACCCTGACCAGCTTCTTGTTCACGAACTCCTGAATGCCCATCTCGGACAGTTCATGGCCGTAGCCTGAGTTTTTGACGCCACCGAAGGGCAGCTCCGGCGTCGTCCAGGTCGGTTGGTTGACAAACATCATGCCGGTGTCGATACGGCTCGCCACGCGTTTGCCCCGTGCAATATCCCTCGTGAAGATCGAACCGCCAAGACCGAAGTCCGAGTCGTTAGCGAGCGCCACAGCTTCGTCTTCGTTTTTCACGGTGAAAAACAGGGCGACTGGTCCGAAGAATTCATCACGGAACGCGGGATTGTCCGGCCGGATATGGGTGAGAATCGTGGGCTGCATGAATGCGCCCGGACGATCAAGGCGCCCGCCACCCGTGACGAGCTTCGCACCGTGAGCGACCGCTTGTTCTACCTGAGCGAGGAGCTTGACGAGCGCCGATTCGGTCGATAGCGGACCCAAGGTCGTCATAGGATCCATCGGATCGCCTGGCCTGAGTGCCTCAAGTGCCGTTTGAAACCTATGCATAAAGTGGCCCGCTATTTCCTCGACAACGATAAAGCGCTTTGCAGCTACGCAGCATTGGCCCATGTTGTTCATCTTGCCCCACACAGCCCATTTGACCGTCCTTTCCAGGTCTGCATCTTCGAGCACGATGAAGGCGTCGCTGCCGCCAAGTTCCATTGTCGACTTCTTAAGGTTCATTCCAGCCCTGGCGGCCACCACTCTTCCGGCGTCCACACTCCCAGTCAGCGCTACGCCCTTGATCCGCGGATCGTCGATCACCTGATTCACCTGGTCATAGGAAATAAGAAGGTTGGTGTAGGCGCCTGCCGGTGCACCTGCGTCCAGCCATAGTTGCTCGAAAGCGATGGCACACTGCGGCACGCAGCCAGCGTGTTTTACCATCACGACATTACCGGCCATCAGATTCGGTGCGGCAAAGCGTGCGAGCTGGTAGTACGGAAAATTCCACGGTTGTACGCCGAAGAGCACGCCCAATGGGCTACTTTCGACTTGCGCTTCCCCTGTAAGCGGTTGCAGGACGCGAGGCGCAAGGAACGACTCGGCATTCCTAGCGTAATAGTCGAGGATGTCCGCACTCAGCTCCACCTCACCGCGAGCCTGCGCGATTAGCTTACCCATCTCCAGGGTTATCGGCCGGGCAAACTCATAAACACGCGCCCGCATCAGTGCTGCGGCTCTTGCAACAATTGCCGCTCGTTCGTAGAAACTCGTGTGTCGCCAGGTTTCAAAGCAAGCTTGCGCATGCTCGATTGCCATCTCGAGCCGCTCATCGTCAAATTCTTCGAAGGTTTTCAGAATCGCGCCGTCGTACGGGTTCACGCTTTGATAGGACATGACCGGCTCTCATTGGTAAGGGTTGGCTAGCGAGGTGAAAGCACGTACCGCTCGACTTCGAAAACACATTCCGACGCACCTTTCATCCGTATGGTCAAATATTTCTTGACCATACGGAAACTGATCGAATAGAAATCGATGTGCGGTCGAACCATAGGGCCGAACTTCCTGCTTCGCAGTGTGGGGAAGATATTCGTCTCTAAGCAGGCAGTTCGCGAGGGCGATGACGGGCGCCGAAATTTTCGACGTATCGGTCTCGCGCGCAATACTGGGCATTGCATCTCCATGGGAGATGCGCATGCATCCCCGCTGCTTAGATGAGCAAGCATGGGGCCGGCTGATCATCTGCGATAGAGTCGGAAACTACTCAGGGCATCTGGGGATAGGGGGCGCACCGGGGCACATGCCCGGCGAAGTATTTCAGACAGCCTTTCGGTCCACCGTATCGGGCGGAGCGGATGAACGTGCCTCTAGCCGTGTGTTCCTGCGGCGACGCGCCATTTCGCTGGCTCTCATCGTGTCTTGAGCAGGCACGCTCGAAGAAGACGTGCGAATTCCTGGTCCACCATGCTGGCGAGATCGCCTTCGCTCACTTCCGCTCCGGGCCGAAGCGGAAGCAATGACTGGAGAATTTTTTGCGTTGCCATGCAAGACTCCTTTGCTGGCTACGGCCAACTTAGAACGGCGTTCTCAAAGTTGATCCGCTGCGCCTCTTAACACCCACCTCCCCCGCGGTTCGACTTACATTAGCGGCTCCTTCTATTTCCTACTTTAGGCCTTGATTATCTCCGATCTAATCACGCCGAACTCTTCGCGACTTATCTCTCCACGCGCATACCGTTCGTTGAGAATATCGAGGGCGTTCTTCCGCGGCATCTGGCCATAGTTTCTACGCGCCCGATACGTATAGCCCCAATTTCCGAAGCTCGAAACAATAAGAAAAACTGAGGTCGGCTGAAAAAAGTGGACGCCAACATTCCGTAGAATTGAGGAATGGAGGCATTGATGAATCGAATCCCGAAGGCGGTGTACACGAAAGAATTTCGTGACGAAGCAGTGAAGTTGGCAATGACTGACGGTGTCAGCGTGTCCGAAGCGGCGCGTCGATTGTCGATTTCGATGAAGACGTTGGCGAATTGGGTACGCGCCGCGAGGGACGGCAAGCTGGAGAAGGTCGGGCAATCTCAAAAACCACAGACAGAGATCGAGGCGGAGCTGGGCCGGGTTAGACGAGAGTTGGCAGAAGTGAAGATGGAGCGCGATCTCTTAAAAAAGTTTGCGACGTACTTCGCGAAGGAGTCGCGGTGAAGTACGGCGTGATTGAGCAGATGCGACAACAGTATCCCGTGCCTCCGATGTGCCGTTTCCTCGGGGTGTCCGTCAGTGGTTATTACGCCTGGCGCAAACGGCCGCTGTCGTTGCACGATCAGCAGGAGCCTCGGCTCGAAGCGCAGGTGCGTGCGGCTCACGAGCGTACTCGGGAAACCTTTGGCGCGCAACGGCTTCAAAAGGAATTGTCGAACTGCGGCGTCCAGATCGGCGTTCACCGCATCAAGCGTTTGCGCACAAAGCTTGGTCTGCGATGCAAGCAAAAGCGCAAATTCAAGGCGACGACCAACTCGAAGCATAACCTGCCAGTCGCACCGAACATTCTTGACCAGGACTTTGGTGCGAGTGCACCAAATCAGGCTTGGTGCGGCGACATCACGTATAGTACGCCCAGCCAGCGTAGCCCGCCCATACGGGGGTGAAGCTGCTTGAGCATGTTTGGAATGCATTACCTGGCGAAGTTGATGTGGCAGTACCAGGAACATGCCCTTCTTCTGCTGCGAGAAGAAGTGAGCCGAAGCGGCGGTGACTTGCTGACACTGGCAAGGTGACGTAGTCCGTGGGAAACGGGGCTTGAGGCGAAGTGGTTACGCCGAGATGAGTCTCTAGGCTGAGCGTGGGACGGTTGAGGAACACGAACCTATTGAAACGCATCTGAGGGTTGAAATGTCACCCCTGCCTACACCGCTTAACAGGCAGGACGCAAACTGTCTATGGCACATATGTATGG
>NZ_MTHB01000143.1 GCF_002220365.1 Caballeronia sordidicola | reverse complement strand
CTGACGTTGCCGATCATCGGACCCGTCGTTGTGGTCGGCTATCTTGCATCCGTCGTGGTATCCGCTCTCGAAGGCGCGGTGGTAGTAGGCGGTGTCAGTGCCCTGAGTGCCGCGCTCTTCAATGCGGGCGTTCCGAAGGATCACGTGATCCATTACGAGACCGCACTGCAGGCCAATGGATTTATTGTCATGGCGAACGGCCCCGCCGAAGAGATGGCGCGCGCCCGTGCAATCCTGCAAACGCATAAGCCGGCACGGTTGGACCTTCACGAAGGCGCGATGCCTGCGACCGAAGTGCCTGCCACAACGGCCCTCTGATGTAACTCGACCCGTACCGGCACGCTGACCTGACAGAGTCCGCAGTCGCTTTTCGGACCCATGGAGCATCTAATGATTCCGTCGTCGACCCACTCGCACGCTGGCGACAATTCCAGTCCTTCAGCGGAACATGACTCGAGCGCGGTGGTCGACGAGCACCGCCCGGTACTGCCGCCGGGTCGACAGGACACTCCCACCACCGCAGCGCCATCTGGCCTCACGACTGATGAGGCCGAGCGTCGTCTGAAGACCGAGGGCGCGAATGCGATCGCAGATGTTCGCCAGCGTCCCCTATGGATGGCGGCCAAGAAATTGTGGGCGCCTGTACCGTGGATGCTTGAAGTCGCCATTGTTTTGCAACTGGCGCTGAAAGACTATGTTGGAGCGAGCATCGTCCTGCTGCTCTTGCTCTTCAACGCGGGGCTCGGCCTCTTTCAGGAGAGCCAGGCTCAAGCGACTGTTGACGCGCTGCGCTCACGTCTTGCGTTGCTCGCCGCAGTCCGTCGCG
>NZ_MTHB01000211.1 GCF_002220365.1 Caballeronia sordidicola | reverse complement strand
ATGCGATCGCCCGTGTTCAACAATGGAATCGGCATGCGGTGCGGAGGCAGCGCAGTACCATAGTAGATGTCGTGCATGCCGTCGAGCCCCAAGGGTTGACGCGCGTTGACTTCAAGAATCACGCCCTTCGCGCGTTCAAGCCACGTCTTGTTGTTCCCGACTGAAGAGGAGGGAATAAGCAGTCCGTCCTCGCGTATTGCGCACACCTCCACTACGGCAATATCCAAATCTCCGAATAGCCCAAACCATGCATGCTGCGCCACATTGCTCAGATGGATGTCCAGGTATTCAATCTCGCCAGCGTTGATCTTGTCGCGCAGCGTGGGATCCGATTGATAGGGCAGACGCATCGCGATGCCATTTGCGCGTGCCAGTACACCGTCGAGTTCCGGTGCAGTCGATGCGCCGGTCATGATGGTGATGCGAAAATCCTGGTCACGCGCATGAGCGGCGCCGATCCGGGCGGCAAGCGCGACAGGTACTGCCTTCGGGTAGCCGGCGCCGGTGAAGCCGCTCATGGCGACAGTCATGCCTGGGCCGATCAGGGCGGCCGCCTCGTCGGCGGATGTCACGCGACCGAGCAGGCGCGGATCAAGAATGCGGGCGGAATTCATGTTTGAGACTCGTACGACGTGGGGATAGTTCTATGTGGCGCCGAACGCCGCATGCACGGGTTGATTTAAATCAACAAATAGACAAGCGTGGGAACCCAAGCTGTCGAGGCTCATGTTGACGAGATGAGAGAGAGGTATTGGCAGACCGAACCGGGCGTCCTGTGTCCGGCGATTCGCATATTGCAATTCGTCAACCGAATGGAAATCGGACGATTGACCCATGTCAACCGTAGCTGCTGCATGGCCGGGTAAACTGACTAGAGGGCGCCCTGCCCGGAAGGCGCTGCTCTACTATGGTATGAAGTGGTTGGAGGGATGCTCCAGATCTATGTGAGTAACGGCATCGCACAAAGTGCCGCAGCCTGCCGACAAATTCACGGCTGTTTATTCCCTGAAGTCTAGAACCCGAATGGGTCCATGCGCCATGGATAGACGGAAATCGAATTCGTGAGTTCGTTGCGAACATCGCCGTCGGTGGAACCTACAATCGTCACGCTCTTGGTAGGTCAAATACCGTTCCAGGTCAGAGCAAGCATTCCTAAAACCTCCGGCAACTCGGTCGTGCGAATTCCTCAACCGGTTAGTCGAGTTGCGCCATGCGAAGACGCTTACACGCCAATTCACCATTGGTGAAGATCGGCCGGGCATCAAATCTATTTTTCTGCTTCGGAGACGATCGTGGATGAGGGCACCTGCCGTGAGATTGTTGCTGCTTTGCTTGGCTGTTGGCCAGAGCCAGTGTTGGCAGTCTCGAAACGGATAGCGGTCACGAAACCTGCGCTGGACCGCTACCTTGCAGGGACGGAGTCGTTGAACTCTGATGCACAGCGGCACTTGATGGAGGTCCTTGGGCTCCAATGCGATGATAGCAGCGTGAACGACGACGGGGGTCAACCAGTGACCTCGACCGCACACTATGTGCTCATCGCAGGCAATGCGAAAGAGCGGGTCCTAGTTGTATATAACTTCCTCAGGAAGTGCGGGCACATGGAAACCAGCGTGGAATTGTTGCCCGCTTCCCTTGCACCTGGACATCGCTGGCGTTACCTGCTGATGATCCGATATGGCGAGGTCCCGAGCTTGATCTGCTTTCCTCGAATTGGGAAGGCAGCCAGCTTGCTGGAAAGCGGCCAGTTGACCAACTTTCAAGGACAATATTTCGTCGATCCGTTGTTTTATGCTGCGGTGGAAGTTCTGCGCGCGAGTGTGGAACAGAGGCCCGGTAGGGTTCTGAGAGCAATGCACGAATTTTACAAACGCTGGGATCGCGAGGTTTTAAACATAGCCACCACCGTGGCGCGTACCGACGAGTTCGTGAAGGGGACGGGCTAGGGCGCGCCTGATGTGAGCGCCATGCTTTGTGGAAGAAGCGAAACGCCTATGTGGTTGCGCGCTATAGACAAGCTGCGGAGCGCGCGTAGGTGTCGTCGTCGAAGCGCCAGCTCAGCGACCATAAAGACCATAAGAGGTGACAGAACGCGCGCCGGTTTTCAGTCTGTCTCGCCCGGCCGCG
>NZ_MTHB01000093.1 GCF_002220365.1 Caballeronia sordidicola | reverse complement strand
TCATCGCCCGCATACTTCGCCCGCTTGGAACCCAACCTCTTTCGAAGGCCCAGGCACTGCAGGCAGCAGGACTGCTCAACGTGCACTGGACGACGGTCTATCGGTTGCGGAAGCGATTTCTGGCAGACCCCGTTATCAGTGCGGTCAGACCGCGTGAGCGTGGCCCCAAAGCCGGCAGCCGGCGCCTGGGTGCCCGGACAGAATTGATCGTCGACGACGTGCTCACTACGTGGCTTCCCAGGCAGCGTCTGCTGGCTCATCCACTCACCGACCTGACGCTCGAAATCCGGCGCAGATGCGTAGAAACAGGCACGACACCGCCAGGCCGCAACTTGGTGGCCCGACGATGGGCCGCACATCGTGAGGCCGAGGGCATGGTGTAGACGCCGACCTAAAAGTAGACCACTTATGAGGGTCTCGCCGACTTAAAAGTGACCCGGGCAACCAGCCTAACCTGCTGCTTTTAGAAGCAGAGGTTTAGAGGATGCTCCCGATGACCATGATTGGCAAAGTACGGCGGATGTTTCACCGCCAGGACAAGTCGGTGCGCGAGATCGCGCGGCTGACGAGTTTGTCGCGCATCACAATTCGTAAGTATTTAAAAGAAGGTACCGCGCAGAAACCGAAGTACGAACGCGCGGAGCGGGTAACCAAGCTGACGCCGTTTCACGAGAAGCTCATCGAGGCGTTGGTTGTTGACGCGCTGCGCCCGAGGAAGGAGCGGCGCAGGACATGGACGCTGTTTGAGCAGCTTCAGGCCGCCGGCTATGACGGCTGCTATTCGCGGGTGACTGATTTTATCCGGACGTGGCGAGTCGCCGAAGGCAAGTCGATTTCAGCAAACGCGTTTGTACCGCTGCACTTCTCGTTAGGCGAAGCGTTTCAGTTTGACTGGAGCGAAGAAGGCTTGGTGATCGGTGGGATGTATCGCAAGTTACAGGTCGCACATACGAAGCTTTGCGCTTCAAGAGCGTTCTGGTTGACGGCGTACTTCAGCCAGGGCCACGAGATGCTCTTTGACGTGCACACACGGGCGTTCAAAGCACTCGGTGGTGTGGCGCGCCGCGGTATCTATGACAACATGCGAACGGCGGTCGACAAGGTCCCCCGTAAAGGCAACTCACGATTACCCACAATTATTTAACGATTTACTCGTTCGTAAGCGGTCCTTTATCGGCGTCCTAGCATTTGCCTGCCTCAGTGGTGAATATGTGTCCACGTAAATTCATCGTGGACACATATGACTGATATCAACTCAGAGTTAAAAGCGCGACTGGTCGTCGGTCGCAAACAAGACGGTCGCTGCCGTTACGATCCGCAGGCTAAACGCGAACTGATCGAGGCCTGCCTGGTGTCGGGCGTATCGGTCGCACGCTTGGCGTTGGAACACGGGCTGAACGCGAATTTGCTGCGTTCGTGGGTCAGCGCTTATAAAAGAAAGGGCGATGGCACCGCGATCGTACCGGCGTCGAAGACTGTGAAGCCGACGCTGGCTGCGTTCATACCCGTGATTGCCGGACAAGAGCGGCCGAAGGAGGCGGTGCCTCGGCTGCAAGTCCGATTGCCTAACGGAGTGAAAATCGAACTAAATGATGCCCGTGACGATCAGGTGCTGTCACTACTACAAGCGCTGAGTACATTGCCATGTTCCGATTCGACGAAGAGCTGAAGGTATTGCTTCATCGCGATGCGGTGGACGGTCGCAAAGGGATCAACGGACTGGTCGCGCTAGTTGAGCATGCCCTGGGGCTCGATCCCTTTGCCCCGACGGTCTATGCCTTTACCAATAAGCGCCGCGATCGCGTTCGGTTGTTGCTCTGGGATCGCTCGGGTTTCTGGCTATTGATGAAACGGTTGGAGGCAGATCGCTTCGCATGGCCCCGCGAGGCGGCGGTTCTCGAACTGACGGTTGAGCAGTTGCATTGGCTGCTCGACGGTATCAACCTAGCGGCCATGAAGAAGCATTCGGCACGGCACTACGCGCGCGCGAGTTAGCCAACGCACTCGTCTCATGAACGCGTCTCGTGCATCGCCTGTCGCCTTCATGAGACGCCGGTTAGATAGTTACAAATTCCCGTATACCTACGGGCACTCGCGATTGGCTATTGTTACGCCATGGCCCGCGACATTCACCAACCCCACTCGATCACCGCCGACGCACTCGCCGCGCTCATCGCTGAGCGTGATGCGGCTCTCGCGGCGCGCGACGCGATGCTTGCTGACCGAGACTCGGTACTTGCCGAGCATGAATTGGTGCGCGGCGAGCTACGGGTGACCAAGGTCGAACGCGACCTGCTCAAGGAACAGCTCAAAGCGTTTCAGCGTCAGTTGTTCGGCGCCAAGAGCGAAGCACGCACTGCCGAGCAGCGGGACCTGTTTCTGAACGAAGCCGAAGCGCTGGCGCCCACCACCGCGACTTTGCCGGCGCAAACTGACGAAGCTCAAACCGAGGTGGCGGGTCACAAACGCAAGAAGCCCGGTCGTAAGCCGCTCGATCCGGCGCTGCCGCGTGAAGTGATCCGCTACGAATTGCCGGAATCGGAACGTACCTGCCCGAACGATGGCACGACATTGGTCGAGATCGGCGTCGAAGTCAGCGAGCAGCTCGACATCATCCCCCAGCAAGTACGGGTGATTCGTCACGAGCGCGTGAAGTACGCGTGCTCGCAGTGCGACCAAGGCATCAAGGTTACGCCGGCGCGTTTGCGCATCATCCCGAAGGGCTTGTTCACCGAAGCGGCACTGGTGTTAGCGGCGGCGCAAATCCGGCACTAAACGGCGGCACAAGGTTGAGTAGGAGCGTCAACGAGTAGGGGCCGTTACCGGCACCTACTGCCGAGTGAGGGTCATCAGAATGGATCGTCGACGTCGTT
>NZ_MTHB01000052.1 GCF_002220365.1 Caballeronia sordidicola | reverse complement strand
GAGATTGCCTCGCCCTTCGCGACCGAGCGCAGCATACGGCGCACGACCTTGCCGGAACGCGTCTTCGGCATCGCATCGCCGAAGCGGATTTCCTTTGGTTTTGCAATCGGACCGATCTCCTTGCCGACCCACGCTCGCAACTCGTCGGCTATGCGCTTTACGTCGGTACCGGTGGGCCGTGGGCCCTTCAGCACGACGAATGCAACGATCGCTTCGCCGAAGGTTTCATCGGGGCGGCCAACGACCGCCGCTTCAGCAACCAGCGGGCATGCTGCAAGGGCCGACTCGATTTCCATCGTGCCCATGCGATGACCCGATACATTGAGCACATCGTCAACGCGGCCGGTGATCGTGAAATAACCCGTGTCCGCGTCGCGAATCGCGCCATCTCCGGCGAGATACAGGGTGCCTCCCAGTTCATCAGGGTAGTAGCCTTTGCGAAAGCGCTCCGGGTTGCCCCAGACGGTGCGGATCATCGACGGCCAGGGCTTTCTGATGACCAGCACGCCGCCTTGCCCATTCGGGACCTCGTTGCCGGTTTCATCGACGATAGCGGCATCTATACCGGGCAACGGCAGCGTGCAGGAACCGGCAACGAGCGGGGTAACGCCCGGCAACGGCGTGATCATGTGACCGCCCGTTTCCGTCTGCCAGAACGTGTCGAGCACGGGACATCTGCCACCGCCAACATGCTCCGAGTACCAGTTCCAGGCGCTCGGGTTGATGGGTTCACCGACCGTGCCGAGGATGCGCAACGTGCTCAGGTCGTAACTCGCGGGATGCACCGCGCGATCCGCTTCAGCGCTCTTGATGAGAGACCGGATGGCAGTCGGCGCGGTGTAGAAAGTCGTCACCTTGTGGCGCTCGATCATGTCCCAGAAGCGGCCGGCGTTCGGGTACGTGGGCACACCTTCGAAAATGACCTGGGTCGCGCCAACGGCGGTCGGCCCGTAGCAGATGTACGTATGCCCCGTGATCCAGCCGATGTCGGCGGTACACCAGAAGACATCGTCAGGCTTGATGTCGAAGGTCCACTTCATGGTGACCGCAGCCCACAGCAGATAGCCTCCCGTACTGTGCTGCACACCCTTCGGCGCGCCGGTGGACCCTGACGTATACAACACGAACAGCGGATGCTCGGCGCTCACCCATTCGGGCTCGCAAGTGTCCGCCTGCGCGTGCTCCAGCTCATGCAACCATGCGTCGCGGCCGCCGATCCATGGAATCCGGCCACCCGTACGCCGATAGATGGCGACGGTCTTGACCGCATCGGTGCCGCCCATTGCAAGCGCCTCGTCCACAATGCTTTTCAGCGGTAGCGTCTTGCCGGCGCGAACCTGCTCGTCCGCGGTAATGATTGCTACCGCGCCAACATTCGTTATGCGTTCATGCAGCGACTTCGCGGAAAAGCCGCCGAACACGACGCAATGCGGTGCGCCGATGCGCGCGCACGCCTGCATCGCGACAACACCTTCGACTGACATCGGCAGATAGATGACCACGCGGTCGCCTTTCTTCACGCCGCGTGCCCGCAGTGCATTCGCGAGCCGGCATACCCGGTGATACAGCGCCTGATATGTGACGGTCGAGACTTGGCCGTCGTCGGACTCGAAGATGATCGCGGTCTTGTTCGCATTGCCGCTGGCCAGATTGCGGTCAAGGCAGTTGTACGACGCATTCAATTCGCCGTCTTCGAACCACTTGTAGAACGGCGCGTCCCGGTCGTTGAGAATCTGCGTGAACGGACGGCGCCAGCTCAGATGCTCGCGCGCAAGACGTGCCCAGAACGCTTCGTGATCCTGCGCGGCCTCAGCCACGAGCGCGCGGTAAGCGTCCATGCTTTCAATCGCGGTGCGGCCTGCCGGAGCAATGTCCTGGGCAGGGACGAGAGGGGTCGATTCGATGGTAGACATGGTCTCCTCGCTTGAATCATGGATCTTGAGATCGGCGAGCCAGCAGGGATCGTCGTTTGGGGAAGTTTTTTTGATAGAGGGCTCTTGATGGCCCGATGACGCAACAGGAAGTGCACCGGCTGCGCCTGGTCGAAAAAGCGCAGCGCTTATCCGACTATGGGATGTCTCGCGGATATCTCATTGATACAAGTCAAGCGGGCAGGTCAGTGCCGTGGTTTCACCTACGCTGTCCGACCAGATCGTCCATCAGCGGAACGACTGCCAGCACGACCAGCATGCCGGACAACGGCAGGGTCGATATGAAACCCACATACTTGAAACCCAGCGCACCGGCGAGGCCGCCGATGAAAAACATGCCGAGCAGCGACGCCAGGAGCCGGAGCCTCGATCGGTCCGCCCTGACAGCGGCAGCGCCGGGCCCGGACTCGGATACATTCCAATAGAAAAGCTTGCCGATCTCGATGCCGATATCCGTGACGATGCCGGTCATATGCGTGGTGCGGATCTCGGCTTTGGAGATCTTCGTAATGATCGCGTTCTGCAGGCCCATTACGTAGCACAACAACCCTACCGTCGCGGGCACGAACAGGAACCGGTTGTTTTCCAGATTCGAACCGAGCAGTCCAAAGCAGAGCAGCAGCACGGCTTCCAGCATCAACGGCAGCGCGTATTCGCTTTGTGCCCGCCGGCGCCGGCCCCAGTTGATCATGATCGCGGAGGTGGCAGCGCCGGTCGTGAATGCGGCGAGTGAACTCAGTCCTGCGATGACAAGGCCGAAGTCGCCTAAGGAGAGGTTATCGGCGAGTGCCGACACGATCCCCGACATATGCGAGGTGTACTGCCCGACGGCAAGAAAGCCGCCAGCGTTTGCTGCGCCCGCGATAAACGCAAGCCAGCGCCCAAGGCGCCGGTTGTTCTGGTCGGTGCGCTGCGGCCGCGCGAAACCTCGCAGGTACTCTATGGGCATGTCCGTTCGCTTCGATCAGACCCCGGCAAGCTTCTCGCTGTCGAGAATGTGAACCTGCTTGCCGTTTGTATCGATCACCCCTGCTTGCTGCAGCTTCGAGAACATCCGGCTGACGGTCTCGAGTTTCAGCCCGAGATAGCTGCCAATCTCTTCACGCGTCATCCGCAGATTAAATTCCGCGGAAGAGTAGCCCCGCGTTTTCATCCGCGACGACAAGTTGAGCAGGAACGCAGCAACGCGCTGCTGCGCGGTCATGGTGCCGAGCATCATCATGAGCCCGGATTCACGCACGATCTCGCCGCTCATCATGCGATGCAAATGCTGCTGCATGGCCTTCACGTCGTGGCAAAGGTCCTCGAGCAAGTCGAACGGGATGACACACACCTTGCTGTCCTCGAGTGCGATCGCATCGCAATTCTGTTCATCGGAGCACACGCCGTCGAGTCCGAGCGGTTCGCCCGCAATGTGAAACCCGGTGACCTGCTCGTGACCGTCGCGATGCGTGATGACCGTCTTGAAGCATCCGACCCGCACGGCGTAGATGCTTTTGAATTTATCGCCGGCGCGGTATAGCGTCTCGCCGCGTCGTACAAGCCGCGTGGAGCAGACAATGGCGTCGAGCCGCGCCAGCTCCGTCGCGCTCAAGTGAGCCGGCATGCAGATGGAGTGCAACGAACAGTCGGAGCAATTAGTGCCCGCGACGGCGCCCGACGGTGGCGGGCTCGTGGTGGCCGAACGCGCCAGATAAGCGAGGGGATTTGCTTTCGAAGAAACGGTGGGCGCGCAAGCGGACTTATAAGCGGACTCATAAGCGAGAACTGAGGTCATGCCTGTCTCCAGAAGAGTCGGAAGATCATTGAATGGATGAACTGCTGTGCTGTGCTGTGCGGATCGGGCGCGGATCGAGTGAGAGACGGTCATGCCGGCTCGCAGGGTGTCGGCGCGGGGCGGTGCTCATTGGCCAGTCGCACGATGGTGTCGCGGGCCAGTTCGTACTCGCCTGTCTTGTCGAAGAAATAGCGCGCGCCGGCGCGCTGGCACGCAGCACGAAACGCGGGTCCCGAATGATTGGTCAACACCATGGTCAGCAAAGGCGGCGTGGCCCGCGCCAATGATTCGACGATCTCCATGCCGTTGCCACCCGCCAGATGCGGGTCAACGATCACGAGATCGGTGTGGGTCATGCGGATGCACCCCAGCGCCGTGTCCGCTTCTTCCGACTCGCCCACGATCACCACCCCGGCCAGCGCGCCAATCAGGGCAGAGAGGCGGCGGCGCACAAGGCCCGAGTCATCGACGAGGAAGATCTTCAGCATGGCGCGCAACCGTTTGAGTTCATGCCTCGAAGTATGTTCGCGGCTATCTCAAAATAAAATCGGCGAGCGGCCAGACATGATGTAGGGGTTTGGGAAGGGCTGTAGGGGATGGACTACACGCTTGGCGCTTGCGCTTTGCGGGGGTATTCGGGTTTTCAGGCGATTTATCAGGCGTCGCAGTCGTCGTCGAAGAGCTTGTGGCGCATGGCATAGCGGACCAGCGCGGTGTCGTGCGGCATCTGCATCTTTTCGAGGATGCGCGTTTTGTACGTGCTGACTGTCTTGGCGCTCACCGACAGCGCCTGGGCGATCTGCGTGATCGTTTCACCCGCGGCGATCCGCCGGAATACTTCGAATTCGCGGTCGGAGAGCCGCCGGTGCGGCAGGTCGTCGGCCGGTTCGTTCAGGCTTTGTGCGAGCCGCTCGGCCATGGCGAGGCTCACGTACACGCCGCCTGCCGCGACTTTGCTCACCGCGGTGACCAGTTCTGCGCTCGCGCTTTCCTTGGTCAGATAACCCGATGCTCCCGCCTTGAACGCACGCACCGCGTATTGCTGTTCAGCATGCATTGTCAGGACCAGGATGCGCAGCGCCGGTTTCTCGTCCTTGATCAGCTTGAGCAGTTCGACGCCGTTCCTGCCGGGCATCGACAGGTCGAGGACCAGCACGTCCGCCGCAGTGGCGCGGATCATTGCCATGGTGGTCGCGCCGTCGCTGGCTTCACCAGCGACTTCCAGCCCGTTCGCGCTGAGCAGGATATGGCGTAGCCCGTCGCGCACGAGGGCGTGGTCATCGGCGATCAGTACTCGGGTCATTGCAGTGGTTCTTCCTCGATGTTTTCCGGATTGTCGGAGAAAGGCTCGTCCTGTTGCAAGGCCGCCAGCGGGAATGTCACGGTGACAGCGAACCCTTGTCCGATGCCAGACTCGATCAAGACCGACCCGTCCAGCCCGTGTGCGCGTTCGCGAATGCCGATAAGACCAAACGACTTGCGCCCGGCGTCGGCGCGCTCATGTGCGCCTATGCCATCGTCGGCAATGCGCAGGATGCAGCGATCACCTTCCAGATACAACGCCAGATCGACATGGGTGGCTTGCGCGTGGCGTGCCACGTTGGTCAGCGCTTCCTGCACGATCCGGAATATGGCGGTTGCGCCGTCGCGGCTGAAGATGGTGTGCCTCGCGTCGATCCGCCGCTCGACGTCAATGCCGTAGCGATTCGTAAAGTCGATCGCCAGCCAGTCGATGGCCGGGACCAGGCCCAGGTCATCGAGCATCACGGGGCGCAAGTCGGCGGCGATCCGGCGCATGGAAGCAACGGTTGCATCGATCAGACGCTGCATGCCGCGCAATTGCGCGCGCGCGTCGGCACCGGTTCCGGCGCTGAGTTCGAGCGAGGATATGTCCATTTTCAACGCGGTCAATTGTTGGCCCAGGTCGTCATGCAACTCCCTTGCAATACGGGACTTTTCTTCCTCGCGGATATTCAGCAAATTCGCGGAGAGCTCACGCAGCTCCTCGTGCGAGCGCTGCAGCGAGCGTTCAGCGTCGACTTGCGCGCTGATGTCGCGCAGCATCACCGTGTAGAGCTTGCCGTTTTCATCGCCGAATTGAGAAATCGATGCTTCGAACGGGAACTCGCCGCCAGTCGCGCGCAGGCCGTACAGTATGCGCCGCCCGCCCATTTGGCGGTCGGACACGCCGGTAACGCCGAACTGGCGCACATGCGCTTCGTGGCCGGCGCGAAAGCGCTCGGGAACGAAGCGGGAGAGGGAGGTGCCGAGCGCGTCGGCCGCCGGGCAGCCGAACAGACGTTCCGCCATCGGATTGAACATGACGATACGCTGGTTTTCGTCGATGGTAATGATCGCTTCCATCGACGACCGGATGATGCCGCGCAGTCGCGCTTCGTCAAGCCGTGCCGAAGCCTGTGTCGAAGCCGGTGCCGACGCCTTCGCGGCCTCTGTGCCCTTGCGTCTGAGCGCCATGAAGGCGGTGCTCGCGGTGAGCAGGAGGGCGCCGGCCATGCCAACCATGCTGGTCAAGCGGGCCGGTCGACCGACGCCGCGCTGCGATGCCGTGTTACGCCGTGGCGCGGACATGATGTCTCCGGGAAAAGGGGAAATGCGTGCCGCTGAGGGTGGGCGGATCATACCGCGCCGCTCTGGACGTGATGTGCACGGCGTACGCCCGGCCGCGTGAATTGATGTGGATCAAGTGACCGGCAGGCCTGCGCGCGGACACTGAAGCATGAAGGACAACCGGAGAGCGGATCATGTACAAACGAATTCTGGTAGCGCTCGACGGCAGCCTCAGCGCGAGCCTCGCGCTTGAAGAAGCGCTCAAGCTGGCGCAGGCCGTCGATGCGATGTTGATGGTGGCGTGCGTTGTCTCGCACGACCTTTGCCGCCAAGTGCCGGGGATGATCGGAGAAGCGGGGAGCCGTCCCGGCGCGCAAGGGCAACTCGATCACGCACGCGACTTGTGCGCGGGTGGCGGGGTGCGCTGCATTACTCAGATCATCGATGCACACGGCGCAAGTATCCCGGGCGCCCTCATGCAGGCCGCCCAGGCATTCGAAGCGGATCTCATCGTGATGGGGGCGCATGGGCCGCGTGGCGTGCGCCGGCATTTGATCGGCAGCGTCGCGGAAACGGTTTTGCGTTCGAGTCATGTTCCGGTCCTCACCGTTCGTGACGATCAGTGCGACGATCAACACGACGCGGCACTCGCGCTTTAGCGCATTCCCTCACGGTAGCGCATTCCCTCAAGGCCCGGCCGGCGGCGCTCAGGCGTCGGGACCGATCGGGGCGGTCCCGACGTTTTTATATGGGCGCGTCGGCAATGTCGGGTGCGCTCACTTTGCATGGGTCCTTTTTTTCCGCGTAATGCAGCGGCACCAGCAGCACGGGCCGTGTCGAAATCCGCAAGAAGCGCTCGGCTATGCTGCCCAGCACGAGCCTCCTCCAGCCGCGTCGCCCGTGCGTGCCCATGACCACGAGATCTGCGCTGAAATCGTTCGCGGCGGCTGTGATCCGTTGGGCGATATCGTCACCCAAAGGCTCGACTTCAACGACAAGCGTCGAGCCTTTGACTCCCGCGCGCAGCATCTTGGCGGCAGCGTCGGCCAGCACTAGCGCACCCTCTTTGACAAAGGCTTCGCGTACGAGCGACGGATCGCAGGCCGGCCCTGAATACATCAATTGCGGCACGTCCACCACATAAAGTGGCTTGAGTTCCGCATTGTGTTCGTGAGCGAGTTCCAGGGCGGCGTCGAGGGCGTGCGCTGAGGTTTCGCTGCCGTCGATAGGAACGAGAATGCGGGTATACATGAAGAATCTCCTTGGTTCCAACGCAACATCAAAACAACATCAATGCGACATCAATACGGGTATGGGCATGGACTCCAGCATGGTGCGCGTCGCACCGCCCATCACGAGTTCCTGCCAGCGCGAGTGGCCATACGCGCCCATGACGACGAGGTCGGCGCCCAGGTCGGACGCGCGCGAAATCAGCATGTCGCCCATGGGTACGTCGTTGACACCGTCGAGTGCCGCCACTTCAGCCTTGACGTCGTGCCGCGCCAGCAAGAGCGCGATGTCGGCACCTGGAATGCGGTTGGCGCGGTTGCCACTGGGCTCGCCTTTCGACTCGTTGAGTCTGATGACGGTGACCCTGTCGGCGCGCTGCAGCAGTGGCATCGCGTCGTGGACAGCGCGGGCTGACTCGCGGCTGCCGTTCCACGCAACCATGATGTTCGCGCCAAGTGTCGGAAACACGCCGGTGTAGGGGATGAACAGCACAGGGCGGCCCGCGGTCATGACGAGCGTTTCGGGGAAATGATCGGCAATAAACGATTCCGGGTCGTCTGGATCGTCCTGCCCCGCCACGACCAGATCCGCGTAACGGGCGTAGCGAGGAATCGCTTCGCCCGCGGAATCAGGGTAATCGACCCATTGTCCCCTCACACCCGCGCGCAGCAATTCCGCGTGAAAGATCCGTTCGAGCGCGCCGTGGCGTTCCTGACGGGTTTTACGGTGCTCTTCGTAGTAGTCCGCCGCTCCAGCCATGACATAGAAAGAACGCGGATCGGGAGTGAACGCCGAGAACACGCCGGTCAGGTGCGCGTCGAATTGCCTGGCGAGACGCAAAGCGTATTCGAGGCGTGGATGGGCGCGCGCGCTCATGTCGAGTTGAATGACGATGCTTTTGTAGCTCATCGCAGATGCTCCGTTAGTGGGTCGTTGGCGTCAGGGACGCAGTGAGCGGGTGGAATTGCTCCGGAATCGGCCCTGGAGTTGGCCCAGATCCCGGAGGCTTACAAAACGGACGCTTACAAAACGGACGCTTACAAAAAGTCTATGAGTTCGCGTTTTTTTTCCGTTGATGCAGATCAAGGAGCCGCGTCCCGGCGCGTCTTGAACGGCATGCGGCCGCTGTCGTGGTCACGGCGAAACTTCCGCATCGGTGTTCTTGTCGGTTGATACAGGTCAACCGCGCCCGCGTCGGCCAAGCCTAAAGTTTTGTCGTGGAAGCCCCGTTTCCAGGTATGTGCAGACAAAAGGAGATTGACGATGAAGGCGCTCGTGTATCACGGACCCGGCAGTAAATCCCTCGACGACCGACCAATGCCGAAGCTCCTGTCGGCGACGGATGCAATCGTCAAGGTCACGCGCACGACCATTTGCGGGACGGACCTGCATATCCTGAAGGGTGACGTGCCAACCTGTGAACCGGGCCGCATCCTGGGGCATGAAGGCGTTGGGGTAATCGAGCAGGTAGGCGCCGCGGTTTCGACGTTCAAACCCGGTGATCATGTGCTTATTTCCTGCATCACATCGTGTGGGAAATGTGACTATTGCCGCCGCGGCATGTACTCCCATTGCACGACAGGTGGCTGGATTCTCGGCAACAAGATCGACGGCACGCAAGCCGAATATGTGCGTATCCCGCATGCGGAAACGAGCTTGTATCCGATTCCCGCTGGTGCCGATGAAGACGCGCTGGTCATGCTCTCGGACATCCTTCCGACCGGTTTCGAGTGCGGCGTGCTGAACGGAAAAGTGCAGCCGGGCAGTACCGTTGCCATTGTCGGCTCCGGTCCCATCGGCCTCGCCGCGTTGCTCACGGCGCAGTTCTATGCACCGGCGCAGATCATCATGATCGACCGCGATGCGAACCGGCTGGAAGTGGCGCGAACCTTCGGCGCGACCGCGTGCGTCAACAATGCAAGTGGCGACACGGTGGCTGAAATCATGAAGCTGACCGGTGGCATTGGCGTGGACTGCGCGATCGAGGCGGTGGGTGTGCCGGCCAGCTTCGAGCTATGCGAATCGATCATTGCACCTGGTGGCACCATCGCGAATGTGGGCGTACACGGCGTGAAGGTTGATCTGCACATGGAGGCCCTGTGGGACCGCAACATCACGATTACCACGCGACTGGTCGATACCGTGAGCACGCCCATGCTGCTCAAGACCGTCCGTTCCGGGCGTCTGGAAGCGGGAAAGCTCATCACTCACCACTTTGCGCTGAACGACGTTTTGAAAGCGTATGAGACCTTTTCACAGGCCGCCGATACGCATGCGCTCAAGGTGATTATCGAAGCGTAATGAAGCTGAAGGCGTTCTGCCGATGCAGGCTTGGATGCGGCGCTGTTGATGTGTGGCCGCAGTAAAACGGAGCGGCCGTCAGGTCGTCGAGCAAGGGAGACATGACATGGCACTGACGGGTCAAGTGACAGGGGACGGCTGGAGCGTTTCCACCAATAGCATCCCGGCCGGCAACGGCTTTTGCTGTGAAGTGCACGTGGCCCATGGCGGCGCGGCGGGTGAATTCAAGCATCAGTTCCGGCACTCGAAAATCTTTGCCCGCGAGTGGGAGACGGTACTCGACGGTCTGCGCGAAGGGGTGGTGTGGATCGGCCTGAAACGCGCCGAAACGATTCATCTGTAGGGCGGCGCGCAATGGCGTGCTAGCACGCCTGGTTCGCCTTGACAGTGTCGATGGGCAAACGGATGTCGATTCGAAATCCGTCGCTTGGTGCGCTGTCGAATGTTATCTGTCCGTGTAATTGACGGACCCGCTCCTGCATGCCGAGTAGTCCGAAGCTATCCTTGCCCCGATTGCGATCGAGCGTTGTCCCTTTGCCGTTATCCTCTATGTGCAGCCGGAATTCATCTTGCACAGTGCGGATCTGAACGCACACGCTGGTAGCTTCAGCGTGACGCGTGACATTGGTCAGTGCTTCCTGCACCATGCGAAAAATGGCGGTTGCAGCCGTCGGCGATAACGCCAGTTGATCCACCGCGTTCTGCACGGTGACGGCAAGCCCGTAGCGATTGCGAAATTCCGCCGCAAGCCATTCGAGTGCCGCCCCCAGGCCCAGGTCATCGAGCATGGGCGGACGCAGACCGCCCGCAATGCGCCGGGCGGAGGCGATGATCGAATCAATTTGCACTTGCAACGCGACCGTCTGCGCAATGGTGTGGCGCGCGGTTTTGCCGTCTTCCGTCGCGGCCTGATCCAGCAAGGCGACATCCATCTTGAGTGCGACCAGTTGCTGACCCAGGTCGTCGTGAAGCTCGCGTGCGATCCGGGTTCTTTCTTCCTCGCGTGCGCTCTGCACGTGCGAGGACAACGCGCTCGCATGCTGTAGCTCGACCAGCCGCAGGCGATCCGTCATGTCCCGCGTCACTTTGGCAAAGCCACGAAGCGCACCGTCGGGCGCGCGGATCGCGGTGATGGTCACGTTTGCCCAAAAGCGCGAACCGTCTCGGCGCACACGCCAGCCTTCATCTTCAATGCGGCCTTGCGATGCGGCAAGCGTCAGTTCCGTGCGCGGCTTGCCGCTCGCAACATCCTCGGGCGTATAGAAAACCGAAAAGTGCTGCCCGATGATTTCCCGGGCCGCGTAGCCCTTGATGCTTTGCGCCCCCTGGTTCCAGCTCGCGACATGCCCCTGCGGATCAAGCATGAAGATGGCGTAGTCCTGTACTGCGTCGACAAGCAGCCTGAAGTGGATATCGCTTGGGACATGAGGAAATGCGTTGCTGGCGAGCTCGTCGCTCGATGGCGTGCCGCTGTGCAGAGGTGGGGAGTGTCGGTCGCTTGGCACGTGGTTCTCCGGCTCGAATTGCTCGTGTCGCTCGGGTCGTTCGTATTCTCCGGGCTGCCGCGCGCGAAGCGTGGGGCAGCCCGGAGAGCGTGTTTGCCTGGGATCGATTGTATACGGTGGGGAAGTGCCAATTTGACAGCACGAAATGGGCCCGGCTTAGGGGTATTGAAGCGGACGGTGCAGTTCACGCGGAAAGCGCAATACGCCGCACCCTCGTTATGCCGGTTCGCTGATTCACATCATGGCGCAGCGTCGGCTGCATTCGGAAAATACCAATACGGCAAAACGCATTCGCGACCGGAAAAACAGGGGAAAATCCGTGGGAAAGCATTCACTATTTGCAGCGGCGCTGTTGAGCGCGGCTTTATCGGCGGTATGCCTGCCGGCACGGGCCGATCAGGGCGACATTCTTGCGCGCGTCAGGGCAATCAGCATCCAGCCCAGTGTCTCCGCGGGCGGCACGCTGGGAAGCATCGGGACGGGCGTCAACAACACCATCGTTCCCGAGCTCGATTTTGTTTATATGGTGCGCCAGAGTATTGGCGTCGAGTTGATTCTTGCCACGTCGCGCCATCAGGTAACGTCGAACACCGGGGCGCTTGGCGGCGTGAACGTCCTGCCGCCCACGCTCTTGCTTCAGTACTATTTCAACGCGGCCGGCAAGATTCGCCCCTACGTTGGCGCGGGCGTGAACTACACGCTGTTCTATAACAACGGGCTGCACGCCGGAGATACGCCCGTATCGATCAAGAACTCAAGCTTCGGCCCCGCGCTGCAAGCAGGGGTCGACGTGCAGGTCGCCCGCAATCTGTTCGTCAACTTCGACATCAAGAAGATCTGGATGCGCACCAGCGCATCGGCCGACGGTGCGTCGCTTGGGTCGCTCAAGATCGACCCCCTGGTAGTCGGTATCGGCGTAGGCATGCGTTTCTGATCGTGGCGCGGTTGATCTGAGTCAAGTCCGCCGCGCGATCCTTCACTAGCATTCTTACTGGTGGCGAGTCCTGCTTAGGTAAGTCCTGAAAAGGGAGGTTTGACACTTGTTCAGGCGCTCGCCCGATCACATTGAGGAGACGAATATGCGAGCAGTCGATGTCATGACCAGAAAGGTCATTACCGTGGGACCGGGCACGACTGTGCGAGAGGCCGCATGCCTGTTTGCTGACAATCACATCAGCGGTGCGCCGGTAGTGGACGATGAGGGCCGCTTGCTTGGCATGCTCACCGAAGGTGACCTCATCCATAGAGCCGAGATCGGCACACAAGCCCGGCGACGTTCATGGTGGCTTGAATTTTTTGCGTCGACGCAAAATCTTGCCGCAACGTATATCAAGGAGAACGCGCGCCTGGTCAAGGACGTCATGACGCCCAAGGTGATTACCGTCAAAGAGACCACGCCGGTTAGCGAAATAGCCGATCTTCTCGAGCGGCACCGGATCAAGCGCGTTCCTGTGTTGTACGACGGAGAGCTTCTCGGAATTGTTAGCCGGGCGAATCTGGTGAAGGCGTTGGCAAGCGTTCCCAAGGAAGCCGGCGTGACCACCCCGAACCCCGACCAGACCTTGCGCGACTCCGTGATCCGGGAACTTGGCGGTCACCGTTGGGCTGTGGCTGCAGAGAACGTCATTGTGAATGACGGCACGGTTCATCTATGGGGTGTTGTCACCTCGCTCGAGCAAGCGCGCGCCATGTGCATTGCCGCTGAAAAGGTGCCAGGCGTCAAGGGCGTGGAAGACCATACCGATGCGCCCATGCTGATTCCTGCGATGTAATCGCCTGCTCACTCTGGCGTCGCTACCCACACTCAGGCGGTGCCAGAGCGAATATCCCTCAGACATAAGAGCATTCGAAAGGCGCGCACATATCAAAGCCGGTTTCAGGGATTAAAGGCCTGCACGTAGTGTGAATGACACAGGTCAACAATTATTAGAGTCAGCGGCATATAACAGTATCAGGGCATGCGAAGCGGCTATTAGCTGAACCGCTACCTGACCCCTGGCCGGTTGTATGAGCAGCCCTAAGCACTCGTTCAGGCACACATTCTTTACGTGGTTGCAATCAACCGCATGGCTTCGCGACGAAGCCACTTGGCATTAAGCACCGCCCGCCTGGCAGCTCCACTCAATCTTCTCATCGGAATGGTCAATGACATTTCTTAAGCCCGCGCTAAGCAGCGCCGAAGCAAATAATGACGAGTATTCGACCACTATCTCCGGCGCGTCATTGCCGAAATATCGCATTCCGAAAATGCCCTCGGAGCCACATGCGGTGTTTGACCTGGTTGTAACTTCTCAATAACCCGGGGCGAGCGCCAGCATGCTGTTCAAGCAGAGAGGGCGATGCGTTGTTCGAGGAGATGAGGCAGGAGGGGAATTTGATCGCTGCAAGAAATGCGGTCTGTCAGATACTCCCAGAACGAAATGTTCAGCTTGCGGCACGTCGCCTTTAGACTCGAGAACGTATCGCGGCATTGTCGGCCGAGCTCGCTGCGCGTGCCGCCACTGATCTTTCGTTTTTTGACCTGATCGCGAATGTCGCGCTCACTGCCATTGGTATGCAGCGGGACCTCAGGACGCTCCAACACCAGCAGCAACTCGGACTTGTTCATGTGAATCCGTCTGAGCAAACGATCGAGCGTCGCATAGAGGGTCTTTTGGATGAAGACCGTG
>NZ_MTHB01000199.1 GCF_002220365.1 Caballeronia sordidicola | reverse complement strand
TCTTCATCATCGCAGCGGCCAACCTAGTCGCGCTTCCTGGTTTTCCTGAGCTGAGCTGCTTCCTGTTTCAGTTGCTCAGACTCATCCTGCAAGTCATTAGCGATGTCCGTCAGTTTCTCTACCCACGCTAGCACTTCAAGCTCCGACGGCGTTAGTCCCTCTCGAGCGATGTCGGGTAGTGAGAATTTTTTTGGAAGAGTCACGAGTGCGGATCAAATGATGTTGGTGCGACAAACGTTAACATCGTCATCCGCAGTTTACAAGCGCAATCATGACCGCACGCAACGAAGCTATCGGCTACCTCGACCGCGTGCGCAGATCAAATAACACAGCACGGCGCGTGGTGCTCGCCCCGGGTTATTGAGAAGTTACCACATCTCAATCTAAGGCACTGATATAGAAAAGGAATTAATGGCCGGCTTCACGACGCTCAGTGCTTCGTTACGTGCGTTGGAACCTCTCCCGTTACCGATTTAATGCCATGCGCCTCGATTGTATTGAACGCTTCGGCCAGCGCAGCGCCATCGGTCGGGAACAAATCGTCCCAAACCGTGGACGTCCCGAACGAGTCGACGATTTCCAGCACCCAGCCGTCGCGGCCATTGTTATCGGACCGGTAGATGTGCACGTCGACATAGGTGCCGCCGCGGGTTACGGTCGTAGACAGCGGGGACAATGCAAGGGGGTGAAACGCTTCTTCCATCGTACGGCCGAGCGAATCGACAAGGAACAGGTCTTCGCGCTCGTTCTCGTCTTGCGCGTCCAGATCCCTGCGCTCGGTCTGCTTGCGTGTCATGTCTTTCGGCCTTGAAACTACCGAGATCACGTTTGGCCGTTCGCCTTGCTCCATCGATTTTCGGCGCTCCTCGCACCAGTGTTGATGGATATTGAGCGCGGAGGCCGTGAGCAAGTTTGCGAACGATCGACGTTGCTCGACCGTGTAATCTCGCTGCACCAGATCTTCGTATCCAGAGGCTGTCCCGAACAAAAGGATGACATTGAACCAACTGGGGTGCCGTTCAATCAGCGGCTCCCAAGCTTCCCGGTCGATGTCGATGCCCTTGCAATAGCCCTCGCACCATTCGTCGAGGATGAGAATCTCTTCACCCTTCCACTCGGTTGTATGCAGAGGGGGCGTGAACAGATCGGGACAGTGATTCAGGGTGTTGTTGACGTCGTTCCAGTATTGAATGATCAGCCCGGTGACCTTGCGTGCCCGACCTGCTGACAGAAATTTGGGCTGACGTGTTGCGTGCCTTGCATCCCAGATCCACGGAAGAATCGCGCTCGGCATGATCACGTTCGGTCCAGAAATGACGGCGGTCAGAAAGCCGTGCAACATGATGGCGTCCATCGCATCGTCGCAAACGGCATTGCTCGAAAGAAAGCGTTCAAGGAAATCAAGTTCTTCGTCGGTCAATTGCTCGTCGAATTCGGGATCGAGATTCATGGAATTCCCACGGTGGTACACGGTAGACGTGATGTTGATCGCTTGTCGCTGACGTGCGCCTCGATACGGCGCTTGTGCGCAATCATTTCGGCGAGCGGCGGGGTGCCCATATTTTACCCGATGGGGCGATGTGTGAATCGAGCCGACGATCGGCACGACGACGAATTTAACGCGCCCCTATCGCTAACCCTTATTATCGATAGGGATACATTTTTCGATAAAACTCCCGTTTCGGGAAACGTGAGACACCTTGACGTGCCGCTCCCCGGCCATCACGTTGCCTATAATCTCCGGATGCCGAACGTTCCGTTGCCCCCGTCCTTTCCTGACACTGCGTCCCTATCCGCGCTGCGCGCGTGGTACGCAGGCGTCGGCGCGCGCGAGGCGGTCGAACGTTATTGCCCGCAGGCGCTCGAAGGCGGCCAGTCTGCGCGCGGCGTGATCGGCCGAATTCGCCGGCAGCTTGCCGGTTTCGCCCTCAGCCGGCATCGTGCAGATCTGGCCCGGCTGTTCCAGTGCGCGGTGGGCGAACGG
>NZ_MTHB01000082.1 GCF_002220365.1 Caballeronia sordidicola | reverse complement strand
GCACCCCAGAATGCGCCGTACTTGCCCCATATCTTCATGCGGTCGCCGGTGTTGTAGAAACCGACCACTTTTTCCTCGGTGTGGTAACCCTTGCCGACCACACTGAAATGTTTCATATCGAAGCCGTTTTCAATGAGCTTTCGGACGGCCGCATCGGCTTCGGTGTGGTCATTGAAGGTGGCGATCAGAACGTCGTTGCCAGTCATTTGTTTCTCCTTTTAACGCATTGAATAAGGCGCAAAAGGGTTCGCGGGTGCGAACCCTTTTGCGCCAGTGTGATTCGATGGTATCCACATAGCCCGCGCACGCGCAGGCTCGGAAACTACTCAGTACGTGCCGTGCGCAGTGCGTTGATAAACGCGTCAGCTGAGTTCTACAGGTCGTGCAGGGCCTTGAACGCGTTGAACAGAACGCGCGGATCGAACTTGCCTTTGTAGACGGCCGGGGGCGTCTGCGCTATCTCAAGCAGACGATAGACCGCTGCCTGCGCCGAACGAATCGAATACTCGACGGTGAAGACAACGTCATCCGGCAATTCGCAAAACTGGCCGGTAAAAGCAAGATTCACCGATCCCTGCGGCACGACTTCCGGCCGGTCGCCGTGCTCGCGCGGCATGAACTGGCTCGTAATGAAAGGCATCAGGCATGGGATGCACACAGCGCGGTCTAGATCAGGAGTTGCATTGCCAGCGCGCAGATGCCCGAGTACCTCGGTCATGATCTCGCGACCGGTGCACTCGGCCATCGGTTTCTTTACGAAATGACCGGGCAGATCGATAGTGAGTCCGTATCCCCAGAACACCTGCACGTCGCTCGGCTGACCGATGAAATGCGGTTGGTGCGGCAGGACGATCGACATGAGCCAGTTTGAATCCGCGAAGGTGATGAGGCCACCTTCTCCGGGGACATTGCCGGTGAAGTCCCGGACCAGGTTGAAGAACGCAGGATCATGCAATGTGGTCGTGAACGACAGCCACTTCGATTCATCGATGTGATCCGTGAACACGTTCGGGTGGCCGAAAGCGGGGCGGTTCGTGGCGATCTTTTCCCAGAGAGCCCAGGAACCAGAGTCGGCGCTGCCGCCCGGCACGGCGGCGCGATCCATGCCGCCGAGGGTCGAGCCTTCGGTCATTGAGCCCAGGGTGACGATCACCGCATCGCCCGGCCCGACGGGGATTGAAACGCTACGCCCCTCGCACTCGCAGACGATGCCCTCCACGCGCGTTTCGCCGTTGGCCTCGTCAAGCACCAGATCGCTCACGCGCGTGCCGAACTGGAACTGGACACCGCGGTCGTCGAGCCATTTGCTCAGCGGCCGGACCATCGAGTCGTATTGGTTGTAGACCGTGCGCATGATTCCATGCAACTGGTTGAACCCCGACACCATGTGCACGAAGCGCAGCAGGTAGCGCTTGAATTCAACCGCGCTATGCCATGGCTGGAACGCGAAGGTCGTGCACCACATCAGCCAGAAGTCGGTCTTGAAGAAGGCCGGGGCGAAGTAGTCCGCTATGCGGCGGCGGCCGAGCAGGTGCTCCGGTTCAATCGCGAGGCGCTCGAGCGTGAGGATGTCGCTTTCAGTGAGCCCGAACTCGGGTTTGTCGATCCGACGACCGTCGCGTACCAGTCGAGACTTCGACGCAGTCTTCATCGTTTCATTCCAGTCCAGGATTTCCTGTGTGACCGTCTTGCTTTCGTCGAGCGTAGGGATCGATGAGAACAGATCAAACGTACACACGTACTTGCTCTCGAGCATGCG
>NZ_MTHB01000172.1 GCF_002220365.1 Caballeronia sordidicola | reverse complement strand
AGAAACGGCCTGACACCGGTTCAAACCGCCAAGTCCACACCGATGTCAGACCCCACGCGTGCACGGAGCAAGGGTGTGCAATGAGTATTGCACGCTCAGCCGGCTCTGTCGATATCGCCTCGGCATTGACGGAATTCTGCGATGCCGGCGACAGGCCGCTTTTACGTATGTGCGCGCTGCCGTGCGCAGGTGGTCGTGTGTCGCTATTGCGATCGCGGCCAGATTTACTGCGATGGCGACTGCTCGGGCGCCGCCCGTCAGAGCGGTGTTCGAGAAGCCGGAAGTCGCTACCAGCGCAGCCGCAATGGACGCCTCGCGCATGCCGAGCGGATGCGCCGCTATCGCGCACGCCTAAATAAAGTGACACATCAGGGTTCCCCATCGGCTGCCGCCGGTGCTTTACTGCAAGCAAACCCGGCAACGGTGGCCAAAGCAGCAACGCCCGACATTCCGAGGCGTTTGCCTGCCCACTGCCACTTCTGTCAATGCGCTTGTTCGGCACTGGTGCGCCTCGGAGCATTGCGTAGTCGGGTTCCTCGATATGTTCGTACTACTACAGACATAACCGGAGAAGACCCATGAGCATCACGGCGGAGATCGAAGCGCAAATCCTGCGCTACTACCACGTTGAGAAATGGCGTGCAGGCACCATCGGACGGCAATTGCATGTACACCACGGAACGGTTCATCGGGTGCTCGCGCAGGCCGGATTGCCAAGAACTGGTGGGCTGCTGCGGCCTTCGCAGATCGACGCATACTTGCCGTTCATCCACGAAACGCTCAAGAAGTTTCCGTCGCTGACGGCCAGCCGTCTTTACGCGATGGTGTGTGAACGCGGCTACCGCGGTAATCATCATCACTTCCGGCATTTGATCTCGGTGCACCGTCCCCGGCCGATCACTGAGGCTTATTTGCGTCTTCGGACCCTTCCGGGGGAACAAGGGCAAGTCGATTGGGCGCATTTCGATCACCTGCAGATTGGTCGCGCACGCCGACCACTGATGGCATTCGTGATGGTCCTGTCGTGGTCGCGCCAAATTTACTTGCACTTCTTTCTCGATGCCCGCATGGACAGCTTTCTTGCCGGCCACGCGGGTGCCTTTGAGGCGTGGTCTGGACTGCCGCGGGTTCTGCTGTACGACAACCTCAAGAGCGCTGTCCTTGAGCGTCAAGGCGACGCGATCCGTTTCAATCCCCAGCTTCTTGCGTTTGCCGCCCATTATCGCTATGAACCCCGTCCGGTGGCCGTTGCACGGGGCAATGAGAAGGGGCGGGTCGAACGCGCTATACGCTATGTACGCGAGAACTTCTTTGCGGCACGCAAGTTCATCGATCTTGACGATCTGAATGCTCAGGCCACGCTCTGGTGCGCCGGCCCCGCTGCAAATCGTCCCTGCCGCGAGGACCCGACGATGACGGTGCGCGAAGCCTTCGAGCGCGAGCAGCCAAGTCTGCTCGGCTTGCCCGACAATCCTTATCCGTGTGAGTTGCAGCTAGAGGTGAGCGTTGGCAAGACGCCTTACGTGCGCTTCGATCTCAACGACTACACCGTCCCGCATACGCATGTACGCCGCACACTGACGGTGCGCGCCGATCCTCGTCAGGTACGCATCCTTGATGGCATCACGCTGCTCGCCACCCACGAGCGCAGTTACGATCGCGGTGCACAGATTGAGGTTGCCGCGCACATTGAACAACTCGTTGAGATCAAACGCCAGGCCCGTCATCACCGCGGCCTTGATCATCTAAGTCAGGCAGCGCCTGCCAGCCAGGTGCTCATGCAACGCGCCGCTGAAGTCGGTGGAAATCTGGGCAACATTACATCGCATTTGCTGAAGCTGCTCGATCGCTATGGCGCCGCCGAACTTCAGGCGGCGATTGAAGAAACGCTTGCCAGCGATGCCGCACCTCATCCAAACCCGGTCCGTCTCGCGCTGGAGCGCCAGCGAGAGAGGCGCCAGGCACCTCCGCCTGTCGTCATTGATTTGCCTGAACACGTGCGCAAGAAAGACACGCTGGTGACACCGCACCGGCTCGACACCTACGATCAAATCTCCGGAGACGCCGATGAACACGCCTGACGAGTTGCAAACTCGCGCGAACGCACTGCGCCTTTATGGCTTGGTGACCCATTGGTCCGATGTCGCTGCCCAGCCGTGGGTCGCGCCGCTCGTGCAGTGGGAGGAGGACGAGCGCTCCCGCCGTTCTCTAGAGCGGCGCATCCGCGATGCGCATCTGGGCAGCTTCAAACCGCTGTGCGACTTCAATTGGACGTGGCCTAAGCGGTGCGATCGCGCCGTTGTTGAAGAGCTGATGACGATGGAGTTCGTCAAGGACCACACGAACGTCGTATTGATCGGGCCCAACGGCGTCGGCAAATCGACACTTGCGCTCAATCTGGCACATCAGGCAATCGTGCACGGCCACACTGCTTTGTTCACTACAGCGGGCCAAATGCTTGGCGAACTGGCCGCACTCGACAGTGACTCGACTCTACGGCGCAGGCTAAACCGTTACGCTTCGCCCGATATATTGGTAATCGATGAAGTCGGCTACCTCTCATACTCAAACCGCCACGCCGATTTGCTCTTCGAACTTATTAGTCGCAGATACGGGACCGCCAGCACGGTAGTGACGACAAACAGACCGTTCAAGGAATGGGCGGAAGTATTCCCTAACGCCGCTTGCGTCGTCTCCCTGGTTGACCGGCTCGTACATCGGGCCGAAGTCGTTGTCATCGAGGGCGAATCCTATCGCGTGAAGGAGGCGCGCGAACGCGCAGAGGAACTCACCAAAAAACGCAATGCAGCGAAAGCCGCGAAGAAAAAACCATGACGCGACTTAATTTACCGTCCGGGATCACGCAAGGGCTCAACTTCCTGATCCCCGAGAACTGGTCCGCTGATCAGGCGCTCGCCGTCGTAGAACTACTGGATGACCTGCGCGAGCGTATCTGCATGCACTATCAGCTTGAGCTTCTTGAACTGCAACATCAACAACGCGCCAATCCCAAAAACGCTCACCCCAACGACGTAGACGACCCATTTTAAAGTTGCGGAAATAGTCGGTGGCAGGGGGTCTCATCCTTGCCGCCATCTATCCGCGCTTTTACACCGCCGCTAACACCAGTCGTTCTCTGAACTCCAGAACGTTTTCAGTTGACCGGTGAGCGCCTTGAGCTTGTCCTTGACGGCGTCGAGATTCTTGATGTCGTTGATATTCTGGCCCGTTGCGAGCGCTGCGAACTGGACCGCTTCGATAGCATCGTCGCGCATGCCGACATGACCTTTGTACGCCGGGTCCCACAGCGCCTGGATGGTGTCCGGAACCGGATGGACCTTCGTGTCGTTGACGGCAAACGACGTCACGCCCCACACCCACGGAATGCCGTAGCTCTGGCCGCCAATCTCGAGCAAGTGCGAATGGCGCATCTTGGGGTTCAGGTCGGCGACATTGGGCATCCCGGTCACGTCGATAGGTTGAAGCAGGTTTTGTTCGCGAGCTTGCTGGTTGAACGCACTGTTGACCATCACCACGTCATACGCGCCCGGATTGGTGCGCAGCTTGGTGAGCATTTCCTGCTCGGAATTGAAGAAGTCGTTGACCACGTGATACCCGGTCTTCGCTTCGAACTCCTTGAGCGCCCAGGGCTCGTCCGTGCCGTACCCCTTCCAGTTCAGCACGTGTACATCTTCGGCATGCGCTGCGAACGAAGTCAGGGCGGCCGTTGCCATCGTGCACGTCATTACGCACTTCATTAGGCACGTCCATGCCCGTTTAAGTATTTTATCGATCAATGCCATTTCATGGACTCCCGGCAATCAAGTTGAACTCAAGCAGCACCGGCTGCGGCAGTAACTAGTTAATACAACTTATGAATCGCTTAATGCGGTGACCTTCCCAGTCTGATGCGACTGCCCTGCCCGTTGCTGCTTTAGCGCATCAGGAACGGCGGCATAAGCGCACGAAAATTCGCGAACGGATTTGCCTCGCTCGACGGCCAATCCATCTGCACTTGCTCACCCGCCTCAAAGGATTCTCAAAATTCCAGATGCAATCCAAAATAGGCGGGGTCAAGCAGACTGACGACGTATTCGACCGGGTTGCCATGCTTGTCACGCGTGAGACGACGGGTGCGCAGGAACGACGTGCCCGGCGGGTGCTTCAGGATGTCGGCATCCGCTTGTTCGAGCCCGATCACTTCCGCCCATTCTTCGCCGTGATCCGCAGCCATTCCATATTCGATCAAGGTCTGGTTCAGCGAACCACCGATCAACCCTTGCAACGGCAGATCCGCCAGCCGGTCGGAAAACGGAATCCGGCTGAGTTCGAGCGAGATCGGCCGTTGCGAGTCCGCTAATACCCGCAGGCGGTCCACTGCGATAAAGGCAGGCCGTTGCAGCGAGAGCTCAACGGCGAGCGTTTCATCCTGGATCACCCTGATTTGCAGCAACCGGGTTTGAGCGCCGCCGTCGGCTGTCTCGAGCGCCTTGGACCAGCCCAGCGCACTATCCAGCGTCTGGCCGTTGTAGGTAACAAACGAACCCACGCCGACCTTGCGGGTAATCAGGCCCGTGTTCATCAGTTCCTCGAGACCCTTGCGAATAGTGTTTCGGCTGACTGAGAACCGCTGCACCAACTCACTCTCGCTTTCCAACAACACACCGTACGGCAAGCGCCCGGTCAAAATCTCATCCTGGATCGCCGCGGCGACCATTTCCGCTTTCGAGGCGCCCACATTGTTCAAACGCTTTTTCATTGCAGCGCACCTGATCGTGGTGACGTTTCCGTTAAGCGAACATGTATGAACATGTTTGGAAAGCATCATGCCAAACATGCGATCTAGAATTTATGAAACATACCAATCGAGATGCCATGCGGATTCGCGCCGGGATAAGCCAGCGGCAAGCCTGGATTAGCAGAGCCCGCCAGCGTATATGACGCCTGATTGTGATTCGTCAGATAAGAAATCGTGCCGTAGACACTGGTATTTTTAGAGAGGTCGTACTGGGCCATTGCGGCAATCTGATTCGCATTATCGGCAGCGGCGGTTTTATCATGCAATGCGGTATAGCCCAATGCGACAAAGACAGAAGGCGTGAATTGATATTTACCGGAAATACCATAAACATCGACATTCAGGTTAATGTCCGTCCATCTGCTGGCAGCATAGCCGGCATAAATCGTAGCCTTCTGGATGGTGTACGAGGCGCCAGCCTCAACGGCGGTATCGGTTGAGGAGTTGCTGGCGTTCTTCACGGCCTGCCATGCCACCGTAGCGGCGATCGGCCCGCTGTTGTATTGGAGATCCGCCTGGTAGCTCGAACCCGCCGAGCGCAATCCCCCGGCATCGCCAAAACCGGCATATACCCCCGCCTGCAAGCCTGCTATGACCGGCGACTGGTACGACACGGTATTGCTCGTGCGCACAACGTAAGTCATCAAGTTGCTGAACCCCGACGCCTGAGTCGATGCCCCGAATGCATCCAGATAACCCTGGTCGTAAAAGACTGGCGAGTTTTGGCGGCCCAGTCTCACTTCTCCCCAGTTACCAGATAAACCCACCCAGGCCTGCCGGTTGAACATCTGGCCTGTGGAAGCGAATGTGCCGTTATTCGGATTAAAACCGTTTTCGAGTTGAAAATTGACCTTATTGCCGCCGCCAATATCTTCGGATCCCTTTAATCCAAAACGACTGGCCCACTCGGAACTGGATCCGACAGCAGCGGTGTAGTGATTGCCAGTATTCACATACTGGAAGAATTCATCAACGATACCGTAAAGCGTCACGCCGGAATCCGCGTGAGCATAACTACACGACAACAACGCTGCACACGCAGCGTATCGACCCAGTTTCATATACCCCCCCGGTAGTAAAAATAGCGGACGTGCTACGGCAGTGAACAAGTTGACCTACCTATCCGTTTTAAAAAGTACATGTATGAACAGGATCAAAATGTAGGTTGCCATTTTTTCGTAGTCAAGCGATTTGCACGTAGGGGAAAATGCTTAGATGACGGCGAGACAGGGGTGCATATGAGGGGCCACGCTGATCGCTCGCGTGCACAAGGCGTCAGCGCGGTGCGTTCAAGATTGAAAGCTGAGCCATGCCTTCGCAATGTTCCTTGACGCTGACCAAGGCGGTTCGCCGTCCCGACCCCGCCGCACGATCAAGCCGGTCCTCTGGTAACGTATCCGACCAACTCGCCTCCTCTAACGAGCCCACCGCATGAAGACGATCCCCCTGTCGGCCGCCCGTACGCTGCACCTGATAGCCCAAGGCCTGCTTGCGCCGCCGCGCCGCAAGGCGACAAAAACGGATGTGCTCGGCGCAATCCGCCGCATGGCGCAGTTGCAGATCGATACCATCCACGTGGTCGCTCGCAGTCCTTACCTTGTGTTGTTCAGCCGCCTTGGCGACTATCAGCCGCAATGGCTCGATGAGCATCTGGCCGAGGGTTCCCTGTTCGAATACTGGTCGCACGAAGCCTGCCTTGTGCCGATAGAAGACTACGGGCTGTTGCGTCACCGAATGCTCGATCCTGTCGGGATGGGCTGGAAATACGCGGCGGACTGGCATGCAAAACATCGTGACGACATTGAGCGTCTGCTCGAACGCGTTCGGGCAACAGGTCCCATTCGCTCGGCGGACTTCGCTCGCGAAGGCGGCAACGGCAGCGGCTGGTGGGATTGGAAACCCGAGAAACGTCACCTGGAAGTGTTGTTCGCGACCGGCGAACTGATGGTTGCGGAGCGGCGTAATTTTCATCGGATCTACGATGTGACCGAGCGCGTGCTGCCCGACTGGAATGACGCGCGCGACCTGCCGCCCGCCGAAGCGGTTCCACAGGAACTGCTCAAGCGCGCTTGTCGCGCGCTCGGCATCGTCCGTGCCGACTGGGTAGCGGATTATTACCGCATGCCGCGCGTTCCCTATACCTCAGCGTTACATGAACTGGCCGACGCCGGCGAGCTGATACCCGTACGAGTCGATGACTGGAAGGCAGATGCGTTCGTGCACCGCGACCTCGTGGACATGCTGGACGATGTGGTCGCCGGCCGCATGGCTTCGACGGTGACTACGGTGCTGTCGCCGTTTGATCCTGTCGTATGGGACCGCAAACGTGCAAGTACGTTGTTCGGGTTCGACTACGTGATCGAGTGTTATACGCCGGCTGCAAAACGCAAGTACGGTTATTTCGTACTCCCGATCCTGCATCGTGGACGCCTGATTGGACGCGTTGATGCGAAGGCGCATCGTACGCAAGGTATTTTTGAACTCAAGTCGTTGCATATCGAGCCGGGCGTGCGGGTGGGTACAGGCCTGACGGCCGACCTGCGCCGCGCGCTGCAACGGTGTGCGGACTGGCATAAAACGCCGCAGCTAGCGGCCGGCGCGGGCGTTCCTGCGGCGCTCGCCGCCGCGTTGACCGGCGTGTCGTGAACTCCGGACCACCGTGTGTGAAGACTAAATCGCGTCGACCGGACGATTAGCGTCGGCATCGACACAACAAACCAGCACTTGCGCGTCATCCTGGCTCGTTGTCACACGCGACCCGAATACGCTCGGACCGAACACGCGGGCGAACTACGAACTGGGCGCAAGCATGACCCTCGCCGACAGCGCCTGGGCGCAAGCCGAACAGACCCGCATATTTAAGCGCTTCCAGTCCGCGTTCGTCGAGTACGACGTGATCGTTTATCCGTACGCGTTTCCGCGAGCGCTGAGCGCGCTCCTGAAGTATTCCCGCAACACCGCGCTCGATGTCCGCTATCACCCCAACGCCATGCTCAAGCTTGCGCCGTTTCTCTGGCGGTACTGGCGCAACTCGCATCCGTCGCGGCACGCTGTGATCGCGCGCTGGTACGCGACGCTGATCGAGCATTGCGTGACGGAGCATCGCTTGCTTGCAGCGGGCTGACGCTCGGTGCGATTACGGGGCGGCTGATAGCGGAATTGGTGACGGGTGAAAAGCCCCTCGTCGATTTGCACCCCTTCAGGGCTGACCGATTCTGAACGCATCGCTTCAACACGCTCACACTGGCTTCATCGAACGGCCCGATTGCAGCCGGTCGATGACCGGACGCACGGATCGACGCGGCCGAAGCACGTCTCGATGCAGCGGCCATGCCGCCTCACGCAGCGCTTGTGAGCCGGTCCACCAACGCGCGCGCCAGCGGCGGCAGGTCTTTCATGCTGCGCACGCAAATCTTGAGCTTGCGTTCGGCCCACGGGTCGTTGAGACGGATCATGCGGATGTTCAGGGTCTTGCCGTGGCGTTTCGCCACCGACTCAGGAACAATACCGATACCGACACCCTGTTCGATCATCCGGCATGCGGCTTCAAAATTGCCCACCTGAATGCGCAGTTTCAAGCGCACGCCCAGCGCGTCGGCGGCAGTAACGATAAACGCATGGATCGCGCTGGTCGTTGGCAGTCCGACGAAGTTATCGTTTAGCGTACGAGCAAAGTCGACCGATTCCTCAGCCGCCAGAGGATGATCCAGCGAGGTCACCAGCACCAGCCGGTCATCCCGATACGGCAACATCTCCAGGTGAGCGGCATGCACATTGCCCGCCACGATGCCTATGTCCGTTGCACTCTCCGTCACGCCCTTGACGATCTCGCCGCTCAGTACTTCGCGCAAGTCGATATTGATGTCCGGGTGATCGCGCAGGAAAGCGCTCAGCACTGAAGGCAGGAATTCGCTGATCGCGGTGGTGTTGGCCCAGATCCGCACATGCCCCTTGATGCCTTCGCCGTACTCCTGCATGTCACCGGCCAGATGCTCCACGCGTTCCTGCACCAGGCGCGCGTGATGCACGAATGCCTCGCCCGCCGGTGTCAGCGTCATGCCCTGGCTGGTGCGGTACAGCAGCTTGAAACCCAGTTGCTCTTCAAGGTTCTTGATACGGTTGCTCGCAGCGGGCGGCGAAATATGACAGCGCTCGGCGGCTCTTGCGAGATTCCGGGTGTCGGCCAGATTGACTATGAGCGTCAGATCGACGAAATCGAAATGCATGTCGGTGGCGGGTGGGCGTTGCGGATAGCTACGGCGCAAATGCACCGAGAGTGCAATCTTAACCGACCATGAAGCGCATCTTCAACCATGCTGAATTCCATCGCCGCGTGGTGTGCTCGGCAAGCAAGCGACGTGATGTGCGCCTTTTCTGAACGTTCTTCAGCTCGCGCCCGCCATTCGCCGTGCCTTCAGGATCACCGGCAGATCGACCATCTTCCCGTCCACAGCCACCGCCGCACCGGCGCTTGTCTCCACCGCCTGCAGCACACGTTCAGCCCAGGCCAGCTCCGCGGCCGTCCATGCATATGCGCGATGCACTGCGTCGATCTGCTTCGGATGAATACAGAGCTTTGCGCCAAAACCGAAACGACGGCCGCGCCGTGCTGCAGACTCGATGGCAACGGGGTCGTCCAGCACGGTCGAGACGCCATCGACCGGCGTAGCCAAGCCGGCAAGCCGCGACGCGAGCACGATCTGCGAGCGGAACATATCGAGTTCTTCGCCGTCGCCCTCCACGTTCAAGTCGATCTGGAAATCCAGCGTGCCGAACACGATGCGGTGTACCCGAGGAGCCCCGCATAGCAGCGTGAGGTTCGCGAATCCCCGCGCGGTTTCCACGATCGGCAGGATTGTCAGGGACGGATGCGCGTGCGCCAGCACCGCTTCAATGTGCTCGCGTGTTTCGGCCTTCGGCAACACGATGCCCGCCACGCCCGGATGATTCGCGATCGCCGCTATGTCGTTGTTAAACCACTCGGTATCCGCTGCATTGATCCGTACGAACGCGGGACGAGCTGCGTCCATGTGCTCGAGCACCACATCGCGAGCGGATGGCTTTTCTTGCGGCTGAACCGCGTCTTCCAGATCAAAGATCACCGCATCGGCGCCGCTCGCGCGGGCCTTTTCAAAACGCTCGGGACGATTACCCGGTACGAACAGATAAGAGCGCTCGCTCATGCCCGCACATCCACTTCGAAGAGCGAGCCAATGCGTGTTTCCGATGCAATGCCCCACGCCGCGTCGAGCAAATGTGATGCTTCTTCGTCCGACGCCGCGCCCGAGAAGTCGGCAAGCCGCCGAAACTTCATGGCGATCTCTTCGCGCGAGAGCGTATTGCCTGGGTCTCCCTTAGGTTCATCGACACGCCCCGTCAATTCGCGGCCATCGCGCGTGTGCACCGTCACCTTGCCGATCCAGCGCGCGGGATAGGCCCGGTCCACTTCTTCATCGAAGACCATCTCCACCTTGCCGCGAAAAGCGGCGACGGGCGCAGCGGCGTAGCCTTCTTCGAATTCCGTCACGCCGGCATAACCGTGATAAGCGACAAGCGCCAGCACTGTCCCCATGTTGAACTTCGCCTGATGAACCGTCGTGGGCAAGGTCACGGCGCCGAGCACATCGATTGCCCCCTGATGCACGCGCGCCGTCACGCGCTCGATGTCTTGCGGTTTCAAACCGTGCTGCGCCATCACTGCAAGCAACGCATCGGCGGCGGGATGCGTGTGCCGGCAAGCGGCGTGATACTTGAACGACGTTTCGGTCAACGCCCAGCGAACGCCCAGTCGGTCGGTGAGGCGTGCAGGATCGGCGTCCGTGGACATGCCTGCCGCCATGCCCTTCTCGCCCTCCAGGATGCGCGTAGCGCCTTTGAAACCATCGGCCGCGAGGCTGGCCGCCATCAGGCCATTGGCGGCTGCCATGGCTGTGTGAAGCTGTTTGGAATCCGCCGCATCGCGCAAGAACTCCCACAGGCCGCTGGCTTGCGTACCGGCCGAGCCGAACGCATCGAGCATCTGCACCGGCGACAACCCGAGCATCCGTCCCGCAGTGGCGGCCGCCGCCACGGTCCCCGCAGTACCCGTAGTATGAAAGACCTTATAGTGCGAGCGCCCGAGAAATTCCCCGATGCGGATCCCTACTTCGTACCCGGCCACCACCGCCGCGATAAAGTCGCGGCCCGATGCACGTGCCGCCTGCGCCAACGCCAGCGCAACAGGAAACACGACCGTCGCCGGATGAAAGACGGCGCCGTTATGCACGTCGTCCTGTTCCACGAAATGCGACGCGGCCGCGTTCACCATCGCGGCGAAATACGGCGTGGCGCGCGTGCGGTCGATCAGCACTTCCGCCTGGCCGTTGCCGTTCGCCGCGCCCGCCATGCTCGCAAACAACGCAATACTTTCGACCGGTCGCGCGCCCTTGCCTCCAAGCGCCGATCCAAGCCAGTCTACATACAGGTTCACTGCGCGCTCGACGACGTGCTGCGGAATATCGTCGAAATGAAGTGACGCCGCGAAGGTAGCGAGCGCCCGGCTGGGATGATCGGTCGTCATAGTGGGTACCTGAGGGGTTTAGATAGTGCCGGATTCGCGCAGCGCCTGGATCTGCGAGTCCTTGTATCCGAGTTCATGCAAGATGGCCTCAGTGTGTTCGCCAAGTGCCGGAACCGGGTCCATGCGCGGCGTGAAACCGTTCGGCGTGCCCGGTGGCAGCAACGCGGGAATGGGTCCCGCCGATGTGCCAACCTCGCGCCAGCGATCGCGCGACTCGAGTTGCGGATGCGCCCAGACATCGGCGAGCGTATTCATCTGCGCGTTGGCGATGCCGGCCGCGTCGAGTCGCTGCAAGACCTCGCCTGCAGTCAGCTTGCTGAACGCAGCGACAATCAATTCGCGCAAAACATCGCGTGAGCCCGAGCGTTTTGAATTCGCGTCAAATCGCGGATCGACGGCAAGCGAGGGCTGCTCGAGCACCCGCTCGCAAAACACCTTCCACTCACGTTCGTTCTGCAAACCCAGCATGACCGTCTTGCCGTCTCCGGCCAGAAACGGGCCGTACGGGTAGATCGTCGCGTGCGACGCGCCGGATAATGCCGGTTGACTCTGGCCGCCAATTGCGTAGTACAACGGATAACCCATCCACTCGACCATGCTTTCGAGCATCGATACATCGATCCGGCAGCCCTTGCCCGTGCGTCCACGCAAAATCAGTGCGCTCAGGATGTTCGAATACGCGTACATGCCAGCGGCAATATCAGCAATCGAGCAGCCCGCTTTCGCAGGTTCGCCGGGCGATCCGGTAATCGACAAGAATCCCGATTCGCTCTGGATCAGCAGGTCATACGCCTTCTTGTCTCGATACGGACCGTCAGCACCATAGCCCGAGATGTCGCAGACAATCAGCTTCGGGTACTTCTTGCTCAGGGTGTCGTAGCCCAAGCCCAGCCGGTCCGCCGCGCCCGGCGCAAGGTTCTGCACCAGCACGTCCGCATCGGCCACCAGCGTATCGAGAATCTTCGCGGCTTCCGGCTGCTTGACATCAAGCGCCAGGCTTTCCTTCGAGCGGTTGGTCCACACGAAATGCGACGCGAGCCCATCCACGCGTTCGTCATACCCGCGTGCGAAATCGCCCGTTCCTGGCCGCTCGATCTTGATCACGCGTGCGCCCAGATCGGCGAGCTGGCGAGTACAGAAGGGCGCCGCAATCGCGTGCTCCAGCGTAATGACCTTGATGCCGTCTAGTGGTCTCATCATTCAGAACGACCGTGGCAAGCCGAGGATGTGTTCGGCGACATACGAGAGGATCAGGTTCGTCGAGATGGGCGCGACCTGATACAGGCGCGTCTCGCGGAACTTGCGTTCGACGTCGTATTCGCAGGCGAAACCGAAACCACCGTGAAATTGCAAACATGCATTGGCCGCTTCCCACGATGCGTCGGCCGCCAGCAACTTCGCCATGTTGGCTTGCGCGCCGCAGGGCTCGTGAGCATCGAAGCGACGCGCCGCTTCAAAGCGCATCAAGCTCGCCGCCTCCACGTTGACGAACGACCGGGCGATGGGAAACTGCACGCCCTGGTTCTGTCCGATAGGCCGTCCGAACACGATGCGTTCTTTCGCATAGGCCGTCACCTTGTCGACAAACCAGTAGCCGTCGCCAATACATTCCGCCGCAATCAAGGTACGTTCCGCATTGAGGCCGTCGAGGATGTACTTGAACCCTTGTCCTTCCTCGCCGATCAGATTTTCCGCGGGAATTTCGAGGTTATCGAAGAAGAGTTCGTTAGTCTCGTGGTTGACCATGTTCAGGATCGGCTGCACGGTCATGCCGTGGCCGATCGCCTCGCGCAGGTCGACAATGAAAATGGACATGCCTTCGGACTTGCGTTTTACATCAGTGAGCGGCGTGGTACGGGCCAGCAGGATCATCAGGTCGGAATGCTGTACCCGCGAGATCCATACCTTCTGGCCGTTGATGACGTAACGGTCGCCACGGCGTTGCGCAGTGGTCTTGATCTTCGTCGTGTCCGAGCCGGTGGTCGGCTCGGTGACGCCCATGGACTGGAGACGCAGGTCGCCGCTCGCGATCTGCGGCAGGTAGCGGTCCTTTTGTTGCGCCGAGCCATGCCGCAGCAACGTGCCCATGTTGTACATCTGACCGTGGCAGGCACCGGAATTGCCTCCGGCGCGATTGATCTCCTCCATGATCACCGACGCTTCCGTCAGGCCCAGCCCCGAACCGCCGTATTCCTGCGGAATCAGTGCGGCGAGCCACCCCGCTTTCGTCAATGCATGGACGAAGGTTTCCGGATAACCGCGCGCTTCATCTATCTTGCGGAAATAGTCACCGGAAAATTGCTGGCACAGGTCGCGAACGGCTTCACGAATGTCCTGGAACTGATCAGAATGAGTGGTCTGCATAGGAACTTTGTCAGATTCAGGCGAGCGTTGCGGTGGCGCGCATCGTCAGGTAACCGTCATGGTCTTTCGCCCATAACTCGACAGTGCGACCGTCATCCGACGGTTTGCCGCACACGGTGAACGGGTTGGGCGCAAAGGTCGGGCGCAGCGCGCGGAAGGCGAAGCTCACGATATTTGCGTCGGGCAACTCGCGGCGCACGAGATCCACGAGCAGGGTCGCGATCAATGGGCCGTGCACGATCAACCCCGGATATCCTTCTTCCTGCGTGACGTACGGGTGATCGTAATGAATCCGGTGACCGTTGAAGGTCAGCGCCGAGTAGCGGAACAGCAGCACGGGGTCGGTGGGTATCTCGCGGCTGAAGGTCTCGTCGATGGGCGCTTTGGCCGGCTCTTTCTTTGGCGCGCTGGAAGCATCGGGGGCCGGTTCGTCGCGGTACACAATGTCGTGCTCTTCCTCGATCCTGAGCGCGCCGTTTACCTCAATTTCATGCTGCACCGTCACGAACACGAGCCGCCCAGTGCGGCCCGGCTTCTCTTCGATATTCACAATCGTCGACGTGCGTGTCGCCTCTTCGCCGACCGCCAGCGGTGCATGAAATGTCAGGCGTCCGCCTGCCCACATCCGGCGCGGCAGCGGCACGGGCGGCAGGAAACCGCCGCGTTTCGGATGCCCGTCGGGACCGGTTTCAGACAAGGGCGCAATCGGTAAAAAGTAAAGCCAGTGCCATAGCGGCGGCACATTTTTCGTCTCGGGTTCACGGTTCAGCGTAGCGGCCATGGCCGCCAGCGGGAATGCGGTAATCACGTCGCGGACAACTTGCGTCTTGTCCAGCCAGTCGTCGAATTTTTCAGTCGCTTCGGGCACGATGGCGTCTCTCGTTGTACGTGGCAGTCGGGTCGTAGTGACTTCAACTATGAACCCGTCTACCCGTTTCGCGAAGTCGTGATTTCTGAATCGGGGATTTTGTTTTACTTAACGCTCAGTTCACTGCGCCTCGCGCAAGTGCGCGCAAGCCCCCGCAAGGCTCGTATTCCGCGCGTTTCCAGGTATGCACCGAGATCGGCCGCCCGGATTCCTGCTCGGCCTTGACGCGCACGGAGTGATGCCGGCTCGCGCCAGTCTTAAAGGCTAATTGACGTGGTGCCGTGCCGCTGCCGCCCGCAAAAAACGGCCTGCTGGAATGGATGCCAGTGTGTTTCAGGCATGGTGGGTCAACAGTTGGTTTTCGATGAAACCTGGGTTCGGGCGTGTTTCAATGTCTTGCGCATTGAGCACGCGTCGCCGTTCAGGGACGACGACGCGCATCGGGCAGAGGCGTCATGGACGCACCTTCATACTGCCCGAACGAGCCCGCTTTCAAATGCCTAAACGCACCGGCGCATATTCAGAGTCAACAATCAATGCAGCGCTCCTTTCCCGGCAATCACGCTACACGCCGGCCTTCGAGGAACGTGGCGCGCGGGACCGGCAAGCGATCTGCCATGGCGACCCGCACGAAATCGGCCCTGAGACCGAGGCTAATCGCGCCACGATCCGTCAGGCCAGCCGCCTTGGCCGGCGCCGACGATATCGTGCGAATAGCCTGCGACAGCGACCACCCAGCCTTATCGACCAGTTCGAACGTGGCGGTCAGCAAACTCGACGGCACGTAGTCCGATGACAGGATGTCGAGCAGCCCCGCGCGCGCCATTTCGAGCGCTGATACATTGCCCGAGTGCGAGCCGCCCCGCACGACGTTCGGCGCACCCATGATCGTCGCGACGCCATGATCCCTCGCCGCCTTCGCCGCGGCCAGCGTGGTCGGAAATTCGGCTAGGACAATACCGTCCTCTACCGCTTCCAGCACGTGCTCGATGGATGTGTCGTCGTGACTCGCGAGCGGCACACCCAGCGCTTTGCAACGCGAAACGATCTCGCTGCGATGAACGCGCGCGTACCGATGCTGGTCATCAGTCAGTTCACTAAGCACCGTGCTCGCGTGCTCGTCGGTCCATTTTCCGTGACGCTCCTGATACCGGCGCCACTGGACCGGATCGTGCCATTGGCGCTGGCCCGGCGTATGGTCCATCACGGAGACGAGGCGCAACAGCGGATGCGAAACCAGCCCCTCGAATACGTCGAGCACGTCCGCTGCCGCCACTTCGCATCGCAGATGCAGGAAGTGATCGACGCGCAGCATGCCGCTCCCAGCCAGCCGCTCGATCGAGCGCGCGCAGTTGGTTTGTATTTCCTTGCCGCGTACGCCCACGCCTCCGCGCGAGCCAATCGCGAGTGAATCGAACACCGTCGTGATGCCGGCCGTCGCAACCTGGGCATCGTGCACGAGGATGGCTGCGTCGTGATTCCACAACACGCCTGGACGCGGCGCGATATGCTTTTCGATATTGTCGGTATGCAGCTCGACAAGTCCAGGCAACAGGTAATCGCCGCCCCAGTCCTCGGCGTCGTTAACCGACGTCGTGCCGGGCGCTAACTCGGTGATGCGACCATCGGCTACTCGTACTACGCCTGTGAACTCTTCATCGCGAGTGACGATGCGCGCGTTTTTGATCAACATATCTGCAAGGTTTCCGTAATCGTTGACGCGGTTGCCGCCTGTGCGGCGGGAGCGTTGAGTTGGATTAGTCGAGTCGCCACACGTTCACGCGTGTCCTCGTCATGAAAAATACCGACGATTGCAGCGCCCCGCTCGCGTGCTTCCACGATGAGCTCCGCCACCACCTGCCGGTTCTCGGCATCGAGCGACGCCGTGGGTTCGTCGAGCAGCAGCAGCGGCTGTTCAGCGATCAGTCCACGCGCGATATTGATGCGTTGTTGTTCACCGCCTGAGAACGTGGCAGGTGCGAGCGTCCACAGACGCCGCGCCACGTTGAGGCGTTCAAGCAATGCGCCTGCACGTGCCCGCGCTTGTTCTTCGTCCATGCCGCGCGAGATCAAGGGTTCGCTGACAAGATCAAGCGACGACACGCGCGGAATAGCGCGCAAAAACTGGCTCACATAACCCATGGTAGTACGGCGCAAGCGAATCACATCGTGCGGCAGCGCATCCGACAGCGACAGGTAGTGCGATGTGCGGCTTTCATCGCGGATGGCAACCATGCCACGCGTGAGCAAGTAGTTGCCGTACATGCAACGCAGCAACGTGCTCTTGCCTGCACCCGAAGGTCCCGACAACACGACACACTCGCCTCGTTCTACGTCGAGGGACACACCGCCCAGCGCGGCGATTTGCACGCCACCCTGCTGGTGCAGCGTAAAGGTCTTCTCGACCGCTCGCGCACGCAGCATCAGTGGCGCGCGTTCAGCAAACGCAAGCTCATTGGAAAGATCGGCATTGGCATTCATTCTCGTACCTCAAACTGGCAGCACGGACGCAACCAACGTCTGTGTATAGGGATGTTGCGGGTCATCGAGCACCTGGTCGGTCAGGCCGCTCTCCACCACTCGCCCGTCCTTCATCACCATCAGACGATGCGCGAGCAAACGCGCTACCCCAATATCATGCGTGACAATCAGGGCAGCGAGATGAAGTTTGGCTGTCAGTGTGCGCAGCAGGTCCAGCAGCCGCGCCTGCACGGAGACATCCAACCCCGCTGTGGGCTCGTCCATGAACACAAGGCGTGGCTTCGTCACTAGATTGCGCGCAATCTGAAGCCGCTGCTGCATGCCGCCTGAAAACGCGGAAGGCAACTCGTCAATACGCGTGGCATCCAGTTCGACCTGATTCATCCAGTCCGAAGCTGTTTCACGCAGGCGGCCGTAGTGACGTGCCCCGTTCGCCATCAACGGCTCGCCGATATTCGCCCCGGCCGACACGCCGTGGCGCAGCCCGTCACGTGCGTTCTGATGCACAAAACCCCAGTCGGTACGCGCGAGCGTTCTTCGACGCGGCATGGGCAGCGCGAACAGATCGAGCAGTTCATGCTCCACGGTGCGATAGTGCAATGCGCCATCGTTCACGGGGGTTCGCAGCGCCAGCGCATTGAGCAACGTGGATTTCCCTGAACCGGATTCGCCGACGATGCAAAGCACTTCGCCCGGATAGATATCGATGTCCACATCGACACAGCCGCCGCGACCGTCATAACGCTTCGTGAGTCCGCGGCCAGTGAGCAGACGGAGTGCGGGTGCAGGAGTAGAGAGATTCATGCGCCCTCCTGTTCTGCGTGACGTTCCTGGCAATAGTCGCTGTCCGAACACACGAACGTGCGCGCGCCCGCGTCGTCCACAATCATTTCGTCGAGAAAACTCTCACGCGAACCGCACAAAGCGCACTCATGATCCCAGTGCTGAATGGTGAACGGATGATCCTCGAAGTCGAGACTTCGTACCTTCGTATAAGGCGGGATTGCATAGATGCGGCGCTCCCGGCCAGCGCCGAACAGTTGCAGCGCAGGGTTCATGTGCATCTTCGGGTTATCGAACTTGGGGATTGGCGACGGTGAAGTGAGATAACGGTCGTTGACGAGCACCGGGTAATCGTAGGTGGTCGCAATGCTGCCGTGCTGCACGATGTCCTCGTAATACTTCACGTTGATCAGCCCGTAGTCCGCCAGCGCATGGAGCTTGCGGGACTCGGTCACCCGCGGTTCGAGCCGGAACAGCGGCTCGGGCATCGGCACCTGGTACACAAGGACCTGCGCTTCGGTCAGCGGCGTTTCGGGAATCCGGTGGCGGGTTTGAATAATGGAGGCTTCCACCGTGCGCGTGGTGGTCGCGACACCCGCCGTGCGCGCAAAGAAGCGGCGAATATTCACGGCGTTAGTGGTTTCATCGGAACCCTGGTCAATCACCTTCAGCGTGTCGCTGCGTCCAATGATCGCGGACGTAACCTGCAGGCCGCCCGTTCCCCAGCCATAAGGCAAGGGCATTTCTCGCGATGCAAACGGCACTTGATGACCGGGGATGGCCACGGCTTTCAGCAGCGCGCGACGGATCATGCGCTTCGTCTGTTCATCGAGGTAGGCAAAGTTATAGCCTTCAGCCCTGGCACTTTCTTCAATACGCGCATTCATGCGGCGTTCTCCTCGCTGGGCTCTGGTTGCGCTTGATTCTCTTCTTGCGCTTCACTTTCGCGCTGCGCTTTTTTCTCGATGCCCGCACGCAAACGCCGCAGCAATTCGAGTTCAGACTGAAAGTCAACGTAATGCGGCAATTTCAGGTGCTGTACGAAGCCCGATGCTTCCACGTTGTCGCTGTGATAAAGCACGAATTCAGCGTCTTGCGTCGGCGACGAAACGGTCTCGCCAAGTTCTTGCGCGCGCAGTGCACGGTCGACCAGCGCCATCGCCATGGCCTTGCGTTCCGAGTGGCCAAACGCGAGACCATACCCTTGCGTAAACGTGGGCGGCACGTCGCCGCTGCCTGCGAACTGGTTGATCATCTGGCACTCGGTGATGTCGATATCGCCGATCTCCACCGCGAATCCCAACTCTTCAAGTTCCAGCTCGACTGCGACTTCGCCGTAACGAATCTCGCCGGCGAACGGATGTGAATTTGCATAACCACGCTGCGTGGCATAGCCGACAGCCAGCAGGAAACCCTCATCGGCTCGGGCCAGGTTTTGCAAACGGACCGGCCTCGCGACGGGGAACATCAAGGGCTCACGCGAGAGATCGCCGGGTTCGGGCGCATCCGCGTGCATCTTCTCCTGTTCGATCAAACCTTCCTTGTCGAGCAGGGCGAGCACGCGCGGCATTGCTTCGTGCTGCGGCGCGCAACGGCTCGCGGTGCTGACGTTGGCCGCGCGCGGGCCGCCTTCGGCGAGCAAGCTGAAATCGAGCAACCGCTGGGTGTAATCGTACGTGCCGCCGAGCATCTGTCCGCCCGGAATGTCTTTGAACGCAGCCGAAATACGCCGCTCCGCAAGCATGGCCTCCGTGTCGAGCGGCACCGTGTAACCGAAGCGCGGCAGCGTCGTGCGATATGCCCGCAACAGGAAAATGGCCTCCACGAGGTCCCCCGCTGCCTGCTTGATCGCAAGCGCAGCCAACTCTTCGTCGTAGACCGAGCCCTCGGTCATCACCCGTGCGACCGCCAGCCCAAGCTGCTCGCGAATCTGGTCGACGCTGAGTTCCGCGAATGTTTCATCACCGCGCCGGTTGGCCGCGAGCAAGTCCCACGAACGCTCGATCGCGCGTTCTCCGCCTTTGACTGCGACGTACATCAGGCCACCCCCACGCGAGTGGTACGCGGCAGGCCGATCACCGAGCCGCCGTGCACGAAATAACAATCGATACCGCAAGGAAACTGGCTCGCCAATCGCGCGCGTTCCTGCCAGAACGAATCAGCGACACCGCTGATATGGACCGCGTGTGAATCGCGGATACCGGGACCGCGCCAGGTCATCGGCGTGCCGTCGTCAAGCGAGTCCACGCGGATGAACAGCATGGCGGCGTTCTCTGGTGTCTCAGGGTCCCCGATCGAAAATGCATCAAGCGGCGGCATCGATCCCGCATCATGCAGGTAGGCGAAAACCGCTTGCGCGTGATCCTGCGTGAGGGGTGCGCCCGTGTGAAACCGCAGCGCGTCGCTCAAGCCGCGATGCTCGTGCTGCAGCAGCACGGGCGTCGAATAGTCCGCGAGTGCGAGCAGCGCAGCGAACGCGGCCATCGGCACATGGGCTGCCGCCGTGCTGCCGTCCTGTTCCAGATCGGGCAGCACGGCATCGATCGAGACGATTTTTCCAGGCCGCGAAAGCGCGTCGAGCAACGCACGGAACACGCCCTGCGAATCATGAACGGTGTCGTTGAAACCGGGGGTCAGGGTCGCGAGGTCGATGCCCGCGACGTCCGTACCGCGCAAGTTGCTTGAAAGCTTGTCAGGTAACATCAGTCGCCCCTCACCATCGTAAAGAATTCCACCTTGGTACCCGCGGCGCGGGCCTGTTTTTGCGCCCGGTTTTCGGCGATGCGCGCAGCGAGCGGCGCCAGCAAATGCTCCTGCATCCGGGCTTCGAAAGCAGGTGTCTGCAGCAGCGCGTCGGCGAGCGCGGCGAGCGTCGCGCGCTCCTTGTCGCGCCCCATGTGAACCGCGATACCCACCGCGGCGCGCCCTTCACGAACCCGCAAGCGCAGCGTCGCACGCGTCACCGTCACTTCACCCAGGTTGAATGCATCCCCGCTGCCGCCAACCCGTCCGCGCACCATCGCGAGACCGATATCGGGTGCGCGCAGCCAGTCGAATTCAGGCGGTGAAGCGCCGTCCAGTGCCGTATCAAGCGCGGCCTTCATGCTCGCCCGCGGCGTGCGCGCGAGGATAGCCAGCCATTCCCGCCGCGTCGCGGGACCGGCAGGCGCGGGCGTCTGCGCAGATGTACTCATGGTCTTACCTCGTCAATAAAGGGCGCTTGGAGCCCAAGCCGTGTCCGTGATTTCATCGTCCTGTCGAGCCTCAACGCTACTAGAATAGTCATCTGGTCGTCTAGACGTTTATGCAACCGGATAAAAATTCTTCACTAGCGCCCTGCTTTCACATTTTCGCCATCGGCGGCGCACTACAATGCCGAAAACGATATTCAAACCGACAGGAATGACAGCAACATGACATCTAACGAAACTGGCACGCCGGGCCTGGCCGTGGAGCGCGGTGCGGGCGTTGCGGTATGGCGTCAGATCGAACAGATTCTTTCGGCGGAGATCACGGCGAACAGCTTCGGAGAAGACGGCCGCCTGCCGAGCGAGGCTGAACTCGCCCGGCGTTTCGACGTCAACCGGCACACGGTACGCCGCGCGATGCTGCGGTTGGCGGCCACGGGGCTGGTGAGCGTCGAACAAGGCCGCGGCACGTTCGTGCAACCGGGTGCGATCGACTATCAGATCGGGCGCCGCACGCGCTTTACGGAAAACCTGCGGCGCAATAACCAGGCATCCGTGGGGGTAGTCCTGTCCAGCGCGAAAGTGAAGGCCGATCCGGTCACCGCGAAAGCGCTCTCCATCCGCGCAGGGACCTTCGTGTACGAGATCGAGACACGGCACGATTCAGACGATGTGCCGCTGACCTATGCGCGTAGCTGGTTTCCCGCCATGCGCTTCGCCGACTTGCCCGGCGTGCTGGCGGGCGTGCAAGGAGTCAGCGCGGCGCTTGTTGAATTCGGCGTCGTTGATTACACGCGTAAATGGAGCCGTATCGGCTGCATCCTGCCTAGCTCGGAAGTCGCGCGGCGCTTGCAGATCAATCGGGCGCAACCGGTGATGTGGGTTGAAAGCGTAGACGTCGACGAAGCCGGTGTGCCTATCAAATACGGTATTACCCACTTTGCCGCCGACCGGGTGCAATTGCTGGTCGAGGACGGTATATGAGCGTCGAAGCGAACGACACGGTCTTGAATGCCTGGACGCCCAGTTCGCGCATTGCGCTTTACTACGCACCCCCTGCGTCTTCTGCATGGTGGCGCGCGGGCTGCGAATGGCTTGGCCGCGATGCCGAGACCGGACGCTTGATCGAGACACCCGAGGAATCAGAAATCGCCGCGCTCGAACAGACCGTTGCGGCGCTCACCGGATCGCCGCGCCGGTATGGTTGGCACGGAACACTCGTCGCGCCATTTCATATTGCAGAAGGGGTTACGCCGCAGCAGGTTGTTTCAGCGGCTCCCCC
>NZ_MTHB01000071.1 GCF_002220365.1 Caballeronia sordidicola | reverse complement strand
CATCAGAGTCGCATTGCCTGTCAGACCCCATATTTTGAAATTCGTTTACTCGTCACACTTATCGACATCGGCGGCGGACAACCCACCACAATGGTCTTTCACTTCTATCAGGATGTGTTCGGCAACCGCGTACGCATTAAGGGTTACGTCCGTACCCGGCCGAGTGAACTTGAACGCATTCTGTAGCAAATTTTCCAGCGCCGAGAACAACAGATCGCGATTCGCGCGTATGGCGAGTCTCGCGTCGACGCTTGAAACGGTGAAAGCGCACCCGTGAGCCCGTGCCCGGAGGCTTACAGACTGCTCGATCTCTCCAATGAAGTCAGCCAGCGAGAACACATCCGGCGGTCTCTCTCTACCACCCGCCAACCGCACTTCTGCGAGCGAATCGTCTATCAGCTTACGCAGACCCCCATCCAAACTGCGCTCTAAGACTGCCACAGTTGCGCCGGACCAATTTAGATTTAGATTCCCGGCCTTCCCCGCCTCAAAAGCCAGCGATGCTCTTTGAAGGACGTTGCGTAGGTCGTGGACGAAGAATCCAAGTTTTTCGTTCACCTGCGCAGCGTTCTTGCCCGCCGCAGTTGAGTCGCGCTGATAGCTGAACTCCGTCACCGCGTCGGCTATTGCATTATCCAGGCAGCGGTTGAGTGTTCGAAACTCGTCTATCTGAAAGGGCGCGTCGCGTTCATACGCAAGATCGGTAATGGCCTGACAAAGGTCACCATAGTCGTGGACGACCTGATCAACCGAAAATCCGAGTTCTAGGAGCTGTTGTCCGTGTTGCGCAGCCGAGGTTCCGATTGCCGAAAACGAGGCTTCGCCGCCCGACGGACCGGAGATCTTGCGACTCTCCATAGGCTCCTTCGTCTGTTCAATACGAAGTGTCAGGATAAGTTGATCAAGGAAAAGCGGCACACCGTTCTGCAATTGCTGCGCGGTCGCCCCTCTGGTGGCCCTGTGCGCAACTTTCAGCCTGCATCGCTCGATAAGATCATCCCGATTGTTCGAAAGGAACTCATGCATCATGGCGCACAACCTCCTTTTATCGACTGCATCCGGCTGGCCCGATTGCAAGCATCGGCCAGCGATTCGCTTATGCTACATCGCCGCTTCATCGTAGTGGCAAGCTCAATGTACACCGTTCTTGAGATGCCCTGAATTTCAACGTGACCGTGAGACGATCGCAAAGAAGCTTCAAAGCTCGCTATCTTGAGTGCGCTTGATGTGCTCGCACCAAAACGGCTAATGCCCGCCCGAGCATGTCGCCTCGGTTACGGAACTCTTATTCGTACGACCAATTGAGGATAACATCCGTAAAAATCTGGTCTGAGTTAGATTCAGCTCC
>NZ_MTHB01000141.1 GCF_002220365.1 Caballeronia sordidicola | reverse complement strand
CTTGTTCAGGAACACGATGATGTACGGCACGCCAACCTGGCGAGCCAACAGAATGTGCTCACGCGTTTGCGGCATCGGACCGTCTGCGGCCGAACACACCAGGATCGCGCCGTCCATCTGCGCTGCGCCCGTGATCATGTTCTTCACATAGTCAGCGTGGCCCGGGCAGTCAACGTGTGCGTAATGGCGATTCGCCGTTTCGTACTCGACGTGTGCCGTGTTGATCGTAATGCCACGTGCCTTCTCTTCCGGCGCCGCATCGATCTGGTCATACGCCTTTGCTTCGCCGCCAAACTTCTTCGACAACACCGTCGCGATTGCTGCCGTTAGCGTGGTCTTGCCATGGTCGACGTGACCAATCGTGCCTACGTTGACGTGCGGCTTGGTCCGTTCGAATTTACCTTTTGCCATTTTCGACTCCTAACAGGAATTTTTCCGTACCTTGCGCCGCGCGCAAACAGTGTGGACTAGTGTTGCTGGTGCCCATGAGCAGGATCGAACTGCTGACCTCTCCCTTACCAAGGGAGTGCTCTACCACTGAGCCACATGGGCGGACCTTGATGCTGGAGCGGGTGAAGGGAATCGAACCCTCGTCATAAGCTTGGAAGGCTTCTGCTCTACCATTGAGCTACACCCGCTTGGGTCTAACGATTCCCGACGCTTGCTACATGTTCTGGTGGAGGAGGCTGGATTCGAACCAGCGTAGGCGTAAGCCAACAGATTTACAGTCTGCCCCCTTTAGCCACTCGGGCACCCCTCCGCAGAGAACTGACGATTATGGGGGAACATCGCTGTCGTGTCAAGCCTCCAGCGGGTCCAACATAATCGATGCCTCTCACTTATAGGTGTTCAGGAACGCAAAAACCCCACCTTTATGGGGTGGGGTTTTTGTTTAGCTGCGATGCAATGCAGCGCATGAGGAGCCTGACGATTACCTACTTTCACACGGGTATCCGCACTATCATTGGCGTGGAGTCGTTTCACGGTCCTGTTCGGGATGGGAAGGGGTGGGACCAACTCGCTATGGTCATCAGGCATAAAGGGGGTGTTGTATCGCTTGGGGGCGCTACAACCAATCTGGGGAAGAAGTAGTCGAGTTCACCGGGGTGTTTAAGCCCGAGCGCCTCGTTGTTACTGGATTGTGTTTGTTACTTGGCACAACATGATCTCAACCTAGGCGTGTGCTTAAG
>NZ_MTHB01000051.1 GCF_002220365.1 Caballeronia sordidicola | reverse complement strand
TGGCCGCGCAGAGACATTCGAAGCGCTGGGTTCGCCGGGGCGGCTATTGCAATGAACCGCTGCCGATCAATTCGCGCAGTGCCTTGTCCGGAAACACTGGCCCCCTATACAGCGGGCCGCAAGGGATACGTGCCAACCTGATTGACAACGCGACAAGATCGTTCATTTCATCGCTGCCGCGATAGCCTTCCGCAAATTGGCAAAACTGCGTCATGATGCCGACGACGCTACGGTTTGTCGTTTTGGTATATCTCACGTCCTGCATGTGCAATAGCTCCTGCTCGATGAACGACGGCTGGATGCCGTGGGCCGCGAGTACGTGAGCCAGGAAGCGAGGGAATCTGGTTGCCATGCCAGCCGCTGGTGCCAAGGGGATCAGGACAGGTAACAACGTTCGCTCATTGACGAACAGCGCAATCTGCGGCTTCCAGAGCAAAGCCGTGGCATACCAGTTCCCGAGCCCCGTGGTGCTGGTGCCACCCGCCATCACTTCGGGTTTCAGCCGGTCAAGAAGCTTCTTCGTACAATGCAGATAGAGCATGGCGCGCTCAGTCGAGATCGAAAAGAGCACGATCAACCGGCCGGGATGAAAGCTCATCCTTCATCTGCCGGAAACCAGCTTCGTCCCATTCGCCACGATCAAGACGGCGCATGACGCATTCACCTACCAGCACCACTTTCCGTTCCTGAACAGCCGTCGTCTGCCTGTATTGCTGGCGACGCACTTTATCTGATGCCCGTCTGGCATCCTTGATTTCTTTCAGCTTTGAGTCTGTTGCTGCCAGGCGGCTTTTCAGCAGGGTCATGTTGAGTGTCCTTAGTACAACATCCCAGCAAACCCGTGACACTTCTTGTACTTTTTGCCGCTTCCACATGGGCAGAGATCGTTTCTTCCGACTTTGGGAGCTGCGACGATGGGACGGGATTTCTCAATGATCTGGGCCGGCTCGAATGGGTGAGATTTTGACAACATGTGGAGGCGATTGAGTCTTGCCTCTCTGAAGGTATCTATGCCTTCGTAGTCTTTGGCGCCGATCCTGAAATAGTATTCGGCGTCACGTAGGTCCCCCAAGATATTCAATGCCACATGATTCTGTTCGTAGGCTTCGCGGACCACCTCAAATGATTCGAGTGCCCCCAGATCGGATAATGCCGAAACGAGGAAACCATTGATATCAAGATCGTTCGTCCCGTGGGCGCGTAGCAAATCGGTCAGGATCTCGACGCATCGAGTCCTTTGTTCTGGGTGGTCACATCCCATCCTGGCAATCAGGCGAAACGTACAGATTCTGGCGAACTCCCCGTTTCGGGAATCCCGCGCATACAACTCGACTGCTTCGATCGACGATGGGCCGATCTTGCTGAAAACATCTGGGAATTCTTCACCAATCCAATCATTGTCATCTATCCGATGTATCAGGGAGATCAAGGTCGGAATCGCGTCAACAGCTTTCAGCTCGGCGAGAATGCGCCACGCATGGATCGGAGCCATCGCGGTGGCAGTAAATTCCGATTCGTGCAAGGTATCGTCGTCCAGAACTCGTATCAAATCCGTCACGTGAGACTGGTCAAAGCCCGATTGCAAATATTCGCGCCAGGTTTCGGGAGCGATGCGCGAACGGCACAGGTTCTCACCAAAATCGGCAAGCTGATCGACTAGTTGAAAATACCGGGCTTGCATCATTTAGGTCCGTCGCGAATGATTGGTGAATGACTTTTCTCTCCATATTTCCGAGGATCAACTGGTTGTCGCGTGGATGGTTGTCCTGGGAATAAGACTCGGATTACGTACCCTCCACGCCCCACATCAAACGATCCCGGAGAAGCGTTGCTCCAGGTAGGCGATGATTGCGTTGGAGTCGTACAACCAGCGCGACTGGTCTTCTTCCTGAATATGCAGGCAGGGCACCTTGACCTTGCCGCCGCCGGCCAGCAAACGCTCCCGTTGCACGGAATCGTTTTTCGCGTCGTGCAGCGTCATCGGCACATTCAGACGATACAGGGCACGTCGTGTCTTGACGCAGAAAGGGCACGCATGGAACTGATACAGCGACAGATGCGCCGCTTCTTTTGCCACCGCGGCCTGACCCTGCACCGAACGGCGTTGCGGACGCGGGCGACTGACGGCGTCGCCGAGCACGATTAGCTGGCCGAGACCGACACGCAGGGCTTTCATCAACATAGAGAATATCTCGAGCGGAGAATGGAAGCTGGCAAGTCTACTCCGTCCAATAGCCGACTGCTCCTGGCCAGACACAGCCCTACGACTCCCAAAACGGTTGCGGAGCGTAGCACCCTTGGCGGCTAGTCGACTCCAAGCAGTCCTTCGCCG
>NZ_MTHB01000146.1 GCF_002220365.1 Caballeronia sordidicola | reverse complement strand
TAAGTGTGACGAGTAAACGAATTTCAAAATATGGGGTCTGACAGGCAATGCGACTCTGATGACCTGCCTGCCGATGAAATGTGCCGTTGAACTGACCGAGCCGGAGAAGAAGACCCTGCAACAGCTGTCGCTCAAACATCCACATGAAGACTTTCGAACCCGTGGACTAGGTCTGCTGGAGCTTGGCCGCGGCCGGCGGGTTCATGAGATCGCGGTCGAACTCGATGTGAGCGACAAGTCGGTGTACAACTGGGTGCACGCCTGGAACGACAAAGGCCTCTGTGGTTTGCTGAGCGGACATAAAGGTGGGCGTCCCCGCGCATTGTCTGATGCCCTGATCGCCACGGCCATCGAAGCAGCGCGTGCCGAATCGATGACGCTCAGGCAGATTGCGCTGCGCATTGAGCAAGTTCATGGTCAGCCGTTGCCATGCCGGCTGGAAACGTTGTCGGTTGCGCTCAGGCATGAGGGGTTCTCCTACAAACGTGGCCGCTACTCACTTAAAAAAAGCGCGATGAGCAGGAGTTCGCCGTGAAGACAGATACGCTCTCAAAGTTGCAGCAGGCCGCTCGTGATGGGGCGTGTCGCCTGATCTACTTCGACCAGTCGGGTTTCTCTGCCTCACCTCCGGTGCAGCGCGGCTGGTCGCCAGTCGGCGAGCCGCATCGCGTCTTACCGAAGCCGCACTGCAGACGTTCGGTGCTCGGTGCATTTGATTTCGGCGCCAATCTTCTAAAGCATGAAGCCAGCAAGACAACCATCAAGCGTCCCGACGTCATCCGGTTTCTTGATCAAGTCGCGCAGGAAGGCGCGCCCGGCCTGATGACTGTGGTGGTGCTCGATAACGCCTCGATTCATCACAACATCGATCAGCAAACCATCGACCGCTGGTTTCTCGACCATCGGATGGTGCTCTTCTATCTGCCGCCGTACAGTCCCGAGCTGAACTTGATCGAAATCGTCTGGAAACACGCCAAGTATCACTGGCGGCGCTTCGTCACCTGGACGAAGGAAACCATCGATACAGAGATCGCCAAGCTGCTCGGCGGCTATGGCTCGGAATTTGAAATCCGTTTTTCCTGAACACTTAT
>NZ_MTHB01000294.1 GCF_002220365.1 Caballeronia sordidicola | reverse complement strand
GGAGACGATCGTGGATGAGGGCACCTGCCGTGAGATTGTTGCTGCTTTGCTTGGCTGTTGGCCAGAGCCAGTGTTGGCAGTCTCGAAACGGATAGCGGTCACGAAACCTGCGCTGGACCGCTACCTTGCAGGGACGGAGTCGTTGAACTCTGATGCACAGCGGCACTTGATGGAGGTCCTTGGGCTCCAATGCGATGATAGCAGGGTGAACGACGACGGGGGTCAACCAGTGACCTCGACCGCACACTATGTGCTCATCGCAGGCAATGCGAAAGAGCGGGTCCTAGTCGTATATAACTTCCTCAGGAAGTGCGGGCACATGGAAACCAGCGTGGAATTGTTGCCCGCTTCCCTTGCACCTGGACATCGCTGGCGTTACCTGCTGATGATCCGATATGGCGAGGTCCCGAGCTTGATCTGCTTTCCTCGAATTGGGAAGGCAGCCAGCTTGCTGGAAAGCGGCCAGTTGACCAACTTTCAAGGACAATATTTCGTCGATCCGTTGTTTTATGCTGCGGTGGAAGTTCTGCGCGCGAGTGTGGAACAGAGGCCCGGTAGGGTTCTGAGAGCAATGCACGAATTTTACAAACGCTGGGATCGCGAGGTTTTAAACATAGCCACCACCGTGGCGCGTACCGACGAGTTCGTGAAGGGGACGGGCTAGGGCGCGCCTGATGTGAGCGCCATGCTTTGTGGAAGAAGCGAAACGCCTATGTGGTTGCGCGCTATAGACAAGCTGCGGAGCGCGCGTAGGTGTCGTCGTCGAAGCGCCAGCTCAGCGACCATAAAGACCATAAGAGGTGACAGAACGCGCGCCGGTTTTCAGTCTGTCTCGCCCGGCCGCGTTCACTATGAGAATATTATTGGTACCAGAGTTGATGTCCCTTTTCCGGGCTGGCTGGCCGCATGTCGGTGGCTTTATTCTGGACGTTGTAGCCGTTGACCGAAACCAGCCCTCGCGCTCTCGAGGGGTACAGCGACGCCACGACGCATGCTGCCCGGCCGCCCCAGTCATAACCGCCCAGCACGACCTGTTCAACCTGAAGCGCATCGAGCAGCGACAACAGGTCTGCCATAAGCGCTGCCTGCTGGCCCGAACGAAGGGTTGTCGATGCAAGGAAGCGTGTTAGCACATATCCCCTAAGAAAAGGTGTAATAGCGCGGGCGCCCCTGGGACATCAGCCGTAGCGCTACTTCGTGCGCAATCTGCCACATCGACCTTTGAATACGAAGGCTCTCGTTGTCAACTGGTCACAGGCCTGCTTATGCCGAGCTTCGAATGCTAGTCATCTTGCTACCAGTTGAGTCTCAGTCCCGCCTCTGTTGCACGGTGCCGATCATCGTCGTCCGCATGCAGGTACTGGCTGGTTGTTGAGATCGATTCATGCCCTAGGTTGTCACGCACGTATCGGAGGTCAACTTGCCCATCCATCATGTGCGAGCCCGCTGTGTGCCGCAGCCAATGGGCCGACGCTTGGCGCAACCGTTCTGTTGCGCGCTCATGCGCTTCCCCCGTTGACTGTAGATGGTCGATCGCATTGTCGAACACCTGCTTAATGATCAGGTGCACGGCGCCGCGTGTCATAGTCCGGGGTGTGCCACCGATCGGCAACAGCAGGGGTGTCGTTTCACCACCATAGGGCAGGGGAGCAAGGCCATAGTGTCGGCGATAGCGTGTCAGCTCCATCATCAGTTCGGTCGTCGCCGGCAGCAAACGTTCCTTGTCGCCCTTGCCAGTGATCGCCAGCCACCATCGGTCCTGGCCTTCGCGGTCCCGCCGTCTAAAAAAGCCCCCCATCGGATTGCTCACGACTTCCGAGATACGCAGACCCATCAGATACAGGATCGAGATCAGCCAGCGCACGCGTGCGTAGTGCTCCTGCTCCCGTGCGGTGTCACGGGGCATCGCGTCGATTGAGGTTTTGACGGCCTGCCAAAGATCGTCCTCGAGGAAGCGCGTCACGCGCGGCTTCGCCCTACGCGCACGCTGACGCGATAGAGACAGGGGATTGCCGGCCAGATAGCCCGCGTTGACCAGCCACGCGAACAGCGTATTCAGAATCACAAACGCTTGTCGCTCGCTCGCGGGGGAGAGGGGTCCCGCGAACGGCCGCCAGGATCGGTCGGCGCGGGCCACTTTGCGTCCGGTCATGACCCAGCGTTGCGCCGGTTGCGGGTCCGCCAGAAACCGCCGGTAGAGAAGGAGGTCTTCGTGTGTGAGAGAGGAGAGCGGCTTGCGCAGTTCGGTGGTCGACCACAGCAACAGCCGTTCGGACTCCTTTCGATAGGTATCAAAGGTCGCCTTCGTGTCCACGAAGCGCGCGAGCCACGCCCGGATCGCGTCGACGTCGTTTTGGGCCGCAATTTGAGGCCGGGCGCCGAGCGCGCGGTTCGTGCCGAGGCTGCCGTCGAGCTCTGGTGGGAGATACAAGTTCTCGATCGGCACCAGGGTGCCGTCGGACACGCGGAGGGGCTCAGGAAAGGGCATATGGGGTGAGACGTAGCCAATTCAGAGAATGTGTCATTTTACTTGACATTATCGTCATAATGTCTAAATTAAGCTGATCATGCGTTAGGTATAAATCGGTTTACGTTTTATTATTTACTCTATTCCTTCTAAAACCGATCTCATGTCCGATGTCCTGCCAGACGAAAGCCGCATCGCCGCTGAAATCGAACGCCTAAAGGCCGAGTTCACGAAGACCCGCGAGCTGTACCGCGAGGTCTGCGCGCTGTTGTTCTTCCGCTTCGGCATCACGCCGACCGCGAACCGTTTGTACCAGTTAGTGAAGCGGGGCAGCATGAGCACGCCGACTCAGGTACTGGGCGAGTTCTGGACCGAACTGCGCGAGAAAAGCCGCGTACGAATTGACCATCCTGATCTGCCGGCCGACCTGCAGGCTGCTGCTGGAGAGCTCGTCGCGACGCTGTGGACCCGGTCGACCGCATCAGCGCAGGCGGCGCTCGACGCGTTGCGGACGGAGACTGAAGGGGAGAAGGTCGCCGCGCGAGACGCGGTTGCGTCACTGCGGGCGGAACTGGGCCGCACCGAGACCGCGCTGGAGCAGCGCACCAGCGCGCTGCTGGCCGCGCAGGTGCGCATTCGTGATCTTGAGCAGGCGCAGGCCGCGGGAGAGGCGACGCGTCAGGCGCTTGAGACCGAGATCACGCGACAGCAAGATGAGATCGGCGCGCGCGACCGGGCACTGGTGCAGGCGAGGGGGGATTTTTCGGACGAACTGGAAAAGCTGCGCGGAGCCACTGAGCTGACAGAAGAGCGTCTACGCGCGACCGAGAAACTTACGCTGCTCGAGATCGACCGCGAACGAACCAGCAGCGCACGCATTCAGCAGGAACTGGAGGCCGCCACGCGCAGGGTCGAGCAGGGAGAGATCCGGCATCGACAGGAGATTCAAGCGCTGCAGGCCCAGCTTGGGGACGCGCGTCATCATGCCGGCGTCGTGGAGGGGAATCTGGAAGCGCTTCGTAGTTCGAACGTCATCTACGCCACCGAACTCGACGCATTGAAGCTGCAACTCGCGAACACCGCAGCGAGTCAGTCGGCTGCGCAGAAGCGTTCGCGGCATTCGGTTGAGACCCGCAAGCGTGGACGCGTCACACCCAAAGTCCCCGTGCAGAAGCGATGGGCCTAAACCCTGTCCCACGCCTCACCGCGCGCACGTTTTTCCGAGGATCTCGAAGATCGATGGCATCTGTCGTTCCCACCTGCCTCCGTTCATCGGCGGCGCCCACTTCGATCTCGACGCCATCGCGCGTATCGTGACGGACTGCGGGTAAAACGGGATGTAGTATGCGAACCTCGATGTCGTGAGTGTGCGAACGATGCCGGCTCCGGCAGGCTGCGATCAATCGGACGGCTCTAACCCTGCGCGCTTATCTCGCCAACAACTTAAATCGTGAACAGAAATCAGGTTGCAGTTACAGCGCGAAATCTCCGCGCACGCCGCTTGTATAAAGTTGAGTGGAGGAATTGTCGAGGTCTGACTGGGTCAGATAACCCTTCGCCAAGCGCTTGGTAACCGCTAGGCCGTCGGCTCCGTAACAGCGCGGAACTTGACAAAGACAATGACATTTCTCAGCATCTGCGCAGACGGCAACAAAGTCGTCGAAAAAGAGTCGCCGCCACTTCCGCCGCTCAGCACTTGATTCGAATCCAAACCGTCGAATGAGTTTGACCAATGCGGGATGGTTGTACCTGTGAGGGCATCTTTCGCAAAAATGTCTCCTGGAGTCACCAGGACCTTGAAGGCAGACAGACTCTTGAAGTTGCAGTCGATTCTCAAGTGCTCGATGTCGGGCCGAAACATACTGCAATTTATCGCTAGACTGGGCCTCAGGTCATTCAACAGCTTTGCAATGTCGGGCGTCAGCCGAGCCTCATTCGTATCGGTATTTCTCCCCGAGAATGATAGTTTTCTGCTCTCGATTATTGCGGCCGAGTCGGCGACCTTAGTCTGCAACGCAAGCCGGGCCTCTTCAATCTTCGAGTTAGCTACGGCTGTTTGTTGTACTGCTCTCGCCAGATCAACCTTGATCCTATCTAGTTCTAGAGTTTGCTTTTGAAGATTTAAGGTTTGCGCTGAGATGTCTGTTCGGACTCGTTCAGTTAGTAAATAATTGCAGGTGGCCCCGCCAAGCGATGCGCCGGCAGCTATCAGCGCGATTACCATCGATGTCTTGTTCGTCCGTCGAACGACTTGCTCTTGAGTCTCAGTGTTGGCGGATTTAATTTCCTCTGCGCGACGCTTATCTCTTGGATTGTTCATTATTTTCAAAGAAAATTTGTTCTTACCTGCGACAATAGCCCATGCGCGGTAAACGTCCAAGGAATCTCCCGGTCGATGGTCTCAATGACACCAACTCCAGCCTCGAAGCTCTTGGGGCAAGCATTTTAAGGTACGCGTCCCTATCCGCACACGCTCGTATCCCGCTGCACTGGTGCTGCGATCCCTGATGAAAAGTTGACATTTACACACCTGTAGCAAGCAGTATCGGTATTGCCCCTTCCCAGTGCTGGATGTCCGCTCACGACTCGGGACGGGTTTGCCTGACGCACGTTTGAAAAGGGGCTATGCTGCAATGTCTCAACGCGAAGAGATCTTCATTTCGGTTGACGTGGAAACGGCTGGCCCGATTCCGGGCGAATACAGCATGCTGTCGCTCGGGGCATGCGCAGTTGACGCGCCGGATTGCGCATTTTCGTGCGAAATCCGTCCGATCAACCGCAACTATATATCCGAGGCGCTGAAGGTCACGGGACTGTCTCTCGAAGCACTTGAAAAGGATGGCCAGTCGCCAGAGGACGCCATGAGCGGGTTTGCTGATTGGATCCAAAAGCTCTGCGGGATCAGGGCAACGCCTGTGTTTGTTGGGCTGAATGCACCGTTCGACTGGTCTTTCGTCAACTATTACTTCCATCGCTTTCTAGGCGAGAATCCGTTTGGTTTCACCGCACTGGATATCAAGGCGTATTTCATGGGAGTAACAGGATGCTCATGGCGCGACACGCGTTCCAGTGCCATCGCGAAGCTAGTGCATCCCCAACTTGGGGGCAATCACGATGCCCTGCATGATGCGCGCTATCAAGCGGAGCTGTTTCGATTGATCCGGCAACTATCAAACGGGAAGGTGTAGGCCGGCAAGTGGAACCTGTTGTGTTCGACCATCCGTGGCTGGATGGTGTCAAGTTTGGGGTTGTACTAGATATATCTCTGCACAATGCTTCGATACAAAAGAGAGGACCTAACCACCTACCTCCCGCCACGGGACCGTAATCCTCCGCGTGTCGGTTCTTCGGATCATGGAGTCGCAGGATTTAGCCTCGCGCGATAGTTCGTGGCGCGAGGCCGAGATGAAATTCACCAAGCCTTGATCGGTCTGGTTTCAGGGCCTGCATTGGGATCCTTGTAGCCCGGGGCCAGCTGTGCGTTGTTTGCTCCGTACAGAGCCAGTGGATCCCTGAGCCACAGGGCATATTCCGGACCGCTGAGGCTGTGATCGGGTGAACAGTCAATTGTCGAGCGGCGCAGCATGTAGCCTGCATTTGCCGCGCGTACCTTGACGCGGAGCACTCCGTCCGGCATGTCGTAGTCCATCATTACAACCTCGGGCCTCGGGTGTGCAGGGTGTGGCACCAGTTCCAGCTCGATGATCCGGTTCCACTGTGCGTCCTGATCGACTTTCTCCGCATCGGCAATCGCACTGCCCTCAAGAAGAACCGGGTCTTCCATCCGCGTGAAAACGAAGTCGCGGAATCCCTTGCGTCGCCGATCGTACGCGCGGACGTGCCAACGCATACCGTTGTTGACCAAGGCAGTCGGCACTATTTCACGCTCGTTGTGCCCACTTTCGACGGACGTGTACCCCATCCGTATGGCCTTGCCGCGATGTATGGCGCGCGTAATCGGTGCAAGCACCGACATCTTTGGAACGCTCAGGGCCAGCGGAAATTCGCAGCGCACCATCGGTTTGAGTTCGTCCCCGATCCCTTCGCCGAAGCCTCGCGAAAGTGCAGTGAGAACCCGCTGGGGCGCGTGATCGAACAGGGGCAGGAAGTTTTCGGTCGGGCGATAGATCTTGTCGGTGTTATCGAGCGCGAGATTTCCAGGCGCCAGTTCCTTGTACTGAGCGATATCTCGCGTCGCGGCGGCCGGCCCGGTACCGAAGCGGTCCGCTACGTCGGCACGCTTAAGTTCGCCGAGAAAGAAGAGCTTGAAATCGATGTGAGATAGGCGCTCGCGCTGGACCTGCGGGAGGCGCTGAAGGAGCGCCCGATTCGGTTGGCTGGAAGATTGAGTCATGGCGCGATGATACTCGAAAGTTCGATATGGTCAAATAGATACGACTAGTTGATATAATCAAAATGATGATATATGATGATCCCTGCGCAATGTTTTAAACAGTTTGCCTTGGCAAACCGAGTCACGGAAAGGCGGTGGTTTTGCGGCCGGGCATGTGGCAAGGCGCAGTTCAACCATTTGCGGTACCAGTAGATCGGCAATGCTAGAGCGAACGCGCGGACAGCTCCGGATGAGAGGAACCACAGTCAAAGGAGCCTTTCATCACGCGCATGGTCGGACGCGACCGCCGTGCTACAGGCAAGAGTCGTCGCGCTTTTACGGCACCCCTTTCCACTCCTACAGGCAGACGCATGAGTAGCATCGATGAAACCGTGGAGTTGTTGGTCGATCCGGTGGCGGCAGCGCCTGAAGCTCCTGTCGATGGGCATCAGCCGCTTGTCGAGCCACCCGGGCAGCTTTCCATCCTTGACGACGAAGGACTTGCCAAAGAGTTGCAGCGTTTCGCACAGGGAGCGGGGAATATTCTCGTGGTGGCCAATGCGTACACCGTCTGTGTGCATCATCGTCGGGCGGAGCAGAACAAATGGGAACTCGCGTGCTGTGGCGAATTGGGTGAACTTTCCGTCGAGGCTGCCAGGCCACTCACGCGCGGCCGGCTGACGTGGGCAAACGTCGCAGGCACGCCTTGGATGGTTGATCCCGACTCCGCGTCGGCTGCCCGAATGACGGTGGCCTTACTGCAGAAATGGTTGAAGAACTCCATCGGGGTCACGGGCGGTCGCGAAGGTAACGTGACCCCGGGTATCAAAGAAGAGCTTTACTATCTCGCCGGGTGCCGCTGCCAGTTCGCTGGATGCGGGCGCGACCTGCGTCATCACGCAGCGACGGGCCGCCGTGGGCGCTTCAGCTACTTTGCGCACATCGTCGCGGCCTCCGCTGATGGTCCGCGAGGCGACCCGACGCAATCGATGGAACTTGCATCCGACCTTGGCAATTTCATGTTGCTTTGCGACGAGTGTCATCGCCTGATCGACAAGGTCAATCCGGCGAAATACACGGTTGCAGTTCTGCGCAAGATGCGGGAAGACAACATCGCGGAAGTTCGGCGCCTCCTTGACACCTTGCAGCACAAGCCGTCTGAAATCATCGCCATCGTTGGCAACATCGCTGGCCAGCCTGCGCAGTTCAGCATGGACGATGCGCATGATGCGCTGTGGGGTGCCGGGTTACGCAGCAACGACTCAAAGCCCGCACGATACTTCTATCCCGGTGGCCAGCATCATGATGTGCATAGTGCGGCCTACTGGACCTCACTTTTCCAGCAGATGAAGCTGGACCTTCCGATGTTGCAAACGTTGCTCAATGGCACCCGTGCTGGTGCCGCGCGACCGCGCCTCTCTGTTTTTCCGATGCACAGCACGTCTGTCCTGCTGCTTGCGGGACGCGTGCTCGGGGACACCGAGGCAACGCATCTGTTCCAGCCTCACCGCAACAAGGTCGGTGCGGGTACGCGTTGGGCGTGGCCGGCGGTGCATGCAATTCCCGCTCTGGACAAATTCAAAACGGAAGTCCTTCGCCCTGATGTCGGCGATCACGAAGCAGCCACGCTTATCCTGGCGCTCACATCGGACATTAGCGCCGCGCGCCTTCCTGCCGATTGCGCGCAAGGCGATGAACTCTTATTGCCGACTCTGCGTATAACTGGGCCGATCTTCGACAAGGACTGCATGCAGCAGCCTGAGGATCTACAGTTGCTGGGGCTCGCGGTGGACGCCGCCATGCGCACGCTCCAGGATGAGTGGCGCGTTCGCAAGGTTTATCTATTCGTCAGCGCGCCGGCATCCGCGGTGGTTGCTACGGGCCAGAAGATGCAGGCCCGGCATCACGCTGTGTACATCTGCCACGAAGCGACAGCAGGCCCAGGTTCCGCCTACAAGGCGACCATCGAAATCACCCCCACGTTCGTCCGCGAATTGGTCTCGGGGCTGGCGCAGTCTCACTCCCTCCAACCCTGACCGAGGATTCTCATGACGACCAACCCGTCTCTTTCGAAGCGCCTGATTGCGTCCTTGAACGCTCGCGCGGAGGCACAGCAGTGGGAGCAGTTGATCGCGAAGCTGTTGCAACGCCTTGAGCTCAACCCCGAGGACCGCGCCAGCGCCGTGGCAGACTACGAGAAAGTCGCAGATCGCCTCGCGCAGAAACTGAGCATTCCGCGCCACGATGTTCACATCTTTCCGCAGGGTTCGATGCGCACGCAGACGACCATCAGCCAGCAACATCCGGTGAAATTCGATCTCGATCTGGTGGTGAAGCTGACGGGACCTGCATACGACTCGCCGGATCCCGAGACGATGTTCGAGGCGTTTGGCCTGGCACTCGAAGGCAACGAGACGGTGACGGGCAAGCCGGACCCCAAACGTCGTTGCTGGCGCCTGCAATTTCCCGGAAAGCCCTACTACTTTGACCTGACGCCCGCGGTCCGCGATCAGACGGGGCGTGAGGGATCGAGTCTTTCTGTGCGTGATCCAGATATCCGATGGGCGCCTTCCAATCCCGAGGAGTTCGCCAACTGGTTCTGCATGCGTGCGGCAAAGCGCTTCGAGTTCGAGAGGCAGCTGATGAAAGCCGTGATGGATTCAGCGACCATCACGCCGTTGCCTGATGAAGAGATCGGTCTGGACGACATCTTGCGCCGCACGGTACAACTCATGAAGTTGCACCGCGACACGATGTATCGGGGTAACCCGAAACAGGATTTGATGCCTATTTCCGTCATCATCGTCACGCTAGCAACAAATGCCTACGCAGATCTGTACGCTGCACGCAGGACCAGCTTCTCTTCGCCCATTGAGCTCGTTCTCGCTCTGGTTGAAGCGATGCCACATTACATCCAGAAGGACCACACAGGCTGGCGCGTAGAGAATCCGAAGCTCAAGGGCGAAAATTTTGCTGACAGATGGAACAGCGATGAAGATGCTCGCGCTCTCGAGTTCGAGCGCTGGCACGCACGGCTGGAGACTGACCTTGAGGCATTGCTGCATCAAAGCCATCGGGCACCCAGCGAGGACCGGATCCGCAGCATCTTTGGTACGACCGGCCTCGAAGCGTGGAAGGCCAGCCGACCCAGGGTGAGCGTGCTCGACGGCCTCATTGGCAGCGCCGATGGGTTCACGAGGTCCAACCCCGACAAGCCTGTGAGAACAGGTTCGTCGAATACGTTGGGCTGAACGCGCGTGGAGCGTAGTCCGTTCGAAACGGCCGCCGAGAAAGTACGGGATTGGCTCGACTTCGGATCTGGCTCGCCCTGGGCCAGGCGCGACAGCCGCCTCGGCGGCGGGAAAGGGCATGCCTGGGACGTTGACCTCCAGGACGACACGCTTCCGGTAAAACGAGTGCGTGTCGCGCTCTTACCCGACTTTCCAGCAAGTCCGTGCGAACTCTATGTTGACAAGAGCCACTTCCTGAAGGTGCCGCACGTGGAATCTGACGGCCATGTTTGCATCGGGATCGCACCGATTCCCGAGGACTATGATGATCCCGTTGGCGCTGTCAAACGTGCGCTTCGAGCGTTCAACGGGCAGTTGATCGGTCAAGCAGGTGACCCGCAGTGGATAGAGGAGCAGTTTCACAGCGAGCGAGCGTCGTATTGGTTGCATTACTGCAACAGTCGTCGGAAGGCCTTGGACAGCCGTCCCGTTGCGAAGCAAACCTACGTCGACTTCAGCGCAACAGGTGCATGGGCTGAGGGCACCATCGCCGCGTACATCCCAAGCGGATCGAAGCATCGCCGCTACGCGCTTCAGATAGCGACGACAGCGTCGGTCGATCCACAGGAGCTCGCTGCGCGGCACAATTGGGCCAGCGGAACGCTGGTGCGCGGCAGTGCGCTGTTCGTACGCCTCGACGACAACGAGCGCTGGACACCAGCAAGCTGGCCAATGTCGTTCAAAGAGCTGGATATGCTTGTGAGCCGGGTCACCAATCACGATTGCTCGCTTGTCAATTGGGCGAGTCGAGCCGTGCGCGGCCAGGAAGCGATTCCGCCGACGAAGGTGAAGAAGTCAAAGAAGGAGCGCCGCAATGACGGTCCAGAAGTACCTCCCGGGCAGCCGCCGCTGCTCGTCGTCCTCGCGCAGGGCGGAGTGATGTTTGGATACCAGGTGTTCGGCACCGCAATGGCCCTACTGCAACCGCCAGCCGTTGAGCCGGTGTTCATCACTCGCGTCGATGCGGATTGGGCACTGGCCCGTGACCATGATCTCGCTCTCCTGCACGCCAGGCGCAAAATGCGCGTACTGTTGTTGGGGAACGGCTCGCTGGGCAGTCCGTTGGCAAAAGCACTGGCACGTAGTGGCATCGGCCAGCTTGACATTGTAGACGCGCAGCTTATGGGTGTCGAAAACACCAGTCGACACGAACTGGGGTTGAGCGAGGTGGGGCAATCGAAAGCACATGCGCTAGCCCGGCAACTGAAAGCGGATGTCCCCGGGCTGAACGTGCGGGGCTATCTCGCCGACGCACCTACTTGGGTCACTAAGAACTGCACGCCAGGAGCATATGATCTGGTGGTGGAGTGCACTGCGGAATCGACTGTGCGAACTTTCATCTCCACCATGCGATCCACCTTGTTCGGCAATATCCCGATTATTCATGCCTGGACGGAGCCACTTTGCAGTGCCGGTCACGTCGTATTGACCCAGTCCGCAGTGCCGTGGCCAGTCGACGACCCGGCGGACACGCTGGTCAACGCCAGCGATCTTCCCGCCCGCGATACGCGCGTCGATTTGCCCGCCTGTTCGGATGGTTTCCACCCGTACGGCGCCGCGGACATCCAGCTGATCGCCGCGTTCGCAGCAGAACGCATAATTGCTGTTTTCGACGACATAGCACAACCGTCGACAATATGGTCATGGGTCCGCTCGAGCGCGTTCTTCGCTACCTTGCCTGCGCCGGTTACGATGCGTCCAATCGTGCCCATCTCTGCGTCGAAATCTGACAGCGCAACAACGACTCGAGAACTCTCAAAAGTGCTGCGCGGCGAATGACCTATTGCATCCTTAATTATCGTCTGCCCGGTGCAGCCTGGTCGCTAGAGTTTAGTGAAACGGCCATCGGGACACTTCTCGGTCACGTTCAGCGCTCGCGCTCGAGCAAAGAGTCCGTCGGCCAGCTATTCACGAGAGACCTCACTGCTAACCCTGTCGTCGCAGAAATTGCAACGGTTTTGACGCCTACACGAGCTGCATGGGCGCGGGTGACCTTCAGCACTGATCGTGCAAGGAGCGAACGCGAATCGCTTTTCAGGGGCGGACTACATTGCGTTGGCTTTTGGCATACGCATCCGGAACCGTGGCCTACGCCGTCGGCAGAAGATCGTCGCCTGGCACGCGAACATGCGCTGGCGGCACAGCCACAGCTTGCAGGAATTGTCTTCGTCATTGTCGGAACTGCGCCACCGCCCACCGGCGTGCGTGTCTGGGTTGACGATGGAATCGACTTGCATGAAGCTCTATCCGAAGATAGCTGCACCGTACTTGCCGAATAGAAGCGGGTGTTATGTTAAGAGGTTGGCGCCGAACACTGATCATAGCGAGTCATGGGAAGAAACACGTTTGTCGTCAGGCGCTTAAGCCAACGCCCCGCGCGATAGCCACCGGTCTTTCAACACAAACAGTTGATAACCGATCGTGCTCGGTTTGCCTTGTGCAAACGAGCAGTTGTTATCGATCATCGACTACGTGAGCGAGGACGGCCCGCGCGTGGCCGTCGACCTGGCAGTGACAATTCGTGCGGCGACCGATAGCCTCGCCACCTAACCGAATCGCTATCGCACGGGGCGCATCCAAGGGCGCGGATGAGCCGATACGGGCATGTGTTAGCGGCGGCGCAAATCCGGCACTAAACGGCGGCACAAGGTTGAGTAGGAGCGTCAACGAGTAGGGGCCGTTACCGGCACCTACTGCCGAGTGAGGGTCATCAGAATGGATCGTCGACGTCGTTCAGGTGAGCGTTCACGGGAGGTGCGCGTTGTTCGTGTAGCAGTTCGTGCAATGCGAACTGATAGTGCAGGCAGATTCGCTCGCGTAGATCGTCGATGAGTTCGATGACGGCGAGTGCCTGATCGGCGGACCAGTTGTCCGGAATCAGGAAGTCGAGCCCACAAGTAATTCCTGAAGGCAGATGAAGGCGCGTCATGATGCCTTCTTTTCGGCCTTGGCCGCAGTACGTTTCTTCGTGCGTTGCTCAGCGCGTTCACGCGCCTCCTTGACGCGATAGGACTCGCCCTCAATCACGACGACTTCCGCACGATGCACCAGTCGGTCAACAAGGGAAACGACGCAAGCCGCGTTCGGAAACACCTCATGCCATTCTCCAAACGGTCGATTTGTCGTAACCACCGTTGATGCAACCCCGTATCTCCTGCTGACGAGTTCGAACAGCAGATCGGCGTGGCGGTTCGAGTACGAGAGGTAGCCAACCTCGTCGATTACGAGGACGTCGGGTGAGGCATAGCGGTTCAGTCGGCGGCGCAAGGCCGAATCGCTATCGAGCGCGGCCAGTTCACCGAGCATCTCGCCTGCGGTCGTGAACAAGGCAGTGTGGCCATGTACGATTGCCTGATAGGCGAGATTGAGCGCCAGTGTCGATTTGCCGACGCCGTTCGGGCCGATCAGCACAACGTTCCCGGTGTCCTTGACGAACTCAAGCGCCATCAGCTCTTCGACGGCGGCACGATCGCACCGCTTGGGCCAGGCCCAATCAAAGTCGCACAACGGTTTGAAGCTGCCTAGATGCGCATCACGGATACGCCGCTCCAGGGAGCGGCGACCGCGCTCGTCCTCTTCCCACTGCAGCAGAGGCGTAACCCACTGCTCGGCTGCCACGTCGGGCCAATGCGCCAGCAGTCCATACAGGCGCAAGGCGTGCGCGCGGTTTTGCAGATCATCAGGCGAGCTCATCAGTGCCTCCCGTGATCTGGTCGTAAATGTCGAGCCGATGAGGTGTCACCAGCGTGTCCTTCCTGCGCACGTGTTCCGGCATCGGGATGGCCACTGGCGGAGGCAGCTTGCGCGCCTCGCGCCGGCGCTCCAGTGCCAGACGTACCGGATTCGGGTGAGGTGCAGCACCACTGGCGAGAGTCTCCTCAATGGCCGCCTGCAGTTCGGAGGCGCCATAGCGGTCAAGCAGGCGAAGAAGATTGGCTGTGATGTTGCCCAGATTGCCGCCCCGTTCAGCGGCGCGCAGCATCAGCGTCTGGCTGGCCGGTGCCGCCTGGGCCAGATGGTCGAGGCCGCGATGGTGACGGGCCTCGCGTTTGCGTGCAATGAGGGCGTCGATATGTGTGGCAATTTCGATCTGTGCGCCGCGATCATAACTTCGCACATGGGTGGCGAGCAGATCGGCGCCGTCGAGAATGCGTACCTGGCGCGGATCGGCCCGTACCGTGAGCGTGCGCCGCACGTGCGTATGTGGGATCGTGTAGTCGTTCAGGTCGAAACGTACATAAGGCGTCTTGTTGACCCTCACGGCCAGTTGTAGCTCGCACGGATACGGATTCGCCGGCAGGGCGAGCAGGCTGGGCTGTTCGCGGGCGAAGGCCTCACGCACAGTGATCGTGGGCTCTTCCCGGCACGGTCGATCAGCTGCAGGTCCAGCGCACCAGAGGGCGGCCTGGGCATTGAGGTCGTCGAGGTCGACGAATTTGCGCGCGGCAAAGAAATTCTCGCGTACAAACCGTATAGCCCGTTCGACGCGACCCTTCTCATTTCCCCGGTATACGGCCACTGGACGGGGCTCGTAGCGATGATGCGCGGCGAACGCGAGCAGCGTCGGGTTGAAGCGGATCGCGTCGCCCCGCCGTTCAAGCACGGCACTTTTAAGATTGTCGTACAGGACGACACGTGGCAATCCGGACCATGCCGCCCAGGCACCGGCGTGACCGGCCAGGAAGCTGTCCATGCGCGCATCGAGGAAGAAGTGCAGATAGATCTGTCGCGACCACGACAGCACCATCACGAAGGCCATCAGGGGTCGGCGCGCACGTCCGATCTGAAGATGGCCGAAGCTCCCCCAGTCGCATTGAGCTTGCTCCCCAGGCAAGGTGCGAAGCCGAAGGTACGCCTCGGCCATCGGGCGCGGACGATGAAGCGAAACCAGGTGTCTGAAGTGGTGCTGACCGCCGCGGTAGCCGCGCTCATAGACCATCGCATACAGCCGGCTGGCCGTGAGTGACGGAAACTTCTTCAGAGTCTCATGGACGAACGGCAGGTAGGCATCGATCTGCGAGGGCCGCAGCACCGGGCCAATCCGGGGCAGTCCAGCCTGCGCCAGCACGCGCTGGACGGTTCCGCGGTGTACGTGCAACTGGCGCGCGATGGTGCCACAACGCCACTTCTCGACATGGTAGTAGCGCAGGATCTGCGCTTCGAGTTCAACTCCGATGGTCACGGGTCCCTTCCTTTGCAGTGAGTAGCAGTACGAACGTCACGGAAGACACGACGGCGCAGCGGCCCGAGGCGTACGAAGCCCGGACAGACGCAGTGGCAGAAATGGCAATGCTCAGGCACAGGTGTAGCGCTGGTGGGTACCGCTGCTCTGGCCGCCGACGTCGTCGAAGTCGGTGCCAGTAGAGCATCGGCGGCAGGCACGGCGGAACCGTGATGCGTCACTTTATTCTGGCGGCTGCGATAGCGGCGCATTCGTTCGGCGTGCGCAAACCGGCCGTGGCGACTGCGCTGATAGCGCTGAGCGGCCTCGCGCAAGCTTGCCTGGCGTGAGGCTCGGGAGCAGTCGCCTTCGCAGTAAATCTGTCCGCGGTCACAACGGCGGCAAACGATGACCTGCGCCCGGCAGCGGGCGCACACAAAGAGGCGGCCTGACGCCGGCATCGGCAATCCCCGTCAATGCCGATGCGATATCGACAGAGCTGACCGGGCGTGCAATACTTTGCTGGCACCGTACCCCGTCGTGCGCGTGCTGGGCTCGACACCGGATTGGACCTGGCAGTTTAGGCCGGTGTCGGGCCTGTTTCTTCGGCGGTAAGCCTTCTTCTACCGCATCCAGACTCCTGCGTCACCCCTCCCTGAAACGAGCCGCGCCGGGGTGCGTCTGCACTCGCCCTTCGGGCTCCTTTCGACGCACCCGATACCGCCCATCGATGCCGTCGACAACAAGCACCGAACAGCTCTGCAGAACAGGAATCGTTTCGCATTTCTGATCGACGCCGCCATCTGGTGTCGGATTCTGACCGCCGTTCACA
>NZ_MTHB01000142.1 GCF_002220365.1 Caballeronia sordidicola | reverse complement strand
GGACGGATTTTCCCATCGAGGTACAAATCAGCATAGCCCGCATACGCGTCCGCCTGAAGGATGCCCTCAAATTTAGCAAGATGAGTTTGTGGGTGAATGCCTTTGCGATCCGGTGAGTAAGCGAACCAGACGGCGGCCGGTTCTATGCAAGCCGAACGGCGGTCATCACGAACGTAGACCCAGAGTCGACCCGTGCGGGTCTTTTTGTTGCCCGGCGCGAGCACCGGGATCGGTGTGTCATCCGCGTGGATCTTGGTGGCCGCCATTACGTAGGCGCGCAGCGAGTCGGTCAGCGGTCTGCAGAGTTCTTCGCACTGGCCGACCCAGCGCGCTGTGGTGGCGCGATCAAGGCGTACGCCTTCGCGCGCGGCGATCCCCGTTTGGCGATACAAGGGGATGTGGTCCGCGTACTTCGAGACGAGGATGTCGGCGAGCAGACTCGGATGCGCGATGCTCCGCTCGATCGGCTGCCCCGGCATCGGCGGCTGTTCGATGTGACCGCAACTGGGACAGGCCATCTTGCGTCGAATCGTGCGGATGACCTTAAAGATAGCGGTGACGCGCGCCAACTGCTCGGACACGTCTTCGCCCAGCGCGCGCATGGCGCTGCCGCACTTTGGGCATGTCGAATCGGGTTCGAGCACGCGATCTTCGCGCGGCAGATGGGGCGGCAGAGTTTCCTTGGGCGCCTGGACAGAGACGCCCGAACTTGGCGATCGCGCGCGCGCCCGGCGAACGTCGGCGGCGCCTTGTCCAGTTGCCAGATCCTCTAGCTGTGTCTCGAGTTGATCTAATTGCCGATCCAACTGCTCGGATTTGCGGCCGAAGTGCATGCGTCTGAGCTTGTCGATCTGGACCTTCAGGCGTTCAATCTCGCGATCCCGATCAACAATTGATGCGAGGGCCTCGCTTAGCAAGGCCTGCAGGGTAACAACATCATCGGGGAGATCGGCGTCGCTCGGCATACGGCGCAGTTTACGAGCATCCCGCACGGTTTACAACTGCTACGCCATCGATAATGCCGCTGTGCGACGAGGTTGGCGCCAATCGATCCCTTCGAGGACCATGGATAACTGGGCGCTCGTCAAATGGATCTTGCCACCATCGGCCTGTGGCCAGATGAAACGACCATTGGTGAGGCGCTTCGCAAGCAGCCAGACCCCGTCATCAGTTGCCCATAAAATCTTGATCAAATCGCCGCGGCGCCCACGAAAGATGAACACGTCGCCGCTCAGCGGATTCTCACCGAGCGCTGTCTGCACCTTGGCAGCTAACCCCGGGAATCCAGAGCGCATGTCGGTGATACCTGCTGCAATCCACACCCGCGTACCCGCCGGCAGGCCGATCACGATCTCAAACTCGCCAGCACCGCTCGAAGCGTCTCGACATCGACCGCGCCATCCACTTTGACCATTGCACGGCCGATTCGAACTTCGATCGTGCCGCCCGGGGATGTCGCCTTCGCGACATCCGGTACGATCAACGCCTCTGGCGCAACCACGCTCGCTACGTTTGTTACCAAGCTCACGGGAATGAGCCCGCCAACCTTGCCCTGCTGTTTAACCCTATGCTCTCGTCGCCATCTGAACAGCAGATTAGCGTTCAAGCCGTTCTCACGAGCAAGACTTGAAACCGAGACACCGGGCTCACAGGCCGCATCGACCATTCGGCGCCGAAACTCCGGACTATGATTCGGGCAGCCTTTACGACCGCCCGAGCGCGATTTTTCTAATGTCAAAGTGGTTCCCACCATTCAAGTAGTGGGAACCACTTTGGCGTCTCATGGTAGCGAGATCAAGTGCGGCCCTCGCGCGACGCTTACGTC
>NZ_MTHB01000066.1 GCF_002220365.1 Caballeronia sordidicola | reverse complement strand
ATGCCTTCGCGTAACTACCTCGGCCTCATCGGACCCATTCCCTCGCAGCATCTCGAGCCGGGCGCCGTCCGTGATCGTATCGGAGCCAATGCGCTCGTAACGGAGGGTATGAATCGAGAGCCGCTCCACGCGGTAATAACGAATTCGACCTACGATGGCCTCTGCTATAACGTGGAGCGCGTCGTACAGCTGCTCGGGCTGTCCGTGGATCGGCTCCATTTCGACGAAGCGTGGTACGGCTACGCGCGGTTCAACCCGCTCTACGCCGGTCGCTTCGCGATGCACGGTAACCCTGCCGAGTCGTCTGGGGACGGCCCGACGATTTTCGCGACACAGTCGACCCACAAGTTGCTGGCGGCGCTGTCGCAGGCGTCCTACATTCACGTACGCGACGGGCGCCGGCCAATCGATCATGAGCGATTCAATCTGGCGTTCATGATGCATGCGTCGACGTCACCGCAGTACGCGATCATTGCGTCGAACGACGTTGCAGCTGCGATGATGGATGGCCCATCGGGCGAGGCGCTGACCGGCGAGTCGATCCGCGAAGCAGTGGCTTTTCGGCAGACGTTGGCGCGGCTTCACGCTGAATTCCAAGCCAAGGGCAGTTGGTTCTGCAATGCGTGGCAGCCGGACACTGTTGCAGACATTCAGAGCGGCAAGGCGATTCCGTTCCAAGACGCCGATCCAGAAACGCTTGTGCGCGATCCGAACGCATGGGTCTTGCGTCCGGGCGAGTCGTGGCATGGGTTTGCCGACCTTGAGGACGGGTATTGCATGCTGGACCCGATCAAGGTGTCGGTCGTGACACCCGGTATGGAGCGTGACGGCACGTTGATGTCCGAGGGAATCCCGGCCGCATTGCTGGCTGCTTACCTCGACGCACAAGGCATCGTCGTGGAGAAGACCACGGACTTCACTAGCCTGTTCCTGTTTTCGATGGGCATTACGCGTGGGAAATGGGGCACGCTGATCAACGCGCTACTCGGATTTCATCGCGACGTGCTCGCTAACACGCCGCTCGCTCAGGCTATCCCGGCTCTCGTCGCGGCCCACCCGGCACACTACGGCACGCTTGGGCTTGCCGATCTCGCCAAGGCGCTATTCGCAGCGGTGAAGAAGTATCGGACCACCGAGCTACTTCACGCAAGCTTTGGCTCGTTGCCCACGGCGGTCTTGTCCCCGGTGCAGGCTTACGAGCGTGTTGTCAATAACGACGTCGAATTGCTGACGCTCGACCAGATGGCAGGGCGCACGGTTGCCACGGGCGTGGTCCCGTATCCGCCCGGAATTCCTTTGATGATGCCCGGTGAGAACGCAGGCAATGCCCAAGGCCCGTTGCTCGGCTTCCTCAAGGCACTCGAAGCGTTCGACGCCGAAATGCCCGGTTTTGCCCACGACACACACGGTGTCGAGGTCAAAGCCGGACAGTACCGAATCTTATGCGTGAAGCAATCATGTCCGACACGGTCTGCGACTCTCACTTGTTGAAAAGGTAAGACAATGGCTGACTCGAAAGTGATCTCGAAAAACAACAAGAAGCTTGGGCTAGTCGCAATGACGATGCTCGTCGTCAGTGCGATGGTCGGCGGGGGCGTTTTCAACTTACCGCAGAACATGCCCCAGTTCGCCTCGCTGGGCGCCGTTATCATTGCGTGGGTCGTGTCCGGGCTCGGCATCTTCTTCCTGGCCAGGACCCTCCAGGTGTTGGCAGACATCAAGCCTGAGCTGACGTCCGGGATCTACATGTACTCGCGCAGCGGTTTCGGCAAGTACGCTGGGTTTCAGATCGCCTGGGGTTATTGGCTGTCGTCGGCCTTTGGTAACGTAGGCTTCGGCGTACTGCTGATGGACACG
>NZ_MTHB01000292.1 GCF_002220365.1 Caballeronia sordidicola | reverse complement strand
GCAGTTTGGGCTAAGGGGAAGGTGCACCGTGACGCTCATGTTCAGTTCGAGCAGAGTTTTTACTCGGTCCCGTATCGACTAGTCGGCCAAGAGTTATGGCTTAAGGCAACCGACACCATGGTGACACTCTATCGCGGGCAGGAATCAGTTGCGGCCCACGTGCGTCTTACCCGTCCGGGCGGCCGCCGCACTGTAGACGATCATCTGCCATCCGCTGCTCAAGCGTGGCAACTGCAGGATACCCAGTGGTGTCTGGCAACTGCTGAGCAGATCGGGCCTGCCTGCTACGCCCTGGTTCATGCGCTCTTCGGCGACAAAGTCTTAATCAAGATGCGCTCGGTGCAGGGTGTGTTGCGGCTTAAACAGAAATACGGCGCGATTCGACTCGAAGCAGCTTGCTCGCGCGCAAACCATTACGGCACGCCGCACTACACAGCGGTTAAAACCATCCTGCAAAAGGGATTGGATCAACTGACGCTGTTAAACGCCTTTGATGCGCTGGCGAGCACCTATACCGAAGGTGGCCGCTTCTGCCGCAACACTCAAACCATTCTCCAATAAAGGCGCGCCATGCATCCCATTCCTGAACTAACGCCGCTGCTCAAACAACTGCGCTTGTCCGGCATCCTCGATTCGCTGGAAGCGCGAAATCGCGAGGCCATCGATCGCCAGCTCGCCTTCACCGAATTCCTGTCGCTGCTCATCCATGATGAAGTAGCCCGGCGCGATAACAAGAAACTCAGCTTGCGCATGCGACGCGCCAACTTCCGTAGCCAGAAGACACTCGAAGGATTCGACTTCGATCGGCTACCCGGTTTGAATCGAGCCGCCATCCACGACCTCGCCACAGGCCGATTCATCGACGAGAAAGTAGCAGTTCTGATTGCCGGCCCCTGTGGGACTGGCAAGAGTCATCTCGCACAAGCGCTGGGACACGCAGCTGCGCGGCAAGGACACGATGTCTTGTTCTCTACGCAAAGCCAGTTGCTGGCAAGTCTACGCAGCGCGGCGGCCGTGGGCACCTACGACCGCCGTTTCCAGTATCTCGCCAAGCTCCCACTTCTGATCATTGACGACTTCGGACTTAAGCCACTGCGTTCGCCGGACGATGAAGACTTCCACGACCTGATCGCCGAGCGTTATGAGCGCGCGGCAACGATCTTGACTTCAAATCTGGACTTCCCAGAATGGGGCGAAGCATTCCCAGGTAACAAGATGATCGGCGCGGCAACCCTTGACCGCTTGCGTCATGGTGCCTACAAAATCGTCCTCGACGGCGAGAGCTATCGCGGACCAAAGCCGGGCGTCGAATCACCTAGAACCGAGCTTGCAAAAGGAGGCAAAATCAAGCAACCTTGATCCCCGTTCGAACCCTCCAATTGCCTCGTTTCCGGTGGCGTCATTAAGGCGAAAACGCCCGGCGCCATTACGCCGAAAGGTGACAGAGTGAACCCGACTACGACGATGTCCTGACGCTGCCCGACACGGGCTTGCCGCAAACGCAGGCGCCTGTTGGCCAGAAGCGCGGTCGCCGGCCACTTCCCGCGCACCTGCGACGCACACGTATCGAATACGACTTGAGCGAGCACGAGAAGCTCTGCCCGTGCTGTCAGGGCGCGATGCACAAGATCGGCGAAGAGCTAAGCGAGCAGATGGACCTGATTGCCGCGAAGGTCCGGGTGCTGCAGCACGCACGCTTCAAATATGGTTGTCGCCACTGCCAGCGCCACGCTGAGAGCACGACCATCGTGACTGCCAAGATGCCGACCCAGCCGCTGCCGGGAAGCAACGCGAGTGCGAACGTGATCGCCACCGTCATGACGGGTAAATTCGTCGACGGCACGCCGCTGTACCGAATGGAGGACGTGCTGGCGCGCTCGGGCATCGACGTGGGGCGTGGCACGATGGGAAACTGGGTCATCAAACCCACCGAGCTCCATCTGACAAGGCTGTACGATGCGATGCGCGTCATTCTGTTATCGCAGCCGCTGATTCACGGCGACGAGACCACGGTGCAGGTGCTCAAAGAACCCGGCAAGAGCGCGCAAAGCAAGTCGTACATGTGGACCTATAGAAGCGCTCAGGACTGCGAGCAGCCGGTGGTGCTGTTTGAATACCAGCCGGGGCGCGAGCAGGCGCATCCCCAACTGTTTCTCGCCGGCTACGAAGGTATGCTCATGAGCGATGGCTACAGCGCGTGGCGCACGGTGAAGGGCGTAACGCATTACGGTTGTGCCGCCCATGCAAGACGCAAATTCGACGAAGCATTCAAGGCACAGAAGAAGCCCGACGGGCGTGCGAAACAGGGTCTCGAATTCTTCAAGGCACTCTATGAAGTCGAGCGGCTCGCGCGGGGCGATCTGCCCGAGGGCGAGACGCGCATCGACTACACGTACCGGCTACGTCAAAAGCACAGCGTGCCGTTGCTTGAAGCATTCAAGAAATGGCTGGACGAGCAGGCCGACCAAGTCTTGCCCCAGAGCCTGATTGGCAAGGCCATCAGCTACACGCGTAACCAGTGGGTCTACATGTCACGCTACGTTGAAGACGCTCGTGCCCCGATAGACAATAACGTCATGGAGCGCGAAGTTCGACCGTTTGCAATGGGGCGTTCATTGTGCACCTCCTTCCGAAACCTCGATAAACATTGGGATTTGTCCTTCGACATCGTTGCGACACGGGCGATGTTTGCGTGTTAGCGCCGACGTAACAACCTCGCTGCGTAGATCACTCGCGCGAATCTGCCACGGGGCGTCGGGCATCACCTGCTCGGCTGGCAGAACCCGATCGTTGATCAACCGGCGGATCGCGTGACTGGTGACGCCGAGCAGTTTTGCGGCTTCGAACATCGTCAGCCATTCTCCCTCCTTCTCAGCCGACTTGTACGCATGGATGTCTCGCACTCGCCGTATGGAACTGACACGG
>NZ_MTHB01000169.1 GCF_002220365.1 Caballeronia sordidicola | reverse complement strand
ATTGCTATCGAAAGCGGTCTCCGGTTGAAGATTGCAGCCAAAGTCGACAGGGTCGACCAGGAATACTTCAGATCCATCATCGAGCCATTGCTGTCGCAGGCGGACGTCGAGTTCATCGGCGAAATCAACGACGCACAAAAACCGGCGTTTCTATCCGGTGCGAAAGCGTTGCTCTTCCCGATTGACTGGTCGGAGCCCTTTGGGCTCGTGATGATCGAGGCGATGGCGTGCGGTACGCCAGTGATCGCATTCAATCGGGGCTCGGTGCCAGAGGTGATCGACCACGGTGTGACTGGCTACATTTGCGAGGACGTACCGGGCGCGGTCGCTGCGCTACAACGCATTGATGATCTATCTCGCACGGAAGTTCGGGCCCAGTTCGAGCGCCGATTTTGCGCGAAGACGATGGCGGCGAAGTATGTTGAAACCTACACCTCCATGCTCGCACCTACGCGGCAGCGTCCCCTGCTTCAGGATACCGAGATGGCTTGAGTTGCGCCGAGAGAGTTTGGCACTAAGGATTTCACCAAAGTGTCGAAGTCACAGGCGCTGCTCGAATGCGGCCTCAGGTACATACCTAGCGAGCATTGAAGCAGCCTTGAAAAGCAAACCGCGTATTTCTCAAATACCCTCCCGTGGCCTCTCGTGCGATTCCTGAGTCTTCTCTCCCGGCGAGTGTCTTAGAAGCAGCACTCGCTGACCTCAGAATCTACCCATCTTTCTCCGCTGCATCCATAGCGTCCGGAGATCGGATTTATCCGTGCGCCCGGATCCGCTTGGCGCGTCTCGTATGAGTAGTTGTCCCAGATCATTTAGGTTAGCAGAGTTGCATCCAAAATTACGGGCAATTCCCAGAATCACACGCTTACCCTTTCTCGTGGCATTGCATTGCTGCGTGTCTAGCGTAGGGCTACCCCACTCGCGCTAATCTACGGGGCCGTTTCTCCGATGTGACTAAGCAGAGATTCCGTATCGCTCTCTGACCAATACGCTTGTTTGCCATAAAATCCGTGAAGCGTTTTCTCGTAACCGCGGGTGAGCAAAACCGCATCGTCGTATGCTGGGCTATTCCTGATCGCGTCGCGGGTGAGATCGGTCGAAACAGTGGAGTCGAACCAATCCGTGCCGCTTAACCATTGCGTCGCCAACAACACTTCTTTACCACCCGGCCACCAGTTGCGCGTGTCGACTGTCAGGTAACGGATGACCCAAGCGACGTCGTCGAAAATGAACCCGGACACGTGGCCAATGCTGCCGTCGGCGGCCCGGATGTGACAGCCCTTCACGGCATCCGTACTTCGAAGATGGACGTCAGCTGGCGGCCCCTCTGTATGCGGATCGGAGCCCATGGGTGCGTCCGGCTCGTGGTGCGGTGCCTCGACCGAGCCGGTGAACGCGGGGTAGGCGCTCGTCCCCCACACGTTTGAGCTACCCCAGTACCTGGGATATCCATAGTAAAGGAGGTGTGTGGTTTCATACTGACGAGATACAGACTTATGCGTATCAATATTCGGGCTATCCCTGACCTGTTGACGCGTGAGGTTTACATGCAGTGCGCCTGAGGCCGGATCCGATGGTTTGATTGAATACGGCGAAATCAATACCTTCCGTTCGCCGATCCAGTTTCCCGTTTCGACCACAAGATAGCGCACTCCCCATGCCTCATCGTCGAATAATGCCTGGTCGACGGTTCCTATGTCGCCATCAAGCGCCACGACGGCGCACCGGTGAAGACGCTCTATAGTTCGCAGCATTTCGATGCTCCTTGCGTTTTTACTCCGTTCGATTCATCCGCTTCGTATTGTGCTTGCGCCCGTGTCTCGTCCAGTTGTGTTGACCGATCACGGTGCCGCGTGCGGGTTCGCCTGGACGAAATTCAGCGGGGCGACGATCAGTGCAATTGGTGGCCTTGTACTTCCAAGAATAGACGCGATCTTTTTGTACGTTTTCAAAGGTGGGAAATGGCCGTTGCCATTTCCCACCCTGCCTGGATGCTTAAAGTGACTTGAGTCGCGTGACCTTAGTGCCGTCGAGGGTCGCGCCGGCCATCAGCCCACTATTCGTCAACAGAAACGCATCCACTTGGCTGCTCGCGGTACTCGTGTCGACTTCGCCATTCTCGCCGACCTTGAGTACCGCAACGGACGCCTCGCCCCTGACCGACCAGCCTTCGCTGACTCGGAACCGATTGAGTGCGTCTTCGGTCATGAACAGGAATACGATGGCTCTTGACTGAGCGCCGATCTGCCAGCCGATTGAACCCGTCGCCGTGCTGTAGTATCCAACCGTGCGGCCGCCGACGCGCAGCGAGCCTTCGCCATACTGACCACCGACACCGAAGCCGGCATCGATGACCGACGGGAATATCAACACGCCGCGCGCCTTGGCAACGAGCTCGCGCGAACCTTTGGCGGAGCTATAAAGACGGGCAAGCGTCGAATCGAAACCCGCGTCAATGGAGTGGCGCTTATCCATCTGGTCGCCGCTGGCGTCAGACGCCCCGGTCGTCGTGCAACCCGAGACTGCCAGGGCGATCGCAATAAGTGATCCGGGCGTACTGAACATGAATGTTCGTCTTAGCATTATTGCCTCCAGTCAAGTCGGTCAAGTTAGTCCTTAACACTACGTCATTGAAAATGAAGATGCGGTCCGACAGCGTGTGAAGACGACCGGGAGGTCGGGGGTTTTAGCGCGACGGGATCGCTTGCCCCTCATCCACGAACCCTTTTGCGGAAATGCGATCAACGTGTCATTTCGAGAGCTTCTTGCGGATCTCCAGAAGTTCTCGCCGGCGTTTTCCACCTGTTTTGGGATATGCCATTTTGAGTCCTTCCAATGTATCGAGAACAATCTGGGAGACGATAAGTCGGGCGTTTTCCTTGTCATCGGCCGGAACGACATACCAGGGAGAGTCAGCCGTGCTTGTTGCACTGATGCATTCTTCAAACGCCGTCATATATTGCTTCCAGAACTTCCGCTCCTCGATGTCCGCGAGGCTGAATTTCCAGTTCTTATCCGGTTCGTCGATACGGGCCAGAAATCGCTTTCGCTGCTCCTCCTCCGAAAGGTGAAGGAAGAACTTAATGATTCGGGTGCCGTTGCTGTAAAGATGTCGCTCGAGGTCCACGATCGAACGATACCTGTTCTGCCAAACCTCCCCGTCGTCGAGCAAGGCGTCCGGGAGTCGTTCGCTTCGAAGAATCTCTGGATGCACGCGGACAATCAGCACTTCCTCGTAGTAGGAGCGGTTGAAGATGCCAATTCTGCCCCGCTCCGGCAGATCGCGGGTGGTGCGCCAAAGAAAATCATGTTCCAACTCGGTGGGGCTGGGATGCTTGAAGCTGAACACCTGGCAACCTTGTGGATTGACTCCCGACATCACGTGCCTGATTGCGCCGTCTTTGCCCGCTGCATCCATTGCCTGAAAAATCAGGAGGATTGCGTAGCGATTGGAGGCGTAGTGCATCCGCTGGAGCGAGCTCAGTTGAGCAACGTGCTGTTCTAGTGTTTTTTTATACTGTCTCTTCGACTTGCACACGGGATCGCCGATTGTCGGCAGTTTCTTGAGGTCGACCTCGTCTCCCTCACGCACGCGAAAATTCCTGGAGTCAATTTTCATTGTCATGCCTTTGCGGATTGCCCTTACGTTTCGGAAGAACCGCTTCGTGTCGCGTCGCGTTGTTGGTAACGCCGACCGCCAAGCTTGGCGATCAGCTCCGCACTACAGGCTTGTTCATGAGTCAACCTTCTATGACTATTCTTAAGAGAGTGTGCGAATTTCAGGGTCGGTGAGATCGGCTCATCTACGGTTTATGGGATTCTTCTTTCGGAGGCGCCCGCTCTGCCGATTCCCAGTCCTCAACGGCTCGAACGTCCTCGCGCCCTAGTTCCTCGTAGAGTTCATGGACTCGCTTAACAAGCTGCGGCGTCGGATCAGACGGTGTTTCGGTTTTGGCTTCACGCGTGGGCGGGGCGTGGAGTTCGGGCTGAGCGGCCTTCGCTTCGGGCTGAGCCGTGGCCTGGACTTCGGGCTGCGCCACGGCTTGGGCTTCGGGCTGCGCCGTGGCTTGGGCTTCGGGCTGCGCCGTGGCTTGGGCTTCCGGTTGGGCCGTGGCTTGGGCTTCGGGTTGGGCCGTGGCCTGGACTTTGGGTTGGGCCGTGGCCTTCGCTTCGGGCTGCGCCGTGGCCTGGACTTCGGGCTGGGCTGTGGCCTTCCCTTCTGGCTGAGCGGTGGCCTGGGCTTCGGGCTGAGCCGTGGCCTTCGCTTCGGGCTGCGCCGTGGCCTGGGCTTCGGGCTGCTCCGTAGCCTGGGCTTCGGGCTGAGCCGTAGCCTGGGCTTCGGGCTGAGCCGTGGCCTTCGCTTCGGGCTG
>NZ_MTHB01000267.1 GCF_002220365.1 Caballeronia sordidicola | reverse complement strand
GACGTAAGCGTCGCGCGAGGGCCGCACTTGATCTCGCTACCATGAGACGCCAAAGTGGTTCCCACTACTTGAATGGTGGGAACCACTTTGACATTAGAAAAATCGCGCTCGGGCAGTCGTAAAGGCTGCCCGAATCATAGTCCGGAGTTTCGGCGCCGAATGGTCGATGCGGCCTGTGAGCCCGGTGTCTCGGTTTCAAGTCTTGCTCGTGAGAACGGCTTGAACGCTAATCTGCTGTTCAGATGGCGACGAGAGCATAGGGTTAAACAGCAGGGCAAGGTTGGCGGGCTCATTCCCGTGAGCGTGGTGACAGACGTAGCGAGCGTGGTTGCGCCAGAGGCGTTGATCGAACCGGATAAGGCGAAGGCGACATCCCAGGGCGGCACGATCGAAGTTCGAATCGGCCGTGCAATGGTCAAAGTGGATGGCGCGGTCGATGTCGAGACGCTTCGCGCGGTGCTGGCGAGTTTGAGATCGTGATCGGCCTGCCGGCGGGTACGCGAGTGTGGATTGCAGCAGGTATCACCGACATGCGCTCTGGATTCCCGGGGTTGGCTGCCAAGGTGCAGACAGCGCTCGGTGAGAATCCGCTGAGCGGGGACGTGTTCATCTTTCGTGGGCGCCGGGGTGATTTGATCAAGATTTTATGGGCGACTGATGACGGCGTATGGCTCCTCGCAAAGCGCCTCACAAATGGACGTTTCATCTGGCCACAGGCCGATGGCGGCAAGATCCATTTGACGAGCGCCCAGCTATCCATGGTCCTCGAAGGGATCGATTGGCGCCAGCCTCGTCGCACAGCGGCATTATTGATGGCGTAGCGGTTGTAAACCGCACGGGATACTCGTAAACTGCGCCGTATGTCGAGCGATGCCGATCTCCCAGATGATGTTGTCACCCTGCAGGCCTTGCTAAGCGAAGCCCTTGCATCAATTGCCGATCGGGATCGTGAGATTGAACGTCTGAAGGTCCAGATCGACAAGCTCAAACGGATGCACTTCGGCCGTAAATCCGAGCAGTTGGATCAACTCGAGACACAGCTAGAGGATCTGGCAACTGGGCAAGGCGCCGCTGACGTTCGCCGGGCGCGCGCGCGATCGCCAAGTTCGGGCGTCTCCGTCCAGGCGCCCAAGGAAGCTCTGCCAGCCCATCTGCCGCGCGAAGATCGCGTGCTCGAACCCGATTCGACATGCCCAAAGTGCGGCAGCGCCATGCGCGCGCTTGGCGAAGACGTGTCCGAGCAGTTGGCGCGCGTCACCGCTATGTTTAAGGTAATCCGCACAATTCGACGCAAGATGGCCTGCCCCGGTTGCGGTCACATCGAACAGCCGCCGATGCCGGGGCTGCCGATCGAGCGCAGCATGGCGCATCCGAGCTTGCTCGCTGACATCCTGGTCTCGAAGTACGCCGACCACATTCCCTTGTATCGCCAAACGGGGATCGCTGCGCGCGAAGGCGTACGCCTTGATCGCGCCACCACAGCGCGCTGGGTTGGACAGTGCGAAGAACTCTGCAGGCCGCTGACCGAAGCGCTGCGCGCCTATGTTATGGCGGCCACCAAGATCCACGCGGATGACACACCGATCCCGGTGCTCGCGCCGGGCAACAAGAAAACCCGCACGGGTCGGCTCTGGGTCTACGTTCGTGATGACCGCCGTTCGGCTTGCATAGAACCGGCCGCCGTCTGGTTCGCTTACTCACCGGATCGCAAAGGCATTCACCCACAAACTCATCTTGCTAAATTTGAGGGCATCCTTCAGGCGGACGCGTATGCGGGCTATGCTGATTTGTACCTCGATGGGAAAATCCGTCC
>NZ_MTHB01000263.1 GCF_002220365.1 Caballeronia sordidicola | reverse complement strand
GCCGGCTGGATCCTGTTCGCTCCGCTACCCGAACGTACACTCGTTGCACTGTCGGCGCTCGCGCGTCTGAACCCGGACCGGCTTGCACGAATTCAGACACCGTCCGGCTGGGTGAGAAACCGTTCAACCCTGCCGTACTGCTTCCGGTGTCTGGTGCTCAATCCTTTGGACGTGGCCGCACCTCGCTGGAAACGGATATGGCTCGATCCGGATATCGAGGTGTGCGAAGAGCATGGGACGACGCTCGAGCGATTCCGGCACAGATCACGCGTCGTGCACGCAACATGGATCGATTGCTCATGCTGGTCAGCAAACACCATCGACAACTTCTTCAAATATCATCACGTCGGCTGTATTAGCGGAATTAGTGCACCCAGTAGCAGAATTAACGGACCTCAACAGCAATCGGTACTGTCACTACATCGTGTACGGCAGGGGTTCGTAAAAGCCCGCACAGCACAAGCCAATCAGATCCGCGGACTTCTCAGCGAGTTTGGACTCGTCATTCCACTAGGAATTACGAACATAGCCCGTCGCGTGCCAGAGCTAATTGAAGACGCGAGTAACGACCTGAGCGGTTCCTTCCGGTTGCTGGTTGAACGCTTGATGGCGCATCTGAAGGAACTCGATAGACAGGTTCGTGAACTTGAGACACAGATCCAGAGGTGGCACCGGGAAAACGAGGCCAGCCTAAAACTGGCGCAGGTTCCTGGAATTGGTCCGATCACGGCAAGCGCGTTAGTCGCTTCGGTCGGCGATGCAAGAAGCTTCGCCAGCGGGCGCCAACTTGCCGCGTGGCTCGGGCTAGTACCCAGAGAACTCGAGCGGCGGAAAAAATACCCTGCTCGGGATCAGTAAGCGAGGGGACACTTACTTGCGAACATTGCTGATCCACGGCGCACGTGCTGTCATCTAGGCGGCCCGGCGAAAGGATGACATGCAGGGATGGCTAGCTCGTCTACTAGAGCGTCGCAATCGCAATGTTGCGGCCGTCGCGCTGGCCAACAAAAACGCACGGATCGTGTGGGCCCTATTGGCTCGCGACCGCCAATACTGCAGCCACTATCAACCCGCCATACCGAATATGTAACATCTCAGCCGTTAGCGGCGTAGCAACAGAAAGACACTTCCACTGATTGCCTGGGCGATCATGATGTGATGGCAAGAAGGTCAGACCGTGACGAGCAAAACCCTATATTGTCGAAGAGCCGTGAGCTCGCACATTTGATCGGGACCTCGTCAGCAAATTCCATCAGGGACAGCCGGCCTGCGCCTGGCACCAAAGTCCGGATGCATGGCTGCAACCATACCTTTGAAACATCGCAACATGAAGACTTGGCAAACCCGGGGGCGTCCATGCATGACTTTATCTCGGCTCGGAGATGAGCTATGCACGAAACCCTGAGCAAGCGCCTGCATAAGAACATCTTCTTTTGCGATGCCCACAGCCCTTGGCAGCGCGGTTTCAACGAACATGCCGCCGGCCCGATCCGCGAATTCCTCCCCAAAGGCATGGATTTGGGCGACGTCTCGCATCAAGAACTCACTGCCATTGAGCACCAATCCACCCAAGTTAAGAAATTGAGATCTTTCAGCAGGGTTTTTGCGTCATGGATTTGTGGGGTTTCGAGCGGGGTTTGCGTGGCTTTGAGATTCCTGGCCGATGACGGAAGGTATGGCGCGCGATGAGGGCCAGAGCGTCCGCCAGCGAGGTTGCCGCGGCGATGCCGAGCAACAGGGATGGCAGTAGAGGCTTGAGCACGGAATGCACGTAAGCGCGGTTGATGCGTCGGTCTGGCGGCAATTCATGGCAGGTGTGGGCCGTCAGGGTGGTCAATGCCTGCAGGTTGTCGCACAGCACCCGGGCGGCGAGATCTTGTGCCACAGCCCGTTGTGACAGCCCGGAAACATGCTCGAGGCTTAACCGGTGCTTGAGGCGCTTGAGCGCTTCCTCTATTCGACAGCGCTGATGATAGAGATCGCCAAACTGGTTGGCCGGATAGCGTGCGCTGTCGAGTAAATTGGTCATCAGGACGCGTACCTTGCCGGTGGATGCCACGTGACGGACCAGGCGTACGGTTAGCGCGACGGCAGGACATTCGTAATCGACTGCGTCGCGATGATCTGGGGCACGCAGGGTGACGATTTGCTCGTCCAGTCCTGAGCGCAGAAACTGACGTACGCAAGCAAAGCCGCCGTTGCCGGATTGCTCGACGCGCATGCAAAAAGGGATGCCGCGCTGATTCAGGACGGCAGGCAGCCATCGGCAAGGATAGCCCCGATCGAGCAGCAGGAGATCGTCGCTGGAGAGGCGATCCAGGTGCTCGAACAGCATTTGACGCTCGTTCTCATGCACGCTATGCAGGGAGGCGGCCAGCATCAGCTCAGCGCCAGGCAGGAAGAGGCCGAACACGAGTTGGTCGGGCAGCGCGGCACGCTTGACATGGCTGGCGCGCAGGCCGAAACGGACGGTGGAGGCATCGGCGGCGACCAGCCTCAAGCCG
>NZ_MTHB01000303.1 GCF_002220365.1 Caballeronia sordidicola | reverse complement strand
GTCTTGCGAGGCTTTTCTAGAAGCCTATCAACCGGGCAGAGAGGCTTGCCTTTTAATCGATGCCTATCTGCCAGGTATGAAAGGACTCGATTTGCTTAAGCACTTGCACAATCGGGATGACCACTTACCCGCGATCATGATTACGGGTAACAGCGACGTGCGAGTGGCGGTGCAGGCGATGAAGGCGGGCGCTTCAGACTTCATTGAAAAGCCGATCGGCCCAATTGAGTTGCTCGAATGTGTGGCTCGCGCCTTCGAACAGTTCTTGAGTTCGCGTAAGCTGTTCGCATGGCGCGAGGCCGCAGCGAACCAGATCTTGGAGCTGACGCCGAGACAACACCAGGTCATGGATCTCGTACTCGCGGGTCGCCCCAGTAAAGTTATTGCAGCGGACCTTGGCATTAGTCAGCGTACCGTCGAGAATCATCGAGCGTTGATAATGAAAAAAACAGGGTCAAAGTCTTTGCCGGCTTTGACTCGCCTTGCGCTCGCAGCGCAATCCGCGCAATTGAAGGATGTTGAGTAGCCACCTTCGGGAAGTTGATGAAGGAGCGGCCTTCGAACATGCGTGGACGGCGCAATGGGCATGCCACTGCTCCAAGCTGTGAAGTTGTCTCGCCTCTGACACCACTGCGGACACCAGACTGCTCACGCGTGGATCTGAGTAGTTTCCGAGCCTGTTGCTTCTGGTTGGACCGCCCTATGATCGAAACATCGATCCGCTTTCGGTGTGACCTCGATTTGACATCAATTGATCCCTTTCCTGAAAGCTTACTCGGTCCGCTTCTGGACATAGCTTTCGTACTCTGAATCGTGCGAAAGCGGTGCTTATAGCCAGCATGGACGGTGGTGTATTGGATCGCGGTCTGGCATTACGCATTTCCGGTGGCCTATAAATCCATCGCGCGCGTCGAGGTCGGTGGTATCGCCTGCGATCGGGCGACGTAGCCAACGGTCAAGGGCGTGCAGGTGATCGTGGTCCTTCGACCGCCACTGACCGTGCTCGACATTCCGTGTCACCCGTTTCGTCAGCCGCTATCCGGGCACTCGATGTCGCACCCGGATCTCGATTGCATTGAAGGGAGCGTCCAAGGGGGATGGACAGATTCGGGTGTCCCGACGCTCAATTGGCGCCGGCGTATCACTGCAGCCTATAAAAGGCACAGCGTACTAAAACGTAAGGAGTACAAGTTATGGTATCCGATGCCGGCCCGGACAAGACTCACGACCCCAAGCAGGGATCGAAGACCCAAGTCAAGAACGAGTTGCAATCGCTTCCGATGCCGGAAGTGGAAAAGAAACTAAATTCGTCACCGGACGGCCTTAGCCAGGCAGAGGCGAAGAAAAGGCTAACCCAATATGGACCGAATGAAATTGAGGAAAAGAAGACCAACGCTATTCTGAAATTCCTCAGCTATTTTTGGGGTCCAATCCCTTGGATGATCGAAGCGGCCGTGATCCTTTCGGCGGTCGCTCGGCACTGGCCGGATTTTGGCATCATTCTTGTACTGCTTCTGGCCAACGCAGTGGTTGGGTTCTGGGAAGAGCGCGAGGCGGGCAATGCGGTCGCCGCCTTAAAAGCGACGCTCGCGATCAAGGCTCGGGTGATACGTGATGGGAAGTGGATAAATCCGCCAGCGCGTGAGTTGGTTCCGGGTGACGTCATTCGCGTGCGTCTGGGCGACATTGTGCCGGCGGACGCACGACTGCTGGACGGTGACGCTGTGGAGGTCGACCAATCCGCACTGACCGGAGAGTCGCTGCCCGTCACGCACAATTCCGGCGAGGCAATATTTTCAGGCTCGATCATTCGTCAAGGTGAGATCGGCGCATTGGTCTACGCGACCGGTGGGAACACCTTTTTCGGCAAGACTGCGGAGTTGGTGCAGGGAACGCATACGGTTAGCCACTTTCAGCGCGCGGTGCTGAAGATTGGAAATTATTTAATTATCCTGGCGGTGGTGATGGTGGCGGGGATTGTTGCTGTGGCGATCTTCCGCGGCGACCCGATCCTTACCACATTGCAGTTCGCCCTGGTACTGACTGTGGCCGCGATTCC
>NZ_MTHB01000277.1 GCF_002220365.1 Caballeronia sordidicola | reverse complement strand
ATGGACGCCGCGGTGGCGCATTGCACGGAAGGGATTGGCATCTGGCAGTGGGCCAGCAATGATCAGGAAGGTGAGACGGACGTTGTGATGGCGTGCTGCGGGGACACACCCACTCTTGAGATTTTGGCAGCTGTTTCCATCCTTCGCGAACACCTGCCCGAATTGAAAATCCGGGTGCTCAACGTTGTGGATCTAATGAAGCTGCAGCCGAGCGCCGAGCACCCACACGGTCTGAGCGAGAAAGATTACGATTCGCTGTTCACCAAAGATAAGCCGATCGTCTTCGGCTTTCACGGATACCCATGGCTGATTCACAGGCTTACATACCGTCGTACCAACCGCAATATGCACGTGCGAGGCTACAAGGAAGAGGGAACGATTACCACGGCCTTCGATATGAGAGTGCAGAACGACCTTGATCGCTTTCACCTTGTTCAGGACGTGATCGACGTGTTGCCGCAGTTGGGCGGGAAGGGCGCCTACTTGAAGCAGATTGTTCGAGACAAGCTTATCCAGCACAAACATTTTATCGATAAGCATGGGCAAGACATGCCGGAGATTCGGAACTGGAAGTGGGGCGATGTGAAATGAATTCGCGAACGCTTATCGAGACGGCCAAGGCGTTGGTCGCAGACGCAAAGGGTCTGTTGGCGATGGATGAGAGCAACTCAACCTGCGACAAACGGTTTGCCAAGTCGGGCATCGAGCAGAGCGAAGAAACCCGACGCGCATATCGCGAATTACTCGTGACCACCCCTGGGCTCGGCGACGTGATCAGTGGTGCAATTCTTTACGATGAGACGATCCGACAGCGGGGAAAAGATGGGACACCCTTCATCGAAACACTTGTCGGCGCCGGCATTATTCCCGGCATCAAAGTCGATATCGGCGCGAAGGACCTGGCTGGACATCCGGGAGAACTGATAACGGAAGGCTTGGACGGCTTGCGGGTCCGATTGAAAGAGTACGTCGACATGGGGGCTCGGTTTGCTAAGTGGCGCGCCATTATCGTCATAGGCGACGCCCTCCCAAGCCGCAGCGGTATCGACGCGAACGCGCATGCTCTTGCACGCTATGCCTGTTTGTCGCAAGAATGTGGACTTGTGCCAGTTGTCGAACCGGAAGTCCTTATGGACGGGAATCACACCCTGAGTCGATGTGAGGAGGTCACCGAGGATGTCCTAAGCAGCGTTTTTAGCCATCTTCGCGCTCAACGAGTACTGCTGGAGGGCATGCTCCTCAAACCTAATATGGTGTTGCCCGGTTTGAGCTGCGCCACGCAGGAGTCTGTAGACGAGGTGGCGGACGCCACGATCAGGTGCCTCCTCAGAGTGGTGCCGGCGGCGGTTCCGGGAATCATGTTCTTATCGGGAGGCCAGTCCGGCGAGTTGGCATCTGCTCGTTTGAATGCCATGCATACCCGGGCGAAGGAGCCGTTGCCTTGGGCGGTGGCCTTCTCCTTCGGTCGAGCCATCCAGCAACCGGCTCTAGAAATCTGGCGTGGCGAAGAGATTCATGCGAAAGACGCTCAACAGGCGTTGCATCACCGGGCTGCGTGTAACCGCGCCGCATGCCGGGGTGAGTATCGTGGCGAGATGGATCGTAAATCGTCAGAGCAAACATCTTCGAACAACAACCGCAACAAGGTAGCGGTGGCATAAGCCTTGTACAACATCCTGGCGGCCCCTGAGATCCGAATGGACGACCGAGGACGGCATGGCTGGTTTTTTAGGTCAGGCATCAAGCTAGCTATGAATGAGGGGGCGAACTCGTGACTACTTCTGGACAACGGCTGTTGCAACTTTACTTCGTGCGGCACGGCGAGACACAATGGTCACTGTCTGGTCAGCACACCGGGCGCACAGACATTGCGTTGACCCTCCGCGGCGAGGACCAAGCCAGAAGCCTTGGGGCACATCTCCGAGGTATCCCGTTTGCCCGCGTTCTAACAAGCCCGCGACAACGCGCGCAGCGAACATGTGAGCTGGCAGGGTTCGCTTCGCAAGCGCGGATAGAACCGGACCTGCAGGAATGGGACTACGGCGACTACGAGGGGCAGTGTTCGGTCGACATTCGCGAAGCGCGCCCGGACTGGGATGTTTTTAAGGATGGCTGTCCAAACGGCGAAACACCCTTGCAGATTTCGGAGCGAGTCGATCGGCTTATCGCAAAGCTCTCCGTGCTTGAAGGAAACGTCGCCCTTTTCTCCCATGGCCAACTAGGGTGCGTCCTGGCAGCAAGATGGATTGGGGCCCCAGTTAGCGAGGGTCGACATTTCGCGCTCGGCGCGGCTTCGTTGAGCATTCTCGGCCACGAGGCCGCTCATCCCAGTACCCAAGTCATAGCACTGTGGAACAGCATGCATTCATCGCTGTCCGTTAGCCCTTAACGACATTGCAGCAGGCATCGGTCAAAAACAACCCCCACGTGTTAGAAACCCAGTGGAGGAACACACATGTAACGTAAGCGGCGGAAGAGGCCTTCCGCTGCAAACCGCCGACCGTAACAAAATAAGGAAGATCATGCGACCGCTGATCGCGGGAAATTGGAAGATGCACGGGCTGTCGTCTCAGCTTGCCGAGATTGAGGCGATTGCCGCGTCGGTGAAGCTGAGGCCGACCCATGCGGACGTCCTGGTGTGCCTGCCAGCGACGCTTATCGCCCGCGCGTCCAGTTTGGCCGCAGGTCGCATCGCTATTGGAGCGCAAAACTGCCACAGCGAGATCTCTGGCGCATTCACCGGAGACATCAGTGCGGAGATGCTCAGAGACGCGGGCGCGAACACGGTAATACTCGGGCATTCCGAACGGAGACAGCATCATGGTGAGACCGACGCAGTGGTGGCGAAAAAAGTGGAAGCTGCTTCGCGCGCCGGACTGCTGGCGATCATTTGCATCGGTGAGACGCAATTACAGCGAAAGGATGGCAAAGCCCTCGCAGTGTGCGGCAACCAGATCGCTGCGAGCCTGCCCGACAGCATGAGCATGTCCGTCAACGCAGTGGGTTATGAGCCGCTGTGGGCGATCGGAAGTGGCCAAGAGCCGACACCGGACGAAATTGTCGAGATGCATGAGCACATCCGCGAGTGTCTTGTCTCCCGTTTAGGGACACGAGGGCGCACGATACGCATCCTTTTTGGCGGTTCTGTCAATCCCGACAACGCGCGAGCCATCCTGGCGTTGCCGGAAGTCGACGGCGCGTTGGTCGGTGGCGCGAGCCTGAAGGCCACCGATTTCGCAGCCATAATCGGAGTTGTACCGGCCGAACCTTAACCTTTGTAGTAGCGTAATTTGTGCGGTAAAGCCTGGATATTCGACGTCGATGGGAAGGCATCGCTTTGACCATAAAGTGGCACAAGCGGGTATGGATCGGCCTCCCGCGATTCTTGGGAGGATTACTCTCTATAGAGTCGTCCGTTTATAGGGGAAATATCATGACATATGTCTATAGCTTTTTTCGATCCACCGATGATAGCCCGGCGGTCACCATTTCCAAGGAAAATAAGATGGCTTACTTGAAAGAGGGTACGAAGTTATATCTATCTCAGATCGGTGAAAACGATGGAAAATTCAAGGTCGTAAAGCTGAGGCTGGCACTAGACACCATCGATGGGTCGGACACTCAGAACATCCACGTCATCATTAAGTAATTCAGGGAACCAAATCGTTTATGTTTTGATTTCGCTCTCGAGGATAGCCGGAACCGCGTGAGCACTGAAGCCACGGAATTTGCGACCGCCACATTCACAATTTTAAAGCAACGAGTGCGGTCGGACGATTCCTATTCCACCGGGGCGAAGACGCAGCAGCGAGCCCGCAAGAGGCTCGCTGCTGCGCTGCTCCGGCGTTAGCTTGTCCGTCGAGCTCGTCACGTACATTACATCAAGCGCTTTGCCGCCAAACGCGCACATCGTTGGCTGGCTCACAGGCAGCGGGATATCGCGATCGACCGCCCCGTCCGCAGTGTAGCGGCGAAGGCGCCCCGCGCCGTGCAAGGCACACCAGTATCCACCCTGGGTATCGACGGCCGCACCATCAGGAATGCCAAGGTTGTCCTCTACTCGTACAAAGAGATCGCGTCGGCCGAGCTGCCCGGTTGCTGCATCATAAGCGAACGCGAACACCTCTTTAGTTTGACTATGAGAAAGATAGAACCGCTTTTCGTCCGGGCTCCATGCCATGCCATTGTGCAGGTCCGAAACGTCCGGCTCCGGACGCAGTCCGTCTGCCAGCGTGAAGCTATGCAGTGGCGCCTCTTCGGGCGTAGTAGTGCTCTCCAGCGGGTCAAACATGACCCCGACCCAAAACCGCCCTGCGCTATCGCAGGCTCCCTCGTTGAAGCGAAATTTTGTGGAGTCGAAAGGCGCTTGTGCGAGCCGTCTCAAGGAACCGGATGCGAACTCGAGTCGAAAGATTCCGTGGCGAAGTGCCACAACGGCGCCGCGCGGGTTGTGAACTAACGCGAATGCGCCGATATCGCTCGGCATGAGCCAAGATCGGTTATCCGTTGTGGCAACATCATAGCGATACAACGCCGGCTTTTTGACATCGATCCAGTAAAGCGCGTTCTCGTCATCTGCCCATGTCGGTGATTCACCGATCGTCGCGCCTCCATTAACGACAACCTCGATTTTCATGAGCTGCTCCGATAAAAAATGTGACCCAAGTCCCCAAGCCTAAAGTTCGCCCCGCGCAGCAAGCGCTGCGATTCTGTCGGCGGTGCGCATGGCAATCGCTTGAATGGTGAGGGAAGGGTTGACGCCGCCCACCGTCGGAAAAACAGAGCCGTCGCAGATCCACAGATTTCGGATGTCCCAGCTGCGACAGTCCGCGTCGACGACACTCGTGCGCGGGTCGTTGCCCATTCGCGCCGTGCCGCCTAGATGGCAGGTGTCGTCAGTTTCGCGCCATACGTCCTTAGCGCCTGCCGCATTCAAAGCGTTACTCATGAAATTCAATGAGTGTGCGACGAGGCGCTTATCGTTATCGCACAGGGAATAAGTGACACGAGCGATCGGTAAACCATACTGATCTTTTTCATCGGCGAGGGTAATGCGGTTGCGTTCCTGCGGTAAGGTCTCCCCCACGATCTTTAAGCCCGCTTGATGGTTGTATTTTTGCATCTCGTCAAGTAGCTGATGACCCCACAACCCTCGACCGTTTTGGGTCGCGGCCCACACCTTGGGCAGCGGGCCTTGACTCATGTAGCAGTAGCCGCCAAAGAAATCCTTTCCTTTGTCGGTGTAGTTCCAATGCTCGGTGATCGCGAGCGAAGGGGGGCCCTTGTATGAGCGGATCTCTTCGTCCATGGTCCCCCAGACCGCCTGGTTGGTCTGCACCATAAAATTCTTGCCCACGAGCCCTGAACTGTTTGCTAGACCGTCAGGAAAGCGGCTGGTGGCCGACAGCAGTAACAAACGGGGTGTTTCGATGGCATAGCCCGCCACTACGACATTCTTCGCGCGCTGGAATTGCCAGCGTCCCTCTCGGAAATATTCGACTCCCGTGGCCCTGCCAGAGTCGTCAGTGACGATACGTCCGACCATCGCAAGATCACGAATTTCGGCACCGGCCGCGACTGCCCTTGGAATCCAGGTAACCAGTGCGCTTTGCTTAGCGTTGGTTGAACAGCCGGACACGCAAAATCCCCGATACACGCAGGGGTGAGCCGCTCCATGCGGTGCGGACAAGGTCGCAAGCGGTGTTGGCGTCCAGGGAATACCCAGGGCCGCGGCTCCGCGGGCGAGAACAAGTGCTGCGGCATTTAACTCATGGGCTCGATAAGGATAACGCGGGCGCTTCGGCCCCCAGGGGTAATTAATTGGGCCCGAAATGTTCAAGACTTGCTCTACCCGCCTGTAATATCCCCACATTTCGCGCCAGTCGAGCGGCCAGTCGGCGCCATAGCCGAGCAGGCTGCGCGATTTGAACCACTCCGGTCGAAAGCGCAACGACACCATGGCGAAATGCACCGTGCTGCCGCCCACCGCTTTGCCACTGTTGTTCGATCCAAGTTCTAGCGGGTCCTCACCGTCGCAGATGCGTTCATCGGTCCAGTATAGTTTTGACTGGTGAGCTTCGTCGGAAGCGAATTCTTCGAGAGGGCGCCACCACGCCCCGGCGTCGAAGGCGACGACTTTAAAGCCTTTTTCCGCGAGGCAACATGCGAGGGTGGCGCCGCCCGCGCCAGTGCCAACGATCGCGAAATCAACTTCCTCGTCTTGCGGATATTCGAGCATCGGTATCCACGCGGTGCGATGAAATACGTCGGGCGCGCGTCCGTTCTTGCCGCGGGGTTGATGCTGAGCGTCATCGAGCACGGCGATTCTCCTGGTAGGCTTTGCCTTCGTCGTCCGGCTTCGCCTCAGCGGCTTCCCAGGGGTCGCGCCGGTCAAAGTACATCCGAACATAGCCTCGAGGATTGGCGGGCCCGCCAAAGCCAATTTCGCTCCAGGCTTGAGGATGCGAATAGTAGGCGCCGCAGATGTCGTGAAGCACCCGCTTGGCAAAGAAAAGCTCTGACGGCATCCCTTGCCAGACGCTGCAATTCAGTTCACCGCGCTGCATTTCCTTAAGCAGATCGACTCGCTGCGCACTGCCGAGGCTCGCAAACGGCAATTCGGATCGTGTACGGCTCTCTTGGTCCATTGCGGCAAGCCCCACTTGCCATGCTGTTCGCATCGGCAGCAGACGGGCGTTGCGGTATCCATCTCCTTCGTTATTGAACAGCTTCGCGTCCAGAAGCGCTGGCAAAGGAATCGCGGGTCGATCGGACGCCTGCGGCATGATGCAGGCGCATAGCGCCGTGACGGTTGTCCATTCGACCGCATTGAAGAACCGCGGATCGTTCGGTGTCGCCAGGCGCTCGTCGACGACCTTTCGTGTGGCCTCATCCCACGAAGGCGTGTCCCGCTTATCGAGGACGTTATAGCCGGGGTAGCGTGTGCACGGTATGGTGGTCATTTCTCGGTTTCTCTCAGGCGTAATGCGGCGAGTCCCGCTAGCGCCAGTGCTGAAAAGCTGGGCGGGGCCGGAAGTGGCGGTCCGTTAAACAGATTCTGGCTCCAGTTGCGCCAGCCGCCTTGATTGCGGGCGATGCCACGGGCATGGAATCCGACGCCTATTAATCCCAAGGCGGCCGTCATGCGCAACCATGCACGCGCGAACCAACTTGGGCGCGGCGATCTCAACGCTGCCTGAGCGAGAAGTACTGCGGCGATCGGTGGAAGGCTGACCGGTGCATACATGGCCGGATGTTGGAACGACCCCCGAAAATGCAGAAGCGCTACTTCGCCTACTGTACCCACGAGCCCGGCGCTTGCCAGCAGTGCTAGCGCCTTCCCAGCCGGTAGCCCGAAGATCTGGGGTTTCTCGGCCGGTTCGTCGCGTAGACGCTCCGCGACGGCCCCGAGCGCGCCGGACAGCAGAAGTGCGGCAGGTGCGCCGAGTGGCGCGCCATAAAACAGGTTGTTCCAGCTCCACCCCCCTGGGCGTTTTGTTACGTTGTACAGGTGAAAGGCGGTGCCTGAGACCCCGGCGGCGACAGCGACCACATAGATCGCGTGGCGCAGTTGTTGAGTTTCGGCGTTGCGATCTACACCCCCGTGCAAACCAGCGAGTACGGAGAGGGCGGACGAGGCTAGCGGCGTATACATCGCGGGGTTCGCAAACGAACCACGGTAATGCTCCATGGCACTATCGGCGAGCACCGACGCGGCGAGCAAAGCTGAGCTTCGATTGAATGCGCGGGCCGCCACGATATGTTCCTGAACCTCGGATTCCCCCTCGCGCTCGGGCAGCGGAAATGAAACTGAGTTTCGACGCGCCACCGCTGCGACTGCTGCAACGCCAGCACAGGCACATACAAGACCGATGATGCGCGAACTGTTGCCCATTCGTTCTCCTTCATCCAATGAAGTAGCGTTGCGCGTCAGCATGCTTAAATTCAAGTCCGCATCCAGGACGGGTTAGATCGGGACCTATTTCGCCCTTCACAGGCTTTGGCGCGCCGTCAAAAAGCATGCTTTCGATTCGGACATGATCGTGAAACCATTCCTGATGGCGCAGTCGCGCACCGGGACTGGCAACGTGCAAATGCAGTGCTAGTGCGCAGTGAGCAGATAACGGAATGTGAAAGGCGTCGCACAGGGCTGCGACGCGCATGAAGCCCGTGACGCCGCCGCATCGCGACACGTCCGCTTGAAGGACGTCTACCGAGCGTGCATCCAGCATCCGACGAAAATAGTCGAGCGTGTAGCCGTACTCGCCAGCTGCGATTTCCATTGGCGCAGGAACACGCTCGCGAAGCGAGCACAGTCCGGCGAGATCGTCTGAGGACACCGGCTCCTCGAACCAGGCAACACCTTGTTCGGCAAAGGTGTGCGAATAGGCCAGGGCGGTTTTTTCAACATAGGCGCCGTTTGCGTCGACAAAAAGACCGGTGTTGGCGCCGATTGCATCGCGGGCGCTTTTCACGCGCGCTGGATCTTCTTCCGGGTTGCTGCCTGTTTTGATTTTCACCCAGCGGCAGCCGTCATGCTCCACCCACCGGATAAGCTGCTCCTTTGTCTGGGTCTCCGTATAAGTGGTGAAGCCGCCACTTTCATAGATCGGCACATTCAAGCGCGCTGCGCCGAGCAAACGCACAAGTGGCACGTTAATCAATTTTGCTTTCAGGTCCCACAGCGCACAGTCAACGGCAGAAATCGCTGTGGCTACGAGCCCGACACGGCCTGCATTGCGGACCCGGCATTGCATCTTTTGCCACAACGTCTCGATATTCCAGCAATCTTCCTGCACGATATCTGGAGCAATCGTGTCACGGAGCGGCTTCGCAGCGCTGGCATCACTGTCGGTCCCTGTCGCATCGCATACATCCACTTCCACAACAATCAACGTGGTTGAATTCCAGGCGAAGGTGCCATCGGCTTCCGGCAAATCTGTCGGAATCGTGTATGCGTGGCACCGGACCTCAGTGATTGTTGCTTGATGCGAAGCTGGCATGGCTCTCGGATGACCTCGTACTAATCGGGTTGCCGTGCTGTTGCGCCAGGATCAGGTGCCCCTGTGGCCCGGCAGTACTGCTCCGAGCACTTGCTTGGCAGTGTCAATCAAGATATTGCCTTCTTCCGGATCGCCCTTCATCAAGGTAGATGCGAACGCTTTCGCCTCCGCAAGGGTGATATGGGGAGGTAAAGGTGGCACATTCGGATCGGTTTTTACTTCAAGCACTACTGGCCTGTCCGATGCGAAAGCCTCTTCCCAGGCAGCGCCCATTTTCTCGTCGTCATCGACATAGATGCCCTTCAGTCCGATCAATTCCGCGAACTTGTGATAGGGCACTGAAGGGATATCTTGCGATGCCTCGAACTTCGGATCGCCTTCCATGACCCGTTGTTCCCAGGTGACCTGGTTTAAGTCGCTATTATTCAGAACCATGCAGATCCACTTCGGACTCGCCCACTGTTTCCAATATTTCGCGACCGTGATGAGCTCAGCCATGTTGTTCATCTGCATGGCCCAAGGACGTTTTGAGTGGAACTTGACATCAAGTACCATAATGGCCTCCGCTGTTTCCCATCAGATTCTTTGTAAGCCGACGGCCATGTCGACGGGTTGCGAAG
>NZ_MTHB01000260.1 GCF_002220365.1 Caballeronia sordidicola | reverse complement strand
GCGGGCATCACTGTTGACACGAGCGGCAATGTGACGAACTCGTTCGTTGCCTATGACAACTCATCGAAGACCGGCGTCACGCTGGGCAACGGCACGGTTGGCGCACAGATTCACCAAGTGGTTGCTGGTACGACGGCAACGGACGCAGTGAACCTGGGCCAGTTGACGGCAGCAGGTTTGAACGTAGACACGAGCGGTCACGTCACCAACTCGTTCGTCGCTTATGACGACTCCACCAAGGGCATGGTCTCGCTGGGCGGTACGGCAGGCACGACTATCACCAACCTGAAAGCCGGCATCAACAATACCGATGCGGTCGCAGTTTCCCAACTCAAGTCCGCCGGGTTCACACTCGACGGGACCGGAAACGTGACGAATCAAGCTGTGACCTACGCAGCGGGTTCGGTCGCATCAGGATCTCCTGCGATTACGCTTGCTGCAGGAACAGGCAACAGCGCGTACTTCAAGGACGGCAATCGTACCGAAGGTCTGTTGCCGAAGGGCACGGTTATCAGCAACGTTGCAAACGGCGTGCAAGATACGGACGCTGCCAACGTTGGCCAGGTCTACGACATTTTGAACGAGACCGGTACCAGCAACCTTGAGGCCCCGCATCTTTTGAAGGCAGGCGCATCGAGTTCTGGCGTTAATACCGCGGGTTTGACAATCGCATACAAGACAGCAGCTTACTACTCGCAAGTCGCGGGCGTGGGCGACAGCACGGGTTCGACTCCGCCTTCGGACGTCGCACGCGCTGCCGGTGCAGGTTCTATCGCGATTGGTTCCAACGCATTCAGCACCGGCGTGGGCGCCACGGCAGTGGGTGTCCAGTCCTATGCGTCAGCAAGCGACGCAGTGGCGCTGGGTTCGGGATCGGTTGCCAACGTAGCGAACACTGTTTCAGTGGGCAGCGACGGCACGGGCTCGTACACGGCGTACGACGCAACGGGCAAGCCATACACGATCCAGAATCAGGCCAACACGCGTCGCGTCACGAACATGGCTGCTGGTCAAGCTGACACAGACGCAGTGAACGTTGCGCAGTTGAAGGGCGTTACGACCGCAATGGGCGGCGGCTCGACAATTGACAGCAGCGGCAATGTGGTTGCGCCGACCTACACGGTCAACGGCAATACCTATCACGACGTTGCTGATGCAATCACCGCAGCGGCCTCGGGCACCGGCGGTCCAGGTGTTAACGGAGTAGCGTACGACGACGCGACCCACGCTAAGGTCACGCTGGATGGCACGGCTGGCACGACGCTGTCGAACGTGAAGGCGGGTGCTACGGCAATGGACGCAGTGAACGTGGCGCAGTTGACCGCAGCGGGCCTGAGCATTGACACGAGCGGTAACGTGACGAATTCGTTCGTCGCCTATGACGACGCATCGAAGTCGGGCATCACGCTGGGCAACGGCACGACTGGCGCGCAAATCCACAACCTGGTTGCCGGCACGACTGCAACGGACGCAGTGAACCTCGGCCAGTTGACGGCAGCAGGTTTGAACGTCGACACGAGCGGTCACGTCACGAACTCGTTTGTTGCTTATAACGACTCGACCAAGGGCACGGTCACGCTGGGCGGTACGGCTGGCACAACGCTGTCGAACGTGAAGGCTGGTGTTGCCAACATGGACGCAGTGAACGTGGCGCAGTTGACAGCAGCGGGCCTGGCGATTGACACGAGCGGTCACGTCACGAACTCGTTCGTCGCCTATGACAACGCATCGAAGTCGGGCGTCACGCTGGGCAACGGCACGACTGGCGCGCAGATCCACAACCTGGTTGC
>NZ_MTHB01000281.1 GCF_002220365.1 Caballeronia sordidicola | reverse complement strand
CCAAGCAAACAAGAGCCTCTTCCAAAAACTGTTTAACGGTATTCCGCCCTTACCGCTGTAGCTGGTGTAAACATTGTCATTACCCTTGGGGTAGTCGAACTCCTTGATATCAGTCGCCACGATCCGGTACCCCGACATCGATTGTCCGTAGTAGATGGAAGGCTGAGTGATGGACAGGCCAAACTCGGATTCGGCTGGGACATTCTCAAGAAGGTATCGCGGAAACCCTCCCCCGACCGTCTTCGAAACGAAGTTCATGACCGCGCCATAGCCATGCGTGAACTGCAGGTACTCGTTGACCCAGGTTTGCGCTTTCGCGGGAAGTTCCGGCGAAAGCTCGCGGGCGGAAAGCATCACCTGATGATAGCCATCCGCCAAGTGATAGCGGTCGGTATCGATATTATAAAACTGATAGTAGAGACGTATTGCCTGCGTCTGCTGATAGGTCTGCAGTAGCGGTCGCGAATCCCATAGACGAATATTCTGGATCGTGTCCTGGTTCCTCGCGATCACCTCAGGCGTTAGATTTGGGAGGGCTGGATAAGTGGTTTCCTGGATTGCATCCAACTGGTAGGCCTTCCGCGTGAACTCGATGTAGTGTTTCAGGTAGGGTGTCTCGAGGGCCAACTCGCTTGGCTGCACGAAAAATTCCTGAAAGAAGAATGGAACCAGGTACACCCCGATCAACCACAGAGCAAAGTACACCCCGCCCCCCACAGCCAACATCTTGAGGCGCGGGCGGAAGAAATTGAATGCGAGCAGCGCACATGCCAGGGCCGAGACACCGACCATGATCCAGAGGGTGACCCGCGTTACATGATCCGCTGCATAGCCTGCGCCATAAACGACACCCAGGGTGGAGTAGACGAGTTCGTAATGGTCGAGGTAAAACCCCCATCCAAAATTGGCAGCCAAGATAAAAAGAAGCACTGAAAAATGTGACGTGGCGCTGCCACTTGCCGCGATTCTTCCGAGCCCACTCGTCAGCGCTAGTCGTATTCCTAATAATATATACGTAGAGAAAACAATCCCGAACGTCAGGATGGTCAGTAAGGTCAAGCTACCTTGCAAAAGAACATAGAAGGGCAGATGGAAGATATAGAACCCGACATCGACCCCGAGAAGCGGATCGGAAACTCCGAAAGACCCGCCATAACGAAAACGGAGGTACGTATCCCATTCGGTATAGAAATAAAGTGCAGAAAACAACGCGACGACAGCGCTGATCAGGAAAACAGCTACCTTCAATAGTCTGGGAGACAGATCGATACTTGGGTGCGCACTCGCGTTGACGCTGGATAACGCGGGCCTCGATGCTCGAACGCCACCGAGGAAGTCGGCGCTATTTTTGGTAGCTTGGCGAAGGTTAATCCACAGGTACAGAAAGACGAAGACGAAAGTTGAGCAAAACATCACCACTTGAACCGACAGAAGGGTCCAGAAGATGCCGGCGTAGCCGAGCTGGCGCATCCACAGCCATTTCTCTATATAGCCAGCGATGCCCACCAGAACCGCAATGACTGAAGCCGCGGCAACAACCATGATTGCCAGTAAATGCCGGGAAGTGGGAGGCATTCTTAGCACACTCCCCTTTTCGTGAGCAAACGAACTTCGCTGCTTTCCAACTGTCGGGTTCTCGTTCATCGCTCCACTCCAGATCTGCGTGCGCGCCCTACGGCCCATATTGAACGTCCGGATGGGCGCGGCCAGGCCGCGCGGCAACTCCAATGACTGCCACGATCCAATCGCTAGCGCTGCACACGTTGTCGTTTTTCATCAACGCAAAAACGAGATTCGGCTGTCACCCACGAGTCGAAGGACACCAACAACAACGAACAAACCAGCGAAAACTCACAATCTGATTTTGCAGCCAGGTTGACAACCGCAAGTACTCCCCTGCTATCGAGACAACGCGATCGATCTTCCCGTTGATGCATCGACATCAATTAACTGGCCATCGTACGAGGGCACAGCGGGCGATTCAGCAGAATGTTGTCTCCCTCAGAGACATCGAATAGGACGGTTTCTGCACAGAACGGCCCCCTTGTCAGGAGGGTCGACATCGGTCGGCGCTGCAACCTCTCTATGCCGCTGCCCTGCAATGCGGATCTCCTCTAGCGATGCAAAGTCGTTCCGGTAAGTCTGCGCACGAACGCTTCCTGTTGCGAGACCTGCACCGTCAAACTTTGTGATGGCATTGGGCCGGATCAGATAGCCACGCCTGCCTTCAGAGCACGACTGGATCCATCCTGCCACTGCCGTTCAAACGTCATGGCTTTTTTCACGACGATTCCCCGCCACACTCCGTCGGAGCTAAATAGACAAGTGATCAGCGTACAGCATGGCACCAACGGGCCGCAAACGTCAGGCTCGGAAACTACCTATGCCGTTTCTCGGCGATCAGGGTCAGGCCATGATAGGAAGCGGGCTTTACGGAGATGGATATTTGGCAAAAAACGGCATCCGAAGTCCGAGCGAATGTCTGCATGCGGCAAACAACGGAAAGGTCCGTTTCAAACAAGAAAGCCCACCCCCGATCGGTGCCACGAGATCGATAACGATCCGCTGGGGCGGGATTCGAGGCTCTATGCCGTTTTGAGTGGAACTTGACGGCCGGCGCGATAGCGTTTAATCCCTTGATCACGCGAGGCGGCGGGACGCAAAGGATTTTGCGGCAAATGTTTTAGCCTGGACATGCGGAGGTAGGCGATGGCCACGAAGTTCTTCACGGTTCGAAATCCGCGCGCGGCCCGCTTGGTTTGTTGGAGCATGCCATTCATCGCCTCGACATAGGCATTGCTGCGACCGTCGAGCATGCCGCGCACGACGCCCGGCAGGCGCTCCTTGAGCGTCGTGGCCAGCCGCC
>NZ_MTHB01000039.1 GCF_002220365.1 Caballeronia sordidicola | reverse complement strand
TGATCAACAAGAACACGACCATCCCGACCAAGCACGCACAGGTTTATTCGACGGCGGATGACAACCAGAGCGCCGTGACGATCAAGGTGTTCCAGGGCGAGCGCGAAATGGCAGCGGGCAACAAGCTGCTGGGCGAGTTCAACCTTGAAGGCATTCCGCCGGCATCGCGCGGCACGCCGCAGATCGAAGTGAGCTTTGATATCGACGCGAACGGGATTTTGCACGTCGGCGCGAAGGACAAGGCAACGGGCAAGGAAAACCGCATCGTCATCAAGGCGAACTCGGGCCTGTCGGACGCTGAGATCGACAAGATGGTGAAGGACGCCGAAGCGAATGCCGACGAAGATCACCGTCTGCGTGAACTGGCCGGCTCGCGCAATCAGGGCGACGCGCTGGTGCACAGCACGAAGAAGGCCGTGGCTGAATACGGCGACAAGGTTGAAGCGGAAGAGAAGGAAAAGATCGAAGCGGCGTTGAAGGATCTTGAAGAAGCGCTGAAGAGCACGGCGAGCGACAAGGCCGCGATCGACGCGAAGATCGAAACGCTGTCAACGGCGTCGCAGAAACTCGGCGAGAAGATGTACGCCGATATGGCTGCAGCGCAAGGTGCGGCGGGTGGGGCAAATTCGGCGGGTGCAGCGGGCGGCCCCGGTGCGCAAGCGACGCCGGAGCATCATGACGATGTCGTCGATGCTGACTTCAAGGAAGTAAAGGAAAGTTGAACGATCGAGCTGCCGCATGAGCTGTGCGACGTAGCAGCAAACAAACATGGCCGGAAAACGAGCTTGGGGAGCTGGCCGGAATCCCAAGCTTGGAAAAAGTCTTAGAGGGTGCGTCACCTCTTATCAAAAACCCATAAGCGCATAGATAGCGAGCTACGAGAGTTTGAAGGATCGAGTCTCTTAGAGGTAGCAGGCGCGTCGACCAATCCTATATAGGCCGACGTCAACTTACACCCACTGCGAACGTCGATCTGAATTCAGATTTCCCCAGCTTCTTGGTACGAATTTAAAAACTGTCATTTCTTCAAAGTCGAACTCCATTGCGTAGGTAAAAAACCGCTGGCTCCTCATGCAAGCCAGATGTGATCTACCGATCGACGACGCGTTTCGGGAGCAGGGATAGAAATTTTTCGTGAGCGTCTATGGCTGATTTATTTCGATAGAGGTCCTTTAGTTTTTCTAATGTGCGCAGATTGGATTCTCTCTCTATGGGTCGATCTAGACCCCAGCGTGCAGCCTAACATTCGAGCATGACGCTATGAGAATCGACAAGCTAACCACGAAGTTCCAGGAAGCACTCGCTGACGCGCAGGGTCTCGCCGTCGGCAATGACAATCAATATATCGAACCGATTCACCTGCTGTCGGCGCTGATTGCGCAGCAGGACGGCTCGGCGCGCTCGCTGCTGTCGCAGGCGGGCGTGCAGGTCCAGGCGCTGCAAACCGCGCTCAAAGACGCCATGACGCGTCTGCCGCAAGTCCAGGGCACGGATGGCAACGTCCAGGTCAGCCGCGATCTTGCCGGCTTGCTGAACAGCGCCGACAAAGAGGCGCAAAAGCTCAACGACACGTTTATCGCGAGCGAGATGTACCTGCTCGCCATCGCCGATGACAAGGGCGAAGCCGGTCGTATCGCCAAGCAGCACGGCCTCACGCGCAAGGCGCTCGAAGCAGCGATCAATTCGGTTCGCGGCGGTGGCCAGGCGAATAGCCAGGACGCCGAGAGCCAGCGCGGCGCGCTGAAGAAATACACCGTCGACCTGACCGAGCGCGCACGCGCCGGCAAGCTCGACCCGGTGATTGGCCGTGACGACGAAATTCGCCGTTCAATCCAGATCCTGCAACGCCGGACGAAGAACAATCCGGTGCTGATTGGTGAGCCGGGCGTGGGCAAGACGGCCATTGTGGAAGGTCTCGCGCAGCGGATCGTGAACGGCGAAGTGCCGGAATCGCTCAAGAGCAAGCGCGTGTTGTCGCTCGATATGGCCGCGCTGTTGGCGGGTGCAAAGTATCGCGGGGAATTTGAAGAACGACTGAAATCCGTGCTGAGCGACATTGCGAAGGACGAAGGCCAGACGATCGTTTTCATCGATGAAATTCATACCATGGTGGGTGCCGGCAAGGCTGAAGGCGCCATGGATGCGGGCAACATGCTGAAGCCGGCGCTCTCGCGCGGCGAGCTGCATTGCATCGGCGCGACGACGCTCGACGAATATCGCAAGTACATCGAAAAGGACGCAGCGCTCGAGCGCCGGTTCCAGAAGGTGCTGGTCGATGAACCGTCGGTGGAAGCGACCATCGCGATCCTGCGCGGCCTGAAGGAAAGGTACGAACTGCATCACGGCGTGGAAATCACCGATCCGGCGATCGTCGCGGCGGCGGAATTGTCGCATCGCTATATCACGGACCGTTTTCTCCCCGATAAAGCCATCGACCTGATCGACGAAGCAGCGTCCAGGGTCAAGATGGAAATCGATTCGAAGCCCGAAGAGATGGACCGGCTCGATCGTCGGTTGATCCAGTTGAAGATCGAGCGCGAAGCGG
>NZ_MTHB01000289.1 GCF_002220365.1 Caballeronia sordidicola | reverse complement strand
GTAACTTCTCAATAACCCGGGGCGAGCGCCAGCATGCTGTTCAAGCAGAGAGGGCGATGCGTTGTTCGAGGAGATGAGGCAGGAGGGGAATTTGATCGCTGCAAGAAATGCGGTCTGTCAGATACTCCCAGAACGAAATGTTCAGCTTGCGGCACGTCGCCTTTAGACTCGAGAACGTATCGCGGCATTGTCGGCCGAGCTCGCTGCGCGTGCCGCCACTGATCTTTCGTTTTTTGACCTGATCGCGAATGTCGCGCTCACTGCCATTGGTATGCAGCGGGACCTCAGGACGCTCCAACACCAGCAGCAACTCGGACTTGTTCATGTGAATCCGTCTGAGCAAACGATCGAGCGTCGCATAGAGGGTCTTTTGGATGAAGACCGTGTCAAAGCGTCTTGCTAATTCTCGTTTGCGTTTCGCAGTGGGGTGCTGTTTGTAGTCCTTCAGGTCGGCGTAGAGCGACCAGATCTCGCCGCGCACGCGGGCGATGTCCTCTCGGTGTTGATCATTGAGCGGCAGCAGCTTGTGGACCAGTCTTTCCGCATGCACCCAACATAACCCGTGGATCATCACGTTGAACTGTCCTGCATCATCGCTGATGATGGCGAGATCCGGGGCCACACCATGCCGTTTCAGGCTGCCAAGCAACGCGCCCTCGGTGGCAATGTTGCGGTAGCGCGGGGTATTCATTCCCAAGCCATTCAGGTGCTGCTGCCACGCGCACTGATCGGCAAAGCTTGCGCTCTCGTGCTGACGCAGCGCGTCCAGGAACACGTACGAGAGCCCCTGTGCTTTCATGTACGCGAGCGCGTCTTCGTTGATCTGGTAATCGCTATGACCCGCACGCAGCAACCCCAGGAAATTAATTCGGCTCTTCGAGCGCGTGCTTTGGAACCAGGCGAAGTGTTCGTTACCGATGTGGGTGACGTAGCCGTTCTTGCCTTGATGCCGCGCGCCGGTATCATCGACCGTCACATACGCCGAGAGCGCCAGGCCGCTCGATAACAGCCCGTCTTTTTCCGCGTGAAAGCGCTCCTTGCCCACTTGCAGTAGCGCGTTCACCTGTCCCGACGAGATCTCGATGCCCCATTGCCGAAGTTGCTCGCACAGCAGCGGCTGCGTGACGTGACAA
>NZ_MTHB01000237.1 GCF_002220365.1 Caballeronia sordidicola | reverse complement strand
GCCGCATTCGAGCAGCGCCTGTGACTTCGACACTATGGTGAAATCCTTAGTGCCAAACTCTCTCGGCGCAACTCAAGCCATCTCGGTATCCTGAAGCAGGGGACGCTTCCGCGTAGGTGCGAGCATGGAGGTGTAGGTTTCAACATACTTCGCCGCCATCGTCTTCGCGCAAAATCGGCGCTCGAACTGGGCCCGAACTTCCGTGCGAGATAGATCATCAATGCGTTGTAGCGCAGCGACCGCGCCCGGTACGTCCTCGCAAATGTAGCCAGTCACACCGTGGTCGATCACCTCTGGCACCGAGCCCCGATTGAATGCGATCACTGGCGTACCGCACGCCATCGCCTCGATCATCACGAGCCCAAAGGGCTCCGACCAGTCAATCGGGAAGAGCAACGCTTTCGCACCGGATAGAAACGCCGGTTTTTGTGCGTCGTTGATTTCGCCGATGAACTCGACGTCCGCCTGCGACAGCAATGGCTCGATGATGGATCTGAAGTATTCCTGGTCGACCCTGTCGACTTTGGCTGCAATCTTCAACCGGAGACCGCTTTCGATAGCAATCTTGATGGCAAGGTCAGGGCGCTTCTCTGGGCAGATGCGGCCTAGAAACGCGAGATACTCAGGCTTCGTATTCGGTTGTGGTGTTAGCAAGTTTTCCGGAAGGCCGTGATAGATCGTATTGACCCAGTTCGCATGCTGAAGCGGTAGACGTTGCGAATCGGAAATCGAGATCACTGGTACTTTCGAGAACATCCTGAAGACCGACTCCAGTTCCGGCAGATCAAGACGGCCATGCAGGGTCGTGACGAACGGTACGCCCATCTGTGAAAATAGCGAGAATGGCATGTAGTCCAGGTGAAAGTGCAGCACATCGAATTCGTGCGCGTGACGGCGCACGTGTTCGAGCAATAACGCGTGGGGAGCGTTGATATCGCGAATTGACGGATCTAGGCGCAGGGAGCGTGGCCAAACGGTTCGAAGCTTAGCCTTTGTAACAGAATCTCCACTCGCGAATAGGGTAACTTCGTGACCCAAGTCGACAAGCGCATCGGTAAGATAGGACACAACACGTTCAGTGCCACCGTACAGTTTCGGTGGGACTGCTTCGTGCAGCGGTGCAACTTGTGCGATACGCATTGGAACGTCCTGAGAGAAGTGCAGCGATTAAAGTCACCGGGCCGACCCTGGAGTAGAATTTCTTTGAGCCAAGACCCACCGCACCACGCTCGAGCGGCGCTCGGTTAGTTACTCCTTCGTGTATGTCGAGGCTGCGTTGGTGCGCCGCGGCGTCGTGTCCGTACCCAAATTGATCTGGAGAGTTAAGCTCCGGCTGCTGATCGACATACTCGTATTCGCTGATACGGAGTCGGGGTCGACTCCTCGCAAGAAACAGCACGCTTTTGTTTTGGTAAAAGCTCGATGCGCAGGGGGCGGTGTCTTGTGAGAATGTCCATCCAAGTCTCTATCTTGCTCCGTCGGAAACAGCTTAGCTCTGCGCGTTCGGGTGCGAAAGACTCGGAAACTACTCAGGTACCGAACGCGGCACGTCGGCATGGTCGAGCAAAGCTCGCCGCTCGTATTGAAGCGATGAGTTGGAACAAAAGACCAGCTGCAGATTTGCGTTGAAACCCGTTTTCGTTTGAGAGATCGCGAGAGCGAAGGCTGTATCGGCAACTTCAGCCTGAAGTGTGCCTAACAATTGAAAGGGGACTCACATCGAATCC
>NZ_MTHB01000167.1 GCF_002220365.1 Caballeronia sordidicola | reverse complement strand
GCGCTGGGACACGCAGCTGCGCGGCAAGGACACGACGTCTTGTTCTCTACGCAAAGCCATTTGCTAGCAAGTCTACGCAGCGCGGCGGCTGTGGGCACCTACGACCGCCGTTTCCAGTATCTCGCCAAGCTTCCACTTCTGATCATTGACGACTTCGGACTTAAGCCACTGCGTTCGCCGGACGATGAAGACTTCCACGACCTGATCGCCGAGCGTTATGAGCGGGCGGCCACGATCTTGACTTCAAATCTGGACTTCCCAGAATGGGGCGAAGCATTCCCAGGTAACAAGATGATCGGCGCGGCAACCCTTGACCGCTTGCGTCATGGTGCCCACAAAATCGTCCTTGACGGCGAGAGCTATCGCGGACCAAAGCCGGGCGTCGAATCACCCAGAACCGAGCTTGCAAAAGGAGGCAAAATCAAGCAACCTTGATCCCCGTTCGAACCCTCCAATTGCTCGTTTCCGGTGGCGTCATTAAGGCGAAAACGCCCGGCGCCATTACGCCGAAAGGTGACAGGTTCGGACCATATTGAGCTGGCTCGGTCACGCTCGCCGGAAAAATACTTGTGTGCGATTGGCCGCACCTGCAGACCAGTTCCAGCGTACGGTGCTCGATGACATCACAGGCGGGCGCGGGCACATCGAAGACTTGCCGGCGCTGCGCCACGCGTGCCTGCTCCTGCGGCAGTGGGTTGTGACAACGAGCGCATTGCGCTGGCAATGGGTGGGACACGATCTGGGTCGCCCGCTTGACCTGCATAAGCGTTGTCCCTTTGTGACCGACTTGCCCACCGGCCTTCTTGCCGGACGCCTCACGCAAGGAGCGCGTCTTGCGAGTCTTCTTTGCAAGGCCGTCTGACGATGGGGGCTTGCTTGAGTTGTGACTGTCTTTGCGCACCATCGATTCGAGCACTTCCAGGCGCGAGAAAAAGCTCAAGATCAGAGCATCTTTCTCGGCATGAGTCAGTATGGAAAGGTCAGGAAGTGGTTGTTTCTTCGACATGCCCAGCATGATGGACTGGATCAGTGCAGTTTACAACCAGATGCATATGACCACCGGGGCTGAACAGTTACGTTTTGCCAATGTTCGAATCGCCATGCAGCAGCAGGCACGGCATGCGTTCGCGCCGTGGCGTCCCGAACAACCGTTCGAGCTGTTCGAGTGCTTGAGTGGCGCGTGGATAGTCATCCTGCGATCTCGCAACAAGCATTGGATACGCGTCTTGTCTTCGAGCTGCGCTTGTGATCTTGTCGCCGGCAACGAATGCGAAAGTGGGACCGACTTCATCAACACCTCACCATTGCTCGACATCGTAGGCCGCCGCGGGCTTGCTGTAATCGACAGCGTCCGGTTGCTGCGTCGATCCACTCGACGGATCAAAGCGCGACTGTTGCCAAAAAGTCGCGTGCGCTGAGCGATCGTCTTCCGACGAAGCACGGCGTTTCGCTTTCCTGGTGAGGCTTTGGGCGCTGGTTATCAGACGGCGTTGCTCCTCGATCGTACGAAACATCATGACTTCCGAAATGGTTCGTTGCCCCTGCTCGCGAAGACGTCTGACCGCTGACCGCTGCCCGCTGTTCCCAAAGCGAGATCGGCGGACGCCGCAAGTCCGCGCATCGGACCTCGATGAACTCTTTGCCCGTCGAGCTGACGAATACCCGCAAGAGATGCTCGGGATGATAGCGAACGGTAAAGTGGCCCCCGCTTTTGAGACAACGGTTTAAGCTGTGGTCTGAAAGTGGATGAAGGCGAATGGTGGAAAGCAAAAAGAGGAAGATTCACGGCTCAGAGTTCAAGGCAAAGGTGGGCTTGGAAGCGGTGCGCGGCGTGAAGACGATCAACGAGATAGCGCAGCTGTATGATGTGCATCCAGTGATGGTTGGGCAATGGAAGAAGGAAATTCTCGCTAACGCCGGCGCGTTGTTTGAGAACAAGCGCGGTCCGAAACCGGAGGCGGCACGAGACGGCGAGGATCGTTTGTATGGCGAGATCGGGCGGCTG
>NZ_MTHB01000153.1 GCF_002220365.1 Caballeronia sordidicola | reverse complement strand
GCGCGCGATAGCGGCCAGCTTGTCATCGAGCACGCCGACGAAGGCGAGCAGGTCGTCGCGCTGGTTCTGCAGGGCGACGCGCATCGTGCCGATGCGCGATGGATCTTCGGGCTCACGTTGATGAAGTTCATCGACGATATCGACGATGAAGTCGAACAGCTCCTGACGGGCGCCCTGCTCAGGACCGGCCAGTGACAGAATGTCACGTTCGAGCCACTGGGCGAGGGTGCGCAGGTCGTCCGCCCGCTGAGACGAAAGCGCTTCAAGCTGGCGAAGCGCGACCAGCTCAGCCTCGAGCAGGTGATCTTGGCAGCGCCGGCGCGGGTTGGCGAGGCGCGCTTCGAGTGCTTCGCGCTCGCAGCGTACGCCGCTGGCGATGCGTGCCCATATATTGACGAGGGTTTCGAACTGCTGATGGATGTGGAACACGTCGCCATGACACGGCGTACCGGGCCAGGCGAGTTTCTGGCCGGCGCGCAGACCCGTGCCAGCGTCGGCAATCGTGTAATGGGGACACTAGTGTCCGGATAAAAATCGAATAAATAAAACAGGTAATCCCCCGGCTCCGCCCTCAGACCCTATGAGTGGATAGCGTCAAGCAGGATGTCCGGTTTACCGACAACCATCTTGGCCGGTCGGCCGAGGTAATTGCCGCGGGTTAGTTGGTCATGGTTGTCGCTGCTCCTTCGTAATTGTCGTTGGGGAATTTTTCATGTATCTGTCGCCGTCGTTACTGCGTAACGACGGGTTGGAGAAGTACGCACGCCACTGTGCCGAATCGGGTTCAATACCCGCGAGGATGCGTTCATCTTCCCTGACAACCAGTTGCTCGATCAATGCCTGTTGCGTTATGGCGTAACGACGTGCCAACCTGGCTAGTGCCAGGGAGGCGCGGGTCTCGATCCAGACGCTCAGGCGTCGCTCACCATTGCGGTCATTGCCGGCATGAGGGCGCCGCGCCCTGTAAGCGGCTTGCCGTTGCGCAGCTGTTTTTGCCATTTTTTACCCCTGTCTGATTTCGTTACGTAGTAACGGCGTAACGTCACGTTGGATGGAATCACGTAGCATGCCCGTTCACCGACGACTATCTGGCTGGTCAACGGGGGACGTTGCCGTTAGCTGGGAGCTCATGGTTGTGGCTGCTGCGCTTCTTCGTGATTGTCGTTGGGTAATTGACGCCGGCGAGCATTCTGTTTGTCGCTGGCGTTGCGGCGGCGATAGCTTTCGACATTGAGCTCGAAGATCGTCGAGTGATGAACCAGCCTGTCTATGGCGGCCACGGTCATGCCGGGATCGGGGAAGACGTTATTCCAGCCCGAGAACGGCTGATTGGCCGTTATTAAAAGACTCTTGCGCTCATACCTCTCGGCGATCAACTCGAACAGAACGCTGGTTTCAGCCTGGTCCTTCCTGACGTAGGACAGATCGTCCAGGATAATCAGATCGAAGCGATCGAGTTTTGCGAGTGCCGACGGCAATTGCAGGCTCTTTCGCGCTACCTGAAGCTTCTGCACCAGTTCGCTGGTGCGGGTGCACAGGACCCGGTAGCCCGCATCAATCAGCGCGTGTCCGATGGCGCTTCCAAGATGACTTTTTCCTCCACCTGGCGGCCCAAACAGGAGAATCGTGGCACCTTTCTCGAGCCACGCATCCCCGGTGGCCAGCGCCATGACGTGTGCCTTCGATACCATGGGCACGACGCTGAAGTCGAACGTGGCGAGGGTCTTGGTCGGATCCAATTGCGATTCGACTCGATGACGTTCCAGTCTGCGTTTCGCCCGTTCAGCCAATTCATGCTCGAACAATGCACCCAGCAGTTGTGATGCTTGCCAGCCTTCTTTGTCGGACCGTTGGGCGAAGTCAGACCACAGTCGACCGATTGTCGGCAGACGCAATTCGTTGAGCATCAGTCCCATGCTGCCGGTGTCGTACGTCGGTGCACTCATGCGAGCACCTCTTCGTCAAGCAACGCGTCGTAGATCGAGGCGTCGGGCATCTCGACCAACACAATAGGACATTCGGCCTGGCGCGGAGCGAATTGTGCGAAGAGCGCTTCCAGATCGGGCAGCTCGCCGAGTTCCAGCAGCACTTCAAGCTGCAGGGCCAGTTCTGCCTCTACGCCGTAATTGCCGGCAAGCTCCAGCAGGCCCACGATGACCTTGCACGCGCTGCGCGGGCTCAGTGCTTGATCCAGGCGCTCCCAGGTCCGGCGGTACGCCTGACGCGGAAACAGATCGTCACGAAACACGAGGCCCCTGAAGGCTTGCGGTTTGCGTTTGAGTGACTCGATAAAATGTCGATAGTTAATCGCACGCCCGCGACCTGCGCTCGTACGCCTGACTCGCGCCGTGCTGTGCACGAGCGCTCCGGACAGATAGCAGTCAAGCCGATCGCTGTAGAGGCGTACTTTCAAGCGATGCCCGATCAGGCGTGAGGGCGCGCTGTAGAGGCTGCCATCCACCGTAAAAGTGCCGCTGCGCGTCACGCGCCCTTCGTCCTCAACGAAGTCGGTAGTACGATGCTCAGGCAACTCCTTCAGGTATCCACGCTCCACTTGAAATGCGGCAGCATTGCGCCGGTTGCGGCGCATCACTACGCCGCGCACAAACTCCTCGTAGGCCGGCCGATCGTCGAAATCGCGATGACCACGTAACTCCAACGCCTGATCAACTGCGTCCTTCAAATAGCGATGCGAGGATTCCACGCTGCCATTCTCGTGCCCCAAGCCACG
>NZ_MTHB01000116.1 GCF_002220365.1 Caballeronia sordidicola | reverse complement strand
TGTCGAATGAAAGGGACTTCCCCGTCCCGAGGCTGCGGCGGAAGCCGCAATTCGGCATCAAAGTGCCATGATGAAGTCTCGACCTTCATCAACACCAGCGAAAGGGGAAGTCCATGTCCATTGTCACCATCGGAATCGATCTTGCCAAGAACGTCTTTGCGGTTCACGGCGTGGATGAATCCGGCAAGCCGGTATTGATCAAACCGCGTGTCCCACGTGATCAACTGCTCGCGCTGATCGCCCAGTTGCCACCCTGTCTCATTGGCATGGAGGCCTGTTCGGGTGCACATCACTGGGCGCGGATGTTCCAACAGTACGGCCACACTGTGAAGCTGATCGCGCCCAAGCTCGTGGCGCCGTACCGAATGTCAGGCAAGCGCGGCAAGAACGATGCGGCCGATGCCGCAGCCATCTGCGAAGCTGTGACTCGTCCGAGCATGCGTTTCGTGCCGCTGAAGGACGAACACCAGCAGGCCACACTCTGCCTTCATCGGACACGGCAAGGTTTTATCGAAGAGCGCACGGCAATCTACAACCGCATACGAGGCCTACTCTCTGAGTTCGGCGTGGTACTGCCGCAAAGTCCGGCGCGTTTGCGAAGAGAAATAACGGGCCATCTTGATGTCTTGCCGGGCTGGGCCAGACGTTGTATTGACGATCTGCTTGAGCACGCCGGCCTCATTGAGAACCGGCTGGTCGAATATGACCGGGCGATTAGCGAGATCGCGCGTGAAGACGAGCGGAGCAGGCGACTGATGCGGCTGCGCGGCATCGGCCCGACCACGGCGAGCGCATTGCTCGCAAGCCTTGGTGCCGGACATGATTTCCGGAACGGTCGCCAGGTGGCCGCGTGGATCGGACTGACGCCGGGACAGCACAGCAGCGGCGGAAAACAGCGGCTGGGAAGTATCACGAAGGCGGGCGACGCCTATCTGCGCAGCTTGCTGGTGCTGGGTGCTCGCGCAGTCATCGCCAATCTCGGCGAAAAACAGGATCGGTTCAGCCGTTGGGTGCGCAGCCTGGTGGAGCGCCGCGGCTACTGGCGTGCGGCCGTCGCGATCGCGGCGAAGAATGCCAGGATGGCTTGGGCGAGCCTGAAATACGGCGACGATTTCAAGTACGAACCGACTGCAGCGTGAACGCATCGCGAACACAACGCCTCCGACGACGAACAACATCCATCATGAGCGAATAAAGATCACTTTGCACTGCCAGCGGTGATGTGAAGCGGGTTGGACCCGCACGGGGTTTATCTGACTTACTGCGTGGGATTGCATTCCCGCCTGTCGAATGAGATCCCCGTGCGCGTCTTTCATCAGGGTCCGGGCAATCATGCCCAACATGACCGTTTGTAGCATCGCAGTCCTTCACCTTCTCACGTCGCAACGGCAATGCAGTACGTCACAACACACAACCGCGATTGAGCTTGTGCTCGACGGGGAAGCCCTTGTAGCA
>NZ_MTHB01000122.1 GCF_002220365.1 Caballeronia sordidicola | reverse complement strand
GGACCGGTGTAATTTGCGCTCGGCCGGATGATCTTGTTATCGATACGTTGTTCAATGATGTGGGCGCTCCAGCCCGAGGTCCGCGAGATCACGAACAGCGGCGTGAACATGGCTGTGGGCACGCCCATCGCGTGATATGACACCGCGCTGAACCAGTCCAGGTTCGGGAACATCTTCTTCGCGTCCCACATCGTTGTTTCAAGCCGCTCAGCGATGTCGTAAAGCTTGGTATCGCCGGCTTCCTTCGCCAGCTTCTTCGCGATTTCCTTGATCACCTTGTTGCGTGGATCGGAGATCGTGTACACCGGATGACCGAAGCCGATCACGACTTCTTTCGCGTCCACGCGTCGACGAATGTCCGCTTCCGCTTCGTCGGGCGTCTGATAGCGCGATTGAATGTCAAACGCGGCTTCATTTGCGCCGCCATGCTTCGGACCGCGCAACGCGCCGATGCCGCCCGTAATCGCCGAGTACATGTCCGAGCCCGTGCCGGCAATGACGCGGCAGGTGAACGTCGATGCGTTGAATTCATGCTCGGCATACAGGATCAGCGACGCGTGCATGGCATCGACCCACGACTTCGACGGCGGAACGCCATGCAGCAAATGCAGGAAATGCCCGCCGATGGAATCGTCATCGGTCTCGGTTTCAATGCGCCGGCCGTTATGCGAATAGTGGTACCAGTACAGCAGGATCGAGCCGAGCGAGGCCATCAGGCGGTCGGCAATATCCTTGGCGCCGGAGACGTTGTGGTCTTCCTTCTCGGGCAACACGGTGCCAAGCACGGAGACGCCGGTGCGCATCACATCCATCGGATGGGCGGATGCGGGAATCCATTCCAGCGCGGCCTTCAGGTTTGCGGGAAGGCCACGCAGACCCTTGAGCTTGGCCTTGTACGTCTTGAGTTCAGCGACCGTGGGCAGCTTGCCATGCACAAGCAGATACGCGATCTCCTCGAACTCGGACGTCCCGGCAATATCCAGGATGTCGTAGCCACGATAGTGCAAGTCGTTGCCCGTCTTGCCGACGGTGCACAGCGCGGTATTCCCGGCCGTCACGCCTGACAGCGCGACCGATTTCTTCGGTTTGAAGCCGCCAGTGGCGGGTGCTTCTTTCTCTAACGTATCGCTCATCCGACCCAGTCTCCTGATATGTAGAACGCGTTACTTGTCTTGTGAAAAAAGCGTCTCTGCGCCTTCGGGCAGCGCCTGGGCCGACGCTTTCGCGCGGCGCAGCACCGACCAGTAATACCGATAGCTTGCGCGATCGTGAAGCGTGTCCTGATACCGCGTCGGTCCCCACTGCGCGTTTTGCGCGGCGAGCAAAATCTCCGTGGCGGCCGCAATCTCGTCTTTGCGCGGGAGGAAGGCATCGACAATCGGCTGGATCTGATCCGGGTGGATGCTCCACATGCGCGTAAAGCCGAACTCGTTGCGCGCGCGCTGGGCGTCGCCCGCGACCACGCTCATGTCGCGCACTTCCGTGGAGACGTTATGCGACGCCACCTTGCCATGCGCGTGGCAAGCCGCCGCGATCTCGAGCTTCGCACGCCGCACGAGCGGGTGATCGAACTGGCCGGGAGAGCGCATTGCGGTGTCGGGGATCGCGCCGTGATGCGCCGACACAAAATCCATCAGCCCGAAACTCAGCGCCTCGACGCCCGGCAACGCCGCGAGTTCGAAGACCTCGGCCAGCGCGCCATGCGTTTCGATCAGCAACTGACACGGGATGGCCTGCTTTATCCCAAACTCACAACGCGACGCTTCGACAAACGCGACCATCTCGACGGCATCGAAGACGCTGCGAATCTTGGGCAGCGTGATATACGCAGGTGCTTTCCTGGCGGCGCGCAGGATGATGCGCACATCGTCGCGCCAAGCGCGGTTCTGGAAGTCGTGAATCCGCACGCCGACGCGGCCGAAGCGGTCGTCCTCGCTGCCGAGGAACGATGCCACCAGTTCCGCGTGCGACGCTTCCTGACCGACTTGCGCGCCGTCCTCGCAATCGAGCGTGACGTCGAACACCGGGCCGAGTTGCGCCTGCAGGGCGAGCGATTTCCTGATCAGCTTTTCGCTTCCTGCATAGTGATCGCAAGGGGGCATCACAGCGGGTGGAACGTCGCCTTCAAACAGCACTTCGGCGGGGGTGAGAGCGCGCATCGTCGGCGTCGGTTTGCTTGTAAAGAGGGGTGGAAATCGCGGATTCGGGTGGGTTCGGGTATTTTTTAAACGCTTTTCAAACACCAAACGCACTCGAATCAGCAGCGAGCGCCGGCCCTGCGGCCAGGCGCTCGCGTGAACGCAAAGTCTGCTAGACCCGCTTACTTGCCCAGCAGATGCGCGACGCCGTCGCGCTCTTCCAGCAATTCGTTCAGCGTGCCGGTCATCTTCTCGCGCGAGAACGCGTCGATTTCCAGGCCTTCAACACGCTTGTATTCGCCGTTTTCGCACGTCACGGGAACACCGTAGATGATGTCTTCCGGGATTTCGTACGAACCATCAGACGGAACGCCCATGGTGACCCACTTGCCGTTCGTGCCGAGCACCCAGTCGCGCACGTGGTCGATAGCCGCATTAGCTGCCGACGCTGCCGACGACAGACCACGCGCTTCGATGATCGCCCCGCCGCGCTTGCCAACCGTCGGGATGAACGTGTTGCGGTTCCATTCGTCGTCGTTGATCAGCTTGGTCAGCGAGCCGCCGTCGACCGTGGCGAAACGGAAATCCGGGTACATGGTCGGCGAGTGATTGCCCCACACGGCCAGCTTTTCGATCGATGCAACCGGCTTGCCCGACTTCGACGCCAGTTGCGACAGCGCGCGGTTGTGGTCCAGACGCAGCATGGCCGTGAAATTCTTCTTCGGCAGATCCGGCGCCGACTTCATCGCAATGTAAGCGTTCGTGTTGGCCGGGTTGCCGACCACGAGGACCTTCACGTCGCGGCTGGCGACTTCATTGAGCGCCTTGCCTTGCACCGTGAAGATCTCGGCGTTAGCGGACAGCAGGTCCTTACGCTCCATGCCCTTCGAACGCGGACGGGCGCCGACCAGCAACGCGACGTCGGCGTCCTTGAACGCGACCTTCGGGTCGTCGGTCACGACCACGCCTGCCAGCAGCGGGAACGCGCAGTCTTCCAGTTCCATGACTACGCCCTTGACGGCGCCTTGCGCCTGCGGCAGGTCGAGCAACTGAAGGATGACCGGCTGGTCTTTGCCTAGCAGGTCGCCATTGGCGATGCGGAACAGCAACGAGTAACCGATTTGACCTGCGGCGCCGGTGACGGCAACGCGCTTTGCGGACTTAGCCATTGAGAACACTCCTGAACGGTGCGTGAAACGCTAGGGGAAAACGCCATTTTAGGCGCGTTACGCGAAGCGTTGATGAAGCAAGTGAATCGAACTGCGTGGGTTGCCCCGCGGGGTGCCCCCGAAACCCAATGGCGTCGCGCCTGCAGCGAGATTGTCATTGTCTTTCCGGTAGCATGCCGGCAATCGCAGCCCGACCCTCGTGCTGAAAATCTGGCGCGGTGAGCATGGGGTTTTGCGCTGGATCCTGCTGGTTCAGCGCCGCTTGTACACCTCGGCTTGTACACCTCGTACACGTCTCGTACCTCATGCGTCGCGTTTTCGAGGGCGCGCGGGCGTTGCAAGAGCGGGGCACTGGCAGCGGCAGCGAACACGAAAGCCGTTCGGCTTGAGGCGGTGAGCGGTAGGGCGTTCTGAGGCGTTTCAGTGGCCGGCGCCAAGGCTAGCCGACGCACCGGGTGCGCTGCATGACACGCGCAGCATCCTGCAAACCCTTGCTCGCCAAGGAGTGTAGGATTCGATCAGGGCAAAGTCAACCGTATCATATGTCTTATATAAGACATAGGAATGCCCGGGAAAACGCTAGACGCGACTTGGCGCTTTATGATGAAATGCGCGCATGAATTCAAACCCAGCGAGCACCACGAACCTTCCCGGCGCAGCCGGCGCGACGGAAGTCGTGCCCGCTTCGTCGCCGACGTTCAGCCCGCTATATCAGCAGATCAAGGCCCTGATTACCCAAGGGCTGGAATCGGGCGAATGGAAGCCCGGCGAAATGATCCCAAGCGAAGTCGAACTGGCCGCCCGCTATAAGGTGAGCCAAGGGACGGTGCGCAAAGCCATCGACGAACTCGCCGCCGACAACCTGCTCGTGCGCCGCCAGGGCAAGGGCACGTTTGTTGCAACGCACAACGAAGATCGCGTACAGTTCCGCTTTCTCCGGTTACTGCCGGAAGACGGCGATCTTCATCCCCACGTAAGCCGGCTGCTGGAGTGCCGCCGTTTGCGCGCACCCGCCGAGATCGCTCGCCAACTGGACCTGAAGCCGGCCGACCCGGTCGTGTGCATCAAACGTTTGCTGCAATTCGACGGCGAAACTACCGTTTTCGACGAAATCTGGTTACCCGGCGCGGTATTCCGTGGACTGAGCGCTGAGCGCCTGGCAGATTACAAAGGCCCGCTTTATGCGATGTTCGAAACGGAGTTCGGCACGCGCATGATCCGGGCATCGGAGAAAATCAGGGCGGTGGGCGCGGACCCTGCTGTAGCGGAACTGCTTGGCGTGGCCGCCGGGTCGCCTTTATTGTCGGTCGAGCGGGTGTCGTACACATATGGCGACCGGCCGGTGGAAGTGCGGCGCGGGTGGTATGTCACGAACGGCTATTACTATCAAAACGATTTGAGTTGAACGGGACGTGGACGGCTTGACGGCGGACCCAAGGGGTGCCTTAAAAGCCTTTCTCACGCGATGAGCAATAGCCTCTTGCGCGGCATTTCGCTGCAGCGCGATATAAAAAGGCGCTAAAATCGCGGACTAGTGTGATAACAAAGTTGGGGTCTAGCATGGCTGAAGCCGCAAAAAAACCAAGACCTGAGTACCGGAATATCGGAATTGCTCAGCTAGCAACCTACCGCTTGCCACTAGCGGGAAAGGTGTCAATTCTTCACCGCATCAGTGGTCTGCTTCTATTCGTATCGCTGCCGTTTCTGCTCTATCTGCTGGACCAAAGCCTGACGTCGGAGATCAGTTTCGACTCGTTCAAGGGCTTTCTCGCCAATCCCCTCGTCAAGATCGTCGTCCTCGTGCTTTCGTGGTCCTTCCTGTTCCACTTTTGTGCAGGCATCCGCTTCCTGCTGCTCGACACCCATCGCGCAGTGAGCAAGGAAGGCGGCAAGCAGACGTCCATCGTCGTGCTCGCGGTGTCATCTCTGCTGACAATCGTCGTTGCGCTTAAACTCTTCGGAGCCTTCTGAGAATGGCAGCGAATAACAACAATCGAATCGGTCCCAAGCGTCTCGTCGTTGGCGCGCACTACGGTCTGCGCGACTGGCTGGCGCAACGCATTACCGCCGTCGTGATGGCCCTGTACACGCTGGTCCTGCTGTTCTGGTTCTTCGGCGCGCGTGATTTTTCGTACGACGGCTGGGCCTCCATCTTCGCCATGCAATGGATGAAGCTCGCCACGTTTGTCGCGTTGCTCTCGCTCTTCTACCACGCGTGGGTTGGCATCCGGGACATCTGGATGGACTACGTGAAGCCGGTCGGCTTGCGCCTGTTCCTGCAAGTGGCGACGATCCTCTGGCTGGTCGGTTGTATCGGCTACGCGGCACAGATTCTCTGGAGAGTGTAAAGAATGGCTGCAATTAAAACGTCCCTGCCGCGTCGCCGTTTCGACGTAGTTATCGTGGGTGCAGGTGGTTCGGGCATGCGCGCGTCGCTGCAACTCGCCCGTGCGGGTCTGTCGGTCGCAGTGCTCTCGAAGGTGTTCCCGACGCGTTCGCATACCGTCGCGGCCCAAGGCGGTATTGGTGCGTCGCTCGGCAACATGAGCGAAGACAACTGGCATTATCACTTCTACGACACCATCAAGGGCTCCGACTGGCTCGGCGACCAGGATGCGATCGAATTCATGTGCCGTGAAGCGCCCGGCGCCGTCTACGAACTCGAACACATGGGCATGCCGTTCGACCGTAACGCGGACGGCACGATCTATCAGCGCCCGTTCGGCGGCCACACGGCGAACTACGGCGAAAAGCCGGTACAGCGCGCTTGCGCCGCCGCTGACCGTACCGGTCACGCGTTGCTCCACACGCTGTATCAGCAGAACGTCGCAGCCAAGACGCACTTCTTCGTTGAATGGATGGCGCTGGACCTGATCCGCGACGCCGATGGCGACGTGCTCGGCGTGACCGCCATGGAAATGGAAACCGGTGACGTCCACATCCTCGAAGGCAAGACCACGTTGTTCGCCACGGGCGGCGCGGGCCGGATCTTCGCGGCATCGACCAACGCGTTCATCAATACCGGCGATGGACTTGGCATGGCCGCCCGCTCGGGCATCGCTTTGCAGGACATGGAATTCTGGCAATTCCACCCGACCGGTGTTGCGGGCGCGGGCGTGCTCATTACCGAAGGCGTGCGCGGCGAAGGCGGGATCCTGCGCAATTCGGATGGCGAACGCTTCATGGAACGTTACGCGCCGACGCTGAAGGATCTGGCGCCGCGCGACTTCGTTTCGCGTTCGATGGACCAGGAAATCAAGGAAGGTCGCGGTGTGGGTCCGAACAAGGACCACGTCTTGCTGGATCTGTCGCATATCGGCGCCGAGACGATCATGAAGCGTCTGCCGTCGATTCGCGAGATCGCGATGAAGTTCGCGAACGTGGACTGCATCAAGGAGCCGATCCCGGTCGTGCCGACCATCCATTACCAGATGGGCGGCATTCCTACGAACATTCACGGCCAGGTCGTGGGTACGTTGAAGGGCGGCTACGAAGAACCGGTCAATGGCTTCTACGCGGTCGGCGAATGTTCTTGCGTGTCGGTGCACGGCGCGAACCGCCTGGGCACGAACTCGCTGCTGGACCTGGTGGTGTTCGGCCGCGCGGCCGGTAACCACATCATCAAGCATGCGCTGGACATGAAGGAACATAAGCCGCTGCCGGCCGATGCCGCCGACGCCGCGCTTGAACGCCTCGCCGTGCTGGAGAACTCGTCGTCGGGTGAATACACGCAATCGATCGCCAACGACATCCGCGCGACCATGCAGGCGCACGCAGGCGTGTTCCGCACGTCCGCGTTGTTGGCGGAAGGCGTGGACAAGGTCAAGGAATTGTCCGAGCGCGTGAAGCATGTGCACCTGAAGGACAAGTCGAAGGTGTTCAATACGGCGAAGGTGGAAGCACTGGAGCTGGCGAACCTGATCGAAGTGGCGCGCGCGACCATGATCTCGGCCGAAGCACGCAAGGAAAGCCGCGGCGCGCATGCGCACAGCAACTTCGAAACGCGTGACGACGAGAACTGGATGAAGCACACGCTGTGGTTCAGCGAAGGCGACAAGCTCGATTACAAGCCGGTGCACATGACGCCGCTGACGGTTGAATCGGTGCCGCCGAAAGCGCGTACCTTCTAAGGCAAGGAAATCGAAATGGCAAAGCGTACTTTTGAAATCTACCGCTACGATCCGGACAAGGACGCAGCGCCCCGCATGCAGACGTATGAGATCGAGATCGACTCGCACGAGCGCATGTTGCTGGACGCACTGCTGAAGCTGAAGTCCGTCGACGAAACACTGTCGTTCCGCCGTTCCTGCCGTGAAGGCGTGTGCGGTTCGGACGCCATGAACATCAACGGCAAGAACGGTCTGGCCTGCTTGCAGAACATGAACGACCTGCCGCAGAAGATCGTGTTGCGTCCGCTGCCGGGCCTGCCCGTCGTGCGCGACCTGATTTGCGACTTCACGCAGTTTTTCAACCAGTATCACTCGATCAAGCCGTACCTGATCAACGACACGCCGCCGCCGGAAAAAGAGCGTCTGCAAACGCCTGAAGAGCGCGACGAGCTCGACGGCCTGTACGAGTGCATCCTGTGTGCTAGCTGCTCGACTTCATGCCCGAGCTTTTGGTGGAACCCGGACAAGTTCGTGGGTCCGGCGGGCTTGTTGCAAGCCTATCGGTTCATTGCAGACAGCCGTGATGAAGCGACGGGTGAACGTCTCGACAACCTGGAAGATCCGTACCGTCTGTTCCGTTGCCATACCATCATGAATTGCGTCGATGTGTGCCCGAAGGGACTGAATCCCACGAAAGCTATCGGCAAGATCAAAGAATTGATGGTGCGCCGCGCTGTCTGA
>NZ_MTHB01000135.1 GCF_002220365.1 Caballeronia sordidicola | reverse complement strand
GCAACGTCGTTCGACGCAATGATCGCGTACTGCGGTGACGTCGACGCATGCATCATGAACGCCAGATTGAATCGCTCATGATCGATTGGCCGGCGCCCGTCGCGTACGTGAATGTAGGACGCCTGCGACAGCGCCGCCAGCAACTTGTGGGTCGACTGTGTCGCGAAAATCGTCGGGCCGTCCCCAGACGACTCGGCAGGGTTACCGTGCATCGCGAAGCGACCGGCGTAGAGCGGGTTGAACCGCGCGTAGCCGTACCACGCTTCGTCGAAATGGAGCCGATCCACGGACAGCCCGAGCAGCTGTACGACGCGCTCCACGTTATAGCAGAGGCCATCGTAGGTCGAATTCGTTATTACCGCGTGGAGCGGCTCTCGATTCATACCCTCCGTTACGAGCGCATTGGCTCCGATACGATCACGGACGGCGCCCGGCTCGAGATGCTGCGAGGGAATGGGTCCGATGAGGCCGAGGTAGTTACGCGAAGGCATTAAGTAAGTCGGGATCGCGCCGGAGAGAGTCATCGCGTGCTCAACCGACTTGTGACAGTTTCGGTCGCACAACGCGATTTGGTCGCGCGTCACGCTCGCCATCAGGATTACACGGTTCGAGGTGGACGAGCCGTTGGTGACGAAATACGTGCGATCCGCGCCGAACACGCGCGCAGCATTGCGCTCCGCTTCGCCGATCGGGCCCGAGTGGTCGAGAAGCGAACCCAGTTCGCCAACAGAAATCGACAGATCAGACCGAAACAATTCCTCGCCGAAAAATTCATAAAACGCACGCCCGGCCGGGTGTTTGAGAAAGGCCGTGCCGCCGCTGTGTCCCGGGGTGTGCCACGAATACTCATAGGTGCCGGCGAAGGTCGCTAACGCCTTGAACATCGGCGGCAGCAACGTATCTCGGTAGCGATCAATCGCGGCAGCAACGCGCCCACCGACGAAGTCGGGCGTATCCTCGAACAGCCAGATGTAGTCGTTGACAGCCTCGAGGGTCTCGGCCGGCACTTCCGCGAGTGAACCGCTCGCAGCAAGAAGGAACACAGGCAACCGTGCAGCGCGTCCACGCACGGCAGCGATGACGTTGCGTGCACTTTCATGCCCCGACATCCCCTCGAGCTCCCAATCGATCAGCACCGCTTGCAATAACGCATGAGTCGCGATCTGCGCTTGCGCTTCGCGCAGCGAAACGGCGTCGATGACACTGATGCCGCGCGCTTGCAGATCCCGGACCAACGCGGAAGTGGCGCGGCCTGCGGCGCTGACTGCATTCATTCCGTTATGGACCACCAGCACGCGACGATCGAACAGGATTCCCGGGACATCATGCATGAATGCTCCTTGTGCGTCGCACGGCGTGATGCGAACGCCGCCTTGTGGTCGGTCTCGGTGCGGTGGATGAAAACTTCACCAATCTGGAGACGCAGGTGTCGTCGTTCAACATGCCTATTCCTTCACAACGTAGGTATGGAGCACGACCTTCCCGTCGACATCGTCGGCGTAGACGCCCTGTACCTCAAACTCAAAGCCAGGAAAGCGGTTGAACGCCTCCTCGAAGACGAGAAAATAGTCGAGCATCGGTTGCGCCCGCTCGTCAAAACGCTCGCCGGGTACGACGATGCCGATGCCGGGCGGGTAGATGAGCGCGAGCACTGCCGCGATCCGCCCCTGACACTTCGCGAGCGGCAAGTAGTCGACGCGGTTGCCCACGAACGCCTCTGTGGCCTGCTGCACCGACATTGCCTGTTTCGGGAAGTGCTCGCTGCGAAAGCACAGGCGCTGCAGCTCCGTGACGTTGCGCTCGCGATAGAACTGGTGCATCTCATCGCACAGTCGCTGGAGCGTGTAGCCGCTATATCGCTCCGGGTAGCGCGCAAGCGTCGTCGGTAACACGTCCTCAAGAGGAGCGTCCGTGTCGTATAGCGTCTTGAACCCGACCAGATGGGAGATCAAGGAAGCACTCTTGCCAGGCTCG
>NZ_MTHB01000190.1 GCF_002220365.1 Caballeronia sordidicola | reverse complement strand
CCGCCGAGATTGTCCGACGGATGGCCCCATTCGGCAGCAAGCCATGTGTCGTTGAAGTCGAGCCAGCGGATCATCGCGCCAATGTTGAACGCAGCCTGAACCGGGTCGAGCTGGAAAGAGGTGCCGGGCACCTTGGCGCCGTTGGGGACAATCGTGCCGGGCACGATGGGTCCCATCAGCTTGGTGCAGGCAGGGTAGGTCAGGGCTTCGAGTCCGCAACCGAGCGTATCGATCAGGCAGTTGCGCGCGGTGTCGAGCGCGAGCGTGCTGTCGACTTGAAAGTTGAGAACATAGTCGACGATATCGACTAATACTCGATCCGGCTCGGGCCGGACGTTTGAAATCGGTGCGGACATCGAGAAACCTCTGGTAAAAACTTACTTGACGTTCTTGATCAGTTCGTTGGATTGCGTCGGTGCCGGTGTACCTGCGGCAGCCATTTCATCCGTCTTGCATTCGTCGGCGAGACGCGATGAGTCCTTGTCCGAGAACAACATGGCCTTGCTCGGGATCACGACCAGATCCATGCCCGTTGCTGCATCGTGGAAGCGGTCTGCACCAGTCGTGGTGTTTTCACGCGGCAATTGATAGTCCTTCTTCGCCCAGTTGACGGTCACGACCTGGTCACGCTTCATGTCGCCTTTCAGGAAGAAGGCCAGACCTTCAGCGCAGGACCATTTCGTCGAACCTTCCGGGATCGGGTCCACTTTTGCTGCAGCTTTGGCTTCTGCGGCGGGTTTGCGCTTGATCAGGCGGCGGGCCGGTGCGGGGCGTTTTGCGACTGCCTTCTTGGCCGTCGTCGATTTGGCCGGGGCAGTGGTAGTCGTGGTTGTGGCATCTGCGGCCAGTGCGCTCGTGCTGGCGAGCATGCCCGAGAGAGACAGGGCGCCGACAACGCTAGCGATCAGGAGTTTATTCATCTATGACAGCCTTTCTAAATTTCGTTTAAATGTTCAATCGGGGCGTTTGCAGTGCCATTTCGTGGGTGAAATGACCGGCTGCATTGGCCCGTTTTGCGAAAGCACGCGCGCCGATTCGGGCTATCCGGCGCACGCAGCGCGCTATTTTCGCTTATTTATAGATTGGAACTTCAGATTTTCGGGACCGGTGTAATTTGCGCTCGGCCGGATGATCTTGTTATCGATACGTTGTTCAATGATGTGGGCGCTCCAGCCCGAGGTCCGCGAGATCACGAACAGCGGCGTGAACATGGCTGTGGGCACGCCCATCGCGTGATATGACACCGCGCTGAACCAGTCCAGGTTCGGGAACATCTTCTTCGCGTCCCACATCGTTGTTTCAAGCCGCTCAGCGATGTCGTAAAGCTTGGTATCGCCGGCTTCCTTCGCCAGCTTCTTCGCGATTTCCTTGATCACCTTGTTGCGTGGATCGGAGATCGTGTACACCGGATGACCGAAGCCGATCACGACTTCTTTCGCGTCCACGCGTCGACGAATGTCC
>NZ_MTHB01000038.1 GCF_002220365.1 Caballeronia sordidicola | reverse complement strand
AGCCAGCAGACGCTGCCTGGGAAGCCACGTAGTGAGCACGTCGTCGACGATCAATTCTGTCCGGGCACCCAGGCGCCGGCTGCCGGCTTTGGGGCCACGCTCACGCGGTCTGACCGCACTGATAACGGGGTCTGCCAGAAATCGCTTCCGCAACCGATAGACCGTCGTCCAGTGCACGTTGAGCAGTCCTGCTGCCTGCAGTGCCTGGGCCTTCGAAAGAGGTTGGGTTCCAAGCGGGCGAAGTATGCGGGCGATGACAGCTTCCCGGGCTTCGTGTTCGTTGGCCTTAGGCATGATCACGCTTATCCGAAAGCTGTGCGCCCACACCGCGCCGAATCCGACCCGGCGCGCGATCTTCGAGTTCGACAAGCTCATCCGAAGCATCTACACGTTGCGCTACCTGCGCGATCCGCAACTGGAACGGAACGTGCATCGCTCACAGAACCGTATCGAGTCCTACCACCAGCTACGCTCGACTATTGCGCAGGTCGGTGGAAAGAAGGAATTGACCGGTCGCACCGACATCGAAATTGAGATCAGCAACCAGTGCGCCAGACTGATCGCTAACACGATCATCTATTACAACTCGGCCATCCTTTCGCATCGGTTGTGTCGCAGTAAGGCAAGAGAGTCAAGCAAGCGTGAGATGTTATGCATTACTTATGAAACGAGTGAGTAGAACTGCTGGGCAGCAGACAGTGGGATTTCGCCCGAGCCCTTCATCTGCCCTTTCTTGATCATATGCATGACTTCGATGCCGCTCAGAATGACGCGCGCGCAGTGGAAGTCCTTGAAGCCCAGCATCGGTCGGGTGATGCGTTTGATGGCCCGATGGTCCTGCTCGACCACGTTATTCAGGTACTTGACTTGACGAATCGTGATGGGCGTCTCTCGCACGGCGTTGACCGCGTGCAGCGCAGCCAGATTAGAGCCGCTTTTGTCGATGGTTACCGTCTCGGGTACACCGTTCTGAGCGATCGACTTTTTAAAGAAGCGCCGCGCTGCCACTTTGTCGCGCTTAGCTCTGAACAGGAAATCGACGGTTTGGCCCGCCTTGTCCACCGCCCGGTAGAGGTACTTCCACTGGCCTTTGACTTTGATATACGTTTCGTCCATCCGCCAGCTCTCGCCTACCGGCTGCTTGTGCTTACGGAACGTCTTCTCGAACAGCGGCATCAACTTGATCACCCAACGATGCACCGTGGAATGATCAACCTCGATACCGCGCTCGGCCATCATTTCTTCGAGATTACGCAAACTCAGTGAGTAGGCGACGTACCACCGCACGCATAGCAACATCGCATCGAGCGGATAGTGAAGGCGCTTTAGCACTCGGGCGATGCCCGCAGCAAGCGTCTTTCGCGGTGTTTGGGTCTTCTTCATCGGCCAGCCAGAGCATATTTGTCAGGCTCGAATACTACCTCTCCCGCCTTAACGCGACAAAACCCTGTTCAATTGCGTGCAGTCCGCGTCCGCGTCAAGACGCATGAGTGGATACAAGCCATGTATGTTTTCGTTAGGGTGGCGAGCCAATCGAAGTGTTTTCATTCCTGCCACCAAGAGGATTTCCAGCAGGCACGCGTGCGCGATGCCGGTCGGCGATCCGTGCGTGGCATAACTCGCGCCTTAGTTTTTTCGGCGGGAAAGGGCGGATCAAACTCTATCGGATAGACTAGAAACTGGTCCGGCACGTCAACCTGTTGCGGCGAGCTCGGCCCATGCATAACCCGTCTACCGGCGATTCTTGAAAAATGCCTAACCCGGTTTTTCGTTTCACTGCGCCTAAAGCCCGAATGAAGAAAAGACTCCCCCCGCTGAACTGGTTACGCGCATTTGAATCTGCTGCGCGGCATCTCAGTTTTACCCATGCGGCGATCGAACTCAACCTTACCCAAGCGGCCATCAGCCAACAGGTCAAGGCACTCGAATCGCAATTGGGCGCAGCCCTTTTTAGACGATTACCAAGAGGTTTGGAGCTCACTGAGACCGGGCTGGCCTACTTCCCTGTCGTCCATGAAGCCGTAGATCGGATGGCCGCCGCTACCGATGAGATCTTCGGAAAAGGACACCACAGGGTACTTACTTTGCGGGTCAGCCTGGTGTTCTTCATTCATTGGTTGTCAACACGTCTGCCAGGTTTTCGCGAACTGCATCCCGATGTCAACCTACTCATAACCAGTAACATCTGGGAGGGAGAAACGGACGCCGACGCAGATATGGAAATCCGTCATGAAAATGGCAAGTGGGCTGGGTTCAAGGCTGAGCGACTGACCTGGGATTCGCTATTTCCGGTGTGTGCCTCTTTTTTGCCGTCCGATAAATTACCACTCAGTACACCGAATGATCTCGCTCACCATGAACTTCTCCACGTGCTGGGCTACGAAGAAGGTTGGGGGTACTGGCTGAAGAAGGTCGGAGCAGATCATGTTGACTCGTCTCAGGGCTTGCAATTCGATACCTTGATCTCCGCCTTAAAAATGGCTGAACTGGGTGTGCGCCGTGAAAAGGCGGCGCTTTCCAGCGGGTGTAAGCCCCGCCCGGCAACCGCTCCAGCCGGAAGCAACCGGAGCAGCTATGGAGGTAACGAAATGGCTGAAGCCTTCGGGTAAGCGTGTCACGAATTGGTGACAGCGCGAGTGTGCAGGCCGTAACGTGAGTGAACGCTGAGTAAGCCTCGAAAATGCCGATGCGCAGGCCGACCCGGTGACCCTTTCGGGGAAGGCTGATACGACTGGATGGATGAGCGAAGCGGTGCCGCCAGTCGCTGCGCCGGGGTAGTGGCGACAGCATG
>NZ_MTHB01000245.1 GCF_002220365.1 Caballeronia sordidicola | reverse complement strand
CATCTTGGCCATTAATGCTTCTTGACCGAGCGTGGTGCCGAAGAAGAACTTCAACCCGGTGATCGCGGCGTTTAGAGAGACTGGCGACACCCCGCGGTCAACCAGATGCAACTGGTAGCGTCGCAATTCCTCAACGGTCGCGGTGTCGGGCGAGCGTCCGAGGAAGACTGTGAACTCGCGTACGACGCGAAGGTAGTTGGATTGCGTGGTCGGCGCGAGGCGACGCATGCGCATGTCGTCCATCATGCGCTGGCGTAACGGGCTGATAACTTCGGTGGATGTCGTCATAGCTCGGCTCCTGTCGAGTAACGAGGCGGATCGCCTCATCAATCAACATAGGAAACCAAGCCGGGTCCCTCCGAAAAACCACATGCCTCAAACGGAAGGCCTACCGCGCGAGCGGTTTAGTCCAGTGGCGGGTTGGAGACAGTCACATTTACTATGCGATACGAAATAATTAAATACAGATCCGCTCGACCTCATCCAGACTGATTTCATTGTGACGCCGGTCATAGAGCTGCGTGGTGCGTGTCGATGCGTGATGGCCATTGCCGCGGCGTTCTCCAGCATGCCGCCATTCTTCAGATAGGCGGTGATGCCGGTAGCGCGGAACGTGTGATTGCCGATCTTCGTGCCGATGCCGGCGGCCAGCGCGCGACGTCGCACCATCGCATACGCGTTCGCCTGCGGCAGCGGCGTGTCGTTGAGCTGCCCGGTGCCGCGCCGGATCGTCCTGAATAGCGGCCCTTTCGGATCGTCACCGATCCCCGCGCCATTCAAATACGCGTGCAGGTACGCCTCGAGCGCGTGGTGACACGGTATCTCGTGGTGCTTGCCGCCCTTTTCGCGCAGGCGCACCCACAGGCCCCGGTGCTGCACATAAATGTCATCGACGCGCATCGCGAGCGCGGCGCCCACGCGTGCAAACGAAAACACCATCAACGCAATAAACGCCCGGTCCCGCAGCCCGATCGGCGTCGTGACATCGATGCTGTCGAGCAAGTGCCGCGCTTCGGTCGCATCCAGCACGGGCGTCTTGCGGTTTTGTCGCGTTAAGGCGGGAGAGGTAGTATTCGAGCCTGACAAATATGCTTTGGCTGGCCGATGAAGAAGACCCAAACACCGCGAAAGACGCTTGCTGCGGGCATCGCCCGAGTGCTAAAGCGCCTTCACTATCCGCTCGATATGATGTTGCTATGCGTGCGGTGGTACGTCGCCTACTCACTGAGTTTGCGTAATCTCGAAGAAATGATGGCCGAGCGCGGTATTGAGGTTGATCATTCCACGGTGCATCGTTGGGTGATCAAGTTGGTGCCGCTGTTCGAGAAGACGTTCCGTAAGCACAAGCAGCCGGTGGGCAAGAGCTGGCGCATGGACGAAACGTATATCAAAGTCAAAGGCCAGTGGAAGTATCTCTACCGGGCGGTGGACAAGGCGGGCCAAACCATCGATTTCCTGTTCAGAGCCAAGCGCGACAAGGTGGCAGCGCGGCGCTTCTTTGAAAAGTCGATCGCTCAGAACGGTGTACCCGAGACGGTAACCATCGACAAAAGCGGCTCTAATCTGGCTGCGCTGCA
>NZ_MTHB01000202.1 GCF_002220365.1 Caballeronia sordidicola | reverse complement strand
GTAAGCGGCTCGGCCCGACCGTTTCGCCATGCTGACTTTTCCAAAGCATGATGAGGGCGTTCAGATCAACGGAGCCAGTCAGCCATGTCGAACGCAGGGGGCGCAGCCCATCCCCGTCGCACGTACGCGCGAAAATTCAAGCAGCAGGTGATCAGAGAGACGTTGGTGCCTGGCATGTCGGTGTCGATTGTTGCGCGCCGGCACGACATCAACGCCAATGTAGTGTTCGGATGGCGCAAGCAATATCGTGAAGGCAAGCTCGTCGTCCCTGCACTCGACGTTGCGCCGAGCATGCCATGCACGGAACTGCTGAGCGTCGACGTGATCGACTCGGCATTGGTACTTCGGGCGCCGGAGCCGACAGTGATGTCAGAGGCGATGAGCAGCGTACCGATGCCGACGCCCGTGTGCGAGATCGAGGTGGAGATCGGCAAGCGGCGCGTGAAGATTCGCGGCCTGTCTGCCGAGCGCACCGAAGCGTTCCTGCAGGAATGTCTGAAGTGATCGCGCTGCCGGCAGGTACGCGTATCTGGCTAGCGGCCGGCGTGACCGACATGCGCTGCGGGTTCCAGGGGCTGGCCGCGAAGGTGCAGACAGCACTCGAAGAAAATCCGCTGGGCGGCCACCTGTTCATCTTCCGCGGGCGTCGCGGCGATCTCGTGAAGCTGCTTTGGGCGACTGATGACGGACTCTGGTTGCTCGCAAAACGATTGGAGCGAGGCCGTTTTATCTGGCCCCAGGCCGATGGCGGAAAGATCCATCTGACGAGCGCCCAGCTTTCGATGCTGCTCGAGGGCATCGACTGGCGGCAGCCGCGACGCACTGCCGCGCTGTCGATGTTGTAAACCGCGAAGAAGACTCGTAAACTGCAACGCATGTCCCAACATGCGCCGCTTCCCGCCACCGTCGCTGAGCTCCAGGCTCTGGTGCTCGAGCAGCAAGCATCGCTCGCGAACATGGTGCGGGAGATCGCCGCCCGCGACGACGAGATCGACCGACTGAAGGCGCAGATCGACAAGCTCAGGCGGATGCACTTCGGGAGCAAGTCCGAGAAACTGGCCCGGCAGATCGATAAGCTCGAAGCGCAGTTGGAAGACCTGACGGCCGGCCAAGGGGCGGCAGAGGCGCGAGGACAACGAGACAAAGCATCGAAGGGACCATCCGATCGAGGGCCCACGCGAGAACCCCTGCCGCCGCACTTGCCGCGCGACGAGATCGAACTCACACCTGATTCGGCTTGCCCCATATGCGCGACTGCAATGCAGTGGCTCGGCGAGGATGTCTCCGAGCAACTCGCCCGCGTGGCGGCCGCGTTCAAAGTGATCCGCACGATCCGCCACAAGCTGTGTTGCCCCGATTGCGGCCACATCGAACAGCCCGCGATGCCTAGCCTGCCGATCGAGCACAGCATCGCGCATCCGAGCTTGCTGGCCGATATTGCGGTGTCGAAGTTCGCTGATCATCAGCCGCTGTATCGCCAATCGGAGATTGCGGCACGCGATGGAGTGACGTTGGATCGCGGCAGCATGGGCCGCTGGCTCGGGCAGATTGCCCAGCTCTGTGTACCGCTCGTTAAAGAGATCCAGCGCTACGTGTTGGTTTCCGAAAAGGTACACGTTGACGACACGCCGGTCGCGGTGCTCGCGCCAGGCAACGGTAAGACGGTGACCGGCCGCTTCTGGGTCTACGTGCGCGACGATCGTCGCTCGGGTTCGGCTGAGCCTGCTGCGGTATGGTTCGACTTCTCCTCGGATCGCAAAGGCATCCACCCTCAAACCCGGCTCGCCGCATTCCACGGCATCGTGCAGGCCGATGCTTACTCGGGGTTCGATCAACTGTACGCAAGCGGCGAGATCCACGAAGCGGCATGCTGGGATCACGCAAGGAGGTACATCTATGATGTTCACGCGCGCACGCCGACTGCGGATACCCAGCAGCTGCTCGAGATGATCGGCGAGCTCTACAGCATAGAAGCCGACATCCGTGGCAAGGAACCAGACGAGCGTCTGCGCGTGAGGCGAGAGAAGAGCAAGCCATTGCTCGTTAAGTTCGAAACGACGATCAGGGCAAAACTCACGACGCTGTCAACGAAGTCCGCGCTCGCCAAGGCGATCAACTACTCGCTGAACCACTGGGCAGCCCTCACGTTCTACTGTGAAGACGGTCGGGCCGAGATAAGCAATGTGCTTGCCGAAAACGCCTTGCGCTGTGTCGCGCTCGGACGCAAAAATTATCTGTTCGTCGGCTCCGACAGCGGGGGCGAGCGGGCCGCCGCGATGTATAGCTTGATCGGGACGTGCAAGCTCAACGGAATCAACCCGCGTGCCTACCTAGAATACATCCTGACCCACATCGCTGATCACAAGATCTCTCGCATCGACGAATTGCTGCCTTGGAATGTGGCTGACAAACTAAAACCCCTCACCCCGCCACAATCTCAATCCGGTAGATCTGGATAGATTTGGATGGATCGTCCCCATGATCGCCGATCGTGGACACGATCTCCCTTGATCTATACGGACTCCAACACGCCATCGCCATCATGCCTCACTCGCGCGCGCGTGAGGACACGGCCCAGCCGAGCCGCTTAC
>NZ_MTHB01000064.1 GCF_002220365.1 Caballeronia sordidicola | reverse complement strand
AGATGCAACTGGTAGCGTCGCAATTCCTCAACGGTCGCGGTGTCGGGCGAGCGTCCGAGGAAGACTGTGAACTCGCGTACGACGCGAAGGTAGTTGGATTGCGTGGTCGGCGCGAGGCGACGCATGCGCATGTCGTCCATCATGCGCTGGCGTAACGGGCTGATAACTTCGGTGGATGTCGTCATAGCTCGGCTCCTGTCGAGTAACGAGGCGGATCGCCTCATCAATCAACATAGGAAACCAAGCCGGGTCCCTCCGAAAAACCACATGCCTCAAACGGAGGGCCTACCGCGCGAGCGGTTTAGTCCCATGGCCGGTTCGCGGCGGTGGTCTAGCCGGCACAACGCCGGCGATACGCGCTAACCTACTCGATGCGCTCGACAAGATGCGCACGATTGGCGGGGGCATCATATGACTCCGGCCAATATTCAACGATCCGAGTGATTTTGCCAGCTTCGACTGAGAAAAACGATACGGCTCGCGCGGTCATAGATCCATCGGTAACCGTCACATTGGATACTGCTTCGCTAGCCGTTTTAGCCACGACTCTGTTCACCGCGAAACGCCACGGACCCTGCGCCGGGTACTCCGAGTTCATCTGTGCGAACCGCGCGGCACCACGGATGAGTTCGTTCGACTGGGGCCATTCAAGGATGAATTGCTCACCTAACACCGCCTGCACCGATGCAAAGTCGTTTGAACCCATGAGCGTCCAAAACTCACGGACGAGCACCGAGATATCGTTAGTGTCTTCTGTCATCGTGCTGCGTTCGGCAAATTGAAGGAGTTGTGATTCGAGATTGTCAGCGATTCCACCACCCGTGTCGAATGTCTCCTGTTGGCGTGCGCCGTGCAAAGGCGGCGCTTTCCCAGTGGGTGTAAGCCCCACCCGGCAACCGCTCCAGCCGGAAGCAACCGGAGCAATCGTGGAGGTAACGAAGCGGTTGAAGCCTTCGGTGAAGCGTGTCACGAAATACGGTGACAGCGCGAGTGTGCAGGCCGTAACGCGAGTGAACGCCGAGCAAGCCTCGAAAAGGACGATGCGCAGGCCGACCTGACTGCCATATCGGGGAAGGCTGATACGGCTGGGTGAACGAGCAGGCAGGACGCCCAGTCGCTGCGCCGGGGTAGTGGCGACAGCATGCACACAAGGGAAGCGCACGCAACACGGGAAGCCCCTTGGCGTGGTCAGGGATGACCAACCGGACGCCCGCGAGGGACAGGCCGGGCGCCTTGGGGTGACGGAGAGGCCCGTATTACCGTCGAAGCCGGTGTAATGCTGGTGGAGAAAAGGGGCCTCAGTTCAAGACAGACGCAATACGTAGTGAGGACGTGGAGATTGGGCAACCTATCAACTCCGATTCGTGTTCAGAAGCTGCAGATGGCGTTACACGCGAAAGCGAAGGCAGAAGCCGGGTATCGCTTCTACGCGCTGTACGACAAGATCTATCGTGAGGATGTGCTGGCGCATGCGTACGCCCAGTGTCGCTCGAACAAGGGCGCGCCGGGTGTCGATCGGCAAGACTTCGCGGAGGTCGAAGCGTATGGGGTGCAGAAGTGGCTCGGCGAACTGGCATTGGATGAAGACTTGTTTTTAGCCTGCGCCATGGGGGCGGGCGCGATCGTTCTTTTAGTGTCAGCGTCGCGCGCCGCGAAAAAGCGCTGCAGAAACGCGACAAGTAAACCAACGCAGTTCACTCGCTCCGCTTCCTTGGACACGATATTGTTGGCAATTCAGGCGCAGTGGTCGAGTGGCTTAAACTGGCCGCTGCATGCCCGTCGCCCCCGACACGAGCCGGTCGCCCTTGCCCTGGCACTCTCGCAGCGAGGCTGCCGTCGCGACTGCTCGGACAGCTTCGCCTCTCCGAGCTTTGGCTCGGCAGCGACGTGGAGACTAGCTTTGCGAATGCTCGTGTCACAGCCCGGTCAGGAGACGCAAACTCGTCTCCTGAACCGTGCTTTCTAGGCGAGCGTGACGCTGATACCAAAACTCTCCGCGAAGGCCGTTTCGAACCGCTTGACCTGTCCCGCGTCACACAGATCGCGTTCCGCTGATCGCAGAATCGCCAGCCGATCCGCGGAATCGCTGACGATGACATGGTCCACGACCGCTTTCATCGACACCTTCGCTTCCGATTTGGCACGTCGAATCTCGCGCAACACGTCAGAGACGACATTTGTGGTGTCGGCGATCGCTTCCGGCCCCGCGAGGACGGCGAGCAAAAATGCATCCGGCCACTGAGCGCGATGAACCGACGCTTCTTGCCACCACGACCAGCTCTCCTCAGCGGCGAACGGCAGGAACGGCGCGAAGAGGCGCTGGATCACTGACAGAGATTCAGCCAATGCGCAATGAGCTGACGTCGCACCAGCCCCGGTACCGTGCGCACGGCCTTTCACGAGTTCGACGTAGTCGTCGCAATACCACCAGAAAAAAGCTTCTGCCTGTTCGAGCGCTTTGCTGTAGTCGAGCGAGCCAAGCGCAGTCGTAGCGAGGTTCACGACCTTCGCAAGCCGCGCGATCATTGCCTGGTCCAACGGTTCGGTCATGCTGCGCTCGGATTGATGAGCGCAGCCGAGCACAAACTCCGACACGTTCAACAGCTTCATCGCCAGCCGCCGCCCGTTCTTCATTTGCGTTTCGTCGAACGCGGTATCCATCCCAAGGCGTCCCAGTGCGGCCCAGTAACGCACGCCATCCGAGCCGTATTTGTCGAGCAGCGCGATTGGCGTCACCACGTTGCCTTTCGACTTTGACATCTTCTTTCGATCGGGATCGAGAATCCAGCCTGACAGCATTGCTTGCTTCCACGGCAGTTGATTCGTTTCCAGATGCGACCTGACAACCGTTGAAAACAGCCACGTCCGGATGATGTCGTGTGCTTGCGGACGCAGGTCCATCGGAAATACCTGGTCGAAGCACCCGTTCGCTTCTTCCCAACCGGCTGCGATCTGCGGCGTGAGGGAACTCGTCGCCCACGTATCCATGATGTCGGTTTCACCAATAAATCCGCCGGCTTGCCCTCTTTGATGTTCTCTGTAACCGGCGGGAATGTGCGACTGAGGATCGATCGGCAATGACGACTCGTCCGGGCAGATCGGCGTGCCGAAATCAGGCTGTCCTTGCAAATCGAGCGGATACCACAACGGAATCGGCACGCCGAAAACCCTCTGGCGGCTGATGAGCCAGTCCCCATTCAATCCGCCGACCCAGTTCGCGTAGCGGCTGCCCATGAAGCTGGGAGACCAGCGGAGCTCATTGCCACGCTCCAAGAGGTCCTCGCGAAGTGTCGAATCGCGTCCGCCATTGCGCAGATACCACTGCCTCGTCGCGATGATTTCGAGCGGACGGTCACCTTTCTCGAAGAACTTAACGGCGTGTTTGATCGGCCGCGGCGTTCCGATCAAGGCGTTACTCGCCTTCAATGCTTCGACTATCCGCCGACGCGCTTCGGCAACCGTACATCCCGCCACCTGCAGATACGACGCACGAGCTTCCTGCGACACGATCCACTCTGGCACATCATGCTGCACGCGACCGTCCCTACCGATGATCGCGCGTGTTGGAAGATCGAGTTCACGCCACCAAATCACATCGGTCAGGTCGCCGAAGGTACAAATCATCGCGAGGCCGGTGCCTTTCGCCGGATCGGCAAGCGCATGCGTTCGGACCAGCACGTCCATGCCGAACAACGGGCAGCGGACCGTCCTGCCGATTAGATGGCGAAAGCGCTCGTTCTCGGGGTGTGCGACCAGCGCCACACAAGCCGGCACCAATTCCGGCCGCGTCGTGGACACCACCACGGCGTTGCCATCGTCGTCTGCAAAGCGAAGATCATGAAAAGCGCCGCCGATCTCGCGATCCTCCAGTTCAGCCTGGGCCACGGCCGTCTGGAATGTGACGTCCCAGAGACACGGCGCCAGTTGACGATAGAGTTCGCCGCGTTGCAAGTTTCGCAGCAGCGCGCGCTGACTTGCGCGTTGAGCGCGATCGTCAATGGTCGCGTAGGTCAGACTCCAGTCGACCGAGAGCCCCAGGCGGGCGAAAAGATCGCGGAAAGCAATCTCGTCGAGCTCCGTCAGACGATGACACAGTTCAATGAAATTGCGCCGACTAACGCGAGCAAACGACGATCGCTGGGACGGCACGATTTTGGGTGCGCAATAGTCTGGATCATAGGCGGCATCGAGATCGCAGACGACGCCGTAGTAGTTCTCCACACGTCGTTCGGTTGGCAGTCCGTTGTCGTCCCAGCCCATTGGATAGAAAACCGTCTTACCCATCATGCGCTGGAACCGCGCGATGATGTCAGCATGCGTGTAGCTGAACACGTGGCCGACATGCAGGGAGCCCGACACGGTGGGCGGAGGGGTGTCGATCGAATACACGGCGTCTCGCTTCGCGGAGCGATCGAACGCGTATGTGCGCTGTTCGTCCCAATGCAGGCTCCAACGCTTCTCGATGCCTTCGAGTTGTGGTTTTTCCGGCACCCGGGTGACCGATCGCCTTGGAACGTTGTGCGATAGAGCTAACTCGTCAGTGGGGACAAGTTTAGGCGCGAGCGAAGCGATCCCGCGAGATAGACTGGCGGCAGAAAAGCCTGAAGGCCAAAAGGTAACGGGAAGAGAAACTGGGTAACGCTGCGTGCAAGGACGCGAACGCGTAAAGCGGGAGTAATCGGCAGAAGGCGGCTCTATTGTGCCGGTCAGAACATCGTTACGTTTAACGGTGACATAGCATCGTCCGACGGTAGACGTGAGAAAAGGGTTCTCCCAGCTTGTGACCGGGTTCCACTTTTATAATCGATTGCGCGGCTCCCGGCAACATCCAAGTGCGCCTCGTTTGCCCGACTCCTGAAGCTTGCTGTCGGCATCTAAGCCTTTAAGCGGCAGCGATTTCGGCGGGATCTGTCAGTTGTTGACGATCTAGATGTTGCGATCGACTGACGGCTTCTGGCCCAGACCGTGTCAAAACATTTTTTTGAATTGCTGCAATATCTCGTCCGATGGCGGAGGTAGTCGCACGCAGCCAAAGCAGAGCTCTCGCGTGCCACTGAAAGTGAAAACTGTGCCAGGTAAGTGAAAAACTGCCGCCACAGTTAGTGAAATAATCTGGGCGGCCAACTCTTTTCTGCGCGGACTCGGCCGTCCGCCACTGTCGCTGGTCGAGCTCTAGCTGCCGTTCGGTCTGCGATTGTGATTCCTTGGTGATCGAATGATCCAGTGCGACGCCTACTTGTCCCATTTCGCACGCTGCTTTATGCTTTGTCACATGAACCAATACCGGGTCAATTCGATTATTAACGCCGCGACAGTCTCGGCGGGATAGCTATTGAGTTGACCATACGCGATCACAACCCGCCCAGAAGGCGGGTTTTCGCTTTCTGGGCCCTAATCGGAGTGCCTGGAAATGAGGAGTGAGAGCAGGTTAGTTGACGGAGTTGGATTGTGTGACGCGGCTGTTCTCCATATGGTCTGCGGCAAAATTGCCTCGGGCAAGTCCACGTTGACCGCCCGTTTGGTGAAAGCTCAGCGGGCGGTCCTGATCAGCGAGGACGTATGGATGGCGCGTCTCTATTGGGACGAAATCCATACGCTGGCAGACTATGTGCGCTGCGCAGGACGCATCAAGACGGTCCTCACCGACCACATTCAATCCCTCCTTTTAGCGGGAGCGTCAGTGGTCCTGGACTTCCCGTTTAATACAACCGACACCCGTTCATGGGGGCAATCTTTGTTTCGAACTGCCGGGTGCGAACATCGGCTTCACTATCTGGATGTGAGCGATAAAATTTGCAAAGCTCGTTTGAGGGCGAGGAACGCTTCAGGCGAGCATCCGTTCCGGACATCAGAAGAGCAGTACGATCAGATCACCCGGTACTTCGTTCCGCCCGCACTCAGCGAAGGATTCAACATAGTTGTCTATGACGAGTCAGGTAAGGTCCGTTCCCGGACGGAGTCATGACATTCGAGTGGCCGGTCGGCGGCGAAACGCGATGATGAAGCCCGCAGTTCGAGCACCGTGCCCCCGTGTCGACCGCACGACGAACTTCCGTAGCCGACCCCGAAGAGACCTTCGCGTAACCCTAAAACGGCCGTTCGTAAATGAACGAACAGCGAAGCTACGGGCGGCGGCGATGAGGAACTGAAGTCGGGGAAGTTACCGTGGTCCGGCGGGTTTCCTCAACGCTTTGGTCGAGAGAATATGTTAACGAGATTCCCATCCGGGTCACGCAGCAACAGCGAGCGATTGCCCCACGGCATCAACGTTGTCGGCATAACGATGTCTGCCCCCGACGCATTCATTCGTTCAAAAACTGCGTCAACGTCCTCCACTTCAAACTCCAGGATCGCCGACTGGTTCGCGGCCGCACTGGCGGCACCGACATTAAAAAGTTTAATCAGGTGCTCAGACGAAATCGCAAGCGTCGCTCCTTCGAATTGTATTTCAGCAAACCCTTCAGCTGGCCGCGCAGCCCCGAGACCGGAAAGCCTTTGGTAAAACTCGACCAGACCTTCAATATCCTGCGTAACAACACGAACAGATGCGAACTTCATTTGAGCTCCTGGCTAAGAAAGGAAACTCAGTCTAATGGTCGATGCTGTCAGATTCTGGCAGTATTGTGCGGCTAGCTACGTGATTGACCTTACGCCACTCTCGAAGCAGCGTTGACCGTCTTTTGGGGTAGCGCTCCTCCATCTGCTCGACGTTCAAGATTCGGTCCGATCGGAAATTCCGAAAATCTGCTCGAAGCTCGCACCAGCACATTAGCACCCGGGCCTGGTCGAAATACACCAGAGCAAATGGCCAAACTACACGCTGCGATGCATTACCGGTGCCGTCTGCGTAAGTAATATTAAGCTTTCGCTCCGCTCGAACGGCGGCACGTAGAAGGTCTTGCGAGACCTTGTGGGCAGGTCTCTTCAACGGCGCACCGACTAGCAGCGACGATTCCTCCAGTTCTCGACGCAGCTCAGTGGGTAGTACGGCGGCTACCTTCGCAAGCGTGCTCAGTGCGCCGTCCGATAGGGTCTTGTCGCAGCGATCAGCCACCCAGCGCATGCCAAGAACCAAGGCGTCGAGTTCCTCTGAGCGGAACATCATTGGTGGCAGCATAAAACCCGGTTTCATAACGTAACCAACGCCCGGCTCCCCCTCGATCATTGCTCCTTGCGCTTGCAGACTGGCGATGTCCCGGTATAGCGTTCGGATGCTCACGCCAAGCTTCTCGGACAAAGCTTAAAGTGGACCCGTCCGTCAAGACAGCTTTTGTTTGGATTTAAGCTGTACTCAGATCCACGCTTGCAGCGGAACAGCGCTGCCCTGTTTTGTCTTTTCCAGAGCCAAACTTGTCGACGATGAGAGCGCCTCCACCATGCCCGCTGGCGTACACGATGTTAGGTGTTTGGTAGTCCAGTGACTGGTGCGGTCGTTCGCTATTGTAAAAATCGAAGTAACGCGTCATGCCGAGCGTAAGCTCGCCCATCGTTTCATATCCATTCAAATACACATCCTCGTGCTTGACGTTGCGCCACAGTCGCTC
>NZ_MTHB01000286.1 GCF_002220365.1 Caballeronia sordidicola | reverse complement strand
CTGGTCGGCAAACTGGAGCGCGAGAACATCAATTTGCGACGCCAGGTGGCCTGGTTTCAGCGTCAGATCTTCGGCCAGAAAAGCGAGAAGCGCCATCCTGATCCAGAAGGTGTTCAGGGTATTCTTGGCGTGGGTTTCGACGCCATTCCCGAGACGCCGCTGCCGGCTAAGAAAGCGGTGGTGGCCGGCCACGAGCGCGAGCGCAAGACCAAGCCGGTTGGCGCCGACGAATCGAGTTTGTTCTTCGATGAGAAGCGTGTGCCGGTGGAAGTGATTGCCGTCCCCAACCCGGACATGGAATTGCTCAAGCCCGATCAGTACGAAGTGATTGGCGAGAAAGTCACGCACCGCCTGGCGCAGCGTCCCGGCAGCTATGTCGTGCTCAAGTACGTGCGCCCCCTGATCAAGCGGAAAGACACGCAGGCGCTCTCGTGCCCGCCGGCCCCTGTCGGCGTGATCGAGGGCAGCCGAGCCGACGTCAGCTTCGTCGTTGGCATGGTGATCGACAAATTCGACTACCACTTGCCGCTGTACCGCCAGCACCGCCGACTCGATGATGCCGGGATCAAGGTCAGCCGGCCGTGGCTGACCCAACTGATGCAATCGAGCGTGGCGCTGCTCGAACCGGTCTACGATGCACAGCTCGATTCGATACGTGCCAGCCGTGTCAAGGCGATGGACGAAGTGCCGATCAAGGCCGGTCGGGCGAATCCGGGCAAGATGAAGACCACCTATTTCTGGCCGATCTACGGCGAGCGCGACGAGATTTGCTTCACGCACTCGCCAAGCCGCGCTGGCCAGCATGTGCGCGACATGCTCGGGCTGTCGCCGCCGGAGGACGCCGTGCTTCTAAGCGACGGCTACGCCGCCTATGCCAGTTACGCCAAACAGGTCGGGCTGACGCATGCGCAGTGCTGGGCGCACGCGCGCAGGGAGGTGTTCGAAGCAAAGGACATCGAGCCGGCGTACGCCGAAAAGGCGCTGGAACACATCGCCGCACTGTACGCGGCGGAGGAGCATATCCGCAAGACTGACCTGGGCGGTGCGGCTAAGCGTGCATGGCGCCAGGCCCACGCCAAGCCGGTGGCGCAACGGTTCTTCAAGTGGATCGACAAGTACTTCGAAGCGCAAGGCTTCCTGCCAAGCAGTCCCTTCACGAAAGCACTGAACTACATCCGCGAGCGGCGTGACGGCCTCGCAGTCTACCTGGACGATCCCGACGTCCCGATCGACACCAACCACCTCGAACGGGCGCTGAGGGTGATCCCTCTCGGTCGAAAAAATTGGATGTTCAGTTGGACCGAACTAGGCGCCAGGCATATCGGGATCGTGCAGAGCTTGATCGTGACCTGCCGCCTGCACGATATCGACCCTTACGATTACTTGGTCGATGTCTTGCAGCGCGTTGGCCAGCATCCCGCATCGCTGGCCGAACAACTGACGCCGCGCCTCTGGAAGACGCTGTTCGCCAAAAATCCACTGCGCTCCGATCTTTACGAACGCGACGAACGCCAGTCACGTCAATAACGCCGGCTGCTTACCGATTACGCGGGCAGCGCTGGTCAACTTTGCGTCAAGGCGAACGCTCATCTTTTAGCGTCTCGAGGCGATGTCGAAGTTGGGCGCGCGTGAGACCGAGTTGGCGGGCAGCCTGCGAGACATTTCCGCTGGTAATCCGCAGGGCTTCATCAATAGCCGCCCTCTCTATGTCAGCCAGTGATCGACCGGTGATAAGTTTTCGTATTGCCGCGAGATCCGGATCGTCGGTTGCCGCTCGGTTAAAGCGCGCGTCCGCAAGGCTGCCGTTGTTCTCCGGCGATAAAAAGGCCTTCTGCAAAGAGTCCTGCCGACTAAAAAGGTGGAAGGCATCTATTGTTTCGCCGTCGGTTGTCAGGATGGCTGCGCGCGCCACCATATTCTCAAGTTCTCGAATATTCCCGGGGAAATCGTACAGAAGCAAAGCGTCGATCGCGGCTGACGTCAGGCCCTTGACACACCGGCCCGTCGTCTCGATGAACCTTCTTAGGAAAAGGTCAACCAGTGGTGGAATATCGCCACGCCGCTCCCTTAACGGAGGAATCGTTATAGGGAAAGCCTCCAGTCGGTGTCGAAGGTCGGCCCGGAATGTCCCGGCAGACACGGCTTCGGCCAAATCTACGTTAGTTGCGCACACTACACGGACATCGACCTTGGACGTACTCGTCGAGCCGACCCTCGTTATCTCGCCTTCTTGAAGGACCCGCAGTAGTTTGGCCTGAGCAGTCAAACTTAACGTCCCAATTTCGTCGAGGAAAAGGGTGCTCCCATCTGCCGCCTCAAACCAGCCGGATCGCGAAGCGACCGCGCCTGTGTATGCTCCCCGTTCGACGCCGAAGAGCTCGGAGTCTATGAGACTGTCTGGTATTGCCGCGCAGTTAATGCAGTAGAGCCGCTTTGACGATCTGGGGCTCGAGCGATGCACTGCCTTGGCAAATACCTCTTTTCCCACGCCGGTCTCGCCCTGGAGCAGAACAGTTGTCGATAGCGGCGCCACGCGTTGGACAAGATGCCATGCAGCAAGGAAACGGGAGGACGCGCCTACCACGCCTTCCGCCAGGAGCGCTGGGTTGGCCGTAGCCACGGACGGAGCGGTCGGCATTGCCCCGCCGTTGGCATCCAAGCTTTCCCCACGGGCGACCCACTCTTCAACCGTGCGTCCCACGATGCGGCAAACGGCCCCTCCTGAAGCTGCGCATTCCACCTCGCGAAATGCTATGGGGCGCCCCATGAGTGCGCTTGTGTATCCGGATGCGTAGCCTATCTGCATCCAGCAAACCGGTTCCGAACTCCCACCGAACGAAGCAACGTGCGTCTCAGCTTCCGCCGAATTTCGCCACTTCAAAACGCTGTAGTAGTGGCCGGCCTCAACATCAACATCAATTATTTCCGGCTCAACGAATACTTCGCCCCTCAGTGCATGCAACTGAGGGCCGACGAGGAACGCATCAAGATTTGGTTGTCCGGTTCGGAGCTTCATCGCGAGCATAGCTTCACGGGAGCCCGCTGCGTGACCTGCGTTGAACAGGATTTTCTTGGCCGTCTCAATCCCCACGCTTTCGACTAACTGCCGGCGCAACGCGATCAGCGCCTCAAGATTCAGAACCACGACACGTTGGTCATCTAGCCAAACCTGTCCTTCGTGCGGCGCAAAGCGAAGTCTTGCGCTCAAGTCGGATATATCGGGAAGTGTTGAGCGCTCTCCCTCCGCTGTATTGATGGTCGTATCCGCGCGGAATTTTAGCGGCAAATCCGTGAATCGCGTCATTGCTGTTTGTCTCCAATGTCTATGGCGCTTTTCATCCAATGGTAAACGCGTGGATGGCTACCAACAACCAAGTTAACCCTCGCCACTTGGGTCCTGCATAGGGGCGCGGAGTGAAAAGCCCCGTCCAGGCAGGCTCTCACGGCAGACCTAAGCCGGTTGGCACGCGATCTGCATTTAGTGGACGGCCAACCGGTTAGTTGGCGATTTAAAACCACTGGAGGAAGACAAATGAAGATGCTCGCAACGCCCGAAATCGCGCGGCTGAATGCGTCCCCGGCCCACGGCCCGCTCGCCTCGTTCTTTGATGCACCTGACCCCGATTGGGCAATTGTCGAGAAGGCCAGAGCGCTGGTGCCGCTCATTCGGGAACACGCTCAGGCCGGAGAAGAAAACCGTCGAGTACAGGAGAGCGTAGTCAGCGCGCTGCAAACCGCCGGTCTCTACCACATTTCGGTTCCGACCAGACTCGGTGGCAGCGGCGCCAACTTCCGAACCTTCATCGAAGCAGTCGCAGAAGTAGCTCGCGGCGACGGCGGTACAGCGTGGGCGATGGCATTGCTGAACGTTTGCACGTGGTTCGCAAGCCTCTACTCGGAAAAAGCCCAAGGTGAGGCATTCGCGGAGCCCGGTACGCGCATCTGCGGCATTTTCACCGCACCGGAGCATTCCGAGCGGGTCCCGGGTGGCTACCGGGTAACGGGCGAATGGTGGTACGCGTCGGGCTCACTCCACGCCCAGTGGGCCAATCTCGGGATCAAGATAGGCGAGAACGCCGATGGATCGCCCCGACTGGGCCTAGCGCTTGTACCCTTCACAGACCTCACCCTGCGCGACACGTGGTACGTCGCCGGGATGCGTGCATCCGGTAGTAACACGCTCGTCGCCGATAACATCTTCATTCCGGACGATCGAGTGCAAGCGTTCGAAGCCATGGCGGGCGAAAACTATGCCCGCTCCGATTCCGCTGAAGCGAACGACTATGCGTCGTTCGTTCCCGTAGCCGAAGTTGTTCTGGTCGCAGCCCAGTTGGGTCTCGCACGAGAGGCCATCGAACTGACACTGACGAAAGGAGCGAAGAAGAACGTCGCCTACACGACTTTCGGGAGCGTCAGTGTGTCGCCAGTACACCAAATCAAGCTTGCTGAAGCCACCTCAAAAGCCGACCAAGCTCACTTGCTAGTTGCCCGCGCCTGCGCCGATATCGACCACGCCGCAGCACGGCGAGAGAAGATGGATATGACCACACGTGCGCGCGTTCGTATGGACACTGGCGCTGCCGGTCAGCTCTGCCGCGAAGCCATAAACACGCTGCTCAGCGTCAATGGCGCCAGCAGTTTCGCTCAAACAAATCAACTGCAACGAATCTGGCGTGACAGCGAGGTCGCTAGCAGGCATGCCTTCGTGTTGCCAGAGATGGCGAGCCTGATTTATGGCCGCGCACTTTTTGGCATCAGCGATCTCGTCCAGGTCTATTAACGAGTGAGACGGAGTGGCATTGTTGTGCCACTCGCACCCTCCAAACGCTGGATTCATTATGTATAAGTTGATTGCAGTTTATGCCCGCCCGGAGGATCCGGCCCACTTTCGCCGGCATCTTATAGAAACGCACCTACCCCTTGTTGCACGTTTCCCGGGTCTACAAGCCCTGCGCTATTCCGTAGACATCGATGCAGGGGAAGCAGCCGACGCATTCGCGGTAGTTGAGTGTGATTTCGCGGATGAGGACGCACTTCGTAGTGCACTCTCCTCGACCGAAGCGGAGGCTGCCGCGGCAGACGTCCCGAACTATGCTGCGGCCGGCGTCGCCATCTTGATATTCGAACCTCAACGTTTCTCCCTCACCGGTTTTGCCGGAGGTGAACATGAATAGCGAATTGGGAAGCGGCTTCAAACTCGCCATGCGGCGGCTCACGTCCACTGTCACCATATTGACGTGCAGACTCAACGGACAACGATATGGGATGACTGCAACTGCTGTCACCTCGGTGTGTTCAGATCCCCCTTCATTGCTGGTGTGTGTCAATAGATCAGCTTCGTTCCACGCGCCAATGGCTGAGGCAACGCATTTCTGTGTAAATTTGCTGAAGGTGGGACAGCAACACATTTCCTCCGCTTTTGGTGGCAGCAAGAAAGGCGAAGAGAAATTTAGTGAGGGGGTTTGGCTTACTTCTGACGAGGGCATCCCGTACCTCGCCGACGCTCAAGCCAACATCATCTGCACGTCTTCGAATAGCTTTTCTTTCGGGACGCACACCATTTTCATCGGCCAGGTGGAGAACATCATGTTAGCCCCCGAAGTGAGTCCACTTCTTTACCAGGACGGTGGGTTCGCAAAGGCTTTTTCTTTATCGGCCGGCGCATAGGAGCCCGACTCGGCCGAGCCGCGTCTTTCGCGTAAGGTTTCAGGAATGGGTGCCGGCAAGACGCACCCACAGATGCTCCTCCGGACCTTCAACCTGTGTAAATCGAAGGGTTTTTTAGTCTGCGTGATTCTCTTCGAGTTTTCACTGCAACCTGGCGTTGGGCACCAAAGAAAATGGAGACGGTATTAATGAGAAACGTAAATCAGGAAAATATAACGGACGCTGTGTTGGACAGTTTCGCGAATACCCCAGATCCAAGACTTAAGGTGATCGTGGACAGCCTCGTCCGGCACCTTCATTCATTTGCACGCGAAGTGAAGTTGACAGAGGGGGAATGGTCAAAAGGAATCGATTACTTGACCCGAGTCGGACACATAACCGACAAAAAGCGGCAAGAATTCATTCTTCTGTCGGACGTCTTGGGGCTTTCGATGCTTACCGTCTGTATGAACAACGAAAGACCGCTGGGTTGCACTGAGGCGACGGTGCTGGGTCCCTTTCACGTCGACGGGGCGCCGCATTACAACCTGGGCGACGATGTGGCAAACGGCGCAAAGGGTGCCCCATGCCTCGTCCGTGGAAGGGTACTGGGGAACAATGGACAACCAGTGCCCAATGCAACTTTGGATATATGGCAATCAGACGACGACGGGCTTTACGACGTTCAGCATCCCGGAGGCGATCAGGCCCAAGCGCGTGGTGTGCTTACAAGCAATGAGAAAGGTGAGTACCACTTCCGCTCGATCCTGGCGGTGCCCTACGCGATCCCTCACGACGGACCAGTGGGCGAATTGCTTCGAGCTTCCAACCGTCATCCATGGCGTCCCGCCCATCTTCATTTTATCGTGTCCGCGCCGGGCTATAAGACGCTGACGACCCACGTCTTCCGAAACGACAGCGACTACCTCGACTCCGACGCCGTATTCGGTGTCAGAGAATCCCTCGTTTGCGATTGGGTTCAGAAACGCGACGGTTCTTTTCTCCTCGAATACGAATTCGTCCTAGATCCAGCAGAGTGAACCCATCGCAGGTTTTTTGGCGCTTGCGTTCATGAGCCGCGAGTTTCGGCCTCGACGAGAGCTCTAACTTTGCCATTCGATAAAAACGGAACATTGTGACTCGACACATTGTGATGTGGAAGATACGCGCGGACTTCCAGTCGGAGCGAGTCGACAATATCAGAAAGGTACAAGAGTCGTTCAGAAGCCTGCAAGGACTTGAACCGGGACTAGTCGCACTTGATATCGAGGCCGACATAAGTGGGGTTACTTACGGGTGCGACGTGGTTCTGGTGACTGATTTCGAATCAAGGGAAGCCCTTGAAGCTTACGCCAATCATCCCGAGCATCTTCGTGTCAAGAACGAGATCATCGACCTACGAACTGATCGATATCAAGTCGATTAAGTGATTTGAAACTAAGCACCGGACATTGCGGATACCCCGTGCAAAACTTTATTTTCTCTGGACAGCCATCAAGAATTGTATTCGGGATCGGTGCGCTGAGCCACCTCGAACGAGAGATAGACCTCTTGGGGGCAAAGCGAGCACTCGTGCTTTGCACTCCCGGGCAGATTTCGGAGGCAGAGGCAGTCTCTGATTTACTGGGACAGCGGGCCGCTGGACTTTATGCTCGCGCGGTAATGCACGTTCCGATGGAAACAGCGCTCGAGGCGATTCAAATAGCACGTCGAATTGGTGCGGACTGCGCAGTAGCGATCGGAGGGGGATCGACCACCGGGCTCGGTAAAGCCATTGCCTTGGATTCGGGATTACCGATTATTGCAATTCCTACCACGTATGCGGGAAGCGAGATGACGCCTATTTATGGAATCACGGAAAACGGAATAAAGAAGACTGGGAAAGATCCGCGGGTGGCCCCGAAAACAATCATATACGACCCAAACCTGACCTGCACCCTTCCCGTCGGGCTAAGCATAACCAGCGGCGTGAATGCAATAGCCCATGCAGCAGAAGGCCTCTACGCCCGCGACGGAAATCCGGTAATGGAGATCATGGCCGAAGAAGGTATTCGTGCGTTGGGACACGCTTTGCCATTGATCCGCGAAGACAGTTCCAGCATGGCGGCAAGGGACGAAGCTCTATATGGCGCATGGTTGTGTGGGTCTGTTCTCGGGAACGTGGGGATGGCGCTCCACCATAAGCTATGCCACACGTTGGGCGGCAGCTTCAATCTTCCCCATGCCGAAGTCCATACGGTCATCCTTTCGCAGGCGATAGCGTTCAACGCTGCAGCAGCACCTAGAGCGATGGCTCGCATTACTCGAGCACTCGGCGTCTCGCCCACCACAAGCGCGGCTTCTGCACTTTTCGACCTCGCTCTCGAAAATGGAGCGCCCGTTTCGCTGGAAGAAATAGGAATGAAGCGATGTGAATTGGATGAGGCAGCTGAGATAGTCGTCAGCAATCCGTACTGGAATCCGCGGCCTGCGGCGCGTGAGAACAAGCCCGAGATTTACGAGCTATTGCAACGTGCATTTGAGGGCGTACGCCCCGATTGACGTTAATTGATAAGAATCAGGCCTTGCATCCGACTGCCGTTCGAGGGACAGCAGTCGCAGGTCGTGTCAACCAATAAAACCCCAAATAGTTTGGAAACGATATGAAACGAAAACCAACGCATCGGCGGCGATTTACGCTCGGCACCATCGTCGCTATGTGCTCGGCGTCGTGCTTTACCACCCCATCAATGGCAACCGAGGGTGGTGGCTCGATCTATCCGGCCGGCGCGGAAAATTACGGTTGCTGCGCACTGCCACCTCCCGGGTTGTATGGGCAATTCTACGCCGAGCAATATAACGCAACATCTCTTCGCGACAACGACGGAAATCGCTCACCAGTCAACGGATTTCAGGTGAAAGCGTCAGCCATCGTGCCTCGCCTGATCTGGGTTACCAATGCGCAGATTCTCGGAGGCTCCCTCGCTTTTCACACAATTGCTCCACTCATCACGCTCGGCGTGCAAGCATCCGGCGAGAGTCAGCGGAAAACCGGGGTTGGCGATGTCGATGTGGGCGCGGCAGTTGGCTGGCACTTCAGCCCGCAACTCCACGCTCTCATAGCTGTCGACGGATTCGCACCGACCGGCGGCTATGACAAAAACGATCTTGCCAACATAGGACGGAACTACTGGGCGATACAACCTATTGTGGGTATCTCGCGGATCGACCCAGAGGGTTTGAATGGGGATGCGAAGGTAATGTACACAATTAACAGCATAAACAAAGCGACGGACTATCACTCGGGTCAGGAACTGATCGTCGACTACTCGCTTGGTTATGGTCTCTTCAAACACTGGGTCGTTGGCGTGGGTGGCTACTGGTACGTGCAAACTACCGATGACCGGCAATACGGCGCGACGATCGCTAACAATCGCGGACGTTCGTTTTCGATAGGTCCGTCGATTAAATACGACAGCGGAAAGGGCTGGTTCGCGAGCCTGAAGTACGAAACAGAGACCATGGTGAGGAACCGCGCGGATGGCGGGGCCTTTTGGCTGAAGGCTACTTTCCCGATCCACTGATTTCGATTGCGCTTCTGAAAGAGTTGACGCTCATGCCGGCGCACCGGTGGCTGGCCCGACACAAGTCCTAAGATTATATCTTTGGATCTCCCGCGATACCGCGACGCCGAGATGTATTGGGCTCTTACAGGAAAATGCGGGTTCTGTTGCAGTAAGGCTGCCATGATGACGAATATCGATGTGGTATGCACTGCTTATGAGACGGGAGAGTAAAACTGTTGTGCGGCAGACAACGCACCGAGGATTGGTTGTTGGCACCTTTGATGAAGTCGCCCTCCCAGTGACCCGGCAGCAGTCGGTCTTCGATTTCGGGCGGTCGCGCGTGGATACTGACCATGTCGGGAATCTGTCCGCGCCGGTCTGTGCCCCGTGTGCGTGGCATGCGCGTGCTGTGGCCGTGGCGCAGGCAGGCAATGAGCTGACGGCGCAGTTCGCCGCGCGGCTGGGCATAGATGGCCGTGTAGATGGTTTCGTACGAAACGTGCTGGGTCGAGTCGGTTGGATACATACGCTTAAGTGTGCCCGATATCTGTTGGGGCGACCATTTCCACTCGAGCAAAGTGAGAACGACGCGCCAGCAAACGCTTTGCAGACAAAGCTTGTTGGGGCGGCGACCCGCGCTGCGGCGTGCGACGCTGAGCGTTTTAGCCGGCACGGA
>NZ_MTHB01000213.1 GCF_002220365.1 Caballeronia sordidicola | reverse complement strand
GCGCAAGTGCCGGATATGAGTTGCTTCGTTTCGGGCGCGTGATTGGGCCTGACAAGGATCGACTGCCTGCTGATAAGTCCGCGAACTGGCAATCGGTTTCCTTCGCTGCGCAGCAGACGGGTTACGTTAATCTGAGCGACGCTCGAATTCATAAGCTGTCTGACGCCGACTTTCCGTGGTTCATGGGCTGGACGAAGGTCAGCGAAGGCGCGGGTGCCTTGTCCGACGATGGCTTATGTGACGCAAAGGTCATTCTCGATCTACTTCAGGAAGCGAATAGCGCTGATGCACCGAAGGCAGGTGCGGATCAAGATCGGCTAGCCGCGTATTTGCGCGACCACGAAGACGTGCGTCAGAAGCTGCGAGGATTGATTTGCGAGGCGCCGACTGAATGGGACAAGAGCACTAACCATAAGCGCTTTGATCGGTTGGTCGAGGTTGGCGAGCACTACGAGGGAAATCCGGATGGTCTTCAGAAATTCCTGGATTTTGTTGAGGGATTTCAGTTCTGGGACAAGACGGGGCTGCCGACGAAGGTTTGGCATTTTCATCCGCTCAGATTTGTCGATCAGTTTAAGGGATGCGGATGGTTGGACGCGCGAGAGTTCGCGCTAATTTATCCAGACACGTATACGCGGAAAAACGGCCGGCAGATTGAAACCGCGCCACATGCTGTAAGCGATGGACTTCGTGAGAAGTATCGACACATCATTAACAGGGCCATGAAGAAACACCTTATATCCTTGACACCTTCCCGAATGTCTCATTTTCTGGGGCAAGGTGCAGAAGAATCTCGAACCTTAACGTGGATGAACGAGCGTCGGTCGGAGGAGAGTTGCAACGAGTTTTATAGTGGAAAAAATGGAAACAATTTGCATGGTGACGGTTATAGATTCAGGGGGAGGGATTGAAGCAGTTAACCGGGAAATATAACTATGCCGAATATTGGGTTTATCGGGGGTGGCTGAGGCGGGGCGTTGATTTTCAAGACTCTTGGTGGACTGACCATGATGCGATCGCGCCTGTTATCGAGAACCCGGAGTTAATTTTGACAAACGATTACGCAACTATCGATGTGGGAGCTTGGTATTGGGAAGCTACGCCCAATCTCGGACTACCCCATGCCCATAGTAGTTTGAACGTAATAGCAGATAGAAATGCAGTGAATCTCGAATCAGTGAAATCAGTCACGAAAAATATTAACGGAAGCATAAACGCAATTGAAAACCGTGAATATCACACTTTTCGAATCTATAAGATAATAGGAGATGGGGCATGAGGATTTTTTCTGTAAAATTTACCATTCTTGCGATTGGGATGCTATTTACCACGTTGTCCTACGGGCGCTCGTCACACGTCTGGAGATGGTATTCTGACCATCAGATAACATTTTCATATCCTACGTTTATATACGACGCGCCAGTCTCTCAAAGCGAACGTGCAACCGAAGAATATAAAATATTCGAAGTGATTGACATCAAAAAAAAGCATACTGATAGTGTCGATGCCGTTACGGTGTGCAAGGATGAAATAAAAAAATGTGCATCGATGGAAGGTTTCGACAAGCCATATTGGCTTGAAGAGGCTTCTGGCCGGCTTATTGTGTTCAATCCGACCGAAATTGCAATGTCTTACAAGAATAACTTTGGCGCGGGATATGAAGTATTCCCGTTATGTGAGTGGGTAGATAGTCATGGTATTTCATCGCAATACGGTGGCCAGTGCTACGTAATCCTTGTTTCGAATGGCAAGAAAACCATATCTTTTAATTTTCTGTTGGGAGAAAACGTCGGCGTCCGTTTGTTACACAAGAGGTATCAAAAACAGATAGATATGTACCGTCGAATCGCTGAGTCTGCGAGATGATCGCTCGATTCGCAATCGCACTTGTCGCATTGTTTTTTGCGGGAGACGCGTTTTCTCGATCGCTTGATTCGATTTCATCCTGCGATCATCTCTTCACCATAAGTAATGTAAATAATTACAACATCAGACTTAAAAGCAGTAAAAAAGTATATGAAGTGTATCTTGGGCACGATCTAAATGGTGGATCAATTGATCCTGTCGCGTCAATGTTTGTCGTATATGGGCTACCGAAGAATATTAATTTGGACAATCCCCAATTAATGACGGTTTCGGTTTATACAAATTTGACCCGGCCGATAATTGTTGAAAGAATTAACCTCGCAGGAGGAATATATGCAGCATCCTTTAGTAAAGATCATAGATTCATCATCATAAATACAAGATTCGGAGATGTAATTTTTGATATTAAGAGGAAAAAAACGACAGCATTGTCATTGGCCGCGCCGACAAAAATCGAATTGACAGAATGCAAAAATTAATTAGACTTTTTGGTATATCTAGTGACCAAATAGCTAAAAATTGCAAATACATTAGCCGGTTTGTTTTTATCTCCGTAATTGCGGCCAGAGGAGGAATATGCCGCTCAACAGGACAGCAAAAAGTTATCGAAGATGATGGCTGGTTCCAATTTTTCGCACGATGCACATATATTGATGCATATATAGCAGCTGTTTTATTATGTTATAAAACCATACAAGATACATCGCAAGATCTCGTGGATTCATCCATTCTAAGTGTGACGAGTAAACGAATTTCAAAATATGGGGTCTGACAGGCAATGCGACTCTGATGACCTGCCTGCCGATGAAATGTGCCGTTGAACTGACCGAGCCGGAGAAGAAGACCCTGCAACAGCTGTCGCTCAAACATCCACATGAAGACTTTCGAACCCGTGGACTAGGTCTGCTGGAGCTTGGCCGCGGCCGGCGGGTTCATGAGATCGCGGTCGAACTCGATGTGAGCGACAAGTCGGTGTACAACTGGGTGCACGCCTGGAACGACAAAGGCCTCTGTGGTTTGCTGAGCGGACATAAAGG
>NZ_MTHB01000057.1 GCF_002220365.1 Caballeronia sordidicola | reverse complement strand
GCTGAGTCGAGTGCGCCGGTGATGGCCCCATAGATCGCCTCGTTGTGATCGTTGCGCGCCTGCGTGGCGATGCGCTGCAGCATTGCCAGTGGCGGCAGCTCGTACCGGCGCCGGACCAGTTCCTCGATCAGCACGTTGATGATATCGGGCAGTTCGATCTTTGTCCGGGCTTCCGCCGACGCCAGTTCAGCAAGCGACGCCGCCTCACTCGCATCGAACGCCCGGATGTCAAGCCAGCCGCGCAGCAGTTTCTGGTGACGAATGCGGGTGCCCGACACGTCATACCGTGCGATCGCCGTCCGGGACAGGACGCGGGACCGCATCGACGTCCGGATGTGATCGATAATGGCGGGCGGTACCTCCACGAGCATCGGGAAATAACCGAGACGCTGCAGCAGCTTCAGCTGCACCATGATCAATACGGCGGAGGCTTCCTGCCGGGATTGCCGGCGCACGAAGCGGATTTCCGCGGCGCTCGGCGTGAACGCCGCTTTCAGCTCCGCCGCGCCCGGCTCCGCAGGCAGCACCGGATAGATGGTCTCGTGGACAGTCGTCACGTTGGCTGCCGCCGCGCAAAGATCTGCTCGATCTGCCGGGTACGCTGAACTTCGTCGTCGTCCAGGTAGATCGAGGTCGTTGTGATCGACGCGTGACGCAGATTGTCGCGCACAGTCGTTAGCGTGGCGCCCTGTGCGAGAGCATTTGTTGCGTGCGTGTGGCGCAGCCAGTGTGGCGTCGCGCGCTGCAGCTTGTCGGCGAGTGCCGGGTGGTCGGCCCGAATTGCGTCGGCGGCGCTCCGGAAGAACCGGCGCAGCACCTCCCTCAGACGCGGCGTGGTGATGCCGCCGGGTTCATCGAGATGGCCGAGCAGCGGCGTATCCGGTGCCCAGCGTGCGGGGCTCACGGGCAGACCGCGCTGCATCAGGTACTGGTCCAACGCAAATCGTGCGAGCGGCGGCAGCACCACCTTGCCAGCCTTCGCCCCCTTACCGGTGAGGTGAAGCCACCGCTCGCCACGCGTGCCGGTCATGATGCCGCCGAGTGTAACGCTGACCAGTTCGCCTGCGCGCAGGCCGGTCGCGTAACCGAAATCGAGCAGAAAGCGCAGACGCTGTGCGGCGGGAATCGCCCAGCCATGCGACCATTCCAGGCCATCGGCAATCGTGCGGATCAACTCCCACTCTCCGGCCGTAAAGGCGCGCGAGATGTCCAACCCACCATTGCGCTGCGCGCCGCGCACCCTGAGGCCGGCAAACGGATTCGCGAGCACGTAGCGCTGCTCGATCAACCAGCGAAACATTGCACTCAGAACTGACAGCGCATAGGCGATGGAATCTGGCGACAACGCGCCCGTGAACGGCCGCCATTCGGACGACGATCGCGGGCGCGCCGGCGCGACCCACCGGGCGCCGGGTGTGGGATGGCGCAGGAAGGCACGATAAGCGGTCGCATCCTCGCTCGTGAGCGAAGACAGCGCTTTGCCGCGCTCGGCAATCGCCCAGAGCAGCAGGCGCTCGGCTTCCCGGCGATAGGCACGCTGAGTTTCGGCGGCTTCGTGCCGGTCGAGCCAGGCGTTGATCGCCTGATAGTCGTTATCGGCCTCGAGCGCACACATCGGCTTCGGTGCGCGGAAGGCGCCACGCGAGCCGTCGACGTCATGTGGCACGTGGATGTTTTCCCACGGCACCACGGGTTCCGGCGTCGCCACCACGATCAGCGCGCGGGCGCGTTCGGTAAGTACCGGGTGGGAGGCAAAGAAGGCCTCAATATGACGTGCGCTGCGCACGCCGAGTCCGGCAATCGTGCGCCACCAGCGCTGCCGACGAGGGATGCGCACGGTCAGATCAGCCAGCGTCCGGATGCCATGCTGATGCAGCATGGGGACAACACGGGCTGGCAGCCAGACATCGACCGCATCGCTCACCTGCGGTTGCGGGATCGCAAGCGTTGGCAGGATATCCAGCGCCCGGGTCGCGGCCTTGCGGTGACGGGACCGTTCGCCCACCGCGCACTGGAACAGCCGGGCCAGATCTGAACGATGCCGGCTGAGGGCGAAACCGGCAAGCTGCCGGCGAATTCGGCCGATCACGCCGCGCGCAGACTGGCCGCCTTCGAGCGCCTGCGGGCAATAACGTTCGACCGCCTCGCGCGCGCCGACGCCTGCGTACCACGCGCGCAGCGCGGATAGGGACGCAGTGTCAGGAAAGGACGGGGGCAACGGAACGTTCGGCATCCGGAGATTATAGGCAACGTGATGGCCGGGGAGCGGCACGTCAAGGTGTCTCACGTTTCCCGAAACGGGAGTTTTATCGAAAAATGTATCTCTATCGATAATAAAGGTTAGCGATAGGGATGCATGTAAATTCGTCGGTGTGCCGACCGTCAGCTCGATTCACACACCGCCCCATCGGGTAAAATGTCGTCATCCCGACGCTCGCCGAAATGATTGCGTGCGAGCGCTGCATCGAGTTGCACGTCAGCGACAACGACAGCACAGGCGATCAGTATCGCGTCTACCGTGTACCACCGTGGGGAATACCATGAATCTCGATCCCGAATTCGACGAGCCGCTAACTAACGAAGAGTTTGATTTCCTTGAACGCTTTCTTTCGAGCAATGCCGTTTGCGACGATGCGATGGACGCCGTCATGTTGCACGGCTTCCTGACCGCCGTCATCTCTGGACCGAACGTGATCATGCCAAGCACAATTCTTCCGTGGATCTGGGATGCAAGGCACGCAACACGTCAGCCCAGATTTCTGTCAGCAGGTCGGGCACGCAAGGTCACCGGGCTGATCATTCAATACTGGAACGACGTCAACAACACCCTGAATCACTGTCCAGATCTGTTCTCGCCTCCTTTGCACTCCACCGAGTGGAAGGGTGAAGAGATTCTTGTCTTCGACGAATGGTGCGAGGGCTATTGCAAGGGCATCGACCTGGATCGGGAAGCTTGGGAGCCGCTGATTGAACGGCACCCCAGTTGGTTCAATGTCATTCTTTTGTTCGGGACCGCCTCCGGATACGAAGATCTGGTGCAGCGAGATTACACGGTCGAGCAACGTCGATCGTTCGCAAACTTGCTCACGGCTTCAGCGCTCAATATCCATCAATACTGGTGCGAGGAGCGCCGAAAATTGATGGAACAAGGCGAGCGGCCAAACATGATCCCGGCGGTTTCAAGGCCGAAAGACAGGACAAGGAAGCTGACCGAGCGGAGAGATCCAGACGCGCAAGACGAGAACGAGTTCGACGACCTGTTCCTTGTCGATTCGCTCGGCCGTGCAACGGAAGAAGCGTTTCACCCACTTGCATTGTCCCCGCTGTCTACAGCCATAACCCGCGGCGACACCTCTGTCGATGTGCACATCTATCGGTCCGATAATAATGGCCGCGATGGCTGGGTGCTGGAAATCGTCGACTCGTTCGGGACGTCCACGGTTTGGGATGATCTGTTCCCGACCGATGGGGCTGCGCTGGCCGAAGCGTTCAACACAATCGACGCGCATGGGATTGAATCGGTAACGGAAGAGGTACCAGCGCACGTAACGAAGCACTGAGCGCTGTGAAACCGGCCATCAGTTCCTCTTTTATATCAGTGTCTTAGATTGAGATGTGGCGGATTTTTTACGAATCCCGGTCATACCTCAGCCAAGGGTTGTGGCCCGTTGAGCGAGCGCGTACTGGCGTTGCGTCGATTCACGATTGTTCTCAACTTGGCTGGCGCTGGACTGACGGATGTAGACGAACGCGGTGCGCTGCAAATGACTGGCGCTGATCTTGTTGGAGGCGTCACTCATCATCGTTCTCCCGTTGGTTCGGATGGCTTTGCGTCACGAGCTTTGCGATTGCTTGAGCGAGCGCGTCGATCACCGCATCGCGCGTCGTCGGGTCGAGTTGTTCCCACAGACTGCCCGCGTCGGATGGCAGATCCGCTAGGGGTAAGTTCAGTTGCATCGTGACTCTCCTGTTCCGTGTGGCGCAGTAAAGCGTCAATGATCAGGCGAGCGTGGAGTAGATCGGCAAGTGAGCCGATTGCGTCGGCTCCCGATGCGGCGGCGGTGGGAATGCCGTTGGTGGTTGAAGCGGGGAAATCGGTCCAATCGACGGGGATAAGGCCGCGCGACTCGTCGGGAAGGATCAGCAAGAGGTGCGGCCGGCCGGCGTATTGCCGTCGGCTGATAACTTGGAGTCGCATTCCTTGGAAGGGATGGCCTGCTCGCGCGATGACGACCGATTCAGGAACGTCATGGAGAGGGGTAGTCTGTCGTGGTTTCCTTCGGAAGTATTCCACACGCCGAACTGATGCTGTCGCTTGCGCGACGCATCGTTGATCGGCGCGTGCTGCATCTGATCCGGATGTGGCTGGAATGCCCCGTTGAAGAAACCGATAACCGAGGCCGGAAGAAACGTACGACGGAGGCCAGAGACAGCAGACGTGGCATTCCGCAAGGCTCACCCATCTCACCACTGCTGGCGAATATTTACATGCGCCGGTTTGTGCTGGCATGGAAGAAGCTCGGACTTCAGCGCAGTCTTGGCAGTCGAATCGTGACTTACGCGGACGATCTGGTGATCCTGTGCAAGAAAGGGAAGGCTGAGGAAGCCTTGTCACGAATGCGCGAGATCATGGACAAACTGAAGCTGACGGTCAACGAGGAGAAGACACGAATCTGCAAGGTGCCGGAAGGCGAATTCGACTTCCTGGGTTATACGTTTGGGCGGCTGTACTCCGCGACGACTGGCCAGGCCCGTATGGGCATGCGTCCGTCGAAGAAGAGTATCCGGCGCATGGTCGAAAAGATTCATGCGATGACCGCACTCAAGACGGTGTGGCAAGAGACCACGGAGTTGGTGGGCAGGTTGAACCGCACGCTGCGCGGCTGGGCGAACTACTTCAAGGTAGGCACGGACAGACGCGCGTATCGGGCGCTCGACAGCTACACCGCTACGCGGTTGCGTCGGTGGTTACGCAACAAGTACAAGGTTCGACGTCGCAGGGGCGGGACTTATCCATCCCAGCACCTCTACGGGCACTTCGGTCTCGTGCGTCTGACTGGTCCATGGGTGTGAACCTGCTGTGTGTGAAGGCGTGATGTCCTGTCCGAGAGCCGGATGCGGGAGATCTGCATGTCCGGTTCGATGAGCGGGGTGTGGAAACGGAGTTAGGGCGAGGTTACTCGGGCACCGCCAGACGAAAGGGGCGGCAACAGACAAACCGAACCTACTGCCACCGCGCCACATCTCGACTCTACCGTAAACTGCCCTCAGATCATCGGCTCCGCGAAACTCCACGTCAGGCGAGTTCGCCGGGCTTAACTGACTTCCCTGTTCCGTTGCTCCTCGGACCCCAATTTATGCGGCCTGACGGCCGAGCAGTTCGCCGGTCGCGCTGCCGAGCATATTTCCGAACTGAACGCCATCCATCCCTTCCGCGAAGGGAATGGCCGTACACAGCGCGCTTTCCTCAAAGTTCTGAGCCAAACGGCCGAGCACCACATCGACTTGCGCAAGATCGATCCGACGCCTTGGAACGAGGCTTCGATCATTGGATTCCATGACGGCGACTATGAACCGATGCGGCAGGTTATTTCTGGTGCTGTCATCGACGAGAAGGGGGCCCGCATCGCCACCAACGAGGCGCTGCAGGAACGGGCCAATAATCCGACCCGAGGCAGGGGCGGCCGATCATTGTGATGATCCAACGCAGCCTTAGGATGTTTCTTATAAATGCCATGAAGGAAGCCGAAAGCCGAACAGCCGTTCTCGGCGAGGAGGTCTCAGACGCGACCCAACAAAAAGCTTGCAATGATGAACCTTTTATGGTACATGTACTTTTAAAGGAGCACCATGGCTCAACAAAAAGAAGATGGCACGAAAATGCCGCTGGTTTTCTACCGTACCAGCGCGAGGACGGAGCCGGTGCTTGAATGGATTAAGAGCTTGGCAGAGGACGAGCGCAAGGAAGTTGGCCGCGACCTGATGCGCGCTCAATGGCGTTGGCCGGTAGGGATGCCCTTGTGCCGCCCGATGGGAGGCGGCCTTTGGGAGGTGCGCAGTAGCTTGCCCGGCAAGCGTATTTCCCGCGTGCTGTTCTGTGTCCACGCGGGTCAGCTAGTGGCTTTGCATGGGTTCATCAAGAAAACACAGAAGACGCCGCAGGAAGACCTGGATTTGGCGAAAAAACGAATGAAGGAGGTCACAGGATCATGAGCAAAAAACATAACCCCCATATTGGCAGCAGTCTCAACGAGTTCCTCAAAGAAGAGGGCATCTTCGAGGAATTGCAGACGCAAGCCATCAAGGAAGTGGTGGCCTGGCAGTTGAGCGAGGCGATGAAGGAGCGCAGCCTTTCCAAGGCGGGCATGGCGAAACTGCTGCACACCAGCCGGACACAAGTTGATCGTCTGCTCGATCCAGCTAGCGACGTCACCCTTTCCAGCTTGCAGCGGGCGGCGGCACTGGTGGGGCGTCAGGTGCGGCTCGAGCTCGTTTGATGCTGCGGATTGAGGTCAAAAAAGACATGAGGCAGATACGGCAAGAGAAAACCCCTCTGCTCGATATCGATGCCGAAAAGAAAACCGCCATTGCCGACGCGAAGAAGGGCCGCAAGGTGAATCCTCTCGTCGCGCCGCGAAAGCGCTGAATTGCTGGCGGCGCCCAGCTCGGAAAAGGCTACATCGCCAATGGTCGCACCGTGACAATTCAAGAGACAAGGTGCAGGCCGGGGCAGGCCGTTCGCGAAGCCGCAAGCCGCGCTGCCAAGCCCATGGAACGGGCATCTCGAATAGCCAAGGTCCGGCCGGCGCATAAAACGGCTTGAAGGGCAGGGGGCCAGCCTCTAGCATCGCCCCATGATGAGCCCAGCTTCACCAGACTTTGCCCGCGCTGCCGATCAATTGCGCCAGGAGGAACTCGGCCGCCTGAGCCGCGCGATCGTGCCGACCGTGGAATCTCTGCGGCTACTGCACGGACCGGAATTGCGAGGCTTGATCGTCAGCATGCTCGAACGCAGCGGTTATGAAGTGCAAACGGCCCCGGATGCCGGAAATTTAGTCACGACGAAGGATGGAAAAAAATATCTGGTCGCCATCGCGCCAACGAACAACTCAGCATCGATCCCAGTCAGGGATGTGATGCGCCTGCATTCGGCTGTCATAGAGGCCAACGCGGCCGAGGGGTTTTTCGTGACGACGCGCGGGTTCACTCGAGACGCCGAGGCCTATGCCGCGACCGCGCCGCTTAAATTGATGGACGGCCGGAAACTCGTCATCTCGATCAAGCGCAGCATGGAGGGCATCACAATGCCCGATACCTATCGGGCGATGTGCCGCCAATGTGGGGACACCGTAAGTCACCGCCTCGACCTCGCCGAGGCCTGTAAGTGCAGTAACGGTCACGTGGTCGCGCCGACGATAGCAAAGGCGACGCTGACTGGTCAGAGGCAGGAAGGGGGTTCCCTTGGCAGCACCTACACGGAGCCCCGCCCATACAGCCGGCGCGAAGTCAGGGCGCATAACGCCAAATACGAATCCAAGAAGCGAAAGACGAAATCCAAAAAGCGCACAACCGAAGCCTCGATCGACGCTGATCCTGAATTTGACGCGGATACGTCGCGCTGAATTCGTCGATGTACTGGGATCAGTGATAGATCAGTTGCCCAGAGCGAGGGCGTGTAGTTGACGTACTCTCAAAGTAGGGAGAGCGCCGCTAATCGCTGCTTTTGCAAGATAAATTCAAATGGAGTTTAATGAACTAATGTGACGGGTAGAACACTACGCATTAGGATTACATCGCTCCCTTTCGGAACTGACACGTGGAACAACTTAGCACGAGGGAGTAGGTGATAGAACTTGAAGACGCCGTGTATGTCGGTCGACGTATGCCAGGTTGTGCCACCCGGCAACACCAAGCCAGTGACGTGGGCGTTTGCAACTGGGCGTCCCCGCAAGTTTCTAACCATTCCGACCACATCCGCGTTGACATTGCAATCGCTGCTTCCGTTGTCCTTCGGCTGAAAAAGATATGTTCCAAACGCCCCGTCCCAGTACACATCAACGTCCTGATGCCAACAGACAGTATTTGATTCGAGCAGCCCCTGAGCATCTGTGATCGTACCAGTATTGCTCTGGGTGGTTTTCTGATAAGTGAACTGATACTGAGTTCCAATAAACGCCGAGGCCGAAGTGATGAAGGAGACAGTTCCACCTCCCATAATGCTAACGGTAACTTGATTCTGATAACCGCTGATGATCCCGTGAATCTGCTGTGTGCTGGTGTCGAAGCCGGCTCCATACGTAGGATCATGCTGATGGTCCGGCCCGTTCACTTGCCAGGTCTCGTTCAAGTAAACGAAGCGCGTGGGATCTAGTACGGGGGCCGGCAGTGTAACCGGCCCCGGGCCCGTATTAAAGAATGGATCGGTCTTGACAATCGCAGACCTATCGGCCGAGGTTAGGTTACCGAGTTGTGCGGCCTTGTAAGCGGGCGTAGTCACATATCCCAAGAGCTCTCCGAGGCTAATAGCAACCACATTTACCGGCTGTCCGGGCGGAGGCTGCAACGACGTAACCGTCTGGTTGTTGTTCTGGTTCTGTACGGTCATTTGGGGGTTCGTCCAGAGCCAGAATAGGTCGTTCAGGTGGTCGGGCAGATCTGTGTTAGCAGTGACTTGCGGCCCCCAGGAACCATTTGAGGTCATTTGGAACGCCTCGCCAGTGATATCACTATATATAAAGCTTCCACTGAACTGAACAGCCGGCGCCATGAATTGAAATGAGAGGCCATCTCCTGAAGTCGTTTGAAGTTGAATTTGAGAGCCGATAGTGGTGCCGTGCAGGTACAAGGTCGTGCTCATGTTGCCCGGAGGGATGTAGGTGACGGCGAGCAGATAGTACGCGAGCATTCCAGTCGCAATCGGGCCTGTACAAGTGCACGTATAGTAGGTAATGCAACTGGGATTGGTGGGATCGCAGTTGGGAAGAAAATTTGGAGTGCAGTTGGGATAGAAGGTGCTTGAGTTCCAGTTTTGCCCGCAGCACATCCCGCCAACCGGACAACTACAGGATACAGAGCCGTCTGGAAGGCATAAGCAGGACGAATTGGGCCCGCAAGTATATTCGGCAGGACCCTGAGCGAGAGCGCTGTGGCTCAAATTACCCAGAATCAGCGCAATCAAGACCGTCACAATGTGTCGCGTTTCCATGTTCGTCGGCTCTTGTCTTTCGCTGGTGATTTGAGTAGTGGCAAAGCAGATTACGCATCGTTCTGGTGCGGACAACAACCACTACTGAACGGCTCATTTAATACGGCGGCGGCCACAAAAAAATGGTAGTGCCGAAATCAGATTTGTCCAGTTCTGAGGGTGTAAAAAGTTCGGTGTAAAACGGTCGTTTGGCGGGTGACTGCCATCACTAGGAGCATAGATGACCGTAGCGAAACGCAATAAAAGAAAGAAGCCCGATCCTGAACTCGTCAAGCTGGCAGACAACAGCCTGCTCACGAGTACCCGACCCGTTCTTTGCCTTTGTTCTTGATCCCGCCTGCTTCGAGACGCTCCGTGGGGACATCAGTGGCAACTAACGCTCGTTGCGGCATTTTGTGGTCTCCCCCATCTTCGCTTGGAGCTAGCCGATAACTATGCAATTGTTCAGAACCCGACAAACTCCCCGCTTTCGCGCGGTCCCGGGCAGCGCATTGTTGGCGCCACAGAAGATAGGCTTCTTTCGTTTCGCAACGCTTCGATCGAGCCGAGGACTTCGCCTGATAAGCCGCCCAATCGTGGTCGAGGACAAGCATCTCCTGGTCCGTCAGCGGAGTGCCGACCGGCTTTTTGTGATAAAAGACGGCCGAAACGGTAACGCCAAGCTTGGCGGCCTTTCCCTGGACAGTCGTTTTCTCCGGTTTTTCGGCCTCTCGCGCTTGCAGCCCGGCAGGAAAAAACCGCGCTTCTTGCGGTGTACCCCAAGCCCTAAAACCGTCCAGCACCCAGATCGTATTACGGACCGCCTCCTCTAAATCGAAACGCCGCTTCATCGGGTGGTCCGAAGATATCAACGCAATGTAAAGAGCGGTCGAGATAGGAAAAACCTCAACCTTTCTGGCGGTCGAGGGTTTAACTTTTGCGAACTCACCGCTCTCTTCGACCGCATAGGCAATCGACAGAGCCGTTTCGTAATTCTCGAAAATGCCGCGGTTGAAAGCGGCTGTCCCGTCGTGTTCGACGGTCATGTATCCGCCCAGCGAAGGCTTGGGAAGCGGCGGCGGTAAGGAGATCAAAGACGTCATGGCCGCCTTGATAGCGCGATCCCGTGTCGGATGCACCGTGCAAAATCGGCCTTTTCGTCGCCGATGGCGTAGCGGAGCGGCAAGCACCCAATTCGCCTTCTAAGGCCCCAATTTTTCGTTGGCTTTGCCTATACTTTTCGCCAACAGAAGAACCTCGGAGGGGCGAGGATCATGATTTCCAAAAATGTCAATGCTTCCCCGTCATCGGACGACGATGTCCGCTTCCAGGTTAGTCTTCGTATAGACAATCATCCAGGTAGGTATAGGGACGACGCCTATAATTCAGTAAGAGCAGAGAACCCGGCGCAACAATTTTGGCTGGACGTCGTCAGAGCGTCTGGAAGCCACGGGCCCAAGGTGGAAGGTGACGCAAGTTCATTAGTGCGTTGGGGAGAAAGAAAACTCAAGGATGAATTTCCAGAGAGTCTATTTGAAAAAATCCGAGATCGAGTGTCACGAGGTGACAGTAATTCCCGCGACTTGTTGTTTGCGTTCAAAATCCGTCGAATAGACTATGGCAGTCTTTTGTTCTCCGTCGATGTTGTCGGTATTAAAAATATTGCCGAACTGTTTGAGAAGAACTTTGATGTGTTTGTTTTAGTAACTTCCGCCTATGTGCGTTCCGCCTTCGGAACCACATTTAACGTCGTTGAAGACATGATCGAAGTGGATCCAATAGATTTTTGCGAAGTAAAATCGGCATTTGAGCATAATGGGGAAACCCCGAGCACGGAGAGTCCCGATCCGATACGGCTTGCGCATCTGAAATACGTCTGGAATGTCGTTCAGGGCACACTGATTTTACCTTTACTACTCGCACTCCTTGTCTGCTTTGTATGGATGAATGCGTGGTATCACGAGCGTGACGTTCAAAAGAGCGAACGTGAGGAGTTAACCAAGGAACGGGGAGCTCTGCTTGAATTATCTAAAACCCAGATTACTTCGTTGGTCCAGCAAAACACGGATCTCTCTAGATCCATCGCTCAAAATGCGGCTAGTGAAGTTTTAGCATTGACGCAAGCGAATGCCGCTCTCGCAAAGAGCCTAGCCGAAGCCAACTGCTGCTGTAATGGATGTTGCGAAAACATGAGCGATCCGAAGCCAAAACCGGAAAACCATCACAAACCCTTGCCGCATTGCAAAGGGGGGCGTTAGAGGCCGGCTCGCTGCGGACATTGGTACTACGTCGTCGACGCGCAGACAGGGGTGCACCGAGACCTGGCTCATGATCGCCAGAACATAGGTGAAATTCGCCAAAATGAAAAGAAGACCGGCGCCCTGCGTATTGCTAAAGCAGAGATTTCATCGTGTGTGACTTTAGAGGCGCTGGACGAGAGGCATCAGCACCGCTTCGCCTACGACGTGAGCGCCCGGACCCGAAGCGATAAGCTCATGCGCTCTCTCAGCCGTAAGACTCCCGCGTTGAAACTCTTCCTTAAGCTTGGTGATCAATGCTGTTTGAGCAATCGACAATGCAGCTGATGCTTGAGGCGATAGCCCATTGACCGACTTCGGATCAGTCTCGACTAATTTGCGGATGGCGTCTGCGAACGGTGCTGCTCCAGGTTGAGAAGCAAAGGCGTCAACAACGTGTAGAAGAAGATTAAAAGCGCGCTGACTGAGTTCACCGCTCAGTTCGGCAAAAAGGCCATCCAGCGGTCTGCCGTCTGCGGCACACTTGGTTAGCCGCTCAACGAGATTAATTGCTGTTCGTCGAGCCACGTGATCCTGCATTCTTCCGATCAAGAGACCCAAGCTTGCGGCGGCCTCGCCAGAATGGATCGTGTCACGCAGTCCGTCGATCCGGTCGTGTGGCTTTGCCGGGACCAACATCTGAGCATGCAGCTGCTGCTCGAATATGTCGTTCGGAGGATGCTCTGCTAGTGGATCAATGTCGACCACGAAAGCTCTCAAGGGACGATCGGCGACGGCCTCGACGAAACCAAGCTCGGCAGCGAAGTTCAATGTCGAGAAGAGCGACATCCTGCCAAAGATTTTTCCCGTTGATGGGTCAACCCCGACGACGATTCGATGCCCAAACTCGTATCTGTTTGAAGGATAGTCTTTGGGAATATCAAAGTCCCACCACACGAACGAGTCACCGTCTTCGCCAAGCGTGTATTGCTTCAAGGCGGCGACGACGTTCGTCCTTGCGAGATCGCCAAAATACTGGGCGAAATACGTTTGCAAGATATATGCAATGGCGCGAAGCCCGTCAGGGCCGCCAAAATTCGTATCGAATCGGATGTCGCCGTGCAGAAGTTGCGCCGGCAACTCCGGCCCGAGAATAACGGTTTCGCCAGCCGCTTGCCGCTCGGCAACATATTTCTCCACCGCAGCACGGTTGGGGAAACGCATGTGCCGCGTCTTCGTACCATTGTTGTTATCGACTTCCGCCACGAGACGGGGCTCATTGAACGTTGCGATGCCGATGGAATACGAAATCGGAAGCCCCGTTGCCTGGTCGATGCCAGTCGCGCTTTTCGGCTCATTACGCCTGTCCGGACGCACTCCAACAAGGGCATTAAACGCCTCAAGCTGCATCGATAAATGGGAAACCAGACCAGAATAGGCGTTGTTGTGCTGGTCGCAGTAGATCGCTTTGTTCTTTCTGCGTCCCCCGAGAGCTGCCGGGAATACATGTTCTGCGGAGCCTGCCGCCAGACCACAGATGATGCAAGTTCGAGCCATACGTCTCTATTAATTAGATTGTGGGGCGGATGCCAGTTTCAGCGAGCGGCGAGTCCGTACGAACGGAACGTTGGCGCACATTTAACTAGCTATTGTCCTTATCCGCAACCGCGCAATCGAAGCCAGAATTAATTTCGATACTGCTCTGACCCCTCAAATCACGATCCGCTCGACCTCATCGAGGCTCACCTGGTCGTTTCGTCGGTCGTAGAGGCCCGTTGTCCTCGCCGATTCATGATTTGCCATTTGCTGGGCGACTTCGAGCTTGCCACCGTTGCGCAGATATTCCGTGATCCCGGTCGCGCGGAAGGAGTGGCATCCGATTTTTTTCATTCGCGGTGTCTGGATGCCCGCGGCGAGGACGCGGCGGCGGATCATCGCATAGACGTCCGACTGCGTGAGCGGCCGGTCGGTAAGCAGCCCGGTTCGCGCGGGCGCCGAGCGGAACAGAAACCCGCTCGTAAGGCCCGCTTGGTCGAGGTACGCATGCAGATATTCTTCGAGCGAATGGTGCGCCGGCATCTCGTGGAGCTTGCCGCCTTTCTCATGCAAACAGACCCACAGCCGGCGATTTTTCTCGTAGACGTCTTCGACCTGCATCTTGATGACCGCGCCGACACGCGCAAACGTGTAAGTCATTAATGCGACTAACGCTCGATCGCGCAGACCGGCCGGCGTTGAGACGTCGATCGAATTGAGCAGCGTGCGGGTGTCTTCCGCGGAAACGACCGGCGTCGAGCCCTGTTTGACTGAATGCTTCGGACCGCGGACCACGGACGCTGGATTGGCTGCGACGACCTGGCCGACAACGAGCCAGTCGAACAGCATCTTGATTGCCGCCAGATGCACCTTGACCGAGGGGGCGGCCAGGCGGAGCTGCAGCGTTTCAACGTAGGCCGCGACGTGGACCGGCTCGATGTCCCGGAGCTCGCCAATGCGCTGCATTTCCCACCAAGCCGCAAAGTCGACAACGGCCCGCCAATAGGCTCGCCGCGTATTCGGGTTGCGGATGTTCGCGGTGAAGAATTCGAGGAAGCGCTTCGCCGAGGCTTGATCCGGCGCGAACACGGCTGGCGGCCGGAACTCTGGTTTCTTGACGATCGTGACGATTTCAGTAGCCAACTCCCCTCCTCGGTCTTTCTCATTGATAACGTCCTTTATCACAGATGATCCCACCAGCCCAAAATCAAATATGACAAACGAGATCGCCACCATCGTCCGCGGAGCGGAATTCAGTCCGCCGGCAGTTTTCGCACCGGACCCGGCCGCCGCGAAGCGCTTTCTCGAATTCTTCACCGCCAACATCCGCAATCCGAACACGCGCCGGGCCTATTGGCGGGCCGTTCGGGAATTCGCGGCCTGGTGGGATCAGCAGAACATCGGCGAGCTGCGCGATATCGAGCCGGTCCACGTCGCGACCTACGTTGAAACGCTGCAGCTCCGCATGGCGGCACCGTCCGTCAAGGTCCACCTGGCTGGGATCAAGATGCTGTTCGACTGGCTGGTGATTGGCCAGGTTGTCGCTATCAATCCTGCGGCCGTCGTACGGGGTCCGAAACATTCGGTGAAGGAAGGTTCGACGCCTGTGCTGTCGAGCGACGACACCCGCACGCTGCTCGATTCGATCGACGTTTCGACACCGATCGGCCAGCGCGATCGAGCGCTGATCGCGCTGATGACCTACACCTTCGCGCGGGTCGGTGCCGTCATCAAGATGCAGGTCGAAGACGCTTACGAGAAGAACCGCCGGCTGTGGGTGTGCCTGCATGAGAAAGGCGGCAAACGGCACGACATGCCGGCGCACCACTCGCTCGAAGAATATCTGCATGCGTATCTCGATCAAACAGGCATCGCGGACGGGTTTTTATTCCGGTCGGCGATTGCGAGGAGCGGCCAGCTCACCGATCGGCCGATGGCCCAGCAGGATGTCTACGCCATGATCCGCCGCCGTGTTGCCGTCGCCGGCATTGAAACCCCGCGGTCGAAAAAGACTGGGTGTCATTCCTTCAGGGCGACGGGTATCACAGAGTATTTAAGGAACGGCGGTCAGCTCGAAACAGCGCAGAAAATGGCGAACCATGAAAGCTCACGGACAACCGGCCTTTACGACCGGCGTGACGATCAGGTGACGCTCGATGAGGTCGAGAGGATTAGGATCTGAAATCTACAGCTACCAGGGCTCGGCCTTGCCAATAATTTGGGGGGCTGCGAGTAGCCCCCAAGGGGTCCACATATCACGCCCAAGTCGTTTCTCCTGCGACGTATCGAGAAAGGCATCTGCCTCGACAAATAAATGTGCCACGAGCCGCTAAGATGGCGGGCGCTGACAACACGAGACAAGTTACCCGGGGAGACGCAGTGATGGAGGTACAGAACAAGCTTATTGAAGCCTTTCGGTCATGGCGAGAGGTAGTGTACAAAGAGGCAGCGCGACGACAATCCCCCGCTTTTGCGAAGGAAGCGGACAAGATTCTTTCTGAACATTTAGCGCTAATAACCTCACTTCATTCAGACATGCACGACGCCGCAGCCAAGCGAACATTGGCGGAATACAAAAAGGTGCGACGTTCGCTTGAGCTAGGCATGAAAGAGCCGCGTCCAGAAAGCGGTCGGACCTTGCCTGAGTTTGCGTCAGACCCGCAAGCCGAATTGAATCAAATAAAAGAATTGCGCAAGATTAAGAATCTTGATCAAGATATTTTAAATGTAATTGACGAATTTGAAAAATCCCACGAGGATTTTACTATCCTTTCTCGTGAAATTATTCGGCTCGGCAAGGAGAGTGAAAACGCACTCTACGATCATCGGCAACACATGAACGGGTCTTTACTATTACGCATCATGAGCGCACGCGGAGTCCATTTTGCTGGCAAACATCTGTTTACGCTTTTGTTTGTCGTGCTTGTATGTGGCTATTTATACTCAAAAGCGTGCACAACGGCCGTGCATCTTGTTGTTGAATACGGAACTGCTAACCCACTGGTTTCCATTTTTTTGCTGTGGGCTGGCCTAATTTTTAAGGAGTACATCCTGAGTAAATACGTCAAGCGGATAAGAATTAAACTGGAGACACGTCTCCTGTCACCGGTGGCCAGAGCCATTTTCGACGCTCGAACGCATCTCTTGTTTGAAAGCAACGTTTGACAAATCAAATCAAGGATTCCTGACGGCAGCACTGGCCGACCGGTTCGCACCGACTGCCGCCAAGCCCGCCTTGGTTTATCCCGCTGCGGCGGCGTTCGCTGTGACTCTGGCCGCCCGGACCGATCGGCCTGCCAAAGCCGGCTAGCTAGGTTTCCCTTCTTGGCCAAGGCCGCGTGATGCTTCGCCATGCTTCCAAACATTCGCCCACCTTGGCCTTGTACCTTCGCAGGAACTTCGGGGGGCGCGATTAGCCCCCCGGGATTATGGTGGATTGGCTCAACTACGCGTATCCAGTAAATCGTCGCATTCCTAAAAACGCCGCCGCGCGGTTGTTAATTTATCGTTATGTAACGTAAAATGGGGTCTCCAGACAGGCGGGGGCCGAGCATGGCACGTGGCAAGGATATGTCGTTACAGAATCACCTCGTAACGGAAAAGCGAGGCCGGGGCCGGCCACGCAAGCTCGACGCCATGACCAATGCGCAGCGCCAGGCAGCATTTCGATTGCGGCACAGGGCGTCCGGAGAATCCGTTACCGTAACGGAAAAAAAACATGATGAGCTGGTGCTCGAATGCGAGCGGCTGCGTGACGCACTGGCGCAGGCGCGTCACGCGGTCGCCCCGCTCCGCCGCCGCGCTAGGGGCGACGCCGTCCTGCCTGCTGCGTCAGCGGTGCTGGTCGAGCCGGTGCCGGCCGCGACCGATCCGGACGAGAAGCGGCTGGTAGTGACGCTTGGCGTGCGGGAGTATTTTTCACTTGACCGGCTGGCGCTCCATCACGGTCTCACGAAACGCGCGGTGATTGAGCGACTCCTCTGGTGGGCCGATGCCAGCATCGTGCGGTCCTTTGGAGACGATGACGCAGCATTTAACCGTTACGTAAATCGTATAACGAAAAATATGAAATGACAGATCCCACGGACACTGCCAGCGGAACTTGGCGACGGGAATAGCCCTGCCATGGGTCAGCTCCGCGCTTTTGTTGCCGATTTAGACACACAGGTTAAAGTTTTCGTGCGCGTACGCCGAAAACCAGTCCATGAAAAACCAAAAACCCCTCGAAATCATCCTCGGCAGCGCGGTGGACATGGAAGCTCAGTCCCTTTGCCTTGCGGTAGCGGCGATCCGCAAGGCCCGGGGCAAGAAGAACCCTGACGACTTCCCCGTCGATACCCCTGAATGGCATCAGGTCTGCGAGGAATTCGTGAATGACGTGCTTGTCGCGCTTGGCGAAGACCCAAGCGATATGCCGGACGATTTCACATTTTTCGAGCTTGGCTACGAGAGCGAAGAGGCCTATCAGCAGGCGCTGGAAGAAGAGCGGCGCAACCAGGCCTAGGCTAAACGCCGGCAGCCTTTCAATTCGGCGCGGTCTGCATGGCGTGGCACCCTGTTTGCATGCGCCCATGCCCGCTTAACAGACGGGGGACGCTATGCAGACGATCTGCCCTGAAAACTTAAAGGATCTCGCTGATCGTTGGACGGTGCTGATCAACCAGATCAACCGCCACGAACCAAACCACTATCCCGACGAGCTGTGCATGTACGTGGCTATGCTCGCCCGGCGGGCCGAGCGGCTGATCTGCCCTGATCCTATCGAGCAACGCGACGTCTTCAATGCCGTCCACGACATGGTCGAGCGTGGAAAATTAAAGCCGGCTCTGGATAAACTGCATGACGTTATCGATCAGTGCCTGGAGAACGGAAGGCACTGATGATTGCGGTTGCGTCGCGTTCCTTCAGCGCCGCGTAAGCGTAAGGCGAGTGGCATAGACCATATCGCTTGTCATACGCTCCAAAGGCTGGATCAACCATTCCCGGGTCCACTCCATCTTCGTGTGCGTCATCAGGTCGGCGTATTTAGCATTCGCTTTCTTCGTAGAATCGAGCATGATGTGTCCGTCTGGTCCGACCAGCCACATCTCAATCGTACGCGGGTCCTTGCCGCCTGGCTTGCCGCCTACGAACACGTCCCCAACTTCCCAGCTGTGTTCAGTGGTACTTCCACTCAACAATTTTGGCTCCGCCCGGCCCTCGGGATAATAGCCATCAGGGGCGCTATTTAATCGCCTTACAAGCCAAAGCGCATATCCGTCCGGGAGGGCGCGTTTCATGGTGCCCCGAAACTTCTGCTTCACGCCGTCAATATGTTCATTATCAACATGACTGACAATGCGGATGTCGAAGTCTGCGGCTTTCGGAAGCAAAGGGCCCTTTAATGCGTGTGCGTCATGACGACGGAAGGCCTCTCTTCTCGTCATCTCGCTCCGATAGAAATACCAGCCGACAGCGACCGCCATCAGCACCGCCCCGCAGATCATCGCCGGGATGGGTCGATCGGCCCGGAAGCCGCCGATCACCGGAATTTTGTCAGGCGTGCCGATTCCGAAAACAAAAAAGACCGCGCCGACAAAAAACATCAACGTTTGCAGCGGAACCGAGAGTAATTTTTTTAAGAGGTCCATAAGGAGCCCGTAGGTCGCGGGGAAAAAAGAGTTTTTTTGTTCTTGAACCCAATAGCTACTTCCAGCAAACCTGACGTTGCCGTTTAGCATCGATGCCTCAATGCCATGCTCACTTAGGATCGGCTCGAACAGTTGTTAGCCTTGCCGGAGCACCAGACAGGTCGACACCCTGACAAGCAACATTCACTTGTCAGAGGTCTTCCACACTACATTCCAGATCAGCGTCGCAACAAAATTACCGCTACAACGGCCGGCAGCAAAAATGCCACTACCGGAGACAAGCCAGCGCTCGACAGCACTGTAAAGGCACCGATGATCGCGGCCATAGCTTGACCCAGAATATCCGGAGCCATTGATTTTGGTTGAGCCATGGGCTGTTCCTCGTCAACTTGCCACCGGTCTCATGAAGAGCCGGGAGGTGGCATCCAGACTTTGCTGTCAATTTCTCAATTTGCCGTCTCGGAAGACAGCTTTGTGCAGTGAGAGATGGCGACAGCAACCCGACTGCCCGGTTGCCAGGCTTCGCTTAAAGCGCCGCCCGAACGTTCTGTTTTCGCAAGCTGCTGAACAACGGGATTGTACGCGAATAATATCTAACGGCTGCCCGGGAAAGCCCGCGTCATGACTGTCGGCGACGCCGGCGAGCTAGCCAGGCCCACCTGATCCCTGGAGCTTCCACACCTGATCATCGTAGGCTTCCATGATCTCTTCCACGGTGTCGGGAAGCTCCTGGCCGCACAACTCATTGCGCTGCGCGAAAAAGACCTGGGAGTTGAACTCCGGCGTCAGTGCGTCGGGGCCGCGCGAATGATCGATCGCTTCGATTTTTTCGATCCGCTCGGTGCTCAAAATCTTTCCGCTTTTCAACATAAACAGCATGGTGGCCTGCCTTTCTCAGCCATCCATAGCATGTGTTGACCGAGCCATTCCAGAAAAATGTGATTTCGGGCGAACCCGGCCCGCGGCCGGACCTGGCTCTACGCGCTTCGCGCCCCGGGCCTGTAGTCCCGGCCATCCGGTGACGATCCCTTTCGCAAGGCAGCTACTCAGTCAGATGGAAGGTGCTAAGGGAAATGGCTGTGCCCTGGCCGGAGGGTTTCCCCATCTTTCGCAAAAGCTGCAAGACGGCCTTTGGCCGCCCCTGGCGGGGTGGGTGATCCCTCTCCCTCCGTCCAGCCCTTGCACCTTGCCTCCCCGGTCTGCGCCCGACGGGCAGGGGTAATCGCGCAACAGAAGCGATTAACCCCAAGCCCTAGAAGGAGCCAAGACCATGAAGACCGAGACCAAGGCGGACGTCTACACCCGCGTCACCGACAAGATCATTGCCGACCTCGAACAAGGCGTCAGGCCATGGGTAAAGCCGTGGAAGGCAGGCAATATCGAAGACCGCATCACCCTCCCCCTCCGGCATAACGGCGTGCCTTACCGTGGGATCAATGTCCTGCTGCTGTGGGGAGAAACCATGGAAAACGGCTATCGTTCAAACCGCTGGATGACGTTTAAACAGGCGCTGGAACTTGGCGGCAACGTGCGCAAGGGCGAGCGTGGCTCTTTGGTTGTCTACGCCAACAAAATCCACAAGACCGAGGCAGGCGACAACGGCGAAGAGATTGAACGCGATATCGCTTTCATGAAGGGATACACCGTGTTCAACGCCGACCAGATCGAGAACCTGCCGGAAGGCTATCAGGTGCAGCCGGACGCAGCGCGACCCGAACCACTGCAGCTGATCGAGCGAGCGGAGGCGTTCTTTGCCAAGACCGGCGCGATCATCCGGAGAGGCGGAAACCGGGCCTATTACGCACCCCTGCTGGACGTCGTGCAAATGCCGTCAGCTGATGCGTTCAAGGATGCGGAAAGCGACGCTGCGACACAGGCGCACGAGCTGACCCACTGGACCAGCCACCCTGCCCGGCTCGACCGCCAGCTTGGAAAGCGGTTCGGCGATCAGGCCTATGCAGCCGAGGAACTGATTGCCGAGATGGGGGCCGCGTTTCTGTGCGCCCAGCTTGGCATCACTCCGGAGATCCGCGAAGACCACGCATCCTATCTTGACCACTGGCTGACCGTGCTGAAGGCCGACAAGCGGGCAATCTTCACCGCCGCGAGCCAAGCGCAACGCGCCTGCGATTATCTGTTTTCCCTGCAAGGCGATGCTCAAAGCGAGGTGCCAGCATGAAAACCTTCACCGCGCTCTTTGCCGTCGACGTGCCCCATTACGGCACCGAAACCTTCGCCGCACCCAGCGCGGCCGTAGCGATCGCCACCGCTCAGGCCATGGACCCGGCCGATCTCTGCGACGATCCGGACTGGAGCAATTCGGCGTGCGCCCGGATTGTCTCGATCACGGATGACGCGACCCGCCAAACGACAGCGGAAAACGTCGCCCTCGATGGGGCGTTCCTCCGCTACGGCGGACATCCGGCTTTCCTTCTTTGCGAAGCCGCTCCCGACACGCTGTAAACGCTGGAGCGGATGGTAGCCCGTGCCGATGATTTGATGGCGGCAATCGAAGGCACGACAGACCAGTTTGAAGATGAGGTTGCCCAGCTCTGTGAAGCGACCACGGCCGCGGAAGAGATTATCGGAAAAGCGAAGGGCGAAGCCTGATGGAGTGCAGCACCGAAACATTGCAATGGCGCGGCCTCTCGGGGGAGGTCCGCTATTGTCCGGACTGGTCGCAGACCTACCGCGAGGTCTACGGCTATGGCAGACGATTTTGCAGCGTGGGTTTGCATCGACGCAATACGGCCTGCCCCACGGTCCCCTCGTATTCGGCCGACTGCCGTCTACAATCTGTCTCCATAAACAGATCGCAGTTTCTGTTTGATCGGTGGGGTCACATCTGCCTAACGATCGCTCGGCGTCAACGTAAAGTCCCCTTGGGGCTTTTATTCCGATATGACGTATAAAAAGCTAGTTCCACGGGTTACATTCGTTATTCAGCCAGAGTTTAGAAAAATTCTAAGATGGCATATTGCCGAAAACATCAATGCAAGCGCTGTCATAAACATTAAAAAAATCGCTGTTCCCCATCTGGATAAAAATGAAAAATCAATATGCGCGCTCGAAGGATCAATAACGAGCACTGATACACGCTCACCCTCCTTAAAAGTCCGATTGGGAAAAAGATAGCTAGCGTATCTATCTGCAAAAATAATCTTCTCACCGCTGCTATTTTTATATTCGACTTGAGGCATGGGGTGACCATCAACATCCATATATTGCACGACAACTCCGTCAAACCGCGGGTGGCGTTCTTGTGGAATTTGAATCCAAAATACAACGAAAACCGAAAGAGCTAGAAAAACTATAAAAAGGGCCAAAAAAGCGATGCGAAAAAATGAAAGAACAGAAATGTTTCTTGAGAGAAAAGGAAGTCCCTCTGGCCGCAGACCAATAACAAATATAATGCCAGCAATCCACAGCACTTTTACGCCCAACCGTACGTCCTTGACAAGGAACAGATGGACGCAAAATCCTATCGCGACAAGGAAAAACACCGCACAAATAAGTCTTGTAATCGATACAGCTGTCAAAGGCATTCCTTAATCGCAGTCTGGATCATCTGAATCGGGGTCGGACGCGTCAGTGTCATTGCAAACACCGGAGTGAGGTGAAATATTCACAGGCGCAGCCGGGCTCAGGGTGGATAAGTTTACCGTCTGCGGCGAGGAAAGTTGCTCGCCGCTTACCGGATCGTAAGGAACAATACTCATTTGTGGATAGTCAAATCCTGGCACGCCTATCGGGACGAGGAGGCTGTAATCGCCACTGGTGTCCGCCAGCGTGGTGAAGTTTGAACTCGTACCGGGATCAGTGAGTGAAACACCGGTAAGAGGCCACAATATCGGTGCGTTTGGATTAGCGATTGTCATCGCGCCATCGGCAAAGCCGAACGAATCCGCCGCTGGTGGAATTTCCGCATTTGAAGAATTCATAGTCTGTCCATCCGCAGTTGCTTCCGCTCCGTTTGCAGCTACAACAAGCCCGGCAATACCGTTAATTAGCGTTAGTCCTTGGACCGCCAAGCCTGGCACTGCTTGCTGTTGTGCCGCTGTTAACGCGGTGACAACTTGAGCGCCAAGTCCGACATCACTTGCTACCTCAGAGGGGAATCCAAAGACGCCAAGCATAGCGCCGAAAGTGTCTACTGCAAAGTTAGCCTGGGCGTCGTTTAGTTGGCTTTGGGCCACCGCTAATTTGGCGGGATCGCCATTGGCCGCGTCAATTGCGTTTGAAGCGGTGTACCATTTATATCCGTCGTTCGCGATCGCGGTGATCGCATAGCCGGTTCCAACAATCGTAGCGGCAGCAATCAATTCTGGACTGGCTACGACCGCGCCAAGAATGAGTGCAGCGGTTGAGATGCCTTGACCGATTGCAATAAAATTATCCGTAGAATTTTTCGCACCCGCCGCTTGAATCGCTGAGTTCGTGAGGCTGAGGGACCCGTTATAGAGCCCCAGTCCATCAATAACGCTCTTCGGTGTGACTGGGCGCTTTACCGGAACAAGATTTTTTGAAGAAGCGCTAGGCGTTCGCGCCGCGTTTGCATCTGCCACTACGGAGCTGTAGATGGTAGTCGGCAAGTAGCCAATCGACTGCAGATACATGGCGATGGTTCGATCCATGATGTCGACCGAATTGGCATCAAATGCAATTGCAGCACCATCCTTCGTTGTTCCAACTCTTAATGATGATTGACTCCCCGAAACAATGAGATCGATATTAGATCTTGCTTCGATTATATTTATTTGTTGTGCCGCGATATGCTGTTGGACAGTTGCTGTGTTGGTTTTGCTCGTTTTTAGCGAGCGCATTGCCTGAAGGGAATTGACCGTTATTCCTAAATATATTTCTTGCGCGTTGAAAAATGCGCGGGAAATTTCTCCTGCAGTTACCCCGTAACTCGCCGTGGTTGGAATATCAGCGATGGAAAGTGGGACAGGATTCGAGGAAAGAGAACCTTGAGTAATTTGAACCGATGCAGATAACGGACTCGTTTTTCCGGTTGCCGGATCTATGTATAATGGAACGGAAATGATAACTGTTCCATCGGAAGCAGTTCGAATGGGATTAATTGTCGCATTATATCCTGAGGAATTTAATAATGTTACCGTGAATGCAGCAGCTATATTCAAACCGGTCGTTGAAAGCGAAATCGGTGTTAATGCTGTGGGTGTGCTACTTGAGACAGATGATATATTCAGCGTAGGAGTTGACGTCTCGTTATTCCCTCCTCCTCCCCCACCACCACCACATGCAGCAAGCATGGATGCGATCCCAAGCCCAGTCGACTGCATGGCTGAATTACCTAGGATAGCTAACGACCCTATAATAACCTTTCTACGGGCTTGTTCCATGCTGACCTCACCCAAATTATAATATCTTATGTTGATTGAAATTTTTGGTAATAAAGATTAAGCGATTAAAAGCTAGTCCATGAATGCGCGCATTGCAATAAACGTTTGCGCTATCTGCCTTTCCAATGGTCACGCCCATACGAACCATAGGGGTAATCATTTATTCACTTTCCTGCAGGGACGTTATTTTCGGCGGCAGCTATCTTTTTTCTAAAACTTTCGCCGGAATTCCACTTGGCTATCCAAATGGAATTCCGGGCCTCTTCGGGCCGTTTATAGATCAAACTGCAGCCTGCTTAATGCGCCCGCATCAGCAAGAAGATCCCCACTGAAATCACCAAGCCGCTGACGACATAAAGATGATCCGAGATCATGGCCCATAGCGCCCGGACGAGCACAACACCGAGCACGCATAGCGCGATAGCGCCACCTATCACAACCACCGTTCCTAACGTCAGGCCAAGCCAGTACAGAACCGCCAGTCCGAGGCCGACCAGGAACAGGGTAAGGATCAGGACGCCCCCGCCACTGCCTTCCGACGTCATTCCCCCGCCTTGTACCGATTGTATTGGCGCTCGGCTTGTCGTGGGCGGGGTGTAGAAGTTTTGCGAGGGCCGTCTGTAGTAGTTTGGCGGCGTCGCCGTGAAGGTATTTTTCGGCGCCGGATGCTGGGTCGCATTCCGCTGGTCCATGAACGCCCTTGCCGTTCTAGCTTCGTGCGAATTGCATGACACTCCCGGCGTCATGCCTTTTTGCCTCTCCTGCCGCTGCCATTCTGCATATTGCTTGTAATTCTTCGCTTCGTGTTGTTCCATGATTGCCTCGACGGTTTCCACCCAGGCGGCAATTCGAATAAAGCGGACGAGCTGGGAAGGCGGCCGCTGGGAGAAAGTTTATAACTGGGAACAGTTGTAAACAAATGCCGAGGATCGGCACCGTTGAGTGCCGAGCAAAACCGCGCCGATCCTTCAATCATCAGCTGCTTTTCGGCGTGGCCAGTCGTTGCAAAACAGGATCGATGAGTAAGTAAGTACTCCTGCAATAGCCGATCTATCGTTGTCGGATTTGGGGGCGGCGAGCAGCCCCGAAGTACTTACCGATGGACGCGATATGGATGACTCTCGGGTTACATATACCATCGAAGCCGACCACTCATCCCTTGCGGGAGCGTTGCCCTGCGTCGAGGCACGACTCCTCATAAAGGAACGACTGACGGTAAAGGAACACCACATTCCTATGGATGACCGCAATAACCATAAGCGCAGCTACAAAAATCTTGATCTCATTTGGTGTGTTATCAAGTACTGACGAGACAAGAAGACCCTGATGGTGTGCAATGGCCACCAGCAACAGACCGCAGATCAGGTTCTGGCAAAAAATTGTCTCTGCGGACATTTTTGCCAAAAGCATTCCTGCATTGTTATTCCAAAGTCCTACTTTGTCTGATCGCCTAGAGATCTCCATGGAAATCCCAATCAAGTTCCAAAACCGGTAGTTTTGAAGACCGAGGGTTCGCTTCAACGATAGCCTTATCAGTAATATCGGAATTCCGGATAGAATTCCAGGCATGGTTCATTTGCAGTGAACACCCATTCGTCGGTGTAGGGTTTTTTTGCGAGAAGGAAGGAATTGTCATTTAGACGCCTTCGCTCACGATATCAATGGTTTTCCAAATTCCAGTAAAACGCATTCCTGTAGCCACGAAATGCTCGATGGCGCTCCAGGCGATCCGTGGCCAATAAACGATCACCGAGATAGCGAGAAATTTCCATTGCAGCCGCACGACGGTTCATGCCCAGAAGAACCGGGCACTGGAAGCCGCCGCCAATGAATTCAAGGATGCGGGCGATGATGAGACGCTGTTTACCATCCCGGTTACCCGGTCATTTATCCATCAGATGGTCGTCGGGTTGTTTTGCATCTGCAACTCAAGCTATCGCGGCATCATGTCTTTCCTGAAGAGCATTTTCGATTATCCGGTCGCACTGGGATCGGTGTTCAACATTCTTGATGCGGCTGCCGGCAAGGCGGCTGCCTTGAATGAGGCCTATGAACTCAGCCCGATCAAAGCCAGTGCCGCTGACGAAGTGTTCCACCGCAATCAGCCCATCCTCAGTGTCGTGGATATTGAGTCGCGCTTTTGCGCACTGCTGGCCCGCGCGGGTGATCGCGACCATGAAACATGGGGAATTCATCTGCTTGATCTTCAGGCACGCGGCTACGCGCCCGATACCAGCATTGTGGATAGTGCCAAAGGTTTGATCAAAGGCCATGCTGACATATTGCCCAAGACGACCTTGCGGCATGATCATTTTCACTTTATCCGAGACCTGAGAGACTGCGCCCGGCACCTGAAAAACCAGGTGGCATCGCGCACAACGGCGACGCTCAAGCTTGTCCGCCGCGCAGAAAAGGAGCGCGATGCGCGAAAGAAAAAAGCGCAGTCGTCGGCCGCGTCCATTGCGCTGAGCGAGCTTGTCGCACTGGAAGAAACGCACGCCACCTTCGGGCTTCTCGCGCAGTGGTTGCAACACGATGTGCTGCAACTCGCGGGCTATGAGCCGCAAGTCCGCGCCATGCTCTATGACTTTATCGTTGCCCAGATGTCGATCATCGCAGGGCGGCATCCGCATCGCATCGATGCCATTGTCACATCCCTGCATTATCGGCGCGATGCGTTGCTGGATGTCGCTGATGCCTTGAATGACCAGTTTGCGCAACTGGCCGCGCAGTACGACATATCGATCGACACCGTCTGGAACGTATGCTATACGTCCCGATACAGCATCGATCACTGCGCTTATCACGACCGGTCATCGGCATTGGAAGATCTGATTGGCGAGAAATACGACGAGATAGAAGATGCGGTGCTCGCCATTCTGGGCAAAACGCATCGCTGCAGTTCCATGGTTGAGAATCTGCACAGCCGTCTTCGGCCTTACCTGGTTGAACGGAAAACTGTCAGCCAAAAAATCATCGGACTCCTGCAGTTTTATCTAAACCATAAGCCGTTCATGCGAAGTCGGCATGAGCGGTTGAAGAATAAAACAGCGGCGCAGGCGATGACCGGGAAACCCCATCTGCCCTGGCTCGAAATGCTCGGTTTCGCCTGTTTCAAGCAGCGGGTAGCCTAACTCAATTCCGGATTTAAAGAACAATAGCTGCCCGCTTACGTTGCATGCCGGGCTGGATTCTGCACGTCTACTGTTCACTAAAATGCGGGTTTTTTGAACCATGCCCCCGGAGACATTTCTCCGGTAGGCAATGGCGTGAGCGAGTTGAGAATTCATTTTGGTCCCGGATATCGCGTTTATCTTCAGCAGCGTGGGACTACGCTTGTCGTGTTGTTGTGCGGGGGCGATAAAAGCACGCAGACACGCGACATCGATTTAGCGAAAAAATTGGCCCAAGAATGGGAGGAATAGATGGCTGAAAAACTGACGACCTACGATCCAGCCGCCGCGCTCGTAGATAGCGAAGAAATTGCATTTTTTATGGCGGATGCGTTGGAGACGGGTGACGCTGCATACATTGCGAAAGCGTTGGGGATTGTTGCTCGTGCGAAGGGAATGACACAGATTGCGAAAGACACAGGGTTATCGCGTGAGCAGTTGTACCGATCGTTTAGCGAGACCGGCAACCCGACACTGAAAACGACCCTTGCCGTGATGAGAGCGCTGGGGATCGATCTGACCGCCAAAGTCCACGCCTAAGTATTCTGAACAATCCGATTCCGCTGGCCTCTGCGATGGTCGGCGGTTTTTTTGTCCATCGGTTTCGGTCTGTTCCGTCCGCGTTCGAAAAATCCCCCTCCTGCAAAACGCTTTATGCCTGTCAGGTGTTTTTCAGGCTTGGCAATGGCGTGTCATAGATGCTGGGGTTGAAAATTTTGTCACGGGCGGCGGTCCGTTCCACTTTTTGCTCCCGTGTTAGTAATTTATCCATCCCCTTAAACGGCTTGCAGGTTCTCCAATCTTCGGGCAGCCCGACTGGTTCTTCGATTCGATTGGGAAAAGCGGCAGCGACTTGCAGGGGATTTTGCTTGGTGATGAGTGTGGGTTCCGATACCGGAATCGTCGCCGTCGCGGATGGCAAAACTCTGTCCAACCCGGATCTTGGCGGACTATTTTTTGCAGCCGATTCGGGATGGTTGCTGCTAACGAGTTCTCGCTGTTTGCGCAAACGTCTGAGGATGACTTTGAAGGTATTGAGATTCAGATCGAGCCCGAGATTGGCAAGTTCATCACGTGCAGTTTGGAGCGACACCCCTGCACAAATTGCTGCATCGACGGAATCGAAAACGTCCCGGAAGCGAGCGGTTTTAGAGCGTTGATCGCTGCTTGCGAGGTGTGCGAAACGTGTTTTTGCGATGTCCAAGTCCATTTTCAATCCAGACGAATCAGCTTGTACCCTCACTGTACTACAGACGAATCTTAAATAAGTGAAAGTGAATCTTTAAGTCACAGATTGAATCACCGAGTAGCTAAACTGAATTGATGTGCATCAAAATGACTCATAGCGCTCATTTTTCAGGTAAGCGGAGGCACGTTGCATATGTTCGACAAAATAGCTTCGCCATTTTCTCGAACATATGGTGCCCAAAGGGGGAGCCCCTTTGGAAACCCCGGCGGTGAAGCCGCCAGGTCGCCGCGACGCGCCGAGTCAGCAGCGCGTTTGATCGCGCCACGTTCACCGTGTCTGAACGCGATCTCCGAAGCACCCACTGGGTGTTCGCCATGTCGCTCTGAGCTACGCGAACCGGGGTGCTCTCAAGAAATGGATTTTTCGTACGGCAAGCCCGAAGCCGTCAGATTGAAGCCTAAGAGCTCGGGGCGCAGGTGTCAGATAATCTCGAATCACAGTTCAACCTGACTTGGTTGGCGTCCCACTCCCGACGTCCGGTTCAGGTGTACCTTGTGCCGACAGACCCCGCGTCATCGACTCAGGGACGGTTTTGGCGTTGTCGAAAAGCGATGACCGGCCGAGAAATTGACGCGGCGAATCAGCGAACCGACGCAGCCAGCGGCGAGGTGACGAAAGCTCACGCACGCGCCGAGGCGCAGGCCGAGCAGATGCGGAGTGCGCAGGTCGAGCGCGACGAAGCGCGACAGCTCGCGGCCGAGGCGCGCGAAGCCGGCGCGAAACTGGCCGGTCAACTCGAAGCGACGCAGGCTCAGAATGCCGCGCTGCTGGCCGCGCTGAAAACGGACGACACGGCTGGCGACGATAAGCCGCCACGCGGCGGCAAGGGCACAAGAAAGTGACCGCGAGCCAGCCTACAAATCAGTTTGCAGCATCGCGGCAAACATTCATGCTGCTGCGCGTGCTTGTGCGTCGTGCGCTTCGGCGAGACTCGGCGCGGTATGCGCTTCGTAGACGTTCAAGAGCTGCTCCAGTCTGGCGAGGCGGAGCTGTTGGAACGGTAGCAGGTGGAAGTCGGCAGCGATGGCGCTTACCCGAGCAGCCCAATAGTCTTTGTCAAGGCCCTGAATGACTACTGCCCCCTGTGCAGCCAGAAAACCACCCAATACCTGTTGCAGGTGATCGAGTTGGGTTTCGGCCAAGTGAGCCGAATGTTTAGGCGATTTTTTCTCGGTGCCTTCTGACCCGACTACAGCTCTCATAATTTTTCCTATTTATAGTTCTAATGGTTTTCCCCATTTGGGTGGAATTATGGAGCGCATTGGCGGCAACGGGTGTGGCCTCTCGCGCATTGAACTGAAGAAAGCAACGGCTGTCCTGTGAACTCACTCTATAGATCAGATAGTTTCTTAATTAAACGTTTGCGCGAGATCACACACTCTGTCCCTCTAAGGTACGGACGGCCTCACTTAGAAATTGGATTTTTCGAACGCCCAGCCCTTCATTCATAGGTGATTATCTTTATCAAAGGTCGGGGCCAGATGACTGGCAAAAAAGTACGTGGGATACCGCACGCGCCGCGAAAAGCTGCGGGACGTTACCGCTGGCCGGTTCGTCAAAACGGCCACCGAGTGTTCGCGGTGTCGCTCTGAGCTGCGCGAACCACGCACGTCTTTGCAGGGCCAGGCGCATGCTGCCCTCATTCCTGCAAGCCGCTTTTAGCGTGGCAGACCGAACGCGTTGTGCGCGCACCGTCGCGCCCGGATCGAGCCGCACGGGCACCGCGCCGAAGGCGTGGGAGAGCGGCGACCCGGAGCAAAGCATAGGGGCGATCCGGTTGAGCCTGCGCTTTGCGGCCGGGCCGTCCAGCTGCCGGAGGCAACGGTTTAGGCCCCTTTGGGGCGTGGAATTAAAGACTCGAAGGTACTGATAGAAGGCGGTGATTATGAACCGACAGTTAAGTCGGGGTGTTGCCGACAGTAAGCGCTTCGCGAGCGCCGATCGCGGTGATTTTGGGGACGTGCATGGGCGGCATGTCGATGCAACCGGCGATCGAAGCTCGGTTCAGCAAGATCGCGGCAGTTCAGGACGTGGCTTTCACACGGACGAGCGGGCAGATGCCGTTGTGCGGGCGCACGCGGGCCTCGCGCAGCAATCAGGGCTACGGGCGAAACGGAATCGCTAAACGGGTGGCGGGGTCGTGAAGGGCTTGTGCCGTGCTGATGGAGTCAGCTCACGGTAGGCGTGCTCGTAGCACGCCTCGCGGTTCCAGTCCGGATGTTGCAGCTTGAGTGCACCGATGCGTCGGCGCACCTGGTCGTCGAGCAGTGGGTCCGTGCTGCGAGCGATGTCGAGGTGGCTAGCATTGGCGTGACCAGATTTCGGCGTAGCCTTGCGGCCGCGTTCAAGCTGGTGACGCATGCTTTCCAGAAACAAGGCACCTTGCGCGGCTTCTCGCTCGCGACGGCCCTCTTTCGCCGCGGCCGCCGCTGCGCGATAGCGCCGAAGAATGGCCTTGCTGCGTTCGTGCTTGAGCCACTTCGCCAGGCCGAACGCGCCGAATAGCGCCGGCGGCAACTGGCGCAGCGACGCGAGCCCACGGTAGTGGCCAGCTTCGTCCAGTTCGCACCGTTGCTGGCTGCGAACGAGTCCGGCTGACTGCAGATCTCGCATCGCCCGCTCGGCGCGACGCAAGCCGATCCCGGCCTGGCGCGCGAGAAAGCGCAGCGTGACGCTCATGAAGTTGCCGTCACCTTGCGGAATGCCAACGCGCAAGCTCGGCAGATCGAGGTATTTGATGTGGGCGCGCAGCAGCTGCACGCACGCGAACCGGCGATCGCGGCGCTGCTGGCGCGGTTTGCCATTGGCGACGTTCAGGCTCGGCAGGCAGTCTGCCGGATCTTCCAGGTACGCATCGAGTTTGCCGATCAGTGCCGTGAGAATGCGCGGAATGCCCCCAACGCCCGTTTTAGGCGGATAGGGCAAGCAGCTCGCGTCGACTGGACGCGCTCCAGGGCCGGGAGCGTGGATTGAGTCGACCATCCCTAGCGCTTGGGCTCTTTCGGCGGGTTGACGACGGCTGGCGTGGGCGAGACTGGCGAGATCGGCGCCACCGTTGGCTCGCCCGCAACAGCACGCGGCCCGGCGCGCGAGCGCGCAGTAACAGTGTTCGCACGCTCGACAACGAGCTCGGCGCGGCGTGCCTGCATCACCTGGTTCAGCGTGTCGTCGGCGAACTCAACATACAGACCTGCCTCAGCCGCGACCTTCGCAGCTTCGCGCTGAAATTCCACCGGCCCATCGAGCTTGAGCACGTTGCCGAATTTGGCTTGCGCCAGGCGCAACCCGGATTCAATTGCCTCGCGATCGGTCTTCAGGACCTTAACCGACGGACCCTGATCGCGCACCACGCTGCGGCCGTCATGCCGGTAGGTGACATCGCCGCTCGCGTGGACTTCAAAGGTGAGGCGTGGCGCACGGTAGACAATCTCGTTGCGCTCGGCCAGTCCCGGTGTATTGCCGGCCGGCAGGATCCAGTTCTCGCCGTCTTTCGGCGACTCGGACGCGCTTGGCCGCAAGCGGCGCAGCTCGGCCAGCGCGCGGGTGTCACCTCCCTGGGCCTTCGCCTGCAGGAAGTCACCGAACGAGGGACCGGCCGCGGGGCCATGTTTGGCGACCAGGTTGTCGCGTTCGACCTGGCTTTGCGCACGCAATGCCTGTTCGGCGGCCACGCGCGCCATGCGGGCGACTGACACCGCCGCACGGCGAGCGGATGGCCGCAAGCTCAGGTCGTTGCGCGCCAGGTCGCGAGCGGCCGCGAAGGTTTGTTTGATCTCGCCGCGGCGTGCGTTTTCGCTCGCCTTCTGCGATTGCATGGCCGCTTGCCGGTCTGACCTCAACGCGTCACGCTCGCCCGTGAACTCGCGCCACAGCGTTGCGCGCGGCAATTCACGCGCCGACGCAGCTACAGCGCCATCGACCTGACGGCGGTACGAATCGCGCAGGATCTGCGAGGCGTCCCGCCACGACAGATGCAGTTCTTTCGTCAGGAAGTCGGAGACGTTCAGGTGGCGGGATCCAGCGCGGATCCGCGTACTGCCATCCTTGGCCACCGTCAGCGGATATTTCTCTGGCCGCACGCCATGTGAATGCGACAGTTCGGCAAGCAACCGCCGCGCGTCGAGCTGCTGACCGATCTCGGAGAATTCGGATTGTTTGCCGGAGGCCGATGCCGAGTGACGCTCACTGGCATCGCGCACACGCTGCGACACGGTGGTGTCAGCGACCCGTCCGGTTGGCGTCGCGCTTATTGGCGTCTTTACTCGCCGGCCATCTGCTCGGCGATCGCTATCCCGTCGCACGCGATGCGCTGGTAGGGCGCGTTCGAGCTCCAACTGGTGAAGTGCATGATCCGGCACCAGCACTGCGCGTCGCGGGGCGAACCGGTCCACAGGGAGCCCGGACAAACCTGACATACCGTTGGGGGACTGGGTCGAATTTCCTTGGGAAGCTGGGAGAGCGCCAGACTGCCCGCGCCCTGAAACACCGCTGCGTGCTCCGGACTCGGGGCTACGTTGCGGAAGTCCCCATCCACCTCGCTCAGGCTCGCTTCGTTCTCGCTCGCCTCGCGGGAAGGGGGCATCGAGGGCGTTTCTTCCTCGGTCGAATTCATGTAATCGTCGATCGCGTCGAAGGCGTTGCTCGAAGACGTCGTTGCCGACTCGATCGATGCGGTCGGCGGATCTTGCGGTTCCCGGCCCTGCTCGTGTTCCTGATGCTCGGTCATGATGGTCCTTGAGATGTCTTGAATAAAACGCGTCTTCGCGCTCGGCGAGCATTGCCACGCGCTCTGCACGCGAACCCGCCTGGTAGGCCGGGAAACTGTTGGTGTTGCCGTTGTTGAGATACTTGACTTCGAGGGCGCGCGTCTCGCGCCATTGCTCCAAAGCAGCGAGCATGTGCGGCGCTGTTTCACGCGGGCTGCTGCTCACTTCATATTTAGGCTGAATGTCGGCCGCGAGCTGCAGCAGCTTCTCGCTGGTGGGCAACTCGACGAAGGCGCGAGAAAACACCGCTTCCTTCAGGTTCACGCCCTTCGCGGCATCAGCGGGTTTCACATTGGCGTATTCGTTGTCGCCGCCGGCGTTACGCAAGCGCGTTTCTCCGTGTTCGGCGACCATCGCCAGAAAATCGTCATAACGCTCAATCTTGCGATCGAGCATGGCATCGAACAGCAACTCTTTGGTCTGGCGACTTGCCTCCTTAAAGAGATCGCCCTTATATCGACTGATCATCTCGGACGCATCCGTGAGTTCGACCCGGCGATTGTCTTTCGGGCTCGCCAAGCCATATTTGGCGTTCATGTGTTCCTGAAACGCCTCAACGAACTCGATGTTCGATTTGTAGTAACCCAGCGGCTCTAGATGACCACCGGAAATCAAATTCACTTTGGGAATGACCACGTGAATATGCGGCTTTCTTTCCACCAGTTCGCCGGTCGCGTCATCCTGATAGCTCTTCACCTTCGGCAAATGCGCCTCGGCGTAAAAATTCATTTCATCGCTGCGATAGGCGACCGAAACGAAGGCGCGAAATTCCGCCGTGATCGCATCGAGCGTTTCGCGATCAACGTCGTCTTCCTTAAAGCTCATGGTGACGGACAGATAGCGATCCACATCCGGCGCGGTGTCGATCGACCGAATGATCGAGTCGGTCAACTCCAGGTCGCCCGCGAGCACGACACGCTCGTCGAGCTCGTCGCGAGAAAGATCACGCCCTTGTTTGCGGCCACTTTCGAGGTATTGCTTCACGCCGTCGTGCCGGCCGGATGCTCTAAGCAACATGTCGCAGGTGCGCCTTCAGAAGCAGCTCGATTTGTTCCAGTGCATCAAGCGCCGATTCATAGGTCTGGCCCGTGGCGCTTTTATCCAGACGCGCAGCGTTGAGCACGTGAGCGATCTGGTTTAGGTTGTTGCCGGCCTTGTTCAACACGAAGAGCGCACGCTTGCGATCGGCACTCGCGGGAGCACGTGCCACGATCGTGGTTCGATTGGTCAGCACGCATTCCCGAAAGAACTGGGATGCGCTCAGGCCTGAACACGCGACCTTCTCCAGGTACGCGCCATACTCGGCCTCGGCAAGCCGGAAGCCCACCCGTTTTGCCAGGTGATCTTTTGGAGGCTTAGCTGGTCTGCCGCGTTTGGCCGACATCACACGCGCCCCATGTTGACTTCACGAATGCCCTTCGCATCACGTCGCGCGATCGCGGCCTGGTTCATCCATTCGCGCAAAGACTCTACGTTGTTCATGCCGCGAAGAATCCAGCGCGGATGATTCACATCGCTGCTTTCGACCACCAGTGTCCCAAAGCCAAGCAGGCGTTCCCACCAGTCGCTCACGCACTCGACGTTTTGGACGCGATACATCTCTACACTTGCCACCCGGCGAGTGAGGATCCCGGTGCGATAGGTCAAGCGAACGCTATCGATCACAATCTCCGTATAGGCCGTCGTCGCCGCGCGCAATGCGGCGGCCACGGCAACGGCCACGATCGCAAGCAATGACGCGACAAGCGGCAACGGTGACGCCAGGCTTGCGGTAACGAATGCCGTGCATGTAACCAGCACGCCCACGCACCCGCACTTCAAAAAGAACGGCAGATTGATTGCCCAGTTCGGTGAGCCCTGAAACTCGACCACCTGCCCCGCTTCCTGCGAGAACATCGTAGTGACATCACGGCTCGATCGGCTGCGCTCGCGCTCTTGCATAACTACTCCCTTGCGTGTGTACCGGCAGCCTGACTCAGCAGACCGCCCCGATTTAGTAAGTGGAGTGAAAATCCGACGCCTGTGGCCAACGGCTTTGCCAATGCTCGAGATAGGGCTCGGCCATCACCGGGCAGTCCCAAAGCACCAGGGCGTTTTCGCTATTTTTGGTGGCCGCGGCCCCGCTGAAATTGAACGAGCCTGTTTCCACATCCTTGCCGTCGATCACCATGGATTTATCGTGAAAACTCAAGTACACGTTGATCGTGCGAGTCGGAATACCCGCGTTCACCAGCAGATTGAGCGCCGCACGTGCCCTGCCCGAGCGGTCCTCAACCAGGTTGGTTTTCTCGTCGACGATTACCGCGACATCGACGCCGCGCTGTTTGGCGTCGATCAAATGGCGCACCACGTCGGCTGACGTGAAGGAATACGCAGCCAGCCGAATCGAGTGCTGCGCGTGGTCGATCGCGCGGTCCACCAGCCGGCTTGCACTGCCCTCCGGCGAGAAGCCTGCTTCCGGGCGGCAACTGCCAGTGGTCGAAGCAGCCGGCCTATTTGTCGTCGCCTCACCAATCCAGCTACCGAGCAAGCCCGCATGGGCTGCGAGCGGACTCAGCAACGCCAGCGCGAGACTGGCGCAAAGGAGGTTGGATCTCATCAGTTGCCTTTAAAAGAACACAGATACATGTTGGTGAAGACCTGCACGCCTGGGATGGCGCGCAGGTGTAATCGTCAGACGCCACGCGCGTCAGGCTGGTTCGACAACGCCGCTTGATCGTATTCACGGGTCCAATCGTCGTCTTCGGCATCGGCCGTGCCGGTGTGGTCTGCCCGAGCACCGCCTAGCATTTCGAGGCGATCGACCTGAATCTCAGTTGTATAGCGGTCCTGTCCGTCGCTCGCCGTCCACTTACGTGTGCGCAACCTGCCCTCGACATAGATGCGCGAGCCCTTCACCAGGTATTCGCCCGCGATCTCGGCGAGACGGCGAAAGAACACGAGTCGATGCCATTCGGTGGCTTCTTTCGTTTCGCCCGAGGTCTTGTCGCGATACCGTTCGCTTGAGGCGAGCCGGATGTTGGCCACCGCATCGCCGCTAGGCAGGTGCTTGAGCTCAGGGTCCGCGCCAAGATGGCCGGTCAGAATCACTTTGTTTGCCATGTCGTTCTCCTTTTTGACTTACGTGTTAGCTCGGCTAGCGGCCGATCACCCAGACACCGAAAAGCGCGGCGGCCGCCGTGATACCGCCCGTCATCAGCGCGACCGCAGCCATGTCGAACAGACGCCGGCCAGGCCGATCCTGGACAAGCCGCTCGATCGCGACGAGCGACACATCGACCCGCTTCAGCATGTCGCCCATCGAATCGGTGAATCGACGCTGCGCGGTCTCGCTCGCCTGAGTAGCCAGATGCGCCAAAGCGGCATCGCGCGAGTTGGCGAAGTCCGCCGCGACCTGACGAAGCTCGACGATTCGCCCGCTGATGCGTTCGTCGGAATCGCGCACGATCGCAACCAGGTCTTTCATCGACGTGTGCAGCACTTGCACATCGCCCAGCATCTCGAAGATCAGTGCATCCTTTTGCTCGTCTGAGAGTGAACGCGGCTTCCCGTTTTCTTGCGGCTCTGTCCCTGCCATGGTGTTAGCCCATCAAAGCGCGAAACACGCTTTCCAGTTGCTTGTCCACGCCCACGGCCATTGATGCGTTGGCAATGAGAAAGCCAAGCCGTTCCTTTTCACTGTCAGTGGTGGCTTCACCGAGAAGTGCCTTGTAGTGGTCGCGAGAACCGGCGAGCTCATGAACGGTTACCCCGGCCTCGGCTGCGGCCGAGAAAACACCGCTCTGATAGAGGACAACCTCCGGATCCAAGACGAACAATTGGTCCCGTTCATGGGTATGGAATATCTGTGAGTAGGCTTGCGACAACGGCTCCTGAGAGGGTTTTGGAGCCTTGTTGAACAGGACACGGATCTTTCCGGGCTCGACGCCCTTGAGTGACAGGGCTTCAATCGTCGCGCGCGTGTCTTTCTGCTGCTTGGCGTCCGCAAGCGTTGGCAACACGAACAAGTCGAACACGTCGTAGGAGCCGTCATATTCGTCCATACGCAAATCGAACTCTTCCACGTTCGATGCGCCCACATCGACGATCGCGGAGTCGACGGTGAGCAAGCGTGCGTACAACTTCCCGAACTCCTCGCCGCGCATACGCTTCGCTTGCGCGTTATTCTCCATTTCGTCGGAGTTGATGGACTCGATCGCAAAGATTTCGGCGTCCGGCATGCGGGGCGCGAGCAGGTGTCGAACGACGGTACTTTTACCCACGTTCCCTGAGAAATTGATAACAGCGATTTTCATGATTGTGATTCCTGTTGTTTGCGGGTCGCGCGACGCGTGAGCGCGCCCGGTTCGTAAATCAAAACGATGCGGTCGCCCACCACTGCTTCACACACGCACACGCCGCTCGCCTGGTAGCGCCACACCGGCTTGCCCATCACGCGCAAGCCGGTATCGGCCCGCGCGTCTGTGCCGGCTGCAGCGTCAAGCTCTGCGAGCGTCTTACCCGTGCGCACACAGGCACGCGCCTCGATATCGGTCGCTCGATGCGCAAAGCGCGCCTGCAAGGCCGCGACAAACGGCTGGTACATCGCGTCGCCCAACTGGCACACATCACACCAGTACGGCGTGCACGCGGCTGTGCGCGAGAGCCAGCCACGGTGCCAGGCGTGCTGAGCCGCGCGCGGCAGACCCTTGATCGCAGTCAATGAACGTTTCCGATTCATGATTTGCCTTGTCAGCGCGCAAGGGCGGGCGCACCCTGCCCCGGGTTGTCGCGCTTGGGCGCAGGTGCCGATGGTGCAGCGGGCGGTGTCTCGCGAACGACGCGTTCCTGCGTAACTTGCGCAAGACGCGCATCGAGCGCCGGTCCCAGTGCCTCAGCGGGTGATTCGCTGCGCACGTGTTCGTCCTGGACCTTCAATCCCGCAGCCATGGTTTCGGCAAACCGGTCCATCACCACGCGCCGCACGTTTTCAGGCAATGTCGCAATGGCTTTTTCGAGCTCTTCGCGCACGTCCCTAACGGGTGCCGCAGGACCATCCCGCTCGACGCTCCACACATTGCGGCGCGTTTCCTTCGGCTCGTAACCAATGACCTTACCGGCATCGTCCTTGACGGGCGCTTGCACCACCACCGGCTGATTGCACAGGTTTTCCAGCTTCACCGGGTCCCCGATCCGCACACCCGAATCGCCGATCGCCCGTTCGAGGTCGATGCCCCATGAGGTCTTCTCTGCACCCGCTGCATCCTTGACGGTGACGAAGTACGAGCGGCTGTTTTCGGGGTCGTTCTGGTACGGCGCCGGACCATGCGCTACCAGGACGCTGGCGACCACGGGCGTGGGGTTCGTCACGGGCGCCGACGCGGCAACCGGTGGCGTCGCAACCTCAGTCGTGGGGCTCGCTATCGGGGCCTGCGCAGCCGGTGCGATCGGCATGACTGGTGGCGTGGCGGCAGTTCTTGCAGCCGGTGCCGGTGCCGGTGCCGGTACATCTGTCTTCACACGAGCGCCGGCCGTGATCGTCAATGCCTCGCGTTCGCGGCGGGCGGCATCAAGCATCGCCAGGTCCTGCTCCTGGGGCTTGAATCCCTTCGTGGCGATCCCCGCTAGGCTCGCTTCGATCCAGGCATTGCGCTTGAACTCGTCACTACCCTTCAACTCAATCGCGCCCCAGCCCTTGGCTTGCGCCACCGCGATCATGTCGGCTGCGGTGTTGCGATCGTTTGCGGGCGTCGCCAGGCGCGCGCCATGATCTTCGAAATGCGGCTCGTGATCGGCTGACTGGCCCGGGTCCTTGCCGTCGAACTTCCAGAAACTGCCGTCGCGCACCACATACCGCGCTGCAATGTCCTCTGGAATCGCATAGCCGGTCTTGGTCATCACCGCCGGCGCACGCATCTCACTGGGCGCACTGGGTGAGTGCGCGGCGCTATCCGTGCGAGCGAGCGTGAATGGCCGGGACATCGCCTCCAGCACGCGCGAAGCAACGCCTTGGGCCCGCTTTTGCCGCTCGATCTCCGGCGTTGCAATGCGCACACCGCCAAGCCCCTCGACACTGTTTTTCTCATCGTTCTCGCGGGCTGGCCTGGCGCGCTGCGCGGCAGTCGAGGTTTCGTCCTGGTGCTCCGGAACATCGATTGCGGCCGGTGTGCTACCGGTTGCGATCGGCGGCAACGGGTCGGCGGCCCGAGCCGAAATCGACGGCGAGATTAAAGCCGAAGCCGATTGGCCCTCGACGGGGTTGTCGACGGTCGCCGACGGGCTCTCGGTCACGGCCTCGGCCTGGGTCGTTACCGGCAGCGATGCACGGGCTTCATCGACCTCCTTCGCGAGATCCGGATCCGCCTCGCGCAACGCCTGGGCATAGCCCGGCGCGGCCGCGTTGGACACGAGGTGCGCGAGTGCGCCCGCCCGTTCATCGGGCGACTGAATCGCCCTGATCTCGGCTACATCCTGCTGCACCCAACTTCGATACGCTTTCTCGGTCGCCAATGCGGCCAGCCCTTCAACCAAGCCCTCGCCATGGACCGCGTTGCGCGAGGCGATATCGGATTGGTGCGCGGGTGTCGCTTGAGCCTGCGGCATGGGCGCATCGCTCGGACCTTCAATTGCGCGAGCACGGCTCGGCATCGGCGACTGTTCAGACGCCGATTGATCGACCGGCGGCGGCACCCGCTTGAGGAACGCATCGCGGGCCGCCTGGATAGCCGCCGCATCTGCCGTGGGTGGATTCGCCGTAACGGCGGCCGGTGTAGTGCTATCAACCATTGAATACCTCCTGAGAAATTGCCGGGGCCGCTGCCGCGTCATGCGTCACGCTCGGCTTTGCATAGCGCTGTGCCACCAGGTCGGAAAAATTGAATCGAATACCGGTCAGTGCAAACACGTCCTCATCGACGCGAGCTGCGGCCTTCTTAACGAGCGTTATGGAGGCGCTTGCCGGGTCCATCTCGGCGAGATCGCTCGCCCGCACGACGCGCTCTCCATTCGGACCCTTCGCAGCCGTGCTCGCTTCGCGCTTGGCCATCCACGCGGAGATATCCACGGACGGCACATCGGTGCTCGACAGTTCATAGATACCGTTACCCTTCACCGTCTCCAAACCTGCGGCGTCCTTCAACTGCTGCTCGCTCGGCATCTTCTTACCGAGGGCGCGCAGCGACGGGCTGATCTCCTTGAGCCGATTGATGAAGAGCGGGTCGCTGTAGTAATAGGCTTTATCGCAGAGGATCGGCGTGTCGAAGCCGAGCAGGATTTCCCGCTTCTGGGGCATGGCCGCGAGCTCCTGCGGCATCATGAGCGCCCGACGCTGAGGGGACGCGTTTTCGCTACGCGAGAGGTTTTTGCCCCGTGTCTTGCCGGTGGACACCGAGGACTCGGTGAGATAGCCGAGCGTCTCGGAAATGACCTTCGACTCTTCGTGATCCTTGGGCGGATAGATGATCTTGGCCGCCATGTTGTTCACGAGCGTGCGGGTGCCCTCCTTACCGTACAGGAGCGACGGCTCCATCTGCGAGATCGACTGGATGATGATCAACAAGCGAAGGTTGTAGCCGGCGATGAACGCGTTGGCGCGGTCGATGATGTTCACCCGCCCGATCGCGGTGAATTCATCCATCACCAGCAGACACTGATATTTGAGCGACGGGTCGTGCTCGGGCAGCACCGACGTATTCAGGTCGATCAGCTGCGAGAAGAAGAGATTGACCAGGAGCGCCGCATCCTCCAACCGGTTCGGCTGGATGCCAAGATAGATCGTCATGCGCTGGCGGCGTACTTCGTTGATATCGAACGACGAATGACTGGTTGCTGCGTCCACCACGGGATTATCAAAAATCAACAGCGGCGCATTGAACGTCGACAGAATCGAATTCAGTACCTCGTCGCTCGAGGAAAGGAAGCGGTTCAGCGCGTTCGTGCACGCCATCGACAGTCCCGGCGTGGCTTTGAGCGCCGCGATATGTTCCTTCACCGGCCGACCCATGCCCGAGGACTGGCGGAACACTTCGCCCAACGTGCACGGCCGCTCGGGCGTGGCCGTCTCCATCAGATACAGAACGAGCCCCACGAACAGGTTGCGCGCCAAGTCATTCCAGAATTTGGTCTTCGCTTCGACGTTGCTGGAATAGAACTTTTGGCCGATGGCTTGCACATCCCCGATACGCAGGTGCGGTGCGCGCTTAACGATCGTGTCGAACACGTTCCAGCCGTGGGTCTTACCATCCTCAGCGAACGGCGCCCACAGGAACACCTTCTGGCCGTATTTGGCGCGGTAGCCGGAAGTGAACCGGTAGTTCTCGAACTTCAGATCGAGCACGACCACCGAGTCCGGATAGGTGAGAAGGTTCGGGATCACAATCGCCACGCCCTTGCCCGAACGGGTGGGCGCAGCAATCATCACGAACTGCTGGCCAACGAAGGTCAAGTATCGATCCTTGTACTTACCAAGAATGATCCCGGCACGGCCGCTGTCCTCGCTGAGCAAGCCCGTCTGACGAATCTCAAAGTCGCGAGCCCAGCGAGCGCTACCGTGCAATTCGCGCTTGGGCTTCGAGAAAACCGCCACGCAGGCAAGCGCGATCGGCACGATGGGTACCGCCAAGGAAGCGAAGGTGCACACGGCGAGCGCTTTCTTGACCGCTTTTACGTCGCCGTATGCATGCCAGTAATCGCGCAGCGTAAAGATGCCGACCACCGATTGCGGCAGGTGTTCCATGTGCGCGAACAAGGCGCCGCCGGCGTACTGGCCACCGACCGCGAGGCCGGCTACCCCCGCGGTTGCCAGCGCACCGACGAGCACTTTTGTCCGGCCGTTCATGAGAGCCCCCGCTGCAGTTTCCACTTGCCAACCGGATCGAAGAACACTTCCTTGAGGCGCTTGTTTTCCATGAACAGCACCACGTCGATCGTCATCTTCACTTCGCGCGCGATGTAGCTCAGATCCAAGGTCTGCCCCACGGTGCTAGCTTTCACGAGCGTTGTGATGCGCGAGAACGCCGAGATGCAATCATTGGCATGCACAGAGGTCATGCCGCCCTGATGGCCGGTGTTCAGAAGAGTCAAGTAATCCCACGTCTCGTCGCCACGCAGTTCGGCGAGAAACACGCGGTCGAACTTCATGCGCAGGGTCGAGCGCACGATCTCCTTAGCCGGAAGGTCGTCGCTGTAAAACATATGCACCCGGTTCGGATGGTGCGGCAGGGCCAGCTCGTGGGTGTCTTCAATCGTGCCAACCCGCGTGTGCGGTGACACCAGATCGGCGAGCGCTTTCATGAGCGTGGTCTTGCCAGATCCGGTACCACCCACGGTGACGATGTTCAGCTTGTTCTCGATCGCAAGCGCCAGAAACGTGCCGATATCACCGCTCGCTTTCGCTTCGATCATCGCCAGTTCGAACATCGCAAGATCAACGACCGAGGGGACACGAGCGGACGGCGACACGTCGATAAAGCCGCGCGCCGTCATATCGTCAGTCAGTCCCGGCAAAATCGGTTTCGGCGACGAATCCGTAAAACCCTTCAGGGAGCCGCTGCGCTCGTAATCGTCCATCGACAGCCGCATGGCACTCGGCACGCGCATCGTCATCGAAACCGTGTCCGGTTCAACCGCCGGTGCAATCAGGACCTGGCCGCGTTGTCCATCCGGCAGAAGAACCGGGTGAATAGGGTTCGCAGCGCTCAGGTGATCGCCCTTGAACACCACCAGCGCGTTCGCGAGCTTCTTGAGCGCATCGAGTGTCGCTTGCGGGGCGGCATGACAGACCCAGCCATCGCGGCTCTCGGTCCAGATCTCGCCCGCGCGGTTGATCGCAAGCTCGGTGGCGCCCGCTTTCGAGAGCAGAGACGACACGCCGGTGGATTCGAGCAGGCTGCGCACCGTGACGCTCTTGTCGTACGGCACTTCATTCGGTCGGTTATTGGGTGACGAGTTCATACACGCTCCGGAAGTCGACATCACGCGCCACAAAAATGTTGATCGCGGAGCCTTGATTCACATAACCCGTCGGCGGGATGTTGATGGTGTTTTTGAGGGTCTCGGTGGCCAAGTCGTCAGTGTTCGACGAGGTGGTCGACAAATTCACCTGGCTATTGCCACCGCCGACCGACCGCGAACTGAGCGCCTGGCTCGCGGTGCCGATCACGCTCAGCATCAGCGCACCGCCAAAGCGTGCTGCAAGGTGGTTATCGACATATGCTTCGTGTCCGGATGCGCCCAAGGCATCCGCACCGGGCGAATCGACATTGAGCGTGACACCGCTTGGCGTGACGATGCGCGACCACAAGACGAATACGCGCGCCTGGCCTTGCAGAAGCGCTGAGCCCTGTTCGCCGGTCGCCTCGCTGTTCTTTTCCACCAGCAATGTGTGACCGTCCGCGGAATACACATCCTTCGTGACAATGCAGGACGTCATGCCTGCATAGGTCGTCACGATCTTGGTCTTGGTGACGCAGGGGATAGTCGTACCACGCGTGAGCAAATACGTCAGGTCCGCAAACCGGCTTGCCGTCACGCTCGCAAGCGTCGAGGGCTTCAGGCGCCCATCGAGGCCGCTCTGTGCCGAACCGCCCGGTGCAGCGGCCGCCGCATGCGCGTCCGCCGGCGCGGTGTCGTCCTTGCCCAATTTCAGAACCACGTCACCGTCGAGACGCCGCTCGGCGACCGTCTCAATGTGGACAGGCTTGGCGCCGCTACCCGCTTGCGTGCCCTGACCACCAACGGGTGCGACAGCAATTGCACCGGCCGGCGCCAGCACACCCGACGCACCAGCGGGTCTAGCAGCCGCCAGCAGAGCATCACGTTGCGCCTGAGCGGCACGCTCTTTCTCAAGCCGGTCCTTATCTGCCCCGAAGTCATGTCCGCTGCCGTCATCCTTCGTCTGCTGCTTGGCAAGCGTTCGCGCATCATCACGTTCCTGCAAATGACGCTCGGACAGCCGTTTCACAAAAATCGCGGCGCCCGCTGCGGCCACCGCAAGCGCGGCAATCACCGCGAGCACGACCCACAATTTGCTGACATTCGATTTCTTGCGCGTGGGCTTCAGACTCGGCAGGCCGCGCTCGCCCGAGATACTGTCGATGACACTCGGCTCTTCGCCGCCCTCTGGATTGTTCAGGCTGTTCATTTGTCCGCCCCTTTGACCAGACGCACCGTGTTGCTCACGGTGCTGCCCGTCGCGTTAAATTGACCGTCGGGCGAATAGGCGTTGTTGCGCACGCCAAGCACCGAATCGCCCAGGCGCAGGACGAAGCCAGCGCCGGTTTCGTGAACCACCACCGTATCGCCCTCAGCGTGCGAGTTCACCAACGCTTCCGACCCGTCCGGCAGCAAACGGAAGATCGCCGGCGCATCACGGCTCGTGGCATAGCGAAAGTACGTAAAGCGCCCGTCGTCCCACATCGAAGTCGGCGCAAGCAACGTATTGCCGTGCATGTCGTAGTTTTCGTTTTGGTGCACGGAGGCGCTCGCGCTGCTACGGCCCACGGCATCAGCAAGGGCGCGCTTTTTAGCGGCTTCAAGCGCCAGACGCGCGCGCGTGTCGGGATAGTCAAACGAGAGCGTCCAGGTCGGCACGCCACCGCGTTTGACCGTTTCGAGCTTGAAGGTGTAGCGCCGGCGGTTGGTGACCACGATCAGGTTCGTGTCGGGCTTCACCGTCACGGGCTTGAACATGATCCAGTTGCCGCCTGCGCCCACCTTCCACGCCCGCGCATCGCCGAGACCTACGGCCGACTCCTTGCTGTCCACCACTTCGCCTTCTTCGAACTGCACCAGCGTGGCGTTGCCCGCGATCGTTTCAACGCGGTACACCTCGTTCACGTCATAGCGGGCGCAGCGCACATGTTCATCATTGCCGCACGCGTTGGGCGTTTGCAGCGCCCATGCGGAGGCAGGAAGCGCACCCCCAAGCACCGCCAGCGCGACCAATTTGAGTTTCAAGACTCTTTTCATTGCGCACTCCCTTGAGCCGCCATGGAAGGCACGCTCGGTGCAGAAAGCGTCGATGCGGCCGCCGGTGCAGCAGCCGTCGCATCGGTGCTGCGGGTCCAATCCCGATCAACCGTAAAGCTGGTTACCCGAAAGCCGTTCGGATTGACATCGAGCTCGCTGCGCTTTTCTGGAATTTGCTCGTGGCGGTAACTGATGGTGGCAACCCAGTACTCCGTCTTGGGTTGCTGACCGGAACCGAGCGGGATGAGCTTTTTCGAAAAGAACACTTGCGCGGTTGATCCAACAAACGTGATCGGTCCCACGCGCGCCACGATCCGGTATTGATCCTTCAATACCTTTTGCGGCGCATTGGGTAGCGCAAACAGCTTCACGTACACATCTCGTTCCTGTTCAGCGCTCATCAATTTGACGCTGTTGAAAAGGTCCTGAATCGTTTCCCAGTCGTAGCTCTCACGCATCTCGACATACCGGCGCAGATCCGCTCGGTCCTGTGCTTCGGTGAAGCTCATATGACCCTCCGTCGCCACATCCAACACGTCTGTGACACCATTAACGGTGTTCACCCGCAACACAGCGGGCGGATTTGGACGCTTTAGGAGTACTAATGCTGAAGAACCAACAATAGAAACTGCAGCGACCACCAGCGCGCCTACCGCACCGCGCAGGGCCAATTGCGTGATTCTTTTCTGTGAGTCCTGCTTGGACTTCTCGAACAGCATCGCTTGCTTCAGATACCACTTGCCCATTTCAATTGCTGCGGGCTCCTTTGTGGCGGCCGTACCCGCCGCCTCGGCGGGAGTGCCGGCACTAACCGCTGTGCGTTTGAACATCATTCTTGTGCTCCCTGTGTGGCAATCGGGTGATTGACCGGAACCCACGCGCCTGTCGGTTGGGGAGGCTTCGGCGCAGAACAAGCGGCGAGCAGCAGCATCAGCGCGCTTGCAACGATTAGCTTTTTCATGATCTCTTCTCACTGGTTGACTTCGCGCGCCCGGCTACCGGGCTCGCCATGCACGTCGACTACTTTTTGTTGATTTCACCGCCTTCTGGTTTTGCGCTGCCCGAACTCGACCCGTCTTTGCCCTTGACCAATCCCTTCAGCGCCTTACCTATGCCCATCGCTCCGGACAATGTTCCAACCATCCCCGAGATGCCGACGCCCCCCGCAAGCTGCGAGGCAAGCGAAGGAAGGTTTACTGAAACGAAGATGAATCCGATCCCCATCATCACCAACCCTGTCAAGTCAGAGACCGTTACCGTGTCCGGAATCATCGACGAAGCGAAGTTGATTTCGATCGCGCCTGCTGCGGCAAAGAGCGCCACGAGAAAGGCGTAGTTCAGACACTGCGCAATCCAGGCTTCGAAGAACTTGCGCGTCGCTGGAAACAACGCGAGTGAGATAAACATGGGACCGAGGGCCAGTAGCAACCCAAGGGCAAACTTCGCGAGAATGATGTACGCCGCCGCGATCGCAATGAACGGCATCGCGAAGAGCAGTGTGATTCCAATGAAGCAAACAGTATTAACCGTGCTCGCGATCCCGCTGGTGTGGTTGTATAGCGTCGTCATCGCCGTCACATACGCATTTGTAATCGTGTCAAGCGCGGCGCCAGTCGATACGTTCCCGGTCAACGCCGTTGCAAGATCATCCCCCAAGCCGTTCAGGAAAGGCACCACGTACTGCGTGTAGTAGGTGATGTTCATGCCCAACGTCAAGATCACTACCCAGGCGACCATCTTCATCATGAAATCCTGGATTGGCATGTCGGTACCGCCTCGCCAATACGACATCATGACTAGGCTGACGTAGACACCAAAGCACGCGGCCATCAACGGTGTAATCAAGGTGATCACGTTTTGCGAACCCGTGTTAATCGTGTTCATCACGTTGTTGTCGAACGCGTTCAAAAGTTGCGTGAAGACGGTTACCGCCACGGTAGCCTCCTGTCAATTACTGCTTCTGAAGATCAATCGGGCCCAGCTCTGTCAAAGCGAAGTAGCCGGTCTTGCTAATGAACGGCTTGGGTTCACCATCGTCTGACCACCCTACTGGCACATGAATCACAGCGAACGTCGTGGTTTTGACTCCATCGACATCGACCGAGACCGGATGTTTGACTTCCTTCGCGAGATCAGCTTTTGTCATTGGTGTAACAGGCTCGAATGAGTCAACGTCAACCCATTGCTTTTTTGGACGCCACCATTTGCCCTTGTCATACTCGTAGAGGATGTAGCCGGTGTTGTCTTTTTCGATTTTCGCGAACGGCGTGATTTTCCCGCCACCATCCTGGTCCGCGTTGTAGATACCAACAATGTCATCGGCTGCGGGAGCAGGAGCGTTCGGTTTCTGGTTGCAGCCAGCCAATGCAGCCGCAATTACCATAAGAAAGAGAAAGAGCTTCTTCATTGCGCGGCTCCTGTGATCATGTTGGTGTACTCCTGGTCGCGCTGCTGCTCTGAGAGCTTAATCTCGGCTTGCTGCAATTGCCCCATCAGATTCAGCCGCGTCTGTTCGTTCTGGATCATCGCGTTCTCGGACTGCAAGCGGTTCTGGAGATCCGCCTTTGCCGCCGGGTCCTGCGTCGCATCTGACTGCTGCATCAGGCTCTTGATGTTTTGCAAGCGCGAGATGTTGGCCTGATAGGCCTGCATGGACATGGCTTTGTTCGCTGCAAGCGTATCGTTGTAGCGCTGCTGACCGGGCGTAGATGCCGTCATGCCTTCTTCAGACTCGATTTGCGTCGCCGCGCTGCTGATCCCCGACAGTTGCCCGCTCTTCGTCTGGTCATAGATCGACTGCCATTGGTCCGGCAGATAGCTGCGCAGGGACGGATTGTCGAGGATCTGGCCGAGACCTCGATTGCCCGTGAGCGCACTGAGCTGCGTCGTCATAGTCGTGTACTGCTGCTCCATGGTCTGGACCTGCTGTTCCAGTTGCCCCGCCATGACAACGTCTTGCGCGAGCTCAGCCACGCTGATCACCGGAATGCCTTGCGCATACGTATTGACCGCAGGTGCTGCAATCACCAGCGCAACGGCCGAGGTAGTGATTGCGCGAGCAAGTGCGCTCATGCTGGAACGGCTTTGCTTTGCTATTTGGGTCATTACTTTTCCTTCGAGTTGGTTAAACGATCCGGCTCGCCTGAGTGTCATGCCGCGTCCTGGTCACGCTTGCCCTTGCGACGCTCCTGGAAGATCGCGAGGCACACGTCGATATCCGGTCCGTGCTCAGCCCAAATCTCCTCCCAGATCGCCACGTTATCGACCGAGCCCGACAGGATCGCGAGCTCATCGGAGAAGCCGTACAGGTCCAGCATCGCGAACACGGACTGGTTGCTCTGCTTGATCAGGAACGTGCGTGATTCCTTCGACAGCTTTTGCAACTCCTCGAATTCCCGCTGGCTCAAATTGCAGCGCTTGTAGCTCTCGAACTCCGCTTCCGGATTGGGCAGGTAGATCTTGGTAGCCGTCTGCTGCTGGATGGCAGCGAAAATCGGCGAGTTGATCGCGTCTTCGGGGGACTGCGACACCAACACCATGAACTCGTCAGACTTTCGCCCGGTCTTGAGCACCTTGAGGATCATCGCCTGCGTGGTCGGATACTTCGCCGGCAACCAGAACTCCTCGACAATCGTGACCAGCAAGCCGCCCTTCTCCTGCATCAGGTCCTTCAGGTGGAACAGATGCGCGAGCACGGGTTCGGTCGGCTCGTAGTTGTCTTTCAGAAAATCAGTGACATCGAATCCAATGCGCCGCTGCGAGGCCACGTCGATCATCGAGTCCGGCGCGTTGTCCAGCGCCCACGCGAATCGGCCTTCGGTCGCGTGGCACCACTTGTGCAGCCTCACCGCGAGGCAGTTGTCGCCCGTATTCGGAATCGTTTCGAGCAGACGGCTGAAGCGCCGTTGCTGACGGTCTTTGATCTTGTAGACCGTGTCGACCGCGACCTTGATGAACTGCTCGTCCTCCGCTGAGATCTTGCCGTCGGTGTCTCGCCCGCACGCGCGCACCAGGTCGTAGCAGTGCTCGCGGTTCTTCGGCGTGTCAGGCAGGCCAAAGGGCGCAAGCCCAGTCGGTTCACCCGCACGCAACGGGAAATAAACACCACCGAGTACATGGATGAACATCTCCATGCCCCGGTCAAGGTCCATCGCGAAGATCTTCGGGTCAAAGCGCTCCAGAAACGCCAACATGGTGAGCTGGGTGGTCGTCTTGCCCACGCCCGTCGCGCCCAGCATCAGCGTATGACCGGCGACCTTCTCGCCGGTGTTGTCCTGGTCCAGGCGCGACGCATGATTGTTAAAATTGAACATGCCCTTTGCGGTCGTGTGCAGTGGCATTACTGCCGAGCCATCGCCCAGCGGATTGCCGGTGCGCTTGCCCGACGAATAGTTGTGCATGGAGAATGCGGCCGCCAGATTGCGAGTGGACTTCGGCATCGGCCGCGGCTTGCGGGTCGCACCTGGAATCTGACTGAAGTACGTCGTGGGCGCAGACAGCGTTGCCTTGATCCAGCGCACGCCACACTCACCTAGCGAGCGCGCCGTAACGAACGTGCCGTTGTCGATGGCTTTTTGCGCGGTTTCTCCATACACGACGAGCGCGCCGTGATAGTCACCAAAGGCCAACTCACGCGAGCTGATATAGCCTTGCGCGGTTTGCAGTTCCTCGATCTGGTGCGTGGCCTTGTCGCCGGCCGACTTCAATTTATTCGCTTGGGATTCGAGCGCGTCTTGCGCCTCGTACGTCCCCATGCACGAAAACGTTTGCGTCAACGTGAACTCGGCGGGCAGGGTCAGCAGCGGGTTCAACTGCCCCCAGCCGCACTTCGGGAAGTCTTTCAGGTCATAGCAGGTCGCAAACTTCGACTTGGCCTCACCTCGGATCTCCAGCACGTCATAGCCGAAATGCAGCCACGCGTTCGGAATCAGCTCATAGCCCGGCGCGTCGGTCACGGGGATGTCCTCTTCCACCCCGTTTATCAACTCGCCCATGAAGCGATACGGTTGCGAGAAAAGCATCCCATTGCGCTCGAAGGTCGTCAGGTATTCCGGGTCGTACGCCACCAGCTGCTTCATGACGGTTTCGCCCAGGTCCTCAAGCTCAGCAATGCCTTCTTCAAGATCGTCCAGCTTGAGCACCAGCGACATGAAAAACTTATTCTCGAAAAACGCACGCTTGCGAAACCCACGGTCCAGATACTTATCGACAAGCTGCTGTACGAAGTTGGAGGTGAACGTGTAACGCTGGGCGAATGACACGTGCCGGCGATTGAATGTCAGGTGGATGGAGAGCCGGTTGCCCTTATCCATGGCAAGCGCCGCGAAGAACCGGTTCAGCGCATCAAAATGGTTTTCGATCACGCGGGTACTGACCGACTCGAACGGCATGCCGGCAATCTCAATGCACAGCACCGCACGACCGTCCTCCAGACTGGTGACGCGGGCGGACACGGGGCGTCCGATCGGCGGCAACTTGTCCTGCACGGCCGGCAGTTTCTTCAACAGGTCGCTGCTGTATTTCATGTGTTCCTCTCACTTTTTTTAGCCGCTACGTGCGCGTAAAAATCGGACACGAACTTCGATTGACTGGCCTTCTCAAAGGGCCGTTTGTAGTTCGCGAGGCGCCGGCCGTATTGCATCGGTGCGAGCGTGTAGGTGTTACCGAAGCAGCGCGCGAGCGAGCGGTCGAGCACGCACAAGGCTTCGAGCAGCAAGATGCGCAGCGCCTGGTCGTCGGTTGCGCAGATGCGCTTGAAGAACAGGAAGACGGGAATGCTCGGCACAGCGAACAGCAGGCCACCGGGACCCATCGTCGCCGCACCGAGAAGCGCCGCTAACACCGCTGCTGCAAACACGAACAGCGTCGGAATCAGCGGCACGCCCCATATCATCGCGGTGCGACCCAGGCCTGCATACGACGGATACAGGGTCTTGTCGCTCATGACGTCATGAGGGTCCATGCCCACGGAGCAAGCACGCTAACGCTACCCACTGCTGCGACCTTGGCGATGGCGCCGCCAAAGTCATGCACCCAGTCGGCTTTGTTGGACCAGCATTGCAGGCCCACCCACAGCAGGTAGCAGATCGCGAGGATGCCGCCCAACGCGTAGAACCAGACTTCAAAGCTGGTGACGGCGGTGGTGCCAGAGTCCAAGCCGCTGGAATTGGCCGCACCCGAGGTGACTGCAAGCGTGCTGCCAAGCAGGGCGGACAAGCGAACGGAAGGTTTGATGCTCAATTTCATGAAGTGCCTCATTTCAGGTTAGGTCAAAATTCGCCGAAGGTGTCCCACGATCGCCGTGGAGATTCCTCAGGGGTGATACTTCGCTCGCCGGCATCGAGCGCGCAGCTCGATGGCGGGCGGATCGGATTGAGTAGTCCGAAACCGAAAACTAGATGAAGCTCGTTAGAAACCGATACCCGCGCTAGCGACGGCCCGTGACCAGGCGGCCGTAGGAATACGCCGCCTCAATCTGCGTGCCATGTGCACCGTTCGCAAAGTCACGCAGCGCGAACACACACACCTGGTTACCCCTGCGCACCACAAACCTGACGTGACCATCCAGACTCTTGTGCGCTGCCCGATGCAATGCTTTCGAAACTCTCATGACCGCCTCCTGTGGCTAGAAAAATCAAAAGTCGCCGAACGTGTCCCATGTCGCATGCGCTCGCGCCTTCCCGCCGAGCGCGGGCGGCTCGTCCAGTGGCGCTGGCCGGACGGTGCGCGCCACTTGCCCTGATATCCCACGCAACCCTGACTCGGGCGTCACGGCAGGCACGACCGGAATCGCTTGCGCGCTGGCTGGCTCGTTGACGTGTACGTTCGCTTCGGTCTGCACCTGCAATGCCATCTGCGCCTGCACCTCATCTGTTACGACCGCGGTGTTCGTCACGCCAGCAGGCGCGGGCAACGCGTTTGCCACGACTCGCTGCACGTAGCTGGACTGCGCATACCGGGCGCCGGAGTCGGCGGTAAAGCCGCGCTGGAAGTTACCGCTGTAGTAGCAACTGAACGCCGCGCGCAAGGCCTGCTGCCCCGCACCCATCCGCGCCGAGGCGCGGCGATAACAGTCGGCGAGAATCGCGGAACCGGCACGCAGGTTCGCGCACGGATCGAACGCAGCTGCCGCGTCCTGACCGGTCAGCCCGTAGCGGCCAAGGTTGGCGCGGTTCACCTGACTTAAGCCCACGCTGTAGTTCCAGCCCGCCGCATCCAGTGCCTTCACGGTCGCGACCGCTTCGTCGCGACTGTGCGGCTGGCGCACAAGACGGCCGCCAACGACGCCGATCGCATAGGGCTGAAAGCCCGATTCGGTGCGCACGATCGCCTGCAATGTGCTCGGGTGAACGGCCGGCGCGCACTGCTGGGCGAGCGTATTGAAATCGACGGGCATCATTTGCCACCCCACCGCGTGCGTTTGCTTGGGTCCTGATGGCGCGTGCCACACAGCTCGCAAGCGGCGGTGTCGCGGGAAGTACCATCGCTCGGGAAAAGCTTGCGACGAGCACGGAACGTGCGACTGCGAGATACAGACTCGGCAACGGACCACACCGTTTTGCCAGCGCCGGTCTTGCCAAACTGCAGCGTGTGGCCGACGTTTTCTGACAGCGCGCTATCGAACAGGTCGGTCGTTGGGGTATCTTCAGGTTGCTTGGCCATCATTTCTCCCCGCGTTTCGCGCGCTCGCTCAGTCGGCCCGGCCACGGGCGCGGGAAGTTTTGGTTCGACAAGCCCCGCACCACCCCGGTGGCGAGCGCCAGATCAGTCAGGAACTGATCCTGTGACTCAACCCATCCTTCAATCCACCAGTAGCTGCTCAACAGATGCGGAAAGTCTCTCTGAAGCGTTTCGAGTAACTCTCGGTTTTCGTCGATGCGCTTATGAATTCCACGCGCACTTTGCGCGACCACTTCCTGAATCGCTGCGAGCTGACGCTTGGCCTTTATTCCGAAAAAATCCATCACGCGACCTCCACTTTCTTGATTCCGAAGCCCTTAGCCGGCTTTGCCTTCATCTGGAAATTGGGTTTGCCGTCCTGGTCGGGATAAGACGCCGAACACTTGGGCTCAGCAGTGAAATTCGAGCAGCCCCAGAAAGGTCCCTTCTCGCTCTTGAGCTGGCGCAACTGGCCGCTCCTGCATTTCGGGCACGGCACACCGGGTGCCACCGGCAAGTTCATCGACGCGGTACGCAGGCCGGTCACGACCTTCGTGATAAACCCGACATTGCGTTCGATAAACTGCTCATAGCTGATCTCCCCCGAAGCCACGCCATCAAGCGCGATCTTGAACATGCCAGCCATCGTCGGATCCTTCACGGGCCCGGGCAGCGCATCGAGCAATCCACGGCCGCTCTTGCTCGTCATGAACTTGGTCTTCGAGCCCTTCAGCGGTTCCAGAAAGCCCCGCTCTCGTAGCTCCGAAATGATCCCGGCGCGCGTGGCACTGGTGCCGATCCCCTTGCCTTCTTTGAGGCGTGCCTTCGCGGCCGGATCGGTGGTGAACTTGTGCAGATCGATCATCGCCTTGAGCAGCGAGGATTCATCAAACCGCTCAGGCGCTTTTGTCTCCCGGCTCTGCAGCGTGCAAGCCGCACACGTGACAGCGTCGCCCTGGGCCATCGCTGGCAAGTGCTGCTTGCCCTCGCTACCATCGGCGTCAGCGCTGGCGGCCGCCGCGTCGTCTTCAACCGGCGCATAGACCTCGCGCCAGCCAAGCGACACCGGCGTTTTGCCACTGGCAAGAAATCGCTCGCCATCGACATGGGCTTCAATCTTGGTCTGCATGAAGACCGCTGGCGGATAGAACTGCGCGAGATAGCTGCGCACAATCATGTCGTACACGTTTCGTTCAAGCGGCGTGAGGCCGGAAAGATCGGCGGTTGCTACCGTTGGCACGATGCCGTGATGGCTCGTGCCATCGACCTTTTTGTCATTGAAGGCCGAGGACTTGAGCGACGGATCCGTACGATCGATCACGCCTTGCATGGCGGGCAGGTTCTTTCGAAGTGCAGCGAGGATCTCCGGTGCGTCCGCGTGCTGCGCTTCGGACAAATGCCGCACTTCAGTGCGCGGATAGGTCGTCAGCTGCAAGGGACGGTCGTACAGCTTTTGCGCGGCCTCCAGGACCTCTGCTCCCGTGCAACCAAATTTGGTACAGGCGGCCACCGTCAGCTCGTTGAGCGACATCGGCAGCGGCGCACCCTCGCGGCGCTCAGCCTTCTCGTAGTCGGTGATGCTCGCGATCTGTCCGCTCAGGCGCTCCGTCAGCGCTTTGGCGACGGATCCATCTACCAGGCGCTTCGCATCATCCAGTCCCGCCTGTTCGTCGCTCGCTTTCCACATTCCAATGAAAGGCCCGTTTGCATGTTCGATGCGCGCGGTCATCGTGAAATACGGCACCGACCTGAACGTTTCGATCGCACGATCCCGGTCACAGACAATCTTGAGCGCCGGTGTCTGCACGCTGCCGACCGTCAGCGCACCGTCGAAACCGAGTGCGCGCGCCCGCAAGGTCGCCGCGCGTGTCAGATTCAGGCCGAACAACCAGTTGTAGTGCGATTGCGCATAGGCCCATCTGTACCAGGCACGAAACTCGGGTGCGTCATTGCTGCGCATGTTCGCAAGTGACTGGCGGACCTTCGTCTCGTTATAGTCGTTCACGAGGAGCCGAATCACGGGCTTCCGGTTGCCGAAGTAGTGGAGCACTTCGTCGACGATCAGTTGCCCTTCCGGCTCCGGGTCGCCGAGGTGGACCACTTCGTCGACTGTCTTGAGCAGTTTTTCGATCGCGGCGAGGTTGCGCTGCAGCCGAGCTTCGGGTTCCATGATCCAGGTGGTGGGTACGATCGGCAGATCCTGCTCGCGCCAGATCTTGTTGCCCTTCTTGTTAAGCGGTACATCGTCGGGCAGATAGGCATCGGGCATCGCTTGCGCGAGCGCGTGACCGGCGAGCGGCACGAACGCATCGTCACCGACATAGGTGATCGCACCGTCCTTGCGCACGGCACCCGGCAACACCTTGGCAACGGCTTCTGCAAGACTGGGCTTTTCAGAAATGAACAGGCGCATCGTGAGATTCCTTAAGCCGCTTTCTGTTGCGACATCGAGCGCACGAAGCCGTGATGCGGCTCACCATGCAACGGCTGGTCGAAGAAAATGCGCTGCGCCAACGTCGCGTCGGTATGGAACGCACCAGGGTTCGCTCCCTGCAACTCACGAATCGCGCGTTCAAGGCCACCGACACACTCGTTGGAGTTTAGGAATACTTCGCGTTGCTCTTGAGTCAGTAAGATAGACATTGTTTGATCCGGAAGTTGTGAGGTTGAGTGCTGCTAGACGACTAGACGCCGGTCAGCGAGATCGACGCGCGCTTAACCGCCCTGACCACCGGAGGCCGAGTTCTGCTGATTCTGTAGCTGGAGGAATTGCTGCTGAGCGGTGGCCGGATCATATGTCGGCGTAGTACCGTCGCCGTAGTATTCGCTGACAGTCGCGCCTTGCGTGGTGTTCCACCACACCCGCGACCAAAGCTTGCCATCGATGTTCACGTTGATCGCACCGGTGGCGCCGCACAGCAGCTCGCTTTGCTCGGGACCACCCCAGAACAAAAGATTAGGACGGCAATAATTTGCGCTGGCGCCGACATTGGCGGCACCAGTGCCGTTGCCGAGGCTGGCAAGCGTGCTCGCTGGAATGGCGCTGCGGATTTGCGGCGGGAGATCGGCGACGCTGGAATTCAGATCACAGGTGGGAAACGGGTCACCGTGGCGAAGTGCCGTCCACAGTTTCTCGATCGGCGGAACGCACGCCCCTTCTGCTTCCGGGCCACGGGGATCGGACAGGCACAACAGCACCTGGCAGCCCCAGTCGTCGGCTTGCGCGATAACGGGCTGTGCAAGTGGCAGTGCAACGCACGCGGACAACACCGCCCGAGTGAGGCGTCGAAGCGACGGCGCGAGAAGACCTCGCCACACGCGGTTTATAATGGCCTTAGCCATGTGGGACCTCGTAAGTTACCAACTTCATGGTTAGGTTGGTGTCGGTGTTAGTAGCACCGGCATCAACCGCTTTCCTATCTTTCAGTCCTGAATGCCCGCGGGCATTTGAAGATTCACAACGCCCTCCTTCAATCCCAGCAAGACCGCCGCGTTGTGCGCGTGGCCACGCTTGCCCTTCAGTCTCCCTTGCAGCACTCCGCTCGCAATGTTGCGGGGAATTCCATGTTTTACCGCCCAGCTCGAAACGGAGACGCCACACCGGTCGAACTCTGCGCGTACCTCTTCCAATGTTTTCAGTGCCATGCAGTGGCCCGTATACTGATCGACTAAAGGTAAACTACAACCAGTATGGGACATTTACGTCCCATTTGCAACATTTAAGACCAATTTATATGCCATCTACATTTAGTTTGCGCCTGGCCGAAGAGCGTGACCGGCTCGGACTTACTCAGGGAAACATCTCCGAATGGACAGGCATCAACCGCAAGACGCAATCTGCCTACGAAAAAGAACAGCGTTATCCGGACGCTGGCTATCTCATGACTCTGCTCGAGCACGGCTTTGACGTGTGGTACTTGCTAACCGGAAAACGAGCCCCGCGCTACGGCGCTGTTGATGAGCAATTGCTACAAAACGTGTTCACCATCATCGAAACCAGTATCTCGGCCGTTGGGCATTCCATGGACGTGGAAAAAAAAGCGAAGCTTGTCGCGTTGATTTATCAGACCGCTTCCGAAACCGGCCAGGTCGATCCACTCGTCGCGCAGAAAGCGATCGACCTCATTTCCTGACTACCTCAGCTATTCAACTCAACGTCCGGAATCAGTGGCGCTGAGCGACTTGATGAGCGAACCGCTATGTCGGCTTTGTCCAGCGCGGCACAAATCTGTTTGGCAAACGTCACCGCGTGCGGCCCGTCTCCGTGCAAGCACACTGTATCGGGGCACACCTGTATCCAACTGCCATCACGGGCACGTACGAGCTCATCGCGCACCATTCCCAGTGCTTGTTCGCATGCAGCCGCGTCATTTTCGAGAAGTGCGCCGGGCTCCGTGCGCGGCACGAGTTGGCCATCCGGCATGTAGCCCCTATCCGCAAACACTTCCTCAACGGCTGACAGCCCGGCCTCGCGAGCAATACGAACCAGTTGTCCGCCCGCAAGCCCGAAAATCGCAAGCTCCGGATTAAAATCCAAGACTGCCTGCACGATCGCGTAGGCGAGATGTCTATGTCTTTCTGCCTCGTTGTACAGAGCGCCATGCGGTTTCACATGCGCAAGACGACCGCCCAGGCTGCTCACAATGGCCGAGAGTGCGCCGATCTGATACTGCACTCCGGAATACACGTCTTCGGGCGGAAGGTTCATTGCTGTCCGACCGAAGTTCTCCCGGTCGGGGTATCCGGGGTGAGCACCAATTGCGACGCCACGCCGAAGTGCTTCTCCTGCGACGCGTTTCATCGTTGACGCATCGCCCGCGTGCCAGCCGCAGGCAATGTTGGCCGAACTGGCGAAGCCCAGCAATGCAATGTCGTGTTCGAAGCCTTCGCCGATGTCCACGTTAAGATCAATTGTTTTTGAAGTCATGTCAGGTCCCACCTGTATCCTCATATCAGACATGCGCGACGTACCCAATGCGAATTGCAGCATGTCGGCGGTGCAACAACGGCGGCTAGAACGCGGCCACTCAGGACAGTTTGTGTGCGCATTCCACGGCCTCTAACGAGATCGAGGGGCATACGTGCTGTGCCAACACCCTCCCCCGTCTCCGAAACCGCGTAATGAAGCCGGCTTCATTCGGCGGAACCCGGGAAATCCAGTCATCAAGACGCGCCTGCCCTACTTCGTTGAGGCGTTCGCGCAATGTCCCGTCGATGGAAATGTTCACGGCTACGCCGGCACGCCGCATCTCGGCATAGTTTTGCTCAATGCGTGCCGGCAAAGCGGTCCACTGCTTCTCTTGGACTTCAGCGACTGCTTTATCTAGATCGAATCGCAAATATTCCGGAAGCGCCTCGTATCGCGCCTGACTCATCACGACGAACGACACCGGGAACGCGTAATGAATCGAGGCGAAGTTGGGAAGATCCGCTTGCAACGATTTCCCTACTGCCCCATCGCCGGACGACAACACACCATCGAGCGCGCCAATGCGCAGCAGTGGCTTAACGTCCCGAACGGAGAGCACCGCTGCGCGTGCGCCTACGCTGGTCAGCACTGCGGCCGAGGCAGCGTCGTATGTGCGTATCCGGAGGCTTGCGATGTCCGCAACCGTTGCTATCGGCTGACGCGACCACAATCCGGTGGGCGGCCATGGCGACATGAACAGCATGTGAAGTCCCGCGCGGGAAAGCGCATTTCGGTAAGCCGGCTCTGCGAGGCAAGCAAGGCGTCGTGATTCGTCTACTGACTGGACCTCGAAAGGCAACGTCGGCAATTCAAAAAGGGGGTCGATCTGCGTCAACTCGCCACTGAACACGTCAGCCACCTGGATATGGTCTTCCAGAACTGCCGATACGAGATCGGTTGACCCACGCTTCGTCTTGAATTGGGTTTTACCGGTCAGGGCCCCGCCCGTATGCTTCGACAAAGCTGCGGAAAATAGATCGACCCCGCGGCCCGCCACCGTGTCGGCGGGATACTCCGTCACAATTGACCACACTTGTCCTGCCCGGGCAGTCTGGTACGTTGCGCAACAGATCAACATCCCCGTTGCGGCAGCATATACAGTAAGTCGTCCTAATTTGTACCAAATCATTGCGAGGAAAACCGCCAGTCAGAAAATGACTAGAGCAATGGCCTCACAGAGAGGCGCATCGTAAGCGGCTCGGCCCGACCGTTTCGCCATGCTGACTTTTCCAAAGCATGATGAGGGCGTTCAGATCAACGGAGCCAGTCAGCCATGTCGAACGCAGGGGGCGCAGCCCATCCCCGTCGCACGTACGCGCGAAAATTCAAGCAGCAGGTGATCAGAGAGACGTTGGTGCCTGGCATGTCGGTGTCGATTGTTGCGCGCCGGCACGACATCAACGCCAATGTAGTGTTCGGATGGCGCAAGCAATATCGTGAAGGCAAGCTCGTCGTCCCTGCACTCGACGTTGCGCCGAGCATGCCATGCACGGAACTGCTGAGCGTCG
>NZ_MTHB01000240.1 GCF_002220365.1 Caballeronia sordidicola | reverse complement strand
GCCTTCAGTTGAGTGACGTTTTCGATTCCCGACGCGAGCAATAGCGCCCGCGTGCTCACCCGCAGTCCAGCGAAAGGTCCGAGCGCTGTGACATCACGGGTGACCCCGGCTTTGGCATGCTCGACCAATTGATCGGCGAGCGTGATCCAGTACGCCGGTGCGGCAATCATACGGTAGTAAAAACCGAGCGTCTTACGATGCTCGGGCTCAAGCAAGGCGGGGTCTTCCCGAGCACGCTGCGCAATGAGCGCGCAAACCATCTTGAATGACGACATCGAAGGTCGCAGGCAGGCGCGGTCGCCTGAGGTGGGGGCATCGAGTGCTGACACCATGAACGAACGGAACGCCTCAAGCTCAGCCACCTGACGACGGCGGGCACGTTCAAGTTCATCTGCACCCCCGTTATCGCGAGAGGCTTGGATGCGCTGCGAGAGCGCCTGAGTTTCAGCTTGCTGCACGGCACGCTTCTCTGCCTGGCGCTCGGCCCAAGTACGATGGTGCGCGGTACTTCGTGGATGTGGCAAGACTTTGTCTTCGTTGCTCAATTGGTTTACCGAACGGGTGAAGCCGAGAGTAGGCGGAGTTGGCATGCACGGAATGGGAGGCACGGTCATGTTGAGTATCCTCAGTACAGCGTTCCGGCAAACCCATGGCACTTCTTGTACTTCTTCCCGCTCCCACATGGGCAGAGATCGTTTCTCCCGACCTTGCGACCGGCGACCATGGGTTGGGGTTTCTCAATGATCTGAGTCGGCTCAAACGGGTGAGATTCTGAGAACTCGCGGAGACGATGGAGCCTTTCCTCTACAAAGGCATCTACGCCGTCGTAGTCGTTAGCGCCAATCTTGAAATAGTATTCGGCCTCACGTAGGCCACCCAACACACTCAATTCCACATGATTCTTTTCGTAGGCTTCGCGGACCACCTCAAAAGACTCGAGCGCCCCTAGATCGGACAATGCCGAAACGAGGAAACCATTGATATTCGGATCGTTTGTCTCGTGCACGCGCAGCAGATCGGTCAGAATCTCGACGCATCGCGTCCTTTGTTCTGGATGGTCGCATCCCATTTGAGAAATCGAGTGAAACGTACAGATTCGAGCGAACTCCCCGTTTCTGGAATCGCGTGCATACGACTCGATTGATTCGAGCGATGATGGGCCGATCTTGCTGAAAACATCTGGGAATTCCTCTCCGATCCAATCATCGTCGTCTACGCGGGGTAACAGGGAGATCAAAGCTGGAATCGCCCCGACGGCTTTCAGTTCGGCGAGAATGCGCCACGCATGGATCGGTGCCATCGCAGTGCCAGCAAATTCCGATTCGTGCAGCGTATCGTCGTCCAGAATTCGTATCAAATCCGGCACGTGAGACTGGTCGAAGCCCGATTGCAAATATTCGTGCCAGGTGTCGGGATCCATGCGCGAACGGCACAGGTTCTCACCAAGATCGGCAAGCTGATCGAGTAGTTGAAAATACCGGTCTTCCATTAATTAGGTCCGTCTCGAATGATTTAGTGAAGGTGCCGTTCGGCGGGCTTTGTTCGGGAGGTTATGTGCCTGTCAGTCCGGAGGATCCAAATGATCCTGGAAGCTGGGATACGCAACAGGTGTTACATGTTACGAGAGCCGGAACCTCCAGATTTGAAATCGCTATTCTTCAAGACAGAAGCTTGGGAAACCCCCGTCCTTTTCAAATAATTTTGCCAGGCGCGCTTTCGCCTTCTCAAGCACGTGCAGCGGCATCGAAGCGACTTGCAGGTCATGGATCCCAAGAATCGACTGCACGTGTGCCGCGTCGTCCGATGACAGCGCCCACACGCCATTGGCATCTCCCTTAACGATGCACGCTTTGAGACTTTGCTCCGCCGCAACGAAGCTTGCTTCGTGCTGGATGCCGGTGTCTTTATCCGCGATGTAAAAGGTCCAGTAGGTTGTTTTCAGCAGTTCGCTTGCCGCATCGAGGTTGCCCTTGCCTTGTTTCAAGGTGGCGAGGGACAGGTGGTTTCGAAGTGAAATCGCGCGCCCGGTGCTCGCCGCAATCGGTAGCAGTTCTTTGCGCGTGAGTGGCGCGGATTGGCGAGTGGGCTTGCGAACGGGTCTGCGCTTCATGGAACGAGTGGTCAGAGCGACGGCGTTTTCGGATGGTTCGCGTGTTGACGGGCGTAGTATCCCGCCACTTCTTCAAGCACGCGCTTTTTCTCGGCCTGCACAGATTGATGTCGTTTGCAGCGACGCATGGCCGAGCACCTTTTACCCCACATCAACCGGCACGTCGTCGGCCACCGACTGTGTGCCGAACGAGCGCACCGCGAGTGCAAACGGCGTTCAACTCCCTACCGGTTCACCGCATCCTTAAACGCCTTACCCGCGGTGAACTTGACCGTCGTCGAGGCAGCGATCTGAAGCGCTTCGCCGGTTTTCGGGTTGCGCCCTGCTCGGGCCGCACGCGCACCCGTGCTGAAAGACCCGAACCCGATCAGTTGAACCGGGTCTCCCTTGACCACCGCGTTCGTCACGGCGCCCAAAAATGCGTCGATCGTTTCAGCGGCGGCGGATTTTGCGATGCCTGCTTGATTTGCCACTGCATCAATGAGTTCTTGCTTGTTCATTTTTTTGCTCTCCATTTAAGCGAACTGACAGCCGGTATGCGTGCCAGCCCGCAGGATAACGCACCGGGCACGCGACGGCGATGCGGAGCAACGCCGTTTCACGGCCGCAGCACCTTGCTACTGCGTCTGAGTTGGCCGCCGGCGGCGGCTATCCGCCGCCTTCTGAATAGTATTGGGCCGCGGCATCGAGCATGCGCTGCCGTTCGGCGCGCACATAAATGGACGTTGTCTGCAGCGAGGCGTGACCGAGGATGCGCTGAACGACGTCGATGGGCATGTCCCGGGCAACAGCCCGTGTACCAAAGGTGTGACGAAACGCATGCGCGGAAGTTTCCAGCAATTGCGCATGGGCGTCGTGCGATAAGACACCCTCCCGTAACAGCTCACCGGCGATCTGTTTGATACCCTGCCGGACCAGCCGCGCGAGCGCATCCGGGGCATACGCCCGCTTATTCTGCGCACGATCATCACCGTCGGTTTTCCCTTCGCTCGGGTCTTCGCCTCGGTGGTCGTCTTCAATACCGTGCTTGGCGCGTGCGCTCAGGGTCGCGGGAATCACCAGCGGGGCGATCAGCGGCGCATCGTCGCGAGCGGCATCGAAGTTTTCACCGCGATCAATCCAGTGCGCGCGCAGCGCGCGAAGCGTCGCCGCACTCACCGGCACCGTCCGCTGCCGGCGCCGCTTGCCGACCACGCTCAGTGCCCAGATCTCAACTTGCGCCGCACCGCCCTCCCCCGCTTTTTTGCCTGCCTTGACGGGTGCCGCGTGACGCACCGGACGCAAATCTTCCCGGCGAGCATGGGCGGCTTCTTCGCGCCGTAGACCCGACTCACCCATCAACAAAATTGCCGCGCGAGCGGTGCGCCACTGCCGTACCTGCTCCGGTGTTTCGTTCAACAGCTGGTCCCCGCAGCGCTGATCGAGTGCCCGGCGCACCATCGCCCAGAGATCAGCCGACAACGCGCGATCGACCTGCACCGAAACTTCCTTCGTCACCGTCGCGGGATCCGTCACCGCGCTCCACGGATTGCCCGCCAGATAGCGAACCGTCGTCAACCACGCGAACGCGGCGCGAATCGCGCGCACCGCATACGCCTGACTGTCAGCCGACAAGCCATCCGGCGTAAAGGGTCGCCACCGGCCGCTTGCTCGCGAGCGTTTGGGTCCCACAAAACTCGCCACCGGTCCCTTCAAAAAATCCTTGTACGCCTCGCAGTCTTCCACCGTCATCGACGAGAGCGCGACACCGCGCATCACCACCAGCCACAACACCAGCCGTTCGATTTCCTTGGTGTACACGCGCAGGGTCGGTGGCCGGTCGCGATAGCGATTCAGATACGCGTGGACCGCAGCAAGATCGTGCTGCGCGCGGATAAACGCGAACTCGCGCGCACGATTGCTGCCGTGCTCACCCGACAGCGCTGTCGGAATCGCGAGCCGCTCGAACGGCGCCAGTAACGGTGCCTCGACCGTGCCGCCGATTACGACCACGTTATCCAGATCGGAGGCCGGCACCAGCGGACGGGTGTCGACATCGGCGTCGATTTTCGCGCCGAGCGTGCGCTCGTGCCGGCGCAGCCAGGCGACTACCACCCGGGCCCGGTGCGGTCCGATGCGCGGTACTGATCGCCACCAGCTTCCGCCGTGCGAATTGCAGTAGGCGATCAGCTGACCCAGCGTGTTGATCCCCTCCCCCACAAGTCTTTTGGTCACCAGAGGGCGAAACCACAGACCGAGCCCATGATCGGGCGCGGGCACGGCTGCCGCCAAGGTCGACGCCTGCTCGACCATGCGCAGCGTCACGGCGGTGAGCTTTGCGCTGCCGTGCTGCTTGATCGACGCTTTCAGGTGGGACGCGAGCACCGCTGAGCCGTGGCGCAATGCGAGTTGCACCAGATCATCGAGCATCGTGCGCAGAAACCGCTCCATCGCATCGGGCGTCGCCGCCTGCGGCGAGACCGCGCGGTTATCGGGATCGTAATAGCGGCGCGCGATGACCGCCGGTGCGATGTGCTGCACGAACGCACGCAGCGCCGTGAAGTCGGTGCGCGTGTAAGTCCGCGGGGCCGGCAAGACCAACTGCTGGGTCTGGTTAGCCAAGCGCCCTCCTCCGCGCATCGAAGCCGCGTCGCGCAGGGGAAACCACGAGCTTCAAGCAGATCATTAGGTCAAAGTGAGAGGTAAAGTGCGATACCCCCGATTTTACGCATTAAAACCTTATCTGATAATAACAACTATCAGACTTGGTAAATCGATAGATAAATAGCAACGTACGACTCCCTGAGTTCTTTTGCTTCGACGCGTCGCTTAGATCAATGCATGAGAACTAAAGTTGTGAGACGTTTAAACCTTGGAAAGACCCCGATAACTTCGGCGCGGCGATCGCAACGGCGGCCATAATTGAGGAGGACTATTGCGGATCGCCGTATATTGGTTAGCTTGTTGCTCCGATCCAAGTCGCGCAGTTTAAGGCCATCGTCGCGGCAGCTCAGTCTGCGGTCGGTTGAAATTCGTGGAAATGAGCGAGACAGATCGTTAGTTGCATATGTCGCGAAAAACGCAGCACGTCGTCACAAGCGACCGTTTTAAGCTTTTGCCACATCAGTACGCAAAATTGTCACAATAACGCCGTCTCGTTGCTCCGTAAGTGGAAGGTTTCCGCGGACATTCACATTTCTAATCTGCGCTTTAGCGCATCGCTTGCAATCCATCCATTAATTGCCGTGTCGCGTAGTCTTGCACGAGCTTTTCGAAACCACGGACGACATCCGCTTCCATTTCGCGGACGCCCTTCTCCCCATGCAGATTCGATTTGCCCGTCGCGTTGAATCGGCGATTGAAATAGTCGCTCACTTCATCAATTTTCTCAGGGCTGTCCGAGTTGGTGTAGAGGACAGATCGGGCAGACGTGACATCGTAAAACAGGTTGTGTTTCCATTTGGGTACGAACGAGACAGGCTTCGACTCAGTGATTAAAAACGAGCCGATGAGTTGTAGCCGGTCCTTCTTCCCCTTCGGGGTCACAAACGTCCAGACCTTGCGAGGGAGGCGTTCCTTCAGTTGTTCAAGCAGGGGTCCGTCAGACCCGAGCGTACCAATGCGTCCCTCCTTCATATCAAGCGCGAAGTCCCTCCAGTGATAGAAAATATCCACATCTCTCTTAGAGGTTAACCAATGCGACACACGGCCTCCGGCAGGGAAATCCGCCGGAAAATTTTCCAACCCGTTTTAACGTCCTCGACAGCACTCGTTTTGAGTGTCTTCCCCCGGCGTACAACAGAGTGCCCTCTCGCGCCGTCACCCATTGCCATCATCGATGACGACGGCCAAGGCCAACCGAGCGTCTTCAAGCTCTTGGACTGCTGCAGTTAGACGTGCAAGTTCCAACGCGGAAGCCTGTCGCTCGCCTACCGCGGTGAAGCGAGCCTCTATCGCAGCCGCCGCAGCTTGCACTTCGCGAGCGGCCTCGGCCACTCTTGCCAGCGCAGCGGCCTCGCGAGGATTTGAATTTTCAACTTTCATGCTTGTATTGTAGTTTCATTCCCGCGCATTATCCTCTCGCCTACCGCTGAAAATCTGCCGCCTCCAGGCGGATGGAAGCCGCCGCGAGTCGACGCGCCTTGCGCTCGGCGATAGCAACGATTCGGTGGCAGCCGTCATTGAAGATCTTGAGCACACGGGCCTCGTCCGCATCGGATTGAAGCCAAAAATAGTCTTGCAACGATTCACGAGATACCGTGCATTTCACGATGCGTCCCGCAGCGATAAGTTCGAAGGCGACCGCGAGTCCGCCGTCAACGACGATGGCTTCAATCAAATTGGTTGCGTTCATTGCCATCCCCATGCGACCCGATGATCCTCTAACGCATGGCGACATACCTGAAGCATCCGCTGAACGACTGTACTCGCCGGGTTCAACTTCATGTCGCCCGTGAAGAGACCCTGAACGTCGGCTTGTTTTAATGCAATGCCCACGCCGCGAACGTCGCGCTGCGCAATTTGCAGCGCCAACTGCCCAAGGCGAACGCGATCAAGCCACGGCAGACTCAGCCGGTTGCGCGAAAGCCACGACCGACACGAGATCGCCACGTGATCTACTCGACAGTCACTGGTTAGCGCGTAAGTCGCCGCCGCCGTGGCGACCGGATAACACAGCAGGTCAGCACGCGCGTCGGCAAGGAGACTCATTTCACGGATTTTCATACCTTCACTATTGCAAAAAACACCGAAAGAAGATGGCTAAAATTCGCCATTTAATTCTTCGCAAGCCGTCACCAGTACGTCGCGTCGCGATGGTTTCTTTAGAGGCCGCACGGGTCAACATCTCCACACCGATTCGTCCGATCAGAGGTCGCGGCAGACAGAGCGACACCTACGAATCAGTGTTAGCCGCCACTGCGACGATAGCACGCAAGCTTACGCATTTGGATACCGGTTCGTCCAATCAAAAGTAGCAGTTGACTGATTCAAGTACGTGAGTTGACTCCAAAAATGCTGATCGCCCATGCGACAGCCACAGCGCCTCATGGAAGCATTCAGCGTATCATTTTAGAAATCACGGAACCCCTGGAACGAGCATCGCGACGTCGCCGCGCGACTCCCATCGAGCAACAAAATGGACGTAAATCAATGACGCAGGCGCTAGCCAAGTTCCATCTCAGTCATGGGCCTAAAAACCGACCGACCCTCGTCTTCTTGCCCGGAGCTCTCATTCCGCCAAACGCCATCGCACCTGTCACAAGAATGGTCAAGCTCCGGGCCATCGGTGTGGGCTGGCTCGAGGGTGCCGGCCCGCACGATCTTCACTCGGTTGCAGAACGTGTAGCCCTGCTAATAACAGAGATCGGACCAACCGTGCTGATAGGACATTCGGTAGGAACGCCGATCGCGGCGCTCGCCGCTGCGATCAATTTACGCTCGACGAAAACGAACGTGGTTGGTCTCGTGCTGAGCAATAGCGGAGCGAACACAAAGGGACATGGCGATGTCGAATCGGTTATCGAGCGCGTCCTTCAGACATGGGGTCCGCCACTGTGGAAAGCCATGACCGAACGCTCGCTCGGAAGCGTCTGCCCCGCCGAGCTTGTGGACTCGTTTATGACATATCCACGCCGCATTACTGCTGAGGCGACCGCCGAGAGCTTGCGCAGTTTGCAACAGACTGACCTCACAAGCATGCTCACTGAACTATCATCCCTTCCCACCGCGGTGGTTCATGGAAGTCGCGACCCGGCTCGCACTTTGTACCACGCACAAAGCCTGCTCAACGGTATTGCGGGTTCGAGGCTTGTGGTGCTTGAAACGGGCCATACGTCGTGCGTCGAAGCGCCAGAAGAGTTCGCCGAGGTAATAAGCTCCATCGTTGAACGGGGCCTAAGAGCCGGCATTGGAAGCGCAGATTAGCTGCTTGCCTGTCGGAATCAGAAAACGTGTGTGCGAGGCACTACAGATCCAGATCAGCGAGCGCCCTCTCCTCTTGCCGTCTCGCACTCGCCGACCTTCGCAGACCATCCAATCGTTCCCTATGCACAACACACGCAGGCGGCTATACAAGCTTGCGTCAGAGCGCAAAGCCCAATCTATTTAGTTAAACTTAAAAAAACATCGGGAGCGTGAGCGATGCGATTCTGCCAAACATTGGAGGCACAAATCTCGAGTTGAGCCTTCGGCGACATTCGTTTGCAAACCAAGGCGAGCTAACTGAGCATGACATCAAACGGCGGCTCATTCTAATCGTTTAAGCGCAAAGGCCCTCTCCGACCGAGTTCTGCTTCGGCGCGCGCGCGGCGCTGTGCAACTATCGAGCGGCTCCGTCTTGAAGGGCTGTGCCTTGACGAGGGCTGCATCCTGTTTTAGATCGAGGCTCTCCACCACTTTTAGGATTACTAATTTATTACTTACGACTCGCTCACTAATCGCATACGGTACTGACTTACTTCTGATTGCAGTAACGGCGCATAGATCGTCACGTTTGCGTTGTCGATACTGCGCTTATCGTGAGCGAGTGCGCTAGTTTTCGGAGATTGACTTCGGACGAGGGGCGCCGAGACCATAGCTTTCGCTGTGCTTCTTTCCCTTTGCGTGGCTCATGATCGTCTCCCAGCGACCCTAGATTTTTCGTTACAAGTATCAAATAATCAAACCGTACTGGGTCGCATGAAAATCAATAGTCCAACCCGAGAATGAGAGATCTGCATCCCTAGATAGCGAAGTGCACGTCACGTCTCTTTCGCCCCACCTCCACAGCTACGATCAGACCGCTAGGTATACGGTGTCACCTGCAGGTGCGGTGTGTTCGAGTGAGTGTGGTTGCTCACTGCCCCGCCGCCTCTGTCATCTCCTGGAGTCTGCTGACCGAAGGCGGGCGGGTATCGAAGGTTTTCTCGATGGCGGACGGGCGCAGCAAGCAACTCCAGGGGTACTTCTCGAGAGTATGCGATTAGCCATCAGGTCGCGGCATTAGGTTGCGCAACCAAATCTTTTCGAACGCCGGCGCATGTAGCCCGAAGGAGCTGCTTCATATCCGCGAGGTGTGCGGAAATAGCAGCTGCCAGGGCGGGTTTGATGTTGGACTTAGCGCTTTTCTTCGGATCGCTCTCTACGCGAACGCTAACGCTGGCGACTGAAGGTACGGACGTACATTTCTCGGCAAACACAGCGTCGTGTGACGGTGATGCGCTCAGCAACCGATCGGCTCTAAGTGCTGCAGCAAAATCCAGTTTCCAACCGGCGGCGGACACGCGAGCGCGCGGCTCACGGCAATCGCGAATAGCGATCTCGTTGCCATCCGCAGAAATCTCAAAGCGGCGGTTGATGGCTTCGTCGAAAAAGACTTGCCCGGCGTGATGTGCTGCGAGGGCGTCAACGGCTTTGATCTCATTCAAACGCGTGCGTTGTTCGTGAATCTTTGCGTGATGGGAGCGAAGTTGGTGACCAAAATCGACCGGCGAGCGGAGCAAAGAACGGAGATAGCTGATGGGGCGTTTCGCCGCACTCAGGTGTTCCCAGGTGACTTCGACCACGTCTGTCAGAAGCTTGCCGTGTTGCTTTGCTTCCCGCATGAGTTTGAAAACTAAAAATTTATGAAAACCCAAGCTCAGCAGACGCTGAAGGTCCAGCGGGAGCGTGCCTGGTTGTCTCTTTTGATTCTTAGGGAATAGATCCTTATATATAACTCCGTCTGCCACGGTGGCAGACGGGGGGATGAGCAAAGGATCCTGTTGGGTGTCGGCTTCTGAATTCTGTGGGCCGGCGTTAGGGGATTTCGACGTTTGTGCCGAAACTGGTGGATTTTTGTCTTCGACGAGTCCCAGCAGCTCGGCTGCTTTTTCCGTGAGATGGATATAGGCACGTCCGAATAGGCCCGCATCACCGTGGCGCTTCTGGGGTGCTCGCACGATGAGGCCGACTTCGGCAAGATCATCAAGACTGCGGTAGAACGTGCGCATGGACTGCAGTGCGCGACCGGTGAGGAGTTCTCGACGGGCGAAGATAGCGGCGTACGGCTTTTGAGCGTCGACGGTACGGGCGAGTGCCGCGAGGAGGGCGCGTGAGCGTGAAGGAATGGCTGCAATGTGATTAGCGCGGTGCGCTGCCCGGAAGACTATCCAAGGCAGGTTGGAGCGATCACACGCGAAGTCCCCGAGCGCTTCATTGTCGAGGTTTGTAGAGTCTATTTCGAGCGGGGAAGGGCGATCGTCACCCTCGCCAGCAACGAAGCGTTGCGCGATAAGCATAGTCATGCGTCCATTTTCAAAAAATGGAGGACAAACGCTTGACTGACAGTCGCTTTCCGCTACACTCCGATTTGTAGGTGCTTCGCCCGATTAGCCGTCGGGGGAGTGCAGCAGAGGGCGATGCAGCAAGCCCAATTCGAAAGGCCTCCGGAATTAGCCGTTCCGGAGGCCTTCGTTTTTCTAGTGATTAAGTTGCAGCCATTTATTCAGACCCTCGATGTTGGAAAAGACAACGTTCATAAAATCAACGACTTACGATTTCGGATCCGATGGATGTGCGGTAGATTGCTCCGCGGCCCGTTGCTCTAACACAGCTTTAATTGCTGCCGTCACTTCTGCCGCTTCTTGGTCAGACTGAAACTGTAGCCGCACAACATTTTTCGCTGTTCTGATTTCACAGTACACGGCGCGGCCCGTCTTAATTTTGCTGACAGTCGCGGCTTTCGCCGGTGATTCAGGACTTCCTTTGGTACTCGCTAACCTCACTGCCTGACCTTCGTCGACCTCTTTGTCGACCAAGCGTCTTACTACCTCAATCACTTTTGCATCGTTTCCGTTGCGAGCAATCGCCGCCAAAGCGGAGCCCGCCTTGGCCCCGAGTAGACCCGGTTGCGTCTGGAGTATCTCGTGGACGCTGTTGGGTAGGTCCGCGAACGCCATCAAACGCGATATCAAACTTGCATCAACGCCCGCCTGCTCTGCCAATTGCGCTTGAGTGGTTCCCTGTCTTTGTTGCATTTGCGCAAAGCCAAGATACTTTTCGTAGTCGGTAAGATCCGACTGCATCAGATTGGCGTAAAAAGCTCCGGAATTGGCTTCCTCCTCGGTGGTCTCATCAAGCACGCATCGAATCGTCTGGCGTCCAATTTCTCGAAAAGCGTCCGTTCGATGATGCCCAGACACTATTTCGAAACTACCGTCTGGCCGTGGGCGGACTACAACCGGATGGATTAACTTGTTATGGCGAAGGTTTTCCCTTAGCTCGACGTATTTTTCCCTAGACATGTGGCGTCGCCGCCTGGAGACCTCGACAAGCTGCACTAGAGAAATCTCAACCCCCCCACGTGCGCCCTTGGCAAGTTGCTCCCGCAACGCAGCGTTCTCGGCCGACATGGCTTCGAGCTCCCTGTCTTTTTCCGCGAGGATAGGCATCGCCGCCAAAAATTTACCCGGTCCTGTCTTAGGTTCCGCATTGGGGTCGGCGATCCGCGGAACCCGACTCAGGGGCGCGATAGCGGCAGTCTTTGCTGCCATTTTCTCTTTGATACTCATTTGCCCTCCAACTCCGCGCCCCAGAGCGCGAAAATTTCCTGATCGATCATTTCCGCGAGGCGGTCGTAAGCTTCGCGCGCACGTTGATAAGTCTTCGTGCTTCCGTCGTACTTAGAAATGTCATACACAGTTCCAAACTCCGTCGACGCACTAGATGTGACGGTGGTCGTGGGTATCTCGATTGGGAGGACATGCCTTTCGTAGGTCCTGTTGATCCACTCGCGCACTGCATAGGTTGCAGACTGACTCGAGTCAACCTTCGCCAAAAGAACATGGATAAAGTCGAAATGCTTTTTTAGATCTGGGACTATCGATTTCATGCTTTTCGCCAAATCGGTGAAAAGAGACCAGAATTGCGTTGATGACGCGTAGTCAAGCGCGCTGGGAGGCGTCGGGACGATTAATCCGTCGGCGGCCATAAACGCGTTGATCGTCACATACGATAGGGCAGGGGGCGTGTCGATGATCACCACGTCATATTTATCGAGAAGCGGCTCTAACCCGTGGTTCAGGACATCCCAAAACTTGAAGTTTCGATCTTTAGATTGCTTGAACGGAAGGAAAAATTCCGCCGCAAATAAGGCCGCGCTGGCCGGAATGAGGTCAATTCCATCCCAATAACTGGGCTGAACGGCATATTCTAGGCTAGTCTGATCGCCATAGATGAGCGGTAAGATGGTCTCTTCCTCCGTGACCTCGCTATCCGCCAAAATCCCGTTCAGCGCGCTCAGTGATGCTTGAGGATCCAAATCAACGAGTAGGACACGTCTGCCGAAAAGCGACAAGCCTTGGGCTAACGTCATCGCCGTAGTGGTCTTGCTCACGCCACCTTTGAAGTTACCAATAGCAATTTTTTTCCCTTTTACGCCGACAGGGCGTTTTGGAAACGGACCGACCTTGCTAACCCACTCTCGAGCCTCTGCGAGGGTAAATTCCCTCGTGCGAGGTAAGATCGTTCCTTGGGGAAGACCGAGGTCAGTTTTTTCCCAATAATAGTTAACCTTTTTCCGATCGATTCGGCAGAGTGCCGCGAGTTGCGAGGTCGAGAACACCGGCGCACGCTTACGCGGATGCGGCGCAAGCATGCTTTCCCGTACATTCATGAGCATCTCGCTAGCGTTCTGCGCTATCCCCTCAATGTCATCAAGTTCCACTCGAAGAGGGACATGTCTGACTGCGTGCGCAATCGTGACGATTGGTTTGCTTACAGCCATATGCAATGTTCCTTGCTACTTTAACGACCGTGGGTGGAATCTGACTTTGTCGCCATTATTTGACGTAAAAGCCAAATAATGGCGAATTGATCGAAATGTACTAGGTAAACATCACGGTCGCAAGTTAACTTTTCAGCTACATATTTGCCGCGATGGCCGTGGCTGTTGGGCTTGGGAGACGTTTCTCGAAAAAATCTATCGCTCGACGACACTCATCTAGCGCGCGGCAATCGAAGAGATCCGCTGCGAGCGATCCAAGCCGAGGAAATTTTCACAGGTCACGTTCATGGCATGTAGAAGTCCGGTAACGCGACTCACCTCTTTTAAGTGTGACGACTCGTATTGGTGGTTTATCGGCCGACTTTTAGCATGGGGGCAGTAGCGGCGGTCGTACCATTCTTGGTTTGGGTGTTTATCGGCGCGAGTCAGCGTGAAACTACTAAACATTTGGCGGGTAATGTCAAATTTATGGACCGTTGCCGCGTGCTCCATCGGGCGCGTTTCTAGGACGAAGGAGCGTGCGGCGAAAGAGTCGGTGCATTGACGCGGCATGTTGAGCCAGTACCTAACCTTGCGGCGCGATAGGAATGGCGGGCGATTGGCGTTGCCCGGGCGGTGGAGGACAACCGACGCGCATCGTGAAGGAATAACGCCGCGCAAGCCCCTTATAACGGCTCCCCCGCACCAACTTTGCGAAATCGTGGAACACTCGCAATCTTTTGCGCGTGGCAAAAACCTTCGGATAATCAACGGCTAACGCTCGCCCACGCGAAATGTTCCACGGCGAACCACTGTCACGCGCGGAACAGCGCTTATTGGTAGCGCCGCCGAGTACGGAAACCAAACACCCTTCCGCAAAACCGCCAAAGCGTATCAATCGATACGTAATTTGTAAAAATCGCGCGCTTCTTGCGCCCTAACGTGATCTCCGGCGCTGGGGCGGAGCGGTAGAAAGCGATCAACGGACCTGCGCCGTTTTAGCCACTGCCCGCGAAGGCGGGGCATTTCCGCAACACGCGCTCTTTTATCGGCCTGACACCCATCGCATTCGTCACAATATTTGGTATGTTTAGTCAGAGGCGTGAAACGGTGGTTTTGCGATCGTGGGGTAGGGCGCCCTGATAAGAGTCGCGCAGTCACCAACGTCTCACGTGTGGCAACTCAGGGAGATCAGACATGCTGCGATGGTTAGCAAGTTGGGCGGCTCGCTACGCGCCTACCGTGGAGCAACAGGCTCAAAAAGCGTTGCCAGAGTTACGCATGGAGCTATTCCAAGCTGAGCAACGAATCCTCGATGCACAGGTACACGCCGACTACTACCGATCGCGGTTGGTGTTTTGCGAATCGGTTTTAAAGAACGGTATCGAACA
>NZ_MTHB01000109.1 GCF_002220365.1 Caballeronia sordidicola | reverse complement strand
GCGGTCATGGCAGCAACGGTGGTCACGGCGGCGATAGCGGCCACGGCGGCGATGGCGGCCACGGCGGCGACAGCGGCCACGGCAACGACGGTGGCCACGGCAGCGACAGCGGTCACGGCAGCGACGGTGGTCACGGCAATGACGGCGGTCACGGCAGCAACGGTGGTCACAGCGGCGATAGTGGCCACGGCGGCGACAGCGGCCACGGCAACGACGGTGGCCACGGCAGCGACAGCGGTCACGGCAGCGACGGTGGTCACGGCAATGACGGCGGTCACGGCAGCAACGGTGGTCACAGCGGCGATAGTGGCCACGGTGGCGATAGCGGCCACGGTGGCGACAGTGGCCATGGAGCTGGCTCATCGGGCCACGGTTCTAACGGTGGCGAAGGCAGTGGTTCATCCGGCGGCGGAAACAACGGCGGCCAGGGCAAAGGCTCGTCTGGCCAAGGCTCTAATGGCGGCGCGAACGCTGGTGGCAAGGGCGGCGGTTCATCCGGCAAAGGATCGAGCGGTAGCAGTGGTGGCCATGGTGGCGGCAACGGTAATGGTGGCAGTCACTAACGTAACGATGCAGGACCAAAACGGGAAGGACACGGCATCGACAGCTGTGTCTTTCCCACACCATCCCAAAATGCGGCTCCAGCGATCATTGCTTCAAATATGCGATCTGGTTCAACCGATGGTCGGCGGCTATCAACCGTCGGCCATCAACTGTTTCGTATAACTGATAAAAGCGCGTGCAGCAGGCGCACGTTCATGCCGGCGAAATGCCATGGCGACTTCCGATACGATCGGTTTTCCAGTAATCGCCTTATAAACCACGCCTGGTAACGAAACGCAGTCGCTGAGCGTGCGTGGCACTACCGCGACATTTCCCCCTAGCGAAACGCAAGCGAGTACCGCGGCCAGCGGTCCGGGCTTCTGTCCCAGCTGCGGTTGAAAACGCCCCCTTCGCCCGACTTCAAACGTCCCAAAGTCCTGCTCAGGCAACGCAAAAACACAGTCACGCAATTGGGCGGGAGAAACACTCGCCAAATCCGCCAGCAGCGAGTCTTCAGGAATGGCCAGAATGAAATGATCGCGATACAGCGTGATCGCCTGGATCCCCTCTGGATAATGCATGGGCGGCCTGACATACGCGACGTCGATAAGACCTTCAGCAAGCATTGCCGGCACGCGGTCCATCGCGAGTTCGCTAAGGACCACGTCTACGCGGGGATTGTCACGACGAAATCCCCGGACAGTGCTTTGAAGCACACCCGCAAATGCCGCCGACGCAACGTATCCCACCTCGATCCGGCCTAGCTCTCCACGCTCGGCTAGCGCAGCGAGTTCCTGCCCGCGCGACAAGTGGGCAAGGGCGCCCAGCGCTTCAGGCAAATAAGCCTCTCCTGCCGCAGTCAGTGCAACGCTCCGTTTGGTCCGATGAAACAGACGTACGTTCAATAGCCGCTCGGTCTCCTGAATCTGCCTGGTGAGCGAGGGCGGTGCAATGTCCAGCTCCTCAGCCGCGCGGGCAAAATGGAGGTTCTTGGCAACGCAAACAAAGCATCGGATATGACGAAGTTCGAGTTTCACTGTATTAACATTTTCGTGAATAATTCTGTGATCTTACGTTAGTGACCGTTAATACCGTTGCAGATAGGATGACCTCCATCAATTTCATCTCGACGGATGGTATCCATGTTTCGAAGAAGTACAGCGATCGCCCATGAGCGCTCGTCCCAGCAGCGGCCTCCAGTTGGTCCTTTTCCTGCGGACAACGAACATTCGCGGGACACGGATTTCAACCCGGTGTTGAGCACGCGGGCAGCGCGATTCGTTTTGGGCACCGCCTCGGCAACCTGCGGGCTGATCGTTCTCGATACCAACGTGGTCGCCGTCTCCCTGCCCTCGATCGCGCGATCATTCCACGTGGGGTTTGCTGACGTCGAATGGGTCGTGAGTGCTTACATGGTCGCCTTTGCATCGTGCTTGCTGGCCGCTGGCGGCATAGCCGATCGCTTCGGCCGAAAAAAACTGATGATGATCGGCCTGGGTGTGTTCTGCCTGGCATCGCTTGGATGCGGGCTTGCACCCACGGCGCTTTTCCTGAATCTCGCTCGGGCGGTAAAAGGCGTGGGCGCGTCGATGTTGCTGACCGCCGCGCTCGCCGTCATAGCCAATACCTTCCAGGAAGGACCTTCGCGAGCGCGTGCCTGGGCCGTATGGGGCATGTGCATGGGGCTGGCGACCACGGTCGCACCGTTAGTCGGCGGCGTGATAACGCAGTGGCTCGGGTGGCGGTGGATCTTCCTCCTGAACCTTCCTGTCTGTTCGGTGCTCGCCTGGTGCGTGCACCGCTCTATTCGCGAGTCGCGTAACAGCCAAGCGAGGGCAATCGATGTAATGGGAAGCCTGTTGTTCGGTGCCTCTTTGGCGCTTGGCATCTGGGCGTTGATCGGAACACAAACAGACGGTTGGCAAAGCCTGCCCACAACCGCCAGGTTTGCAGGATGTACAGCATTACTTATCGTATTTCTTAAACTGGAAAAGAACCGCACTCATGCGATGATCGACTTGCAGCTGTTTCGTCAGGCGCGGTTTGTTGCTGCTGTGCTTAGCATGTTCGGTTATGCAGCCTGTGCTCAGGTCATGATGACGTTCCTGCCACTGTATCTGCAGAACGCATTCGGATGGCCGGCGGTCAGCGCGGGACTCGGTATGCTTCCGTTTGCCACCGCAATGATCGCGGGTCCGTACATAGGAGCATGGCTTGCGGGCCGGTTTTCCAGCGTCGCGCTGCTGACGCTCGGGCTTGGCCTGATCGGCACGGGAAATATATTGACCGCGTCGGTATCCATGGACCAAAGATACTGGCTGGTTGCACTCGGCATGATCGTTACGGGTTGTGGCGCCGGCATACTGAACGGGGATACGCAGAAGGCAATCATGGCGTGTGTTCCGCCCAATCGAACCGGTATGGCTTCCGGCATCAGCACGACCACGCGTTTTACCGCGATCGTCACGTCAGTAGGGGTGCTTGGCGCCGTGCTTGCATCGCGGACTCAAACAGCACTCGACTTAGCGTTGGCCAATGCTCCCGCAGTAAGGAATTCGCTTGATGCCGACTTCATGTCCAGACTGCTGGCGGGCGACGCGGTTCACGCGACCGAGCATTTAGCGCCGGCCGCAAAGCTGTTCCTGGCAACTGCGGCCCCGGCAAGTTTCGCAAGCGGTTTCGCCTCTGCGCTGTGCGTTGCGGGTGTGCTCGCTCTGGTCATTGCTGTGATCGTATGGGGTTTGGCTGGCCGACGCATGCGTTCTGCGACGCAACCGCTCAGACAGCAGTGAAGGTGGATCCCTCATGCTCAGCACCCGGAGGCTGATTTGGCTTCCGGGCGAAAATCCTTAAGGTCGGGCAAACTCCCGGCCTGGCCATTCGTGCTTCAGGGCAGTCCAGCTAGAGATAGTTGGGCAAATACGCGCCCCCTTTGCCATTATTATCTCGGGCGAGTGGCTGGCATACTAAGGCGTTAGCGCGCTTAGGCCACGGATTACATGGAAGACACGGATTACATGGAATACATGGAATACACACCGGGATCATTCACATGATGACTGAACCAGCATACGCGCTTACCCTGCGCGACATTCGCCGAGCCGTCGAGAGCGGCGTTCTGACAATCCAGCAAAGCATTGAATCCGCCGATAAGGCCGCCCGACAAGCCCAACCGTGGTTGCACGCATTCAGCTATCTGCCGGACGCGCCGGTGGTCAATCAAGCGGACATAGGGTTGCCGCTCGCGGGTGTTCCCATCGCCATAAAAGATCTCATCGACACCGCGGGCATGCCGACCGAGTACAACTCACCGGCCTACGCGGGCCGCTCGCCCAAGACTGATGCGGTACTGGTGGCGCGCTTGCGGCAAGCAGGTGGAACCATCGTAGGAAAGACGGTTACTACAGAGTTCGCCTGGCGCCATCCGGGTCCGACGGTCAATCCATGGAATGAAAAGCATACGCCTGGCGGCTCGTCCAGCGGTTCTGCCGCGGCTGTGTCGGCGGGGATTGTTCCTCTTGCATTCGGGACACAGACCTTCGGTTCCGTCATTCGTCCCGCAGCGTACTGCGGTGTCGTGGGGTTTAAACCGACCTATGGGAGCATTGCCCGAACCGGTGTGTTGCCGCTGGCGCCATCGCTGGATCACATCGGCATGTTCACCGCAAACGTCGCGGATGCGGCGTATGCCTTTCTAATCGTATCGGGTTTCGATGATCAGGACTTTCACTCTTCCCACGTAAGCGGCAAGAACAAAAGCCAGGGTAACGACGGCAGCGCGGTCATCCGTATCGGCATGCTGCGCAGGCAAGTCGGCACCGCGGTGGAACCGGCCCAGGACAGTGCGTTGGCCTGGCTGGCTGCACAACTGAAAGCCGATGGAGCGGAAGTCGTCGTGGTCGATTTGCCAGCCGAACTGGAGGACATGGGGGCGCTGGTATCTGCAATATTAGCGGTAGAAGCGTCGGTGGTGCACGGTGCGCTTCTGGACCGTTCGCCCGGCCTGATCAGTTCAGTCATGACGTCGTTGATTATCGAGGGTCGCGGCGTATCGGGCGTCGACTATGCGCGCGCGAGGGCTGCGCAGGTGCGGCTGGCCCATCGCTTTGACCACTGGCTGCAGCAAGAGATGCGTCTTGATGCGCTTCTTGTCGCGCCGGCGACAGGGGAAGCGCCAGTCGGACTCGACTATACCGGCGACGCTTCGTTATGCGCTCCGTGGACATTCCTTGGTGTTCCCGCCATCACCCTACCGATCGCCCTCGGGCCCGCTGGTCTGCCGCTCGGCGCTCAACTGATCGGCGCGGCACAGCACGACGAGCGTTTGCTCGCGGTTGCAGAGTGGGTAGAAGCGCGAGCGCGCTGGCAGGCTGTGAAGCTGCAGGCAAAAACCAGTCCGGACGGTCCGCGCAACGCCTGACGGTTTAAAGTGCGGGCGCTTGCCCAAATTCGGGCGTTTGCATCGCGCATGCTGCGAGTTCCGGACGCACGACAGGTTCTACGGCTAAGACCAGGAAACCGTAGAATGCGAAGGCAATTCAGACAAAGCGATACGTGACTCTACGCACCCGTTCGTTGCGCGGCAACACGCAAAGTCCTCTATGTCGGGAGCAGTCTTGTGAAAGATCCCCTGGTTCTTGGCTTCGTGCTGATCGTGGTGGACGTCGTGCTCTGGCGCGCAGCGTTTCCACGTAACGACACCATCCGCTTGCTGCTCAGACTGGTGATTTTCGCGCTGCTGAGCGCGCTGTTGTTCGGATCGGCCCTGAGTCCCTTCACACCCGCGCCGTGGCCCGAGTCCCCGGGCCGTCATCTTGCGGCCCAGATCCTCGAGGTTTCGTGGTGGCTCATTGGCGCGCGTCTTCTGACACTATCGCTGGACGCAGCGTTCCGATCGCGCCATTGGCACAGGGAACGCCTGTTCCAGGACGTACTGGGTGCGCTGGTTTTTCTTGCCGCCGTCGTTGCCTCGCTTGCATTCGTGCTGGGGCTGCCGGTGACAGGGCTGGTCGCCACCTCCGGTGCGCTGGCAATCGTGCTGGGTCTCGCCATACAAAGCACGCTTAGCGATGTGTTCGCCGGGATCGTGCTGAATACGACCGAGCCGTATCACATTGGGGACTGGGTCTCGGTCGATGGCGTGGACGGTAAAGTGTTGGAAATGAACTGGCGTGCAACGCACCTGCTCACGTCTCAAGGCAATGTTGTCATCGTTCCCAATAGCGTGGCGGCCAAGGCGAAAATCACCAACAGTAGCCGTCCCGTTGCACTTCACGGGGTGTCCATTGCGCTGCAGATTTCACCGGAAGAACGCCCGGCTACTGTCCTTGGCGCGTTGGAGCGCGCGGTAGCGGGAAGCAATAGGGTGCTGCAAACGCCGGCACCGTATGCGCTTATCAAGAAAACCTCGATCAACTCGATCGAATACGAAGTCACGGTTTATATCGATGACATGGGCAAGTCTGTGGTCGTGACGAACCAGCTTTATGACCTGTGCCATCGTCATCTCGCCGCTGCGGGCATCGAGCTCTGGCCACTGAGCGTTCCACGACCGCCACGCCACGACGCCTCCGACAGCCGGCAACGGCTCCTGTCACACGTCGATCTCTTCCGTGCGTTGAAGGGTGAGGAAATTGAAGCGCTGTCCAAGAGACTGTCGCGCCACGAATATGAACCTGACCAGGTAGTCGTCAAGTCAGACGAGGTGACGGATTACCTGATGATCGTCGAGTCAGGTGTCCTGTCGGTGATGGTGACGGGACCGTCGGGTCCCGTCGAATCCGCGCGCCTGGGACCTGGAGACTCGATCGGTGAAGCGGGCGTCCTGGCGGGGTTGCCGGTTCAGGCGCAAGTCACGGCTTTGACGCGGGCGCTAATCTATCGGCTGGATAAGGCGGACCTGACGCCCTTGTTAAAGAGCCGGCCGGAAATAGGTCAGCAGATGTGTCACCTGCTTTCGCAACAGCAAGACTCCCTGCGCAAGCTGAACACCGAGATACCCGTCCCGGTGGGCACCGATCGCACGCTGCTGGAGTGGCTGCGCGACGGCATGCACAAGCTGCATGAGCTGACCAGTTAATCGGTTGACGAAGCGAGTGGCTTAGTGAGCCGTGCAGTTGAGGTTGTTATTCCTGCAAGGTAACCAATGAACCGGCCGCTTCGTCGCGCTTGAACGCCTCGATGTCCCTATACCTGGCACCTGGGTGCCCGGCCGGCAACAAACGTCCCTTGCCGAACAGCTTTTCGCGCAGCGTGCCCGGCGTATATTCCTTGCGATACACGCCGCGCTGTTGCAACTCCGGCACCAGGTAATTGACGATATCCTCGAAGGTCTCGTGAGCGACCGCATAGGCGAGATTGAAGCCGTCGACACCAGTCTCTTCCACCCAGGTTTGCAGAATATCGGCAACGGTTGCCGCGGAACCCACGAAGACCGGTCCCATGCCGCCGATACCACCCCATGCCGCGAGTTCGTCGATGGTCCAGGACTTCGCACCGCCCGCCAGATGTTCGATGGCAGAGACGATTGCGTTGGTTTCCACTTTCTTGACCAAATCGGTTGGCGCGTACTGACCGAAGTCGACGCCCGTCCAACCCGACATAAATACGAGCGAGCCGTCGTATGAGGCGTAGCGGCGATACTCCTCGAACTTGGCTTGCGCCTTCGCATCCGTCTCATCCACGATGACCGTGACGAGGTTGTAGATCAGCAGTCCGCCCGGATCACGTCCCGCAAGCGCAGCCTGTTCGCGGACGTCAGCAACATACGCTTTTAACACTTCCTTCGTCGGAGCGGCCACGAACACGCACTCGGCGTGTTGGGCGGCGAACGCCTTGCCTGCACCCGACGCGCCGGCCTGATAGAGCACGGGCGTGCGTTGAGGCGAGGGCTCGCAAAGATGATAGCCGGGCACGTCGAAGTATTTGCCGTGGTGACCTATCTCATGGACCTTCTCGGGATGCGTGAAGACGCGATTGTGACGATCACGGACCACGGCATCTTCTTCCCAGCTCCCCTCGAAAAGCTTGTACAGCACTTCAATATATTCCGCCGCCACTTCATAGCGGTTCGCGTGCTTGCGCAAGCCTCCTTCGCTGATATTCTTGGCGCCGCTTTCCAGATACGACGTCACGATATTCCATCCCACGCGGCCTTTAGTGTGATGGTCTGCTGTTGAAAGGCGACGAGCGAAAGTGTACGGATGCTCGAAAGTCGTCGACGCCGTAATGCCGATACCCAGATGCTCGGTCACCATTGCGATAGGCGCCGCAAGCTGCAGGGGATCGTTGACGGGGATCTGCGCGGCTTGGTGGATCGCGTGGTAATTGCTGCCTTTATAGACGTCGTAATAACCGATCACATCGGCGATGAAGATGCCGTCGAAGAAACCCTTCTCGAGAATCTTTGCAAGATCCGTCCAGTACTCGAGGTCCTTGTATTGCGATGACCGGTCGCGTGGATGAGACCATAGGCCGGGAGACTGATGGCCGACGGAGTTCATCTCGAACGCATTGAAATGGATGGTTTTGCTCATGGCAGCCGGCTTCTCGATTTTCACTTTAACAACCGGACAATCTAGTCGCCAAATTGACCGCGCGCTCTAACGATTTCAGCTTTGCATATGCGCGGGGCTGTGAAAGGCGGCACTACCATCCATCACAGTCGGGCGGGCATCCAGGCTTGCCATCACACGGTTCATATCGAAAGAAAAACTCCTTCTTTGCGCGATGCGGCCGCTATCCGTATAAAGCTTCTTTGCCGCGCAACCCGCTAGCCAAGGAGCTGCATCTTGAGCACCGTCGATATTGAAACTTCCCTGCCTGCGTCATTGCCGATCGGATCGGCCAGCGACGTATCGCGCCTGATCAACACGAGCCGCTCGAAGAACAATCACGCGCGCGTGATTGTCTTGCTCGCGCTAGGCGGTGTGTTTCTTGACGCTTACGATCTCACGACGCTTTCATACGGCATTCAGGACGTCACGCGTGACTTCAACCTGACGCCTGCGATAACCGGCTTTGTCAGTTCATCCATCATGATCGGCACCATTCTCGGCAGTCTCGCCGGTGGATGGCTTACCGACAAGATCGGTCGCTATCAGGTCTTCATGGCCGACATGCTGTTCTTCGTGGTCGCGGCCATTGCAGCGGGGCTCGCGCCGAATGTCTGGGTTCTGATCGCGGCGAGATTCGTGATGGGGCTCGGTGTAGGGATCGACCTGCCCGTGGCGATGGCATTTCTCTCGGAGTTTTCAAAATTCAACGGACGCGGCAACAAGGCATCCCGTCTCGCAGCGTGGTGCCCGATGTGGTACGCGGCGTCATCGGTGTGTTTCCTGATTGTGTTCGCGCTGTATTTCTTCTTGCCGGCTCAGCACGCCGACTGGCTCTGGCGCGCGTCGCTGATCTTCGGGGCGGTACCGGCGCTGATCATCATCATGGTCCGCAGCAAGTTCATGAACGAGTCGCCACTGTGGGCCGCGAACCAGGGCAATCTGAAAGAGGCGGTGCGAATCTTGCGCGAGTCCTATGGCATTCACGCGCATGCGGTGGACGATACGAAAGAGAAGAGAGCGCCGAAGCAGCCGCCGGTCAAATTTCGCGTGCTATTCCAGCGTCCCTATCTGCCGCGCACGCTTGTTGCCAGCGTGATGAATCTCTGCATCCCGTTCGAATACACGGCGATCGCTTTCTTCCTGCCGTCCATCCTGTCGCAATTCCTGGGTGCCGGCGTGTTTGAAACGATCGCGGCATCGCTTGGGCTTAATGTGCTGTTCGCGTTGACAGGTGGTTTGCTCGGCATGCGGCTCGCGTACAAATTGCCTTCGCGTCATGTCGCAATTGCGGGCTTCGCGTTGCAATTCGTATCGCTGATTGCGCTCGCGTTGATCGGACATCCGCAGGCGGCGCTCGGTATAGGCCTTGCCGTGCTGATGCTGGGTACGTGGTTGTTTGCTGAAGGTTTCGGTCCGGGCGCGCAGATGATGATCTATCCGGCCTTGTCTTACCCTACGTCCATTCGCGGCACCGGCGTGGGCTTCGGCCGCTCGCTTGCTGGCATTGGCAGTGCACTCGCTTTGTTCGTCTTGCCAATCCTCAAGGCCCGGTTCGGCACGGACATGTTCTGGATCGTTGCGTTGGCCGCCGTGATCCCGATCGTGTTCCTGGTGCTGATCCGCTACGAGCCGACCGAGCACGATGTTGACGACGAAGACGCGGCCACGCCGGCGACAACGTGACGGCTGACCTGCCTGTGATGGTCGCGAGGTCGGTGTCGAAACGCTTCGGCCCGACTGTCGCGCTCGATCGATTCGATCTCTCTGTTGCTGCGGGCGAGGTCGTGGCGCTAATGGGCGCTAACGGGGCGGGGAAGTCCACGATCGTCAAGATACTGAGCGGTGTTTATCCCGGCGATGGCGGTTCGCTCGAACTGCACGGCAAGCCGTACGCGCCGGCCTCACCGCAGGAAGCGAAGGCGCTGGGCGTAGCGACAATGCATCAGTCGATTGCCGATACGGTCGTGCCCACCCTGTCGATCGCGGACAACCTCCTGCTCGATCGTTTCAACAATGCGGCCACGCCATGGTTTATCACGCCCGCGGCGCGGCTTGAGGCGGCACGCTCCATTGCTGCTTTGGTTGGCCTGGACATCGACCTGCGGGCGCCACTGTTCACGCTGCCGCTTGCGACGAGGCAGCTCGTCACGCTGGCCCGGGCGCTGGCAGTCAAGCCAGCAGTTCTGATACTCGATGAACCGACGGCAAGTCTCTCGGCCGTCGAAGCCGAGCGTCTCTTTACTGCACTCGATAGGCTGCGCGAGCGCGGTGTGGCCATGCTGCTGGTCTCGCATCGGCTGGGTGATCTCAAGCGAATGGCCGACAGGGTGGTCATTGTCCGTGATGGCCGGCTGGTAGCCAATCTGAAAACGCCGATCGATTTCGACGATGCCACTGAAACAATGATTGGCCGCGCGTTGCCGAGAACCCGTGAACGAAAAACGGTGCGTTCGACGGCGGATCAGGGACTTCAGGTCCGAGGCCTGAAATTGTTCCCGGGTGCGGATAGCCCCGCGCTCGACTTCGACGCTGCTCGCGGCGAGATCGTCGCGTTTGCGGGGCCGTTGGGAGGCGGCAAGTCGAGGCTAGCCCGGACGCTGTTTGGTATCGAACGCGTTGTCGCCGGGACAATGACACTCGATGGCCAGCCGTGGCAGCCGCGCTCTGCCGCCGAGGCAATTCGCCGTGGCGTCTTCCTTGTCGGCGAGGACCGCTGGAGCTCGTCGCTCTTTCCGGACAGCGTGCCGTTTGCGTCGATTGAAGGCACGCTGAGTTTTCCGTTCCTGTCGACCTGGTTCAGGAATGGGTGGATCAATAGATCGCGTGAACGTCGCGAGGCTGCGTCTGCCATCGAGCGCTTCTCCATTCGATGCAATGGTCCAGCGGATCGCGTGATCAACCTCTCCGGCGGCAATCAGCAAAAGGTCGTCCTCGCGCGCTCGCACGCAGAGCCCGCACGCGTGCTGTTGCTTGACGAGCCATTTCAAGGTGTCGACGCCGGCGCTCGCGCGGACATTGCCGATGTGTTGCGAGCGAACGCGGCGGGACGGGTGACGCTGGTGTTCGTCAGCGCCATTGAGGAGGCGTTCGAAGTCGCGGACCGCGTGCTGCACTTCGATCGTTCGATCGTTGAATCAAACATTGAAAATCTTGCCGGAGCCTGACGTATGAAATTTGGCGCTTCTACCGAAGCAAGCCCCGTCGTTCGAACGGAGTTCAGACATACCAGCATCAGGACGAAGCTGGAACGCAGCGGCATCGTGTTGCTGCTGGTCGCAATGGGCGCGGTATTTACATGGCGTGAGCCGGCATTCTTGAGTGTGGACAATCTGTTCAGCATCTTGCAGGCTGCGTCGATTGTCGCGCTTCTGGCCGTGGGCGTCAGCATTACGCTAGCAGTGGGCGGTTTCGATTTATCGGTCGGCAGCACAGCCGCAACGGCGCAGATGGCCGCGAGCTATGTGCTGGTTGTGTGGCATGGCAACGCGCTTGCCGCTGTCGCGGCGTGTCTTGCGTTAGGCGTCGGTGCGGGACTTTTCAATGGCTTGCTGATCACGCGCCTTCGCGTCCCGGACCAGCTCGCGACGCTCGGAACCTTGTTCCTTCTCGCGGGCCTGCAACTGATTCCAACAGGCGGGCGGTCGCTCGCGACCGGCAGCATCCTGCCGGACGGCACGGAGGCCACCGGAGCGTTTCCGGCGGCCTTCCTGGCGTTGGGCCGGGCCCGCTGGCTGGATGTCGTGCCGGTGCCGGTCATCGTGCTAGCGGTGGTGACGCTGGTTGCGGTGCTCGTCATGGAGTTCACACGATGGGGTCGAGTGCTGTATGCGACCGGCGGCAACGAGACGGCCGCGCGGCTCGCAGGTGCGCCGACAGCGCGTTATCGTGTCGCGGCGTATGTTGCATCGGGCGTAATCGCTTCGCTCGGCGGCGCGTTGATAGCCGCACGCGTCGGACGTGGCGACGTTGGCGCCGGCAACTCACTGCTTCTGGACGCCGTTGCCGCCGCGCTTATCGGCTATGCGGTGTGGGGTGCGAAGCGTCCCAACGTGTTGGGCTCGGCTGTCGGCGCCGTGTTTGTCGGCGTGTTGCTCAACGGACTGACCATGCTCAACGCGCCTTATTACATGCAGGATTTTATCAAGGGTGCATTGCTTGTTGGCGCGCTCGCCTTCACGTTCAGCATTGGCAGGCAAGCAGAGCGGTGAATTTAATTTGGCACAGCTTCTAAGAAGCAATCGAGCTAAGCGTAGAAGCGTTCGGTTGATGTCCTTAGCGTTATCGTTCGGTTTGAACCCGGTCACGGCGCTGCTAGATTGATGTCGATCCGACACATAAAAGGGTAAGCATGTCAGCCATTCCGCAAAACACAGCGACGCGTCCTGGATCAACCCATTCAGACGGATCGTCAGAGAAAGCACTTGCGCATATTATCCGTGACGACGCCGAAGCCATTGCGAGCGCCCACGAGGTGGCCGCTCGCTTGGCCGTGCATGCGAGCGAGCGCGATCGCGAGCGACGCTTGCCCCGCGAGGAAATCGACTGGTTTTCGCAAGCCGGCTTATGGGCGATCACCGTGCCCAAGGAGTACGGCGGCGCGGGCGTGTCATACGTGACACTGACCGAGGTCATCAAGATTATCGCCGCAGCCGATCCGTCGCTGGCGCAGTTGCCCCAGAACCACCTGGGTCTCGTCGACGTCATCGCGCTCACCGGAACCCACGAGCAGAAGCAGTTCTTCTTCGGCGAGATATTGCGGGGCAAGCGTTTCGGCAACGGCTTCTCGGAGAAGGGCACAAAGCACGTCCTTGACCTGAAGACACGCGTCACGGCTGAGGATGGCGAGTATGTCGTCCACGGTACTAAGTTCTATTCGACCGGTGCGCTGTTCGCGCACTATGTACCTATCCTGGGTCTCGACGACGAACGCCGTGGCTGGCTTGCCTACATTCCAGCGGGTACGGCGGGTTTGCAGGTTATCGATGACTGGTCGGGATTCGGCCAACGCACCACTGCAAGCGGCACGGTTATCGCGGATCAGGTGCGGGTCGCGGCATCCCACGTATTTCCGGCGTTTCGCGTATCGGACCAGCCGACGCTCAACGGTCCGATTTCCCAGGTCATCCAGGCAGCAATCGATGCGGGTATTGGGCGGGCCGCAGTGGATGACACGCTCAAATTCGTACGTGAGCGCTCGCGCCCTTGGATCGATAGCGGCGTGGAGCGCGCAAGCGACGATCCGCTCGTGATCCGTGAGGTGGGTCATCTTCACATTCAGTTGCATGCAGCGGAGGCATTGCTCGAACGCGCCGCGCGTACGCTGGATGCCATTGCAACGCAGGGACATGCGCCAAGCGAAGATGATATCGCCCGCGCATCGGTGGCGGTCGGCGAAGCAAAGGTATTGACCACCGAGATCGCATTGCTCGCCAGTGAAAAGCTGTTCGAACTGGCGGGTACGCAGTCGACGCTTGCTGCGCACAACCTCGACCGCCACTGGCGCAATGCGCGCACGCATACGCTGCACGACCCAGTGCGCTGGAAGTATCACCTCGTGGGCAACTATTACTTGAATGGCATCAAGCCAGCGCGCCATCCGTGGAACTAGAACCAGGCCGTCGATAAACAGCGATGTTACGCATCGTCTGCCAAGTCGTACGGCTGCACGCTTTCAGTCTGACGTTGTCCCCATGCTTTCACCCCACGGAAACGGAAACCATCCTTCATGCTTAAACCTATCGGCCGTTTGTTAGCCGCCGCATTGCTTGCCGGCAGCATCTCCGCTTATGCAGCAGACGGCTTACCCAATGCTCCCGCGCCTTTCAATAAAGGCGGCGTCAGGATCGCGTTGGTCAACTATCTTTCGACCGGCGACTTCTTCCAGGCCTATGAGGCGGGTGCGCAAAAGCAGGCCAAGGCGCTTGGCATCGACTTGCGTATTTACGAGGGTCGCCAGGATGCCGCTCAGCAACGTGACCAGATCCAGCAGGCGATCAATCTGGGCGTTTCCGCGATCATCGTGAATCATGGTTTGCCGGAGTCCTTGAAGGACGTGGTGCAAGTGGCGCTCGATAAAGGCATCAAGGTGGTCGCGTTTGACGTTGACCTCGGCAATCCGAAAGTTCCGCAGATCGAGCAGAGCGACCACGATCTCGCGACATTGTTGCTCGATGAGGCAGTGAAAGATAACGGCGATGCGTTTGCCGCCGCGTATGTCTATGTGCCGGGTTTTGCTCCACTTGACCGGCGCGACGCGGTCTGGAAGGCGTTCAAGACAGCGCATCCGAAGGTCAGGGAGGAGGCGCGGTTCGGCACGGTGGATAATCCGGTTGCGCAGTCCGTGGCCAATCAGGCTGCGGCGGCTTATCGGGCGCATCCCGATGTGCGTGTGGTGTTCGCACCCTATGACGAGTTCGCTCGCGGCGCAAAGCTGGCTGCGGACGAGGCGGGTATTGCTTCGAAGGTCCGGATTTATAGCGCCGATATATCGACGGCTGATATAGAGGCGATCCGGGCGCCCGGGAGTCCGTGGGTTGCCACTGCCGCGACTAATCCGGCCGTAGTGGGAGCGGTGTCGGTGCGAGCCGCTGCGCTGCTGGTGGCGGGCCAGGATCCAGGGCACAGGATCGAAATAAAACCTGCGTTGATCACGCGCGACGACCTGGTCAAGGATGATATCCGCACGATTGCGGATCTTGAGTCCCGGTTTGTGGACTTCAGGCGGGCAGATGTGGCCAAGGCGGCCTGGATCCCCGAGGTTCGCGATTAAAGGATAGTTGATTCGCTATCCTTATGATACCCGGAACGACCTGTGAGCGCTCGCTCACTTGGCATTGGCCTGGCCGAGCGTCTTCTGCGCCTCCGCAGCGTTGTCCTTGCTGACAAGAATCGACGGCACATAGGTGGCAGGAGGTAAGGTGCGATCGCCTGCCAGATAGCGCGCTACGTTATCGACTGCCGTCTTGCCGATCAAATAAGGCTGTTGGGCTACCACAGCGGCAGCGCAGGATCGAGGATTCTTGACGAGCGCGACGAAGTCGGGACTGCCGTCTACCGCATAGGTCCTGATCTCCAGGCGATGCGCTGCATCAACAGCCTGCGTCGCGCCGATCTGCGGTATATCCCACCCTGCCCATATAGCCTGCACAGTGCCGATCGGATACTGGCTCAGTAACACGCTCACCTGCGAGTACGCGTCTTCCACGGTGTCGGGGATCACATCGACCAACTCCGGTTCAATGATCCTGATCTTCGGATACCACTTCAGCACCTCGCGCAGCTGGTCATAGCGCATCGCCATGACCGGCACGCCGTAGAAGCCGTTGAAGACGAGAATATTGCCTTCGCCATGCAGGTCGCTGACGAGCTTCAATGCAAGCTGCTCGCCGATATAGAAATTATCAGAGGTGGTTACGTTGATGCTCGAGGGGCTGGTGGTATCGACGGTAAATAGGGGGATGCCCGCTTCGCGGATTTTCTTGAGCCAGGGCTCGAGCACAGCCGCGGTACCAAGCTGCTCAATGATGGCGTCGGGTTTTTCCGCGATCAGCGCCTGAAGCTGGGCAATCTGCTGGCTATCCTTGCGGCCGCCGTCCAGCGCGATGGGTGTGCCGCCCAGTCGCTTCACTTCATCGATTTGTCCCTTATAGGCCTTCAAGTCCCAGTAGTGTTCGGTTCCTGCGACGGAGATGCCAATCCGCTTGCCCTTAAGCGACGGCACATCGGCCGCCGCCGGGGTACAGAACGCGGCGCTGGTCAGCAGTGCGGCCAGTATGGCGAGCACTTGTCTCCTGAACGCTTCATGCGTTTTCAGGGAAGAACGAAGCCGCTCTGTATTTTCGTCCTTATACATGTCAAATGAAATTCTGCGCAATGAATGAAGGGTGTAAAACCCAGCGTGGACCTTTCAATCCGATCATTGTTTTTTTCCTGGGCGTGCCAGCCTTGCGGAGCTTTGATGCTTCGCAGGGAATACATGTTGAGAATGACAGAAGGTTCGGTTCCGAACCATTGGTGTTGGCGCTGAGAAGCTTGCTGAAAACAGACTGGCCATCCGGGACGGGAGCTGGTTTTCAATCAGCTTATAACCTGACTAATCAGGATACCTTACAGGTCTGGAAGTTTTAAACTTGGGGAAGCCAAGAAAAATCCCGCGCAGGCGGCTCGCCTGCACGGGATTTTGGTCAAACGAACTGCCGTTGTTGTCACCCGGCGTAATAAACCTGCCGGCTTGGTGTGTCCGCGGCTAAACGGTTCGTCCTCGGCTAAAGAGTCGCAGGATCGCCAGCAGGATCACGGCGCCAATCAACGCAGTGATCAGCGACCCTATGATGCCGCCGCCCAGGTGCAGGCCGAGCACGCCTCCCAGCCACCCGCCAATGAACGCGCCGACAATGCCGACAATGATGTCTACAAACATTCCGAAACCGCCTCCATCAACGATTCGGCCAGCGAGCGCACCGGCAATTCCGCCAATGATCAGCCAGAAGATGATTCCGTGCGAAACAGGTTCCATAGCGTTCTCCGTCAGGTTAAATGCGCGTAGCAGGCTACCGGCATGGTGATGACAATATTTACGGGAGGCATCCCCGGTTAGGTGATGTCCATATTCCCCCTGAATCAATGGGCCTCTCGGCTGGAGCAAGCAGCGTGCCCGGAAGGGCCAATGCGGCAAGAACGACCGATTCACCAAGCTTGCACTGAACGCCGCCGGCCGTCATCCGGCTATACCCGAATTCGAACGGTGCCTCTAATGGCTTGAGATCCATTTCCGCAATCGGAATGTCAAATGTTCGATTTTTTGCCATGAAGAGCCCATAAAGAACGTCTATTTGTAAATCAGTATGTGCATAAAACAATAATTCCTCGTAGACACAAAGCGGCCCGATGAATCAGATCGATCTGGCCAGCCGAACTGAATGTCGCTGCGACGCGTTCGGCATCGGGCAACCGGCGCAGAGGCACGGACCGATCGATGGTTTGACGAGCTGCAACCCACGGCTCCTTCTCGAGCAAGCAGGAATATGGGGCCGATGGCGCATGCATGCCGCTGCGCCGTGCTATAAAAATAAGGCATCCTACATATTTATAGAAAATAGACCATTCGCGTTGTTCGCGCAGGTGCATAGATACCGTTAGATCGCATATGTTTTACCCTTGCCTAGACCTGGGTTTCGCTAAGCGGGCACCGCCTTCAGCAATTAAGTGCAGCGTTTCGTCGACAATTATTTACAAAAGTGCACCCCTTGATCTCATATATAAGGATGCCTACAGATAGGTTGACCGAGATTTATCCTGACCGGTAGATTTGTAACTCGATCAGGCAAACCAAAGCGGGCCTGTTGCAAGGGCCGAATACGAAGGTAGAGAGGACCCTGTATCAGTAACTCAGGCAATGCGTGCTTGACCGCAGCCATGCGGTTGCGCACGCGGATCGCCATCCCACCCATATCCCGTACCAGTTTGTTTGAATGTATCGAACCAGACTATTTATATAGAGTCCTAACTAAGTGAACTACGATTATATTATCGTTGGTGGTGGCTCTTCAGGCTGCGTCACTGCAACACGGCTGGTAAGGGAGTTGGGTGCGCGAGTCCTGTTGCTCGAGGCGGGAGGTAGGAAAACAAGTGCGATTATGAGTATGCCCGCGGGGTACATGAAATATTTGAGCCGGGACACTTATCTCACTTTGCACCAAATGGAGCCGCAAAGGCAGATTGATAATCGCGAGATCACCGTTGCGCAAGCAAGAGTGTTGGGCGGAGGGTCCAGTGTCAACGCGATGGTTTATATGCGCGGCCAACCCGCCGACTATGACCGGTGGGTGTCCAGCTACGGTGTAGAGGGATGGGGGTATGCAGATATCCTCCCTCATTTCAAAGCAATGGAGGGCAACGATCATCTGAATGACGCGGCGCATGGGATTGATGGTCCACTGCAGGTTTCATCGCCCTATCATCTTGCTCCCATGACCAATGCTTTCGTCAGTGCTCTGCAGGGAATGGGGGAGGTTTTTAATCCGGACTTCAATAGCGGTCGCCAGCGCGGCGTTGGCTTCATGCAGAGTACGATTGGCTCGAACAGACGGCGATGCAGCGCAGTCGACGCCTACTTGAAACAAGTTTTGGCGGACGTGCGTCTCACCTTGCTGACAGGCGCTACGGTATCTCGCGTATGTATCGAAAACGGCCGGGCGGTCGGGGTGGAATATACATACAAGGGGGAAAGCAGAACTGCCTTCGCAGACGCCGGGGTTATCCTCACCGCGGGAACCTACATCACGCCAAAGCTCCTGATGCTGTCAGGCATAGGCGAGGCGGATACCCTGGCGGCGCATGGCATCAAAACCGTCGCGGACCTTCCCGGCGTCGGGCGAAATCTTCAGGACCATTGCGAAGTGCCGGTCGTCGCAGCCAGTAATGGGCGCCACGGTTATTTTGGCCAGGATCGCGGCTGGAACATGATCCGCAATGGCTTCCAGTATCTGATGTTCAAGTCCGGCCCGGTTTCAACAATTGGTGTGGAAGCATGTGTCTTCACCAATCCCGATTCCGCGACAGATGACGCATCCCTGCAAATTTACTGCGTTCCGACCGTGTATCTCGACCGGGACGTCACCGCCATCAAACCCTGTGACGGCGTGACGTTGACCGTATGCCTGCTGCGACCCCGCTCCCGTGGAACCGTCCGTCTCGCGTCAGCAGATCCATCAGCACCGCCGTTGATTGACGGCGGCTTTCTGCGTGATCCCGAAGACGTCAGGTTGATGGTCGCAGGTCTGCGCTACGCGCGTGAAATTCTTGAATACTCGCCCATGCGCGAAAAAATTGCCCGCGAGATTCTTCCCGGGCCCACGGCGACCCTGGATTCATCACTCCACGACCACTGCAAGCAAACGGTCAAGACCAACTATCACCCCGTGGGAACGGCACGCATGGGTCACGAGAACGATCCGCTGGCCGTAGTCGACTCAAAGTTGCGCGTACGCGGTGTAGAGGGTTTGCGGGTCTTCGACTGCTCGGTGATGCCTGCCATCGTCAGTGGCAACACCAATGCCCCCGCTATGGCGATTGCACATCGCGCCTCTCAGTGGCTGATCAATACGAAGGATTGCAAATGAATTTGTCTAAAGACTCCCCCCTCGCGTGCATGCCCGGTCTGATGCACGTTCAGGATTCCGAGAGGTCAACAGGCGTCACCGATGTCGATCCTCGCTGCAGATCCGGCGACACGCAGACACGAAGCGGTCGGATGGTTCTCGAGATGTCGAATATATCGAAGACCTTCGGTTCGGTAAAAACGTTGAAAGACGTCGAACTCACTGTCTACGCCGGGGAAGTTCACGCAGTCATGGGCGAGAACGGCGCGGGCAAGTCGACCTTGATGAAGATCCTGGCAGGCGCGTACACGGCCGATCCCGGTGGCGAGATACGCATTGACGGTCAACTGGTGTCTATCGACGGGCCCCTATCCGCGAGAAAACATGGCATATCCATCATCTACCAGGAGTTGGCGCTCGCACCCAACCTGACGGTAGCGGCGAACATCTACCTTGGACGTGAAGCATCGCATGGCGGTGTCGTTCTGAAGAAGTGCATGGCGGATCAATGCAGGGACGTGTTGGCGCGGATTGGCGCCGACTTCTATCCCGATACCACGGTTGCTGAGCTCTCTCTTGCGCAACGCCAACTGGTCGAGATCGGCCGAGCCCTACACGCGCGCTCGAAGATAATCATCATGGATGAGCCCACGACCACGCTGTCATCGCGGGAGGCCGACCGGTTGTTCGACCTGATGAGGCAACTGCGCGACGACGGAGTTGCGATCATCTACATCTCGCATCGCATGGCAGAAGTGTACGAACTTGCCGACCACGTTTCCGTGCTGCGTGATGGTCAGTACGTCGGCACGCTCGCGCGCAAGGATGCGACACCCGCAGCGATTGTGCGGATGATGGTTGGGCGTGACCTGTCGTCCCTTTACAAGAAAGAACACAAGCCGGCCCGCGACCCTGTGCCCGCGCTCGAAGTACGCCATATAAGCGACGGTATCCGGGTGCGCGGTTGCTCTTTTGCGCTTCATCGCGGCGAAGTGCTCGGACTTGCGGGACTGATGGGCGCGGGAAGAACCGAACTCGCTTATTTGATCTGCGGCGCACGCACGAGATCGTCGGGGGAGATGCTCGTAGCAGGACGCAGGGTCGATTTCAGGACGCCGCGGCAGTCGCAGGATGCAGGCATTGCCTACCTCACCGAAGATCGAAAGGGTCTTGGCCTGTTTCTCGACATGACGGTTTCCGAGAACATCAATCTCGGGATCTGCGGCCGTGACGCATACGGCGGATGGATCCTCAACCGGAAGAGGGCGCGGCAGCGTGCGGCCCAAGCCATCGATTCCTTGCTCATACGTGTCAAGAGCGCGCGGACCCCAGTTGGAACGCTCTCGGGTGGCAACCAGCAGAAAGTGCTGCTGTCACGCCTTCTGGAGACCCGACCAAAGATCCTGATTCTGGACGAGCCCACGCGCGGCGTCGACATCGGCGCCAAGTCGGAGATCTATCGGATCGTGGACGACCTTGCCAAAGCGGGAGTCGCAGTCCTCGTCATTTCATCCGAGCTGACTGAGGTAATCGGAATGGCAGACCGCGTAATCGTGATGCGCGAGGGCGAGATTGCGGGGTCGCTCGGGCGCGGCAACCGCGCGATCACCGAGGAAAACATCATTGCGCTCGCAACAGGCGCGGGATGCATGCCACAACAGGGGAGGTCGAACTGATGAACCGTGCAATCGAAAGTAACGGCGTCATAAAAGCAGCGTGTGCGAGGTTGAGTCTGCGTGGGTTTGGAATGCTGCCTATTCTGGTCATTCTCGGCGTGCTCATGCAGGTCGTGACACTCTACGTGACGGGAGAAGGCAGCTTTCTCACGAGCCAGAATATGGGGATTGTCGCGCAGCAGGCGGCGATCAATGTCGTTCTCGCAGCAGGAATGACATTTGTCATTATCACAGGCGGCATTGATCTTTCCGTAGGGTCCATCCTCTCCGCCGCCGCGATGGTCGCGCTCATCGTTTCTCTGCATGCGGGACCCATGGCCATTCCCGCTGCGCTTGCAGCGGGCCTGGTTCTTGGTCTTTGCAACGGCGCGCTCATTGCATTCTTCGGCCTTCCCCCCTTTATTGTGACGCTCGGGTCGCTGACGGCCGTACGCGGTATCGCGCGGCTCGTCGGCGGTGACGCAACAGTCTTCAACGCAGAGCTGCCCTTCGCGTTTTTGGGCAACGGTTCCCTGACCATCATACCGGGCGTTTTTTCCGTCCCCTATCTTGCGATCATCGCGCTCGCGGTTGTTCTCGTGAGCTGGTTCATCCTGAAGCGAACGGTGCTTGGCATTCATATTTACGCGGTGGGCGGCAATGCTGATGCGGCGAGGCTCTCCGGGATCCGGCCGTGGGCCGTGCTGCTTTTCGTCTATGCCGTTTCGGGTCTGCTCGCCGGTCTGGGCGGCGCAATGTCCGCCGCTCGTCTCTATGCCGCAAACGGGTTGCAGCTAGGTCAATCCTACGAACTGGATGCGATCACCGCGGTCATTCTTGGCGGAACAAGTTTTGTTGGCGGCGTCGGTTCGATCTGGGGCACGCTTGTGGGGGCGCTGATCATTGCAGTCCTTTCGAACGGCCTGATCCTGATCGGCGTGTCCGACATCTGGCAATACATCATCAAAGGGCTGGTGATCATCGGTGCCGTGACATTGGACCGCTACCGTCTGAGGGAAAACGCGCGTACCTGATCCGCGGCATCAATTTTGCCAAAATCACGCAATAGAGGAAACGTATGATGCTTAAGCAAAAGTCACTGGTTGTTCTTGCTCTGGCGCTGTTTACAAGTGTCGCAGGAGCGCGCGATCTGAAATCGATTGGTGTCACGCTTGGATCGCTTGGTAATCCTTATTTTGTTGCGCTGACTCAAGGCGTAGAGAAGGAAGCAAAATCCATCAACCCTACCGTCAAGGTTATAGCGGTTTCAGCGGATTACGATTTCGCGAAACAGGTGAATCAGATCGACAACTTTATCGCGGCCGGCACGGATCTCATTCTGATCAATGCTGTCGACCCTCAGGTCATTGGCGCGGCGGTCAAGAAAGCGCAGGCGGCCGGTGTCATTGTGATTGCGGTGGATGCCCGCGCCGATCAGGTCGATGCAACAGTCCAGACCGACAACGTCCAGGCGGGGGAAATCGCTTGCGCATATATTGCCGACAAACTCCATGAAAAAGGCAACGTAATCATTCAGAACGGCCCACAACTTTCCGGTGTGACGGATCGTGTGAACGGTTGCAAATCGGTGTTCGCCAAGCATCCCGACATCAAGATCCTATCGGACGACCAGAACGGCAAGGCATCCCGTGAAGGCGGGTTGGCGGTCATGCAAGGCCTTTTAACGCGCTTCAGCAAGATCGACGCGATGTTTGCCATCAACGATCCACAGGCCGTTGGATCGGACCTTGCGATCAAGCAGTTCGGCCGTCGCGGCCTGTTTATCACATCGGTCGATGGATCGCCTGAAGTCGATGCCGCGCTCAGGAGCGGCAATTCGTCTATCGAAGCTTCCGCTAGTCAGAATCCATTTGCTATCGGGCAGCAAGCCGTCAAAGTCGGCTATGACATCATGAACGGAAAAAGGCCGAAGAGCAGCGTCCAGCTCGTGCCTTCAACGCTCGTGACGAAGGCAAATGTCTCCAGTTACAAGGGATGGACGATTCAACCCTGATGTTCGAGCGCGTATCGGACGCAAGCGCTGCGCCCTTAAGCGATTCGCTTTCGCTATCGCACCATCGCATAGTCGGATTGTTATGCTATGGCACGGCCCGTATAGTTCATGCAATAGCAAAATACTCATATAAGGAGACACGATGAACCAGATCGACCTGGCTGGACGGACCGTGGTGATCACCGGTGGCGCACGCGGTATTGGCTATGCAGTGGCGCAACGCGCGCTCGCCTCCGGCGCTGAAGTCGCTCTGTGGGACATCGACGCCGAACGCCTTGAGCGAGCCCGCGGCGAACTCGCAAAGGCCGGCAAGGTCAGCGTCGCCGTGGTCGAGTTGACGGAAGAGGCGTCGGTCGAGCAAGCAACGCAAAAGACGCTGGAAGCGCATCGAAAGATTGATGTGTTGATCAACTGCGCGGGCATCACCGGCGGCAACGGCACGACCTGGGAACTGGCGCCGGACGTATGGCGCCGTGTGATCGACGTGAACCTGATTGGCCCGTATCTCACGTGCCGCGCCGTCGTGCCGCACATGTTGAAGGAAGGCTACGGCCGGATCGTGAATATTGCTTCGGTCGCAGGCAAGGAAGGCAATCCGAATGCCTCGCACTATAGCGCCTCGAAAGCGGGCCTGATCGGGCTCACGAAGTCGCTCGGCAAGGAACTCGCCACGCGTGGCATCCTGGTGAACGCGGTGACGCCGGCTGCAGCGAAAACCGAGATTTTCGATTCCATGGCGCAGCAGCATATCGACTACATGCTCTCCAAGATTCCAATGAACCGCTTCCTGTTGCCGGAGGAAGCGGCGTCGCTCATCCTATGGCTCAGCTCGGAAGACTGCGCTTTCAGCACGGCGTCGGTGTTCGATCTGTCCGGTGGCCGCGCGACCTACTGAAGCCGCTCTGGGTGTTCCAAGAGGCGCGCCCGCCAAATAAAAATATCTGGAGACACGCATGAGCGATACCGCTACTGCGGAGGACGCCGTCGTCGCCCGTGTGATGCGTCGCCTGCTGCCGTTCCTGCTGCTGATGTACATGCTGGCGTTTCTCGATCGGGCAAATATCGGCTTCGCGCAGAAAGCGCTGCAGCACGATACGGGCCTTTCGAATGCGGCCTTTGCGTTCGGGGCGGGCGTGTTTTTCGTCGGCTATGCGCTCTTTGAAGTCCCGAGCAACTTGCTGCTGCATCGCGTGGGGGCAAAACTCTGGATGTGCCGGATCATGGTGACATGGGGAGTTGTTTCCGCCGCCATGGCGTTCGCGCATACGGCGACCACGTTCTATGTCCTGCGTTTCTCGCTCGGTGTGGCTGAGGCAGGTTTTTTCCCAGGTATTGTGTATTACCTCACGCGCTGGTTTCCTCAATCAGCGCGAGCGAGGGCGCTAGGCGTGTTTTATTTCGGCGCGCCGCTCGCTTTCATCTTCGGCAGCCCGTTGTCCGGCGCGTTGCTCGACTTGCATGGCGCGCTTGGTTTTGCAGGCTGGCAGTGGCTCTTCCTGGTGGAAGGCGTTCTTGCCTCCATCGTTGGCGTATGGGCATTCTGGTATCTCGACAACGATCCATCCAAGGCCCGCTGGTTAAGTGCCACCCAACGTGAACTGCTGCTTGCGCGGCTCTCGCAGGATGCACAGGCAGCGTCCGCGCATGGGCCGCGCGGCGTGCTTGCCGCATTGATTGATCCGCGGGTGCTGATCCTGTCGGGGGTGTATTTCCTTATTCAGATGTCCGTGTACGGCGTGATCTTTTATCTGCCGCAACAAGTGGCCGCATTGCTTGGCGCGAACGTGGGTGCGAAGGTCGGTTTTGTCACGGCCATCCCCTGGTTGTGCGCGGTGCTGGTTACGTGGGTGGTACCGCGGTATGCGGATCGTCATGGCCAGCATCGATGGCTCGCCGTGCTGATGCTGGTCGTGGCCGGTGCGGGTATCGCGATATCAGGACTGGCGGGTCAACCCGTGATTTCGCTGATCGCGTTGTGTTTCGCCGCGAGCGGCCTGATCGCAGCACAACCGCTGTTCTGGACCTTTCCCACGCATTACCTGACGGGCGCCGCTGCGGCCGGAGCCATCGCGCTGATCAATTCGCTCGGCAGCCTCGGCGGCTTCGTCGCGCCGATGGTGCGCACGGCCGCGGAACGCGTCTATGTATCGACGAGCGCCGGCCTCGTGTTGCTCGGATTTGTCGCCGTGCTTGCAGCGTTGGCAATCATCGTGTTCGTGCGGCCTGCTCATGCGTCGGTGTTTCCGTATGACAAGCCCCACGACAAGCGTGCCAAAGCGTCCTGAACATTAGAACCTTAACGGAGTCCGATCATGTCCATGCCTACCATCCGCCACGTTCGCGCGTTCACCGTCCGCGGCGGTGGCGCCGATTATCACGACCAGGGCGCCGATCACTGGATCGACGATCATATCTCCACGCCAATGGGGCGTTACCCCGAGTATCGGCAAAGCCGCCAGTCGTTCGGCATCAACGTGCTCGGGTCGCTGGTTGTCGAGATTGAAGCGAGCGATGGCACAGTCGGCTTCGCGGTCACCACCGGCGGCGAGATCGGCGCGTTTATCGTGGAGAAACATCTGGCGCGGTTTCTCGAAGGGCAACGGGTAACCGACATCGAAAAGATGTGGGACCAGATGTATTTCGCCACGCTCTACTACGGGCGCAAAGGCATTGTGCTGAATGCGATCTCGGGCGTTGATCTTGCATTGTGGGATCTGCTCGCGAAGGTTCGCAAGGAGCCGGTGTTTCATCTTTTAGGCGGACCTGTACGCGACGAACTGCAGTTCTATGCAACCGGCGCACGTCCAGACCTGGCGAAGGAGATGGGTTTTATCGGCGGCAAGATGCCGTTGCAGCACGGACCCGCGGAAGGGGAGGAAGGGCTCGCGAAGAACATTGCGAAGCTTGCCGATATGCGTGCGAAAGTAGGCGATGATTTCTGGCTGATGTTCGACTGCTGGATGAGCCTTGACCTGAACTACGCAACGCGGCTTGCGCACGCGGCGAAGGAATACGGTCTGAAGTGGCTCGAAGAAGCGCTGCCGCCGGATGACTATTGGGGTTACGCCGAACTGCGGCGCTCGGTGCCGCGCGGCATGATGGTGACGACCGGTGAACATGAAGCCACGCGCTGGGGTTTTCGCATGCTGTTTGAAATGGGCTGCGCCGATCTGGTTCAGCCTGATGTGGGTTGGTGTGGCGGCATCACGGAACTGATCAAGATCTCCGCGCTCGCTGATGCCCATAACGTGCTGGTCGTGCCGCACGGTTCCTCGGTCTATAGCTATCACTTCGTGGTGACGCGGCACAATTCGCCGTTCGCGGAGTTCCTGATGATGGCGCCGAAAGCCGACGAAGTCGTACCCATGTTCAACCCGCTGCTGCTCGATGAACCCGTGCCCGTGAATGGCCGGATGAAGGTGCCCGAGACGCCGGGTTTTGGCGTACGGCTCAATCCCGAATGCACCCTTGTGCGTCCTTATTCACATTGAGACACTGAAACGCTGAGGTTACCGTGCTGCTCGACAACAAAGTGGTGATTGTCACAGGCGGATCGCGAGGCATTGGCCGCGCGATTGCCGTGGCGTGCGCGAAGGAAGGCGCGGACGTCGTACTGAACTATTGGGGCGATAACGACCGCTCGTATGGAAGGCTGTCGGCCGTGCAAGAGGTGGTCGGCGAGATAGAGACACTCGGCCGGCGAGTGATCGCTGTCGAAGGAAACGTCGCGCAGCGTGAGACAGGGCTAGAACTGGTAAAGCAGGCCGTCGACGCGTTCGGTCACGTTGATGTCCTCGCTAGCAACGCCGGTATCTGTCCTTTCCACTCGTTCCTCGATATGCCGGCGTCGGTGTATGAAGCGACCGTCGGCGTCAACCTGAACGGTGCGTTTTATGTGACGCAGGCCGTTGCAAACCAGATGAAACTGCAAGGAACAGGGGGTGCCATCGTCGCGACGAGTTCGATCAGCGCGCTCGTTGGCGGCGGCATGCAGACGCATTACACGCCGACCAAGGCGGGCGTTCATTCGTTGATGCAGTCGTGTGCGGTCGCGCTTGGGCCTTATGGCATCCGCTGCAACTCGGTGATGCCCGGCACCATTGCGACGGACCTGAACGCTGAAGATCTCGCCGATACCGAGAAGCGCGCGTATTTTGAAAAACGCATTCCGCTTGGACGCCTGGGCGAGCCCGACGACGTCGCGCAGTGCGTGACGTTCCTCGCATCGGATCGGGCACGCTATGTGACCGGTGCGTCGCTTTTGGTGGACGGCGGCCTGTTCGTCAACCTTCAGTGAACGAGCCGGCCGAGTATTTGCGCAGCAGCGCGATGCAGTATTCGGCGGGTTCGCTAAGCGTTTCATGTTTGCGCCGCAACAAGCCGAAGCCCGAAAGGCTTTTGCCGATTTCGATGGGCAGTTCGATCAGCAAATGCGCCCGCAGGTAATCGCGTACGACGGACTCGGGCAGCATGGCGACAGCGTCGCTATTCTGCAGAAGCTGAAGCGTGGCGAAGATCGACGCGCACTCGACCACGTTGGAAGGAGAAGCAAGCCCGGCCCGCGCAAGCTCTTCTTCGAACAGCGCGCGGGCCGGGCTGGTGATTGGTTGCAGGATCCAGGGCCAGGAGATCAGCGCGTCAAGCGATAGCGTGGTTTCATGAGCGAGCGGATGCGCGGCGCGCACGACCAGCCGCATGGCCTCGCGCGAGAGCGGTTCGAAGTCGAAGTCGTTGTGCTGGAGCGGCGTGGTGAGACGGCCGAGCGCGAGATCCACTTCGCGGCGGTGCAGCAATTGCACCACCTGGTCGCTGGTCTCTCCAAGAATACGAACGTTGAGCAACGGCCGCTCGCTTTTAAGTTCGGCGATGGCCATGGCAAGGACGTCGGGCGCCGCGCCCATGATCGCGCCTACAGTCAGCTGACCGTGACCGCCGCGCCGCTTGCTTTCGAGGTCGGCGGCGAAGCGTGTGAGGTCGGCAAGCGAGCGGCGCGCGTAGGCGAGGGTGGCGACTCCGAGCGGCGTGGGCTGCATGCCGCGGGCGTTGCGTTCGAACAAGAGGAAGCCGAACGCTTCTTCGATGTCGCTCAGCATGCGGCTGGCACTGGGCTGGGCGACATTAATGGCCTCGGCTGCCTGGTGCAGGTTGCGGGCGTCGTCGAGGGCGACGAGCAGCGCGAGATGCTTGAATTTCAGGCGATTGACGAGGGCAATCTGGGAGACGTTCTGGGTCATCGGGCGTCCTCGTGTGTCCGTTATGCGATTCGGTTTTGCGATCGGCTGATCCTGACTTCGGATTGTCATGTTATCAGTCGGCGAATTATAGTCGTAGCGCAAAGGCCGGGATTCAACCGGTTTCAACACCTATAAAAGGCAAGCCGCAATGGAGACGATTGCGTTCAGGATGACCCTCAAACCGGGCCAGCGCGATGAATACGAGCGGCGTCATCGCGACATATGGCCCGAGCTGGCCGAGGCGTTAAGTCACGCCGGGATCCGCGATTACTGGATCTTCCTCGACGAAACCACCGGGCACCTGTTCGCCACCCTCAAGCGTGAGCGCGACCACACCATGGACGCCTTGCCCGATCTGCCCATCATGCGCAAATGGTGGGACAGCATGGCCGACCTGATGGAAACAAACCCTGACCGCTCGCCGGTGCAAGCCGCGCTCGTGCCAGTCTTTCATCTACCCTGACGCTTTTGGTTCAGCCTTTGCGGCACGAGGACATATCCATGCAGGTTGTCGATCCGCACATTCACCTTTGGGATCTGAAGACGCATCACTATCCGTGGCTGGCGAACCCGGGTAAGTCGTTCGTCGGCGATGCACGCGAGTTGAAGCACGACTACCTGATCGGTGACTTGCTGCGCGATGCCGGGCCGCTCCAGGTGCTCAAGCTCGTGCATGTGGATGCCAATCACGATCCCGCCGATCCAGTGGAAGAAACGCGCTGGCTGCAAGATGTTGCCGATCACGAGGGCCACGGGTTACCGAATGCGATCGTTGCGGGCGCGGATTTATCGGCGGACAACGCTCACGAAGTGCTCGAAGGGCACGCGGCATTCGCCAACACGCGAGGTATCCGGCAAATACTCAACGTGCACGCCAATCCGCTTTACGACTACGTGGGCCGGCACTACATGCGTGAATCGCAATGGCGCAAGAACTTCGACTTGCTGAAGCGGTATTCGATGTCATTCGATCTGCAGCTCTATCCATCGCAGATGAAAGAAGCGGCTGAGCTTGCGCAGGAACACCCCGACACGCAGTTCATCGTGAATCATGCCGGCATGTTCGTGGATCGTTCCTCGGTGGAGGGGTTTCGAGCATGGCGTGACGGGCTGCGTGCGCTTGCTGCATGTCCGAATGTAGCGGTGAAGATCAGCGGGCTCGCCATGTTCGATCATCAATGGAGCATCGAAAGTTTTCGGCCATATGTGCTGGAGACCATCGATACGTTTGGTTGCGAGCGCGCCATGTTCGCGTCGAACTTTCCGGTCGATCGTTTGTTCGCCACGTATGGAGGGTTGTGGAACGCGTATGCATCGATTGTCAAAGACCTGAGAGATACAGAAAAAGAAGCCCTCTTCAAAAGCAACGCAGAACGTATATATCGCATCTGAAGGAGACAGTATGGGCAATAACAATCCGCCTCGGCTTGAGCTAAGGCACGCGAGCAAGTCGTTTGGCCGCGTGCGTGCGCTCGGGGACGGCAGCCTCGCGCTATGGCCGGGTGAAGTGCATGCGTTGCTCGGCGAGAACGGCGCAGGCAAGTCGACCCTCGTCAAGCTGCTTGCGGGTGTTTACCAGCCGGACGCGGGCGAATTGCTGGTCGACGGACAGGCGCGTACGTTCGCGAATCCCGCTGAAGCGCGCGATGCGGGTCTCGCTGTGATCTATCAGGAACCTACGTTGTTCGCTGACCTGTCCATCGCGGAAAACATCTACATGGGACGTCAGCCGCGCGACCGGATCGGCCGGATTCGCTACGACGAAATGAATCGCGAAGTGGACGCGCTGTTGCAATCGCTTGGTGTCAATCTGCGCGCGGAGCGCCTCGTGCGCGGTTTGTCCATCGCCGATCAGCAAGTGGTCGAGATCGCCAAAGCGCTTTCTCTGAACGCGAATGTGCTGATCATGGACGAGCCGACAGCGGCGTTGTCGCTGACCGAAGTGGAGCGCCTGTTCTCCATCGTGCGCGCATTGCGTGAGCGAGACGCCGCCATTCTTTTCATCACACACCGGCTCGACGAGGTGTTCGCGCTGACACAGCGCCTGACGATCATGCGCGATGGCCTGAAGGTCTTCGACGCCATGACCGCCGACATGACCATCGATTCGATCGTCAGCAAGATGGTCGGTCGTGATCTCGATACCTTCTATCCGAAAGCCGATGTCGCACCGGGCGAGGTTCGTCTTTCAGTTCGTAACCTGACGCGCGACGGCGTGTTCAAGAACGTCTCGTTCGAGGTCCGCGCAGGCGAGATCGTGGCGCTGGCGGGGCTGGTTGGCGCAGGGCGCAGCGAAGTGGCGCGCGCGATCTTCGGCATCGACCACGTTGATGCAGGCGAGGTTCACATCGCGGGCAAGCCCTTGCAACTCGGCCGGCCGCAGGCGGCAGTCCGCGCGGGGCTCGCGCTGGTGCCGGAGGACCGCCGTGCGCAAGGTCTTGCGCTGGAACTCAGCATTGCGCGCAACGCGTCGTTGACGGTGCTGGGACGCCTCGTCAAACACGGGTTGATCTCGTCACGCAGTGAGAATACGCTCGCCGCCGACTGGGGCAAACGCCTGCGTCTTAAAGCGAGCGATCTGGACGCGCCGGTCGGCACGCTGTCGGGTGGCAACCAGCAGAAGGTCGTACTCGGAAAGTGGCTGGCCACAGGGCCTAAAGTGCTGATCATCGACGAACCGACCCGCGGTATCGATGTCGGGGCCAAGGCGGAGGTGTATCGAACACTCGCCGAACTGGTCCGCGAAGGCATGGCCGTCCTGATGATTTCAAGCGAGCTGCCCGAAGTGCTCGGCATGGCCGATCGTATCCTTGTCATGCACGAAGGGCGCATCAGCGCCGACATCGCACGTGCCGATGCAAACGAAGAACGCGTGATGAGCGCCGCACTCGGCGCATCGCCCTCCCTGTTGGGGAAGGCGGCATGATGACACGACATTCTCCCGCCATGCCCGCCGTGCACGCACCCAAGCCCAAACGCCGCAACCTGCTGGCGGACCTGGTTCGCAGCCGCGAAGCGACCTTGTTTGTCGTGCTGATTGCGCTGGTCGCAGCTACCGCCGCGGTGAAACCCGAGTTCCTGAACCTGCAGAACCTGCGCGACGTCCTGCTTAATGTATCGATCATCGGCTTGCTCACCGCTGGCATGACGGTCGTGATGCTGATGCGGCATATCGATCTGTCGGTAGCGTCCGTTGTCGGTGTCAGTGCGTATTCGGTCGGCAGCCTTTTCGTGATGTTCCCGCACATGCCGATCGCGGTCGCGATGCTCGCGGGCATAACCATTGGCCTTGCGATTGGTGCGGTGAACGGCACGCTGATCACGTTCGGGCGCGTGCCTTCGCTGGTGGCAACGTTGTCAACGCTGTATATCGTGCGTGGCGCCGATTACGCCTGGGTTCACGGCGGCCAGATCAACGCGACCAGCCTTCCGGATGCGTTTTCGCGCATCGCGACGGGTTCGCTGCTCGGCTTGCCGAACCTGGTGCTGATAGCGGTGGTCGTATTGTTCGCGATGGGCGTCTATCTCAAGCAATATCGCGGCGGCCGTGAGCATTACGCGATTGGTTCGAACCCGGAAGCCGCACGGCTTGCAGGTATTCGCGTAGAGCGTCGGGTGATGATCGGTTTCCTGTTGTCGGGCGCCATTGCGGGCTTGGCTGGTGTGTTGTGGCTGGCGCGTTTTGGTACGGTCGAAGCGAGCACCGCGAAGGGTATCGAATTGCAGGTGGTGGCCGCAGCCGTGGTGGGCAGCGTGGCGATCACCGGCGGCGTGGGCACCATCCTCGGCGCGACGCTCGGTGCGCTCGTGCTTGGCGTGATCAACATCGCGCTGGTGGTGTTGCGCGTATCGCCATTCTGGCAGCAGGCCATTCAAGGGGCACTGATCGTCGCGGCGATCACACTCGACACACTGCTGGCGCGTTCAGTCGCTCGGCGCATGATGAGGAAACGCGATCATGTCTAAACCCGATTCCGCACTCGCTTTGACCAAGCGCAGGCATCTCTCGTGGGAAACAATGCTGGTGGTTGTGTTAGTGCTGGGACTGATCCTCGGGCGCGTGTTGTCGCCGGTGTTTCTATCGAGCGCCAACCTCTCGAACATGCTAGCTGACTTCACTGAGATCGCGCTGATCGCCTTGCCGATGACATTGATCATTGTCGCGGCGGAGATCGATTTGTCGGTGGCGTCCGTGCTCGGCGCGTCGAGTGCGCTGATGGGCGTGCTCTGGCACATGGGCCTGCCCATGCCGCTCGTGATCGCGATCGTATTGGTCGCGGGAACGCTTGCCGGTCTTTTCAACGGGCTTGTGATCGTGCGCTTCAATCTTCCCTCACTGGCTGTCACCATCGGCACCCTGGCGCTGTTTCGCGGCCTGGCGTACGTCCTGCTGGGTGACCAGGCTGTCGCGGACTTTCCCGCGTCCTATACGGCGTTCGGGATGGATACCGTCGCCGCGTTCCTGCCCATGCCGTTTGTCCTTGTCATCATTGGGGCCGTCGTTTTCACTGTGCTGCTGCAGGCCACGCCGTTCGGACGCAGCCTCTACGCGATTGGTGCGAATCCCGTTGCCGCGCAATTTTCCGGTATCGACGTGGCGCGTACGAAGCTCAAGCTTTTCATGCTGTCCGGCGCGATGAGCGCGCTCGCGGGCGTGGTCTACACGTTGCGCTTCACCAGCGCTCGCGGTGACAACGGCGAGGGCTTCGAACTGTCGGTGATCGCGGCTGTGCTGTTCGGCGGTGTGAGCATCTTCGGTGGACGCGGGTCGATGATCGGCGTACTTCTGTCGTTGCTGATCATCGGCGTGTTGCGCAATGCGTTGACGCTCTCGGATGTGTCGAGCGAGACGCTGACCATTGTGACCGGTGGTTTGTTGTTGTCGTCGGTGCTGATTCCGAATCTTGTTGCACGTTGGCGTGTCATGCGCGAAAAGCGCTTGATGACGCAGACGCTTATCTGAAGCTTGGCTTTTTAAAACCAGCGTGAAGACTCCGGCCATTCATTGAACCGGAGCAGCGCGCGACATCAGGAGACACAAGCATGTTCAAACCCTTTAAGTCCATTCGCGGTCCGGCGCTATGCGCCGCGCTGATCGCGGTGTCCGCGGCGGCGATGATTCCGGTCAGCGCGAGCGCCGCGGATCTGAAGAAAGACCTGAAAATAGCGTTCCTGCCCAAGCAGATCAACAACCCATACGAAGTTATCGCCGACGACGGCGGTCTGGCGGCTATCAAGGAGATGGGCGGCCAGGGCAAGGTAGTGGGACCGTCGGATGCGGGCGCGTCGTCGCAGGTTCAGTACATCAACACGCTGATCACGCAGCGCCAGGACGCGATCGTGATTGCCGCCAACGATGCCAATGCGGTCGTTCCGTACCTGAAGAAGGCGATGGCGCAGGGCGTGAAGGTTGTCACGTTCGACTCCGATACCGCACCCGACGGCCGCCAGATTTTCGTCAATCAGGCGAACTCTGAAGGGATCGGACGGGGGCAGGTGCAGTTGATGTCGAAGCTGATAGGAGGCGAGGGTGAGTTCGCGATCCTCTCGGCTACGCCAAACGCCACGAACCAGAATACCTGGATCAAGTGGATGGAGGAGGAACTGAAGAAGCCGGAATACTCGAAGATGAAGTTGGTGAAGATTGCCTACGGTAACGACGACGACCAGAAATCGTTCGTTGAAACGCAGGGTCTGTTGCAGGCATATCCGAACCTGAAGGGCATCATCTCCCCGACGACCGTGGGTATTGCAGCGGCGGCGCGTTACATCTCGACGTCACCGGCCAAGGGCAAGGTCGAAGTGACCGGCCTCGGCACGCCGAACCAGATGCGCGCGTTCATCAAGAACGGCACCGTGAAGGCGTTCCAGTTGTGGGATCCGGGTCAACTCGGCTACCTTGCGGCGTACGCAGCGGCTAACCTTGCTTCAGGCACGATCACGGGCAAGGAAGGCGATAGCTTCGACGCAGGCAAGCTGGGCAAGCGCACGGTGGGCAAGAGCGGCGAAGTCGTGCTTGGACCGCCGACCACGTTTGATTCGTCGAATATCGACAACTTCAATTTCTAGAGCGAAGCCCGCCGAAGAAGGAGGGCGCACCTAAAGGCCGGTGCTCGATCATGGATTGGGCACCGGCCTTTTTAGCAAAGCCGCGCAAACACCTGGACCAAATCCGAACGATCACATATTCGGATAATTCGGCCCACCGCCACCTTCTGGCGGCACCCACACGATGTTCTGCGTCGGGTCTTTAATATCGCAGGTCTTGCAGTGCACGCAGTTCTGCGCGTTGATCTGCAAGCGCTCGCTCCCGTCATCGTTCTTCACAAATTCGTATACCTGCGCCGGGCAATACCGTCCTTCCGGCCCGGCATAGGTCCTTAAATTCACATCCACCGGCACCGATGCATCCTTCAGCGTCAAATGCGCCGGCTGGTTTTCCTCGTGATTCGTATTCGATATGAACACCGACGCCAACCGGTCAAACGTCAGCTTTCCATCCGGCTTCGGATACACGATCGGCTTGCATTGCGACGCCGGTTTAAGCGTTTCGTTATCCGCGTGCTGATGATGCAGCGTCCAGGGCACATTGCCGCCCAACACCTTCTGCTCGAGCCCGACCATGAACGTGCCCAGGTACAGGCCCTTGCTCATCCACTGCTTGAAATTACGTGCCCGATAGAGCTCGGTCTTGAGCCACGAACTATCGAACGCTTCGGGGTAGGCGCTGAGTTCATCGGCTTGACGACCGGCTTGCACAGCGTCGAACGCGGCTTCAGCGGCCATCTTGCCGGACTTGATCGCGGCGTGACTGCCCTTGATCCGTGAAGCATTCAGGAACCCGGCATCGTCGCCAGCCAGCGCTCCGCCCGGGAACACCAGCTTAGGCAACGACATCAAGCCACCGGCCGTGATCGCTCGCGCGCCATACGACACGCGCTTGCCGCCCTCAAGGAACGTGCGGATAGCCGGATGCGTCTTGTAGCGCTGGAATTCCTCAAACGGCGACAAGTACGGATTCGAATACCCCAGCCCGACGACAAAACCCACCATCACCTGGTTATCGTCCATGTGATAGAGGAACGAGCCGCCGTAGGTATCGGTTTCCAGCGGCCAGCCAGCGGTGTGAATCACGAGCCCCGGCTTGTGTTTCGAGGGATCGATCTGCCACAGCTCCTTGATGCCGAGGCCGTAGACTTGCGGATCGGCATCGCGGCCGAGCTTGAATTTATCCATGAGCTGGCGGCCCAGGTTGCCGCGTGCGCCTTCGCAGAACAGCGTGTATTTCGCGTGCAACTCCATGCCGAGCTGGAAGTTGCCGGTCGGCTCGCCGTCCTTGCCCACGCCCATGTTGCCCGTCGCCACCCCGCGCACGGCGCCGTTTTCGGTGTAGAGCACTTCGGCCGCAGGAAAGCCCGGGAATATTTCCACGCCCAGCGCTTCAGCCTGTTGCCCCAGCCAGCGCGTGACGTTCGCCAGGCTCACGACATAGTTACCGTGGTTCTTGAAGTTATCCGGAAGCAGCCAGTTCGGCACCTGTTTTGCGCTGTCCTTCGACAAGAACAGGAAACGGTCCTCGGTGACTTCCACATCGAGCGGTGCGCCCTGGGTCTTCCAGTCGGGGAGCAATTCGCTTAAACCCCGCGGGTCCATCACGGCGCCCGAAAGGATGTGCGCACCGATCTCGGAGCCTTTCTCCAGCACGCAGACACCCAGCTCCACGCCTTTTTCCTGCGCGAGCTGCTTCAGCCGGATAGCCGCCGATAGCCCCGCAGGACCGCCGCCCACGATCACGACATCGTACTCCATGGATTCACGGGGACCGTACTGCTCGATGAGTGCGTGGTTATCCATGGCGCTTATCGAGGAGCTACGTGATCTATTGCAATTGACACAAGCTGTGCGCCGGGACCGTGCGGCTTCATATCGATGTCTTCGTGCAAGCCATCGAGCCAGATGCCCGTGAGCGGACGCAGCGAGACGTCGCGTAACAACGCGCTTTCGATAGACCATTGCCCAGCTACGCAAAACAGGATCTGCGATGACGCGGACGTGATGCGCGCGGAATGCGTCGCCACGCTCACGCGGGAGCGGTAGGTGTCGCGGCGAGTCATGACGTTCAATACGTTGACCGGACGCGCGGGCAGCGTGACCCAGACGTGCAGGTCGCCAGAAAAATGCACGGGCTGTCCCGCGCAGGCGTTTAACTGGCCGTCTTGGGAGTGAAGATCAACAGTCTCATCGCCGACCAGGGTCAGGGTGCGATCGAAGCCCGCGAACTGCGAGAACTTCGCCGCGCCGCTCAACTCCGCAAGGCTCACGCGCCATGCACCCTCCGTTGCGCGCGCGATGGTACGGGTCGTACCCGCACCGTTCGCCCATGCTTCCGGTGCGATCCGCGTGCAATCGAAGAAGCGTACCGACGCTTGCTCCTCGAAACGTTCTTCAGAGAAAACCGCATTCATTGGGCATCCCCCGTTGCTCGCGCGTGAGCATCGAGTTCGCCCAAGACATCGAAAAGATCGCCAACGATGCCATAATCCGCTACTGAAAAAATCGGTGCGTCTGGGTCCTTGTTCACGGCCACGATGATCTGTGAGTCCTTCATCCCGGCCAGATGCTGGATTGCGCCAGAGATGCCGAACGCGAGATAGATATCGGGCGCCACGGTCTTGCCCGTTTGCCCGACCTGCGCGGCATTGGGCGCATAACCTGCATCCACTGCCGCACGCGACGCACCGAGCGCTGCGCCCATATTTCGGGCCAACGTGCCGAGCGTGTCCATGTTTTCTTTCGACGCCAGCCCTCGCCCTCCTGCCACCACGACGCTGGCGCTCGCCAGATCGCTCCCGTCTTGCATCGCGGCCTGCCGATCTATCAGTACGGTTGCGGTGAACGGCGCGATGGGTTCGAGCGCTACGATTGAAGCCTCACCGCCGGTTGCGCAAGCGGGCGCGAACGATGACGTCCTGATAGTGGCAAAGAGCGTGGCGCCCGTACTTTCGATTGTCGCGACCACACTGCCTGCGTAGAGACCGCGCACGAAACGCTGAGCCGTCACGACACGCGTGATGTCCGCGAGAAACGCGTTGCCGGTCAACGCGGCGGCGCGGGGAAGGGCTGCGCGACCCGCGGTGCGGTGGCTCGCAGCAATCATAGAGTAATCCGAAGCAATATGCTGAAGAAACGCGGCAAGTGTTTCGGGATTGGGTACGTCGTCCGATGCCAGCAGCACGCGCTCGACGCCGTCGACGCACACAGCCGCATTCGCCATGACAGACGAAAACGTGAGCACGTCCACCGGTACGCCACGCTCACTCACCGCCCTGATCACGCGCAAGGTTGCATCGGCGATCGCGCCGTCTTTCCATTCTCCTACGACAAGACTTCTCATGGTCATGCCCCCACGTTCTGAAATAGCCGCCCGCTACCGATGGCGCCAAGCAGCGCGGTGGTATCGGCGACCTTGATACCGGGCTGGCGGACCGGCGGCTCGGCCATATCCACGATGCGTATTTGTGTGCCGAGTGGGACGTTGAAAGTAGAGGCATCGACTGTGCGCAGCGGCTTTTGTTTAGCCTTCACGATGCTCGGCAGCGTGACGCGGCGAGGCTCGGCCAAGCGCAGGTCCGCACTGACCACGGCAGGCCCGTCAAGGCGCCAGGTGGCCGTTCCCGCATCGTCGCCGCAGGTGACCAGCCAACCGCGTGCTGCCGCTTCCATCGCGGATGCGTTGAGCGCTTGTGGCCAGCCGAGCAACGCGGCGAGCATTGCCGCGACGCCGCCAATGTCGTCATCGATCGCCTGCTTGCCGCACAGCACGAGACCGTAGGCGTCGGTATCGGTATCGGTATCGGTATCGGTATCGGTATCGGCAGTAATGAATGCATGCAGCAGACGCGCTATGCCGAGTGAGTCCGGCGAAGCATTGGCTGTATCGATCAGCACGGCGTTGTCCGCACCCATCGCCAATGCGGTGCGCAGCACATCCTGACAAACGGGCCGGCCGCAGGTAAGCACGGTCACGCTCGACGCCACGCCCGCTTCGCGCAGACGCAAGGCCTGCTCGACAGCGCATTCATCGAACGGGTTGAGCGACATTTTCAGGCCTGCCGTATCGACACCGCCCGCGCTGCCGATGCGAACGCGCACGTTGGCATCGACGACCCGTTTCACAGGGACGAGAATTTTCATGGTCATTTCAGGGTTACCGTCGAAGCGATCAGGACACTGCGCCTGAACCGTATTTGCCGACCAGCAACGCACCGCTCGCGAAACGATCGAGCGAGTAGGGCGCGAGCGAGACGTCGCTCGCGTGGCCCAGCGCGTGCTGCGCGAGAATCTTGCCGATTCCCGGCGACAGCTTGAAGCCGTGCCCGGAGAAACCGAACCCGACCGTCAATCCTTCTATATCCCCGACTGGGCCGAGCACGGGGTTCCAGTCCGGCGTGACGTCGTACACCCCGGTCCACGATGAAGCGAGCCCCGCCATTTCGTATGCGGTAAAACGTTCTGCAACCTGGGCACCGACCTCGCCGACATAGTCGAGCGAGATGTCGCCTTGCTCGGTCTCAGGGGCGTTCAACGTTTCACCGACCACGCCTTCGGACACGAGCATCTGGCTGCCGCCGTAGCTGCGGAAATACAGCATGCCCGGCGAGCCGAGATCCTTGAAGGCCGGCATGTTGAATGTATACGGCGCGGCGTCGCACTCCAGAGCGAGCACAGTATGGCGTTCCGGCTTGACGGGCAACGGCACGCCAATCCACCCCGCGAGTTCCGGTGTCCAGATGTTCTGCGTGCTGATCAGCGCCCCGCAACTGAAGGTGCCGGCCGATGTTTCGATGCCGGTCACCCGCCGGCCATCACGCACGAGGCCGGTCACGGTCGTGTTCTCCATGATCTTCACACCGCGCCGGCGAGCTGAACGCGCGAAGCCGGTTGCGACAAGATACGCATCGGCGAAACCCGCTTCGGGTTCATAGCCGATCAACGCGGCATCGTCGAATTGAGCGATCGGCAAACGCTCGCGCGCTTCAGCCTTCGAGAGCAGTTGCACCTCGATGCCCATGCCTTGCTGCGCATCGAGCGAAGCTTGCAACGGCGCGAGCTTGTCCCCTTCGGGCGCGCAGATCATATAACCGCATTTCACGAGACCGCATGAGGCTTCATCGTCATCCACGTAATCCGCGAAGTTGTTGAACGCGTGCCACGACGAACGCGCGAGTTCCACGTTCTGCCGCACGGAATAGTGCGTGCGCAATAGCCCCGATGACTGCGACGTCGTGCCCGCTCCGATCGTGCCGCGATCCACGACCAGCACGCTTTTGGCACCCAGCGCAGCGAGATGATGGGCAACCGATGCGCCGATGACCCCGGCGCCGATCACGATGAAGTCGTAATGGCTCATGGCACTTCCTGAAAGAAGATCGATGAGCGGATTGTAGGAAGGAGAAATGCTAAGCCGCTTTGTATTAATAAAACTTATGCAGAGCGCGCGGATTGATGCAGACTTCAGGCGGCGCTCATCGTCGTTACGATGCCCACTTGCGGCCTGGAAGGCTTCAGCCGCATTCCGGGTTCGCCTTAAGCGAGAAGGTTCAAATGGCGGCGATGCAATCAATCTCTATGTCGAAATTCCCCGCCCATGCGGGAACGCAGACGAAGATTCGAGCCGGTGGATCCTGGGGAAAGTAGCGAACGTAGACCGCGTTGATGGCCGCAAACTTCTCGACCGACGTGCAATACACGTTGCACTTCAAAACGTTCTCCAACGACGACCCTGCTGTTTCGAGGCAAAGCTTCATTTGCTCGAGCGCCAACTCGGTCTGACGTTCGATCGACGCGTTGACAACCTCTCCCGTGTCGGGATCGAACGGAGGAAGGCCCGAAAGATACAGGGTATCGCCATGTCTCGTCATGACGGAGGCTGGTGCTTTCCATTTTTCCAGATACGAGGAAAGGGGCTCGACGCGGATGATCTGCCTTTTCATTGGAACGCTCCTGCGGTGCGGGGCTCGGATGAAAGCAGATTACCCTCGCCTTGCCGACCAACGTTTCAGCCCGTCATGAAATGAGAACTGCACGGAGAGCACGAACGTGCCCCCACGTTCATCGCGCACTTTGCATAAGCGCTAGTGATGAACTTTATAAGCGAGCCACCCGGCAGCGTGCCTCGACGCACCAAGCAGGGCAAACAGCGCACCGCCGTAAGGCGGTCGTGTTTCCCTGTACTGCCATCCGTGCTACCCCTCATGCTGGCTGGATGGTTTCCTGTCATGAACTTTTAGTTCTCAATGGGAAACGTGGCACGATCATTGCATTGCTATGTCGGTGAGTGTTCGGAGCCTTCATTCGGCTGCGGTCGGTGGGTACAGGATGATCGACAGGAACTGGATGGGCATCTTGATCAGCTTTTCCGGACCGTGCGGAACATCGCCCTGGAACGTGAGGGTGTCGCCCGGATGCAGGACATAGGTTTGCTGGCCGTGCCGGTATTCAATCACACCTTTCAGCATGTGGATGAATTCGGTGCCCGGATGCTCGAAGATTGGAAATCGTTCAGCTTCGTCATCCATTGTGATGAGAAACGGTTCGAAGATTTTCTTGGGGCCTTGGTCATAGGCAAGCAGGTGATAGGTGTGGCCGCGTTTCGTCCCTTTGCGGACCACTTCCATGCCGGCCCCTTTTTTGACGAACTGGGCACCACCGTCGGGAGTGTCGTAATTGCGAAACAGGGCCGACATGGACACGCCGAGGGCCTGGGCGATCCGGTTGAGAACATCGAGTCCGGTCGACGTCTGGGCATTTTCGATCTTCGACAACATGCCGCGGCTGATGCCGGCCTGCTCGCAAACCTGGGCAATGGTCAAGCCATGGCGCTGGCGAAGTTCGCGGATGGTCGCGCCAAGGTAATGCTCCAGCGGATTCTTGCGGTCATCCTCGGTTTGCATTGCACGCCTCATGAGAAAACGGCAGGTTAGCAGATCAGTTGAGGTAGGTACGTGCCAGATGTTTCATGGCATGAATTATTGTTGCATATCAATAAATTCGTGCACATACTACGAACTTGCTTGGCAGAGCACCGGGACGGGTGATTTTCGAGCGGGTCGTAGTCGGGCCATGCAAAAGAGCATGGCGTTTTCAACCAACGATAGACGATGCAAGGAGTCACGATGAACCTGAACGATGGCGGCAAAGCGCCGGTCGCGGAGCTTGGCACCGAGCTTGGCACGGTCCCGCGCTTTGAATCCGCGCAGGATGCGCAAAGCTGGCTCGTGCAGCAAGGTGTGAAATACGTGCTGGCGCAGTTCGTCGATATTCACGGCGTGGCCAAGGCCAAGTCAGTGCCGGTCGCGCACCTCAACAGCATTCTCACCGCGGGTGCCGGGTTCGCGGGTTTCGCGATCTGGGGCGTGGGCATCGAGCCGAATGGCCCGGACTTCATGGCGGTAGGCGATCTCTCGACCCTCACCACCGTGCCCTGGCAAAGCGGTACGGCGCGCATTGTGTGCGAGGGCCATGTCAAGGGCGAACCCTGGGCCTACGATGCACGCGTGACGCTTAAAAAGCAGATAGCGCGCCTGACGGAGCGCAAATGGACCTTGTTTACCGGGCTTGAACCGGAATTCTCGCTGCTCAAGCGAACGGTGACGGGGGTTATCGAGCCGTGCGATGCCAGCGATACGCTCGCCAAACCCTGCTACGACTACAAGGGTTTGTCGCGTACGCGTGCGTTCCTGGAAAAGCTCACCGAGTCGATGCGCGCTGCGGGAATCGATGTCTATCAGATCGATCACGAGGACGCGAACGGCCAGTTCGAAATCAACTATACGTACACGGATTGCCTGACCTCCTGCGATCACTACGTGTTCTTCAAGATGGCGGCCTCCGAGATCGCGAACGAGATGGGCCTGATTTGCTCGTTCATGCCCAAGCCGTTCGCGAACCGGCCCGGCAACGGCATGCACATGCACATGTCCATTGGCGATGGCGTGAGCAATCTTTTCTCAGACAAAAGCGATCCGTCTGGCATGGGCTTGTCGAAGCTTGCGTATCACTTCACGGCGGGTTTGCTGGCCCACGCACCGGCGCTCACCGCGCTGTGCAACCCGACCGTGAACTCATACAAGCGGCTGGTGGTAGGCCGTTCGCTGACCGGTGCAACCTGGGCGCCCGCGTACATCAGCTACGGCGACAACAACCGCTCGACGATGGTGCGCGTGCCGGGCGAGCGCATTGAACTGCGCCTGCCCGACGGTGCGTGCAATCCGTATCTGGCGACAGCCGCAGTGATTGCGGCAGGTCTCGACGGCGTGGAACGCGAGCTGTCGCCCGGCGCACCTGCGAATGAAAACCTCTACGAGTGGTCGCCGGCCAAGCTGCGCGAACACGGCATTGGCGTATTGCCGCAGAACCTCGAGCATGCGCTGGATGCACTCGAGAGCGACCGCCTGATCTGCGATGCGCTCGGCCCTGTCGCCGATGAATTCCTCAAGCTCAAGCGTATGGAATGGCTCGAATACATGCGGCATGTGTCGGATTGGGAAATGAAGAGTTATCTGGAATTTTTCTGAGGAGAAGCACGATGTGCGGAATCGTAGGTTTGCTGGTGAAAACGCCGGCACTGCGCGAGCAGCTTGGGGCATTGATGGTGCCGATGCTGATCGGCATGACCGAGCGCGGCCCCGACTCGGCCGGGCTGGCGGTGTTCAGCCAGCCGCTGGACGCGGCCAAGCGAAAACTCAGCCTGTATTCGGGGTTCACCCCCGAGGGCGATCGGTTCGACTGGAACGGGATGACCGCTGCATTGAACGGCGCAATGAATGCGCACGCGCAGGTCGACGCGCAAGGCAATCACGCGATCCTGACCTTGAAAGGTGACCCGGAAACCGTGAAGACCTGGCTGCGCGCCGCGTATCCTAAGGTGTCCCTGCTCTCCACGGGACGTTCCATCGATTTGTACAAGGACATCGGCACGCCGGCGCAAGTGGCGGCGCGTTACGACTTCGCGAATCTGAAGGGCTCGCATCTTGTCGGCCATACACGCATGGCGACCGAGTCGGCGGTGACACCCGATCGCGCGCACCCGTTCACGGCCGGCGAGGATTTTTGCCTGGTTCACAACGGCTCGCTGTCGAATCCCTATGGCGTGCGCCGCATGCTTGAACCGCAAGGCATTCACTTCGATACCGACAATGACACCGAAGCCGCCTGCCGCTTTCTCGAATGGCGGCTGCGCGAAGGCGATGAATTGCCGGTAGCGCTGCAAAAGGGCTTCGAGGAACTCGACGGTTTCTACACCTTCCTGATGGGCACATCGACGGAATTGGCGTTGATTCGCGATCCGTTTGCCTGCAAGCCGGCGGTGGTGGCCGAGACCGACGACTACGTCGCGATCGCATCGGAATTCCGGTCGCTCGCGCACTTGCCCGATATCAAGCATGCCAAAGTGTTTGAACCTGCACCCGAGGAGATGTATGTATGGAAAGCGTGATCTTTGACCTGGAGAAAGCGACGGTCCGCGAGGTCAACCAGTTTCTTCACGGTGCGCCCGAGACGCTCGAAGGCCGGCAGGTGACGGTCGTTTCTCCGAACGGTGCTCACAACCTGGCGGTTGGCGTGGATGCCCCGGTTCAGGTCCTGATCGACGGACACGCCGGTTACTACGCGGGCGGCATGAACAAACACGCGACCATCATTGTGGAAGGCAGCGCGGGCACAGGTGTCGCCGAGAACATGATGAGCGGCAAGGTCCACGTGAAGGGTTTCGCGTCGAATGGCGCGGGGGCATCGGCGCATGGTGGCCTGCTCGTGATCGACGGCGACGCGGGCCTGCGCTGCGGAATCTCGCTGAAAGGTGGCGACATTGTGGTCGGCGGGTCGGTCGGCAGTTTCTCGGCGTTCATGGCGCAGGCGGGCCGCATGGTGATCTGCGGCGACGCCGGCGATGCTCTTGGCGACTCCCTCTATGAAGCGGTGCTCTACGTGCGCGGCTCGGTGAAGTCGCTCGGCGCTGACGCGCGGTACGAAGAGATGACCGACGCCGACGTCTCCACCGTTCGCGATCTGCTGAAAGCCGCGGGACTGAATCACGATCCGATGTCGTTCAGACGCATTGCTTCGGCGCGCACCCTCTACCACTGGAACGCCGACGCGAACCAGGAATATTGACATTCCGTTTTTCTGAGAAGGTCCCCATGGAAGCCAAACCGGTTCATTTCGCCCGGCTGCAGCAAGAAGAGTCAGCAGGTTATGACCGCAGCACGATCGACTATATCCACACCGCGGCACAGCGCGGCCTGTACGAAATCCGCGGTCTTGGTGCGAAGCGCAAGGTGCCGCATTTCGATGACCTGCTGTTTCTCGGCGCATCGCTTTCGCGTTATCCGCTTGAAGGCTATCGCGAGAAATGTGCGACCAGGACCGTGCTCGGTACGCGCTTTGCGAAGAAGCCCATCGTGCTGGATATCCCGATCACGATTGCAGGAATGAGTTTCGGCGCGCTCTCGGCGAACGTGAAAGAAGCGCTCGGGCAAGCCGCGACCGCGATGGGCACGTCTACCACGACCGGCGATGGCGGCATGACGCAGGAAGAACGCCGCTCATCCAAGACGCTGGTGTACCAGTGCCTGCCGTCACGCTATGGCTGGAATCCCGACGACGTGCGCCGCGCTGATGCAATAGAAATAGTCATCGGGCAGGGTGCGAAGCCGGGCGGCGGCGGCATGTTGCTCGGGCAGAAGGTCAACCCGCGCGTGGCTGCCATGCGCACGCTCCCCGCGGGTATCGACCAGCGTTCGGCAAGCCGTCATCCCGATTGGACTGGTCCCGACGACCTCTTGATCAAGATCCAGGAGTTACGCGAGATCACGGATTGGGAAAAGCCGATTTATGTGAAGGTCGGCGCAACGCGCACCTTCAACGACGTGAAGCTTGCCGTTCACGCCGGCGCCGATGTAGTCGTGATCGATGGCATGCAGGGTGGCACGGCCGCGACGCAGACATGTTTTATCGAGAACGTCGGCATTCCGACGCTGGCGGCCGTTCGTCAGGCGGTGGACGCGCTTGAAGATCTGAACATGAAGGGGCAGGTGCAATTGATCGTGTCGGGCGGGATTCGCACCGGTGCCGACATTGCGAAGGCCCTGGCGATGGGTGCGGATGCCGTGGCGATCGGGCAAGGCATGTTGATGGCGCTGGGTTGCAACAGCGATACGTATTTTCAAAACGGTGGCCTGCATTCGGCAGCGGTGGATTATGCGGCGCTGGGTACATCGGCCGGTTTTTGCCATCATTGTCATACCGGCAAATGCCCGGTCGGCGTCACGACCCAGGACACGTTGCTTGAACAGCGCGTGCAGCCCGAAGAAGGCTCGCGTCGGGTACGCAATTATCTCAAGACGCTGAACATGGAACTGACGACGATCGCGCGGGCTTGCGGCAAGCAGAATGTCCATCACCTCGAGCCTGAGGATCTGGTGGCACTGACGGTAGAAGCCGCGGCCATGGCGCGGGTGCCGTTGGCCGGTACGTCCTGGATTCCGGGATTGACCTGAATAGAAACAGAGCGCATCAGTCGAGACATGAAGGATCTTGAATCGCGGTTATCAGCAGTTCGAGAAACGCGTTCACGGCCTTGGGTAAGGTACGCCCGGCCATGGTTTGAACCTGAAGTGTCCGCTGATGCAACTCAGGATTGCTGATAGGCACAGCAGCGAGATTGTCCGGCTTCAGGCGGCTGCGAACCGTCAGGTAACCGACCAGCGTGACCGCTTTGGTTTGCTGCACGAAGGTCTGCAGGGCGCTGCCATAGTTGCTCACGAACACGGGCTCGAAGCTCAGGCCTTCCAGGCTGCAGGCGATATCGAATAATTGTCTGACGATTACGCCCTCGTGATAGATCGCAAGCGGCCATGGTTTCAGGTCGGCAAGCGACACGGACTTCTGCTGCGCGAGGGGATGGTCCCGTGCGACCAGTGCAAAGATCGGCGCTCGCTGCGCGTAGTGCACGTTGACGTCCTTCTCAGGCGCGACGCTGAAACACACGGCAATGTCGGCGGTACCGTCACGCACTCGCTGCGTGGCTTCGGACGGCCCATCCACATCAAGTTGAAAATGCGCCGCTGGCCAGGTCTTCAGGAAGTGCACGAACACCTGCGGCAGGAAATCCCGGGCGACCCCTTCCGAACTCGATACGCGGATCGTGGCGCGACGATCCGTCGTCAGGCCGCGAATCTCCTCGGTCACCCGATCCTGCTCCATCAGGCTGCGATGCGCATGCGCGGCCAGGAGGCGTCCTGCCTCGCTCAGCACCATGCCTCGTGGCCGCCGCTCGAACAGCGGCACGCCCATCTCATCCTCCAGCTTTGCAATCTGGCGGCTCAGTGCCGATACGGCGACGAACAGCCGCTCGGACGCACGGCTTAGCGAACCGCTTCGGGCGACCTCAAGGAAATAACGCAGCGCGGTGGTTTGCATGATGCATGCCTCGTGGGAGCTTTGCCTTTTCGGCAACGGAAAGTGCCAAATATTGTCATTGTCCATAAATATCGGCGGTATCAAGATCGCGTCATCGATTTCCCGGATTAGAAGTCTCATCGCCTTTGGCATGCTTCATCGGAGATAAATAAGTGACACGCGAGTCCGCTATTCAAGCTGCAGCCGATCTGTACGATTCCGGCGTTTTTCTCGAAGACCTGCGCCGCCGCGTGGCAATGCGAACGGAGAGCCAGGAGCCTGAAAGCGGTCCGTTGTTAATCGCGTATCTCAACGAAGAGATCGCGCCTGTGCTGGCCGAACTCGGCTTCACCTCCAGGCTGGTCGACAACCCCGCGAAGGGCGCAGGGCCGTTCCTGATCGCGCATCGTCACGAAAGCGATGACCTGCCGACGGTCCTGACCTACGGCCATGGAGACGTTGTACGGGGCTACGACGCGCAGTGGCGCGATGGGTTGTCACCGTGGCAAGTCACCGTTGCAGGGGATCACTGGTACGGCCGCGGCACCGCCGACAACAAAGGCCAGCACAGCATCAACCTGGCCGCGCTCAAGGCCGTGCTCAATGCACGCGGCGGCAGGCTCGGTTTCAATTTGAAACTGCTGGTCGAAACCGGCGAAGAAGTGGGCTCGCCCGGCCTGCATGCGGTGTGCGAGACGCTTCGCGACGAATTGAGCGCTGACGTATTGATCGCGTCCGATGGCCCGCGCCTGGGCGCCGCGCACCCAACGATCTTTCTCGGTTCCCGCGGCGTGGTGAACTTCAAGCTCGATGTGAACCTGCGCGAAGGCGGCCATCATTCGGGCAACTGGGGCGGCTTGTTGCGCAATCCCGGCGTGGTGCTGGCCAGCGCGATTGCGTCGATGGTCGATGCCAACGGGCGCATCCTTGTTGAAGGTCTCAGACCACCGGAAGTACCGCAAGCGGTGCGGCGTGCGCTGGAGGGCATTAGCGTTGGCGGCAATCCGGGCGAGCCGGAAGTCGACACTGATTATGGTGAACCCGGCCTCACGCCGGCTGAACGTGTATTCGGCTGGAACAACATGGAGGTACTGGCGTTCCGGACCGGCAATCCCGAGAAGCCGGTCAATGCAATCCCGCCGCACGCGTTTGCCTACATGCAGATCCGCTTCGTGGTCGGAACGGACTGGAAAAATCTCGAGCAGATCGTGCGTCGCCATCTGGATGAACGGGGCTTCGAGAGGGTTCGCGTCGAGGTGGACCGGGGCACGCCGGCCACGCGCGTGGACCCTGACAACCCCTGGGTGCAGTGGGCCGTGCGCTCGCTCAAGCAGACCACCGGGCGGGCGCCCGTGCTCCTGCCGAACCTTGGCGGTACGCTGCCCAATGATGTCTTCGCGGACATCCTCGGCATGCCCACGCTATGGGTGCCGCATTCGTATCCCGGCTGTTCGCAGCACGCACCCGACGAGCATTTGCTTGGACCGGTCGTGCGAGAGGGTCTGCGCATCATGGCTGGGCTGTTCTGGGATCTGGGCCAACCCGGTGGATCTGAGTACCCCGCCTTCGAGCGGAGGAGCGCCCGATGAGCACGGAATCCGCCACCACCGTTTTGCCCGGCGCACAGCGACATGCCAGCATCTACAAGCTGATTGCCGCGACATCGATAGGCAATGCGCTCGAGTTCTACGATCTCGTGGTCTATGGTTATTTCGCGTCGACGTTATCGAAACTGTTCTTTCCGACCACCGATAAAACGGTGTCGTTGCTGCTGACGCTCGGCACTTTCGCGCTCTCGTATCTCGCGCGTCCGGTGGGCGCGTTCGTGCTGGGCTCGTATAGCGACCGCAAGGGCCGCAAGGCGTCACTAACACTCTCCATTGCCATGATGACGCTTGGAACCGGCATGGTCGCGCTGATGCCCGGCTACGCGACCATTGGCTTACTCGCGCCCATCGGCATCTTCGCGTCGCGGGTGTTGCAGGGATTCTCGGCGGGTGGTGAGTTCGGCAGTTCGACGGCTTTCCTCACCGAGCATGCGCCCGCGCGCAGCGGTTTCATGGCGAGCTGGCAGTTCGCGAGCCAGGGAGCAAGCGTACTGGTTGCATCGGCGTTCGGCGCGGTGCTGACTAGCACGCTCACGCCGGCGCAACTCGAAGGCTGGGGTTGGCGCATCCCGTTCCTCTTCGGCCTCTCGATTGGCCCGGTGGGTTGGTATATCCGCCGCCATGTCGATGAAACGCCGGAGTTCGAACGCACGGAACGCTCCGCTTCGCCCATTCGTGAAGTGATGGCCACGCAGAAGGAACGATTGCTGGTGTGCATCGGTTCGCTGGTGCTGACGACCACCGCCAATTACATGCTGCTCTACATGCCGACGTATGCAACCAGGCAACTGGGGCTTGCGCCGTCGTATGGATTTATTGCGACGCTGGCGGCGGGTTTTATCGTCATGGTCCTGACGCCGGTGGTCGGCCATTGGTCCGACAAAGTGGGCCGCACCCGCATCATGCTGGGCGCTGGATCAGTGTTTTTCTTGACCATCTATCCGGCGTTCATGTTCATGAACGCGCATCCCTCGCTACTGACGTTGCTCGCCGCGATCATCTGGGTTGCCGTACTCAAGGCCATCTATTTCGCGCCCATTCCCGCGTTGATGTCGGACCTGTTTCCGGTCCGTACGCGGACCACCGGCATGGCAGTGGGCTACAACGTTGGCACTACGGTCTTCGGCGGTTTCACACCGCTTGCGGTCGCTTCGCTGATCGCGGTGACCGGCAATAACCTGGCGCCCGGCCTCTATCTGATGCTCGCGGCCATCATCAGTCTCTTCACGCTGCTGTGGGCGCGAACGCGCCTGAAAGTGCATTGAACCGTTGGATGAACAATTGGACATGACCGAAATGAAGGATTTGCAGCAAGCCATACAGTTCTCGATAGATCATGAAAGCCTCTGGGACCGCAATGTGGATGGCGCCTGGGGCGTACATGTGAACGATCCGCCGCCGTGGAACCGGCTGCTGGGTCCTGTGCATGACCGCGGTCCGGTTTCCGGTGCCATCTCCGTCGATGGCCAAGTGCTCACTACATGGGGGGAGCCTGATCGCGCCGACTTGACGTTTAGCATTGCCAAGACCTACCTCGCCTTGCTGGCCGGCGTGGCGTTTGATCGGGGCTTGCTGCCGAACGTGAGCGAGCCGGTGCATATACGCGTACCGGGTATCGGATTCGATGATGAGCACAATGCCCGCATTACCTGGGCGCATCTGCTTCAACAAACCAGTGAATGGCGAGGTGAGTGTTTCGGACTGTCGGACCAGGCGGACCACTTTCGCGCGGTGACATTCGGCCGCGCGCCCGATGGCAAGAAGGGCGACCTTCGAAGGGTGCAGGCACCTGGAACGTACTGGGAATACAACGACGTCCGCATCAACCAGTTCTCACTGGCGCTGCTGCATTTGTTTGGCCGGCCGCTGCCGGAGATATTTCGCGAGGCGATCATGCAGCCGCTTGGGGCCAGTGAAGACTGGCAATGGGTGGGGTATGACAATGCGTGGGTCGATCTCAACGGGCAACGCATGCAGTCAGTTCCGGGCGGAACGCACTGGGGCGGGGGGCTGTCGATCAGCGCGAACGATCAGCTCAAGGTGGCTCGTCTTTTTGTCGATGATGGAATGGTGGACGGGCGCCGGATCATCTCGAGTGAATGGCTGGCGCGTATGAGAACGCCTTGCGCGCTTGCGCCTTACTATGGTTATCTGGTGTGGCTCAATCACGAACGCCGCGTGTTTCCGAGCGTGCCGGCGTCGAGCTACTTTGCAATTGGCGCGGGTAGTTCGTTCACGTGGATCGAACCCGAGCGAAAGATGGCGGTGGTGGTCCGCTGGCTGAATTCCGCTCACGCCAATGAGTTTTTCGGGCTGGTGTTGAACGCGGTGGACGGGTAGTGGCACGTTGAGAGTGAGATATCAGTGAACAGCTTGCGAACGTGGGGATGCAACCGGGTTTGCCGCGCGCACTGAATATCGTACGATCTGGGCGACGACAAAAAAGGAGACGCCCGTGAGACTCGTCGCCGTGATCATCACGTTTTTTTTCCTGCTTGCCGCGCCAGCCATTGCCGCTGATGTCGGATTCGAAGAGGTCAGGATAGCGAATGGCACGCAGCCGCCGCTAACGGCCGGGATCTGGTATCCGACTAACGCAATGGCGACACCGCATTCCTTGGGAGATTCCACCCAGACTGTCGCGCAGGGCGGTCCGGTCGAAGGCCGTGGCCTGCCGCTTATCGTGATGTCGCATGGCGGTGGCGGATGGTACGACGGTCATTACGACACGGCTCTCGCCCTCGCACACGCGGGCTTCGTGGTGGCAGCGGTCAGTCACGTCGGCGACACATTCAACGATCAGAGCCGGGTCTTGCAACTGTGGCGCCGTCCCGCCCAGCTTCGCCAACTGGTGGACTACATGCTTGACGAATGGCCTTCGCATGCGCGGCTGAATGCGGGCCGCGTCGGCGCGTTCGGTTTTTCCAATGGTGGGTTTACCGTGCTCGTGGCCGCAGGCGGGATTCCGGACCTTTCGAAGATCGGTCCGTATTGCGAGGCCCACCCGGATCATGACTTGTGCGAGGCACTGAAGCACGCAGGCGTCGATCCTCGCTCGGGCACGGAGATTCCCGCGGGCGCCTGGATTCACGATCCGCGGATCAAGGCCGTGGTCATCGCCGCGCCGGCGTTCGGCTTCACCTTCGGACGCGCGGGATTGAGCCGCGTGCGCGCTCCGATCCAGCTCTGGCGAGCCGCCGACGACCGTCATCAGCCCCACCCCTACTATGAGGAGGCGGTACGCGCCGACCTGCCTCGAGCGCCCGAATATCACGTGATCGCCAACGCCGGGCACTACGACTTTCTGCCGCCCTGCAGTGCGCGTCTGTCCCGGAAGATGCCAGACGTCTGCAACAGCCAACCAGGCTTCGACCGCGCGATGTTCCATGAACAATTCAACGCGGAAGTAGTGCGGTTTTTGCAGGCAAAGCTGCGATAGGGAAATCCCGCTTCCATGCTGTTTGACGTTCTTGACTGATTTCGAACCTGATCCTGCCGTTCGTCGCCCATTCCGGCAGACGGCAGCTTCCGAAATACAGCAGTCATTCTTGGTGGCGTAGCGTGCTTCCAGCATGTGGCCACATAACTGGATCGGACCGGAAAAAGGATCGTGTTCAGTGCGTCGTACGCCTGACGCGGTTCTCGAAAATTTTGATTAGGAATGCTTTGGTTATCTCGCATATTCAATCATGCTGACGGACGAGCGCTCGACTAGTATCTCGCCGTTTTATTACAATCCGAATTAGCAATAATATTACCTACGCACGCTTTTGCTTGTGTATATCGCTTGTGGTAAGTGTCATTGTTCAATTTCTATCGCGCAGACATGCGGGAATATACTGAGATGTCGAAGTAATATTATGTATTAATATTATTACCTGGCGAGCCTGCCGTACCGCCTCGCGGCATCGGCTGCTGTCCGCGTTGGGCAGACAATCGACGCAATGACAATGGAGACGAGCATGGCGAATCTCAGAGCGCTGCAACGGGTGGTAGTGATGCTGGTGGCCGCTAGCCTCGTGTCCTAGCCACCACCGCCAGCGACAACGATGCAACCATTTTCGCGAGCCGTCGCAAGACCCCGCGTGACGGACCGCCAGTGCGGTTCGACAGCCCGTACGTCGAGCAGCTTGCTGGCATCTGTGTTGTCTATCAAACGATCAACTTCAAATTTCGAGCGTGGCGTGGCTGAGAGCAGTTTTTTCGACCACGAGTCGCACCCGTGCGGGATCGCGATCGAAAAAGCGTGCGATGAAGGCGCAGCATGGACCAGAGGTGCGTTGCGTTGCTCTGCAGCGCATGTGATAACCCTCCAAGAGTGAGTGACAGTTCCGAAGAGTACCTGCTTGATCAGTGTTGATTGTAAGTAAATACGTTCGTATAACTAAATTTTTCGATCTAATCAAAAAGCATGGTTTCATAGGAGGAGTTCATGATGTCCAGAGGAGTTGGATTGATTTCTGTTTTGTTGGCGATGACGGTCGCGCTCGCCGCATGTAACGGAGATAGTAGCGGCACGTCTGCATCTCAAGGCGCAGGCGTGTTGAACTCAAGTGCGTCAGCAACTGCTGCAGCCCAGCTGAACGACAGTGCATCAGCGGAAGCGGCAACGGCGTCTCCTCTACCTTGCGACGCCGCCGCAACAGCCAACACGCCGTGCTCGGCGGCTCATAGCGTGACACGCCTGCTGACAAAGAACTACAGGGGCCCGCTGTTCCAGGTTCAACGAGCGTCCGATAATACAACGTTGGACGTCTATCCCTATACGTCGGCTAACTTGCCGAATGGGGCCGACCACGCGCTGATCAGCTCGGCAAATGTCAAAAGCGCAAACTCGTTCTGCAACAATACAACCTGCTCCGTTACCTACATTTACGATCAGGTCGACCTGGTTGCACCTCTCAAGGGCGGCGCGTTCGGCAATGTGCCGGCCACCCTCACGCTCAACGCGAATGGAACAGAGTCGTTGACCGTTCCGAGCACCAGCACAGCGGCGCAGAAGGCGACGACTGTCCCGGTCCTCAACGGCTTTGCGACGATTACGCTCCCAGGAACCAGTGGGACACTGAGCGTTCAACTTCTCCAGCCTCCAACCCCGCTGACCACGCAGTCGCCGACCCACCAGATATCGATCGGTAATGATTTGCCGGCGCTGCCCGGTACGCCCGCCAAGCTCGGCTTCGTGCCGCTGCAAGGCGCCCAGATTCCGGCCTTGGGTACGTTGGCAGGACAGGCGTATCGCAACCGGTTCGGCACCGTGAACCAGTCGATCGGCGACTCGGACATTGCCGAATATATGGTGGCGGGAGCGCACTACAGCCAGTCCTCCACTTGCTGCGGGACTTACGGAAATATGGAGAGCAGTGCTAACCCCGGTACCTATGCACACGGAGAAGTCGAAGGCGAAATGTTCGCGCTGGCGTTCTCGAACGGCAACGCGGCGGTATTTGGATATTGTGACGGCAATTCGAGCCAGCCGCCAAACGTCAAGGACCCCGTATGCAACGCACTTGACATCAACTGGCCGGGCGTCGACGCAGAAGCGGGAGTGTATCTTTACGGCCCGCCGCAGCCCCCGAAGGAGAAGTTCGTCACGGTGCTCTCCAAATACTCGCCGGTGGCCGCGTCAAATATCTTCGCTGTCAAAGGCGGGTCTGCCTCGCAGAATGTACTCACGGCGCTCTACGACCAGGCGCCTCCGGAAGCGCTCAACTTTGGCAACGATGCGGGCCATGCATTCAACGGGCAATGGCAAGGCGGTCTGTCGCTCGGGGAAGGCGGTGACGGTAGCGCTGCGCCTATACAGTTCTTCGAAGGAGCGGTAATTACCAAAGCGACATCCGACCCGACCGATAACGCAATCCAGGCGAGCATTGCAAGCTTTTATGGGCCGCCGGCCGATAAGGCCGTGGCAGCCTGCTATGCAAACAATCTGGTCAATTCGCCACTCAGTCTCGCGACACCGGATGCATGGGCGCAACAAAATGGCGGGACCGCCGTGCCTGCGACTGACATCTCGGGAGTGAACAGGGGGGCCGCAACGGTTACCAGTACGAATGGCTCGTCGGTCTCGAACATCCGCGAAATCATCAGGGTTCAGGGCGGCCAATCATATAGTTTCACCGACTATGTCCTTGCTACCACGAACGCGACGGTCTTTCCTGGCGGATCAATCCAGACCGATGACCCGAACGGCTCCGAGTTTGCGTGGGTTCTCAATACGAATACGGGCGCTATAGTTCGAGGGACATGGGGCTCTGGACAGGCGACGTCGCTCACCGCGGTGAAATCGGGCAACTGGTGGAAGGTGACGATGACGCTGACCGCTCCCGCGGGATCGAACAACGCGCAAGTGTTTATCGATCCGCCGACGTCTAGCGCTTCTGGTGTCCGCTCACAGCAAGCGCCGTACTTGAGTGCAACGCACTATTGTCCAAGCCTGGCAATCGTGACTGCCTCGGCAACGTAGGTGTGAAAAGGCATCGCTTTTCCGCAGACGCCAGCACTTGAGAGCATGAAGCCTCGGAGACACCAGGAAGAAGTCAGCGAGGTAGTCGCCACATGTGTACGCGGCAAGCGGTGTACGCGCAAGCGGTTCGGATGGTGGCTTAGCGCCATCGGAACGTGAGGCGCAATGAACGCAGCCCCGGCCAGGTAATCACATGCCTTCGACCAGGATGCACCGATAGTCCGAACCCACGAACCGGTGCATTGATGCATCCTGATACTCCGGGTCGTGATACCACGCGCGGGCGGCATCGAATGAAGGGAATTCGAGGATCCAAACGCCCTCCGCGTTCGGACCTTCGAGTATTTCATGACGGCCGTTGTACGCGCGAAATGTCACGGGATGATTCGCGAAGACGGGCTGCGCTTTTTCCTTGTAACGGTCCAACTGATCGGCGTCGCGTGTTTTCTCGCGGATGAAAATGACGTAGGCGGGCATAGGGTTCCAGTGGTTCGTTGGCGGCGCGGGATTGATCCGGTGAAGTTCATGGTACGTTTAACTCCTGTCAAATACTGTCAGGAGTCAGGGTGTCACGAACCACTCGTTTATTGACCTTGCTGGAGAGGCTGCGCGCGAAGCGTGTGCCGGTGACCGCATCCGAACTCGCGTCGGACTTGGCTGTGTCCGAGCGCACGCTGTATCGCGACATTGCGACGCTGATTGAACAGGGCGCGCCGATACACGGCGAAGCAGGCATAGGGTACGTGCTCAGGCCGGGGTTGTTCCTGCCGCCTCTGATGTTGAGCGAAGACGAGATCGACGCCGTGGTGCTTGGTCTGCGGTATGTAGACCAACGCGGCGATGAGGTTCTACGCAAGGCCGCGGCTCAGGCGCTAGCGAAGATTGATGCTGTATTGAACGCGTCGGGCAAGGATGCCATGCTTGCCCCGACCGTTCATTCCGGCCCTCCAGTCCCGGATTTCCCCGTCAACGCCGTGCCGCTCACGAGCCTGCGCGCGGCCATTCGCGGCCAGTGCAAGCTGCGGATCGGGTATTTGGACGCGCAAGGCGAGCCGTCGGATCGAGTCGTCTGGCCGGTCGTGCTCGGCTTCCTGGACAATGTCCGCATTCTTGGCGCGTGGTGCGAAAAGCGCCGGGATTTCCGTAGTTTTCGCACCGACAGGATCGCGTCAGCCGATGAAACGGGCGAGCGGTATCCAGGGGCGAGGGCGGTGCTATTGAGCAGGTACCGGACGCATCTGGCGAAGTCGACGCCTTGGTAGGCGCGCAGTAATTCGCTTAAGCGTGGTCGGTATGCAGGTCTTCGCTTACCTGTTTCTCGCGTTGATCTCCTGCTCCGCGCTTTGCACAACCTGAGCGGAATAGAGTCCGAGAACGTCGACCACGACCAGCGCCGATGTTTTGCGTTCCGTCAAATCGACGGACGGATTCCGCGTGGACATGCGAACGGCGGCTTCACCCCGAAATCAGACCGTCGCACTTCCATGGCAACTGCTGCGTCGTCGGCCGAAGCAGGCCACCCGGGTGCAGACAGTAAGTGCCAGCCAGTGACCGCACCGTATACGGCACGTCAGGGCGAAAAGCGCTGCGAGACCACGCGCTATGCCGATCCCGCAGTCTCAACAATTTTTGTGAATCACTAGAGATCGGGAGTCATCTTTCTCGCGTCCAAAGGATAGCGTGCGATGTGGAGTTACCCGCGATTTGGCCGCGCTCGGTGATCCCGACAGCTTCGCTGAAGTCGTCCCCAGGGAGCGTGCCCAGGTCGGTCATCACTCCGCGTTCAAACAGAAAGGCGTGCGGGGAGTACGCGTTGTTCCCGATATCCGACTCGCCAACCACCTGGCCGCGATTGTTGATTCCAAAAGCGCTACTGTTGCTGCGGCCGGGAAGCGTGCCCAAGTCAGTCATCACCCCGTTTTCAAATAGAAAGGCGTGCACGAACCCGCTTGCGGTAGACGACACACCGACCACCTGGCCACGATCGTTGATCGCCTGAGCATGGCTGAGGCCGCCAACGGAGAGCGTGCCCAGGTCGGTCATCACACCATGCTCAAATAGAAAGGCGTGCTCGATCCCGCTTGCGGTGGACGAGTAGCCGACCACCTGGCCGCGATTGTTGATTCCCAAAGCTCCGCTTTCGTTGCCACCGGGGAGCGTGCCCAGGTCGGTCACCACCCCGTTTTCAAACAGAGCAGCGTGCACGTACCCGCGCAGGTTGGACGAGTTACCGACCACCTGGCCGCGTTCGTTGACCGCGGCAGCTGAGCTGGAGTTGCCACCGGGGAGCGTGCCCAGGTCGGTCATCACCCCGTGTTCGAACAGAAAGGCGTGGTCGTTCCCGCGTGCGGTGGTGGAGGCACCGACCACCTGGGCGCGGTTGTTGACCGCGGCGGCTGAGCTGAAGTTGCCACCGGGGAGTGTGCCCAGGTTGGTCACCACCCCGTTTTCAAACAGAGTAGCGTACGTGTTCCCGCTCGCGCCGATTGAGTAGCCGACCACCTGATCGCGCTCGTTGATCCCGAGAGCGTTGCTGTAGTTGCCACCGGGGAGCGCGCCGAGATCCTTGATGGTGAAACTTTGGCCTGCGGCAGGCTGGAATGCGGCGACCGCGAGCAGGGTGAAAGCAATCAGGGCGCGGTGGACAAAGTGCACACTGCCAATCCCCTTTCCTGGGACATAACCTGGATTGCGACCGGCCACTTGGCCGCAAGCGTGCCGAATGCTTTTTGACCAAGGCGCAGCCAATAAGAGGGAGGCAATCCTCACTGTCCCCTCTACGACCTTGGGCAAGCAACGGCGTGAAGCCACGAGTGAACGTTTAATCATGTTGACGTCTCCATTTAGCTGAAAGACTATTGGGTGTCGGTAAAGCCGAGGGGCGGCAAGCGTTTGTTTAGCTTCAGGTGCGTTCTGCGGATTTTCAGTGCCATCATTACCGTTTCAATGAAAACGGGCTCTCACAAGCAAAGAGAACCAAAGGCGGGCAGGCGCCAGATGCCTGCCAAAGCTAGCTGAACTTCCGACAACGCGCTACCGGACAGTCACGGGCATATGCACCAACATCGGCACGACTTCGATTGATTTGCGGTACAACGCGGTACACCTTGCGTCTCGATCCAGGCGCAGGTCGATAGAAATTCGAATTTTCTGGTAAATAATAAAAACCAGTCCATATGCCGTTCTCGCATCTGTATCGAGATAGATTGCGCTGGCTTGCACTAGAAAGCGCACATGGCTAGTTCGAGTTGCTGGCCAGCACAACCCGGACATGAGAACTGATCCACCATGGATCATCGTGGTCAATGACGAGGTCGCCCCTTATCCGCATGCCGTATTGGAAATTAGGAAATGTGTACAGATGGAAGCTATGGAGCAGTCTAGTCTATGGAATGCTTTTTTCAACTTATTAAATAGAGAGGCAGAATAATGACAATCAAAAATTGCGATGACTTACATTTGCTCGATAGTGGGTTAAACGACAACCAGGGTTGAGCGCTCGACCCACTCGACCTCTTACGCCCAATGCACTCGTTCATCGCTATCTACAAGACACGCGCGCCGGTGTCGCGAAACATCAAGTGCGTGATTCAAGACTCAGTAGATTAAATTGGCCGCGCTTGTGCAAACCGGCCGTGGGGCGGTTATAAAGCGAGTGGAATTGGACGCGATCTCTCGCGTGCGGGACTCGATGAATACACTGAACTGAAACATGCCTATGACAACTTCGAACCCAAGGCCATGGGCCGGTTTCGATCGACGTCAAAGGGTTCGACAACGCTTGATCGAAGAGCATGAAACGGCTTAGAAAAAAACCATGACAAACGAGTTTCACGAGAAAAACCGTCTTTCCTGGAACGCCGCTACGGCAGCGCATAACAGTCACAAGGGCGATCAGGCTGCATTTTTTCGTAATGGCGGTTCAACGTTGTTCCCCGAGGAAGTCGAGTTGCTTGGCGGCATAGACGGACTGGACCTGCTTCATCTGCAGTGCAATTCGGGACAGGACACCTTGAGTCTTGCGCGTCTAGGCGCCAACGTGACCGGTGTCGATATATCGGAAGAAGCCATTCGCTTCGCGCGAGACTTGTCGGCGCAAGCGCACATCCCGGCGACATTCCACCGCGCTGACTTGCTGACCTATTTCACCGAACAGGCACGGACGCCGGGCCGGTATGACCGCGTGTTCGCTTCTTATGGAACCCTGTGCTGGCTCTCCGATATCGACGCGTGGGCGCAAGGCGTCGCGCACTCCCTGAAGCCCGGTGGACGCTTCGTACTCGTTGAATTCCATCCTTTCCTGATGATCTTCGACGAGCAATGGGAAATGCGATACGACTATTTCGACCATTCGCCGATCGCAAGCGACGGGGTCAGCGATTACGTTGCGCTGTCACGCGAAGGACTGGTACCCGACGGCTACGAGGCCGGCTTTGAGGCCTTCGTGAACCCGCATCCGAGCGTCGAATTCTTTTGGGGAATCGGGGACGTTGTCTCGGCGTTGGCCAAAAGCGGACTGCTCATCGAGCAACTTCGAGAGTACCCGTACGCAAATGGTTGGAAGGGTTTTGACGGCATGCACGACAGCGGTGGTCGCCGCATGGTGCCTCCGCAAGACACGGTGCGCTTGCCGCTGATGTACGGAATCGCGGCGCGAAGACCGGAGTGATGAACGGGTCTTCCTGACACTTTGACACCGCTGCTTAGCTTTGGCGAAATCCGCGCAAGTGATGCCCGGTCTAATGAGTTGAGCGCGCAAGTCATGACTGGTGTTTAACAATCCACTTAACTTGCAAATGCGGGGCCGATCTGCTCGTGTTATTTTTCAGGAAAACGCATCCCATCACCTTACTTCCTGGAGAACGCCGATGACCGCCTTAGCCGCCGTTGCCGCCATACTTGCCGCGCTGTTAATGGGGGCGATGAGCCCGGGTCCGAGCTTTGTGCTGGTCGCACGCAACGCGATCGGATTGTCACGTGCGGACGGATTGGCGACCGCACTCGGTATGGGCGTGGGCGGCGTTTTCTTTAGCGGCGTCGCGCTTGCGGGGCTTTATACGCTGCTGTCGGCGGTGGAGTGGTTATATGTCGGCCTGAAGGTTGCCGGTGGGCTTTACCTGATCTACATCGCCTCGAAGATCTGGCGTGGAGCATCCAGTCCGCTGGTCGTGGATGACGGGCGGGACGCGCAACACCACAACTTGCGTAAATCATTCTGGATCGGCCTCACGACGCAACTCAGCAATCCGAAAACTGCCATCTGGTACGGCAGTATCTTCGCTGCCTTGTTGCCGCAACATCCTCCGCTCTGGTGTTACCTCATCCTGCCGCCTATGATCTTCGCGATAGAAGCAGGGTGGTACACCGTTGTCGCCTTGAGTTTCTCCAGCCGCCGTCCGCGCGAGCTTTATCTGCGGGCCAAGAAATGGATTGATCATTTTGCTGCAGGCGCAATTACCGCGCTGGGCCTTCGATTGATTTTCACCGCGCATAAAGCGGGTATCTGACGGCTATGCAACAACAGCCGCTGGCGGGCCCTCGTTAAGCGAGCAGTCCTGGTGGCTGATCATCCATGGCCGGCCGGCGGCTGTACGCGGCGCCGCTTGCGCCTCGGCGGGGTGCGGTAGTTTGATCTTGCCCGAGCAGCAACCGCAACCCGCTCCGTGGGCAGACGAAAGAACCGGCTCAAGCGCCGAACGTTCATTCACTGCATGCGCCGATCACTTGACACCGGAATGCGAGGACAACTGCGGCAAGAGGCTGGTGGCGCGCATCGCAGGTGGGGCGAATCGCGGCACCTGGATCGTGGTTTTCGAGGAGCATGACGACGGGCGCGATACGGCAGATCTGGCGCTGCGTTTCGGGCTGGCGCAGCGCGAGGCGGAGGTGTTGCTGTGGTCGTCGCGAGGCAAGACGAATCGCGATATCAGCGAAATTCTCGGGATGAAACCGCGGACTGTAAAGAAACACCTGGGCATATCTTTGAGAAGTTGGGGTGCAGACACGTACTGCTGCAGCGGCTACGGCAGTGAGCGAGGGCGGTGGGTTGGATCCGTAGTATAGACAGCGACAGGCGCTGCGATTCATTAGTGACTTGTTCCTGCCTGGAACCTTGAAAATTCGAGGTCAACTCAAATAAAGCTTGTTTGGAAGCTCGATTCCTCAAAAGATTTTCGCCGTCATCTGGCAATGCTGCCATCCACCGCTACCAAGATTTTCTTTCATTCGCACCAAAAAAATTTCTTGTATATACCGATTTTGTTGTCCTAGACTCGAGGCTATTCTCTTGTATAGACAAGCCGCAGCCAAAGACAGAAAAGGACGACCCGATGATCAAGCTCACCCCCGGCAAACTCACATTGCCCCAACTGCGCCGCATCGCGCGGGAACGCGTCCAGCTGTCACTGGATCCGGCAAGTCACGCGGTCATCGACGCATGCGCGAAAGCGGTGGAGGAGATCGCTGCGAAGGGTTTGCCGGCCTACGGGATCAATACGGGTTTCGGGCGGCTGGCAAACACTCACATTCCCGCCGATCAGCTTGAACTGTTGCAGCGCAATCTCGTGTTGTCTCATGCCGTGGGCGTGGGTGAGCCAATGGCGGCGCCGGTCGTTCGCCTGCTGATGGCGTTGAAACTATCGAGCCTCGGGCGCGGCCACTCGGGGATCAGGCGCGTTGTAATGGATGCGATGATCACGTTATTCAACGCAGATATCCTGCCGGTCATCCCGGTGAAAGGTTCTGTCGGTGCATCGGGCGACCTCGCGCCGCTCGCGCATATGTCGGGCGTGTTGCTGGGCATTGGTGAGGTGTTTATCGAAGGCAAGCAGGCTCCTGCACTCGATGGACTGAAAGCCGCCGGCCTCGAACCGCTGACGCTGCAGGCTAAAGAATGTCTCGCGCTGCTCAACGGCACGCAGGCTTCCACGGCGCTCGCGTTGTACAACATGTTCGCGATCGAAGACCTGTACCGCACGGGGCTGGTGTCCGGCGCGTTGTCGGTGGATGCCGCGATGGGTTCCGTCGTTCCGTTCGACGCCCGCATTCACACGCTGCGCGGTCACGCCGGACAGATCGATGCGGCGGCTGCCTATCGCACGTTGCTGGAAGGTTCAGCGATCAACTTGTCGCATCAGGATTGCGACAAGGTTCAGGACCCGTACAGCCTGCGTTGCCAGCCGCAAGTCATGGGCGCGTGCCTCGACCAGATGCGCCATGCGGCCGATGTTCTATTGATCGAAGCGAATGCCGTATCGGACAATCCGCTGATCTTCCCGGACACCGGCGAAGTGCTCTCTGGCGGCAATTTCCACGCGGAACCGGTTGCATTCGCCGCCGATAACCTCGCTATCGCCGCTGCGGAAATTGGTGCGCTGGCGGAGCGCCGGATCGCGTTGCTGATCGATGCGACGCTTTCCGGTTTGCCACCGTTTCTCGTACGCGATGGCGGCGTGAATTCGGGCTTCATGATCGCGCATGTGACGGCTGCGGCGCTGGCGTCGGAGAACAAGACCTACGCGCATCCGGCATCGGTCGATTCATTGCCGACATCGGCGAATCAGGAAGATCACGTCTCCATGGCGACGTTCGCCGCCCGCAAGCTCGGTTATATTGCGGAAAACGTCGCGCATATTCTTGCCATCGAATTGCTGGCGGCCGCGCAAGGCGTGGACCTTCGCGCGCCACATCAAACCAGCCCGCGCCTGCAGCCAGTCATGCAATCGATTCGCGCGGAGGTCGAGCATTATTCGCTCGATCACTACTTCGCACCGGACATAGTGGCCGTGACGAAGCAGGTAACAAGCGGAATGATTGCCGCATTCTGCCCGCTGCACTTCGCATCGGAAGGGGTGGCCTGAATTTTGAACGCGTGCGACAGCAGCGGTGATCAACCTTGCCGCTGCATGTTGTCGGCGCTGAACCTGCATCCCAACCGAGACCGTGTACCCGGATGCACGAAGCGCGCGATCATCAGATGCAAGCTTGCAATGGTTAGGCGTTCTTCAGGCTGCAGTTGTTGGTAAGCAGTTTTTTCGGACATCGCGACACCTTATACGAGACAGGTGTTGCAGATCACTTTTGAGGCCGCCAATCTAATCCGTCATGCGCGCTTATTGCACCGCATACGCGGTCTTGCTCAGTTCCTCAAACTTCTGCCGGCGCTCCTGTTCGCTTTGCAGGCGAGCCCATGTGCGCTCGTCCACCCGGTAACGGGAGTCGATGTAGGACGTGTCGCCTTGCGCCGGCCCATCGGTATGCACGGTCCTGATGGTATCGCCTCGCAGATTGCGCACCTCCAGCGTGTGTTCACCGGTCGCGGTGAGATAGAAGCCGTCCGGCAACAGCAGTGCCGCCTGGTTACGGTTGAGCCAGTCCACGGTCTGCTGCTGCTGATCGCGAGTGGCCTCGCGCATGAACGAGTTCGTGTCTTCATAAGATGTGGATGCGCTGGGAATATGCGTCGCAAAGTAAGTGGCGCCGGCCGGGAGCGCCGAATCCGGATCTTTGTCGAATTCATACTGGGTTCGTGCGCTGCCTGCGGTGTTGTCGTAGTACAGGTTGATGCTTTTCGGCGGCGCATAGGACTTGTTGCTGCCGTCGGTCAGCTTCCACTGCGAATAGTCGCTGTCGTAGTCCGCGCTGCTCACATACGCATAGCCCGCGTAGGAATAGCTGAGCACCTTGTGGTCTTCTTCGTGAATCAGGTGGTTGTCCGTGTAGCGGAACACGCCATTCTTGTTCTGCGGATCCGTGGGCGCATAGTCGAGATACAGGTAACCGTTGCTGCCCACCCGCAGGACTTCGTCTTCGCCCAATACCTTGGTGTGAAACCGGCCGTCGTCACCCATTCGGAACGCGTAATAACCGCTCACGTCGGCTGCGCTGTTCGTTACCGTGACGTCGGTGTCGTTGGGGCCGTTGGGGTGGAATAGCTGCCCCGGCGGCATATGCACGTTGCCCTGTAGCGTGCCGTAGGCGCCGTTGTGGGAGACGAGTTTCACTGTCCCGCGATAGTCGAGGCCTTGAGCCTGCTGGTCGCTCAGGTAACGGATTTTTTCCAGCGCGTGGTTGTAGAAGCTCGCCTGGGTCAGGTTTGGCTCTTGCCGCGGCGAAAAGACGGTTTTGCCGTCATGCTGCTGCGCCGTGGCGAACGGTCGATGCGCGCTGTCGCCCCAGGCCGGGTCGGTGCCGGCGAAGCGCGACAACTGTGGCTGGGCGCCAGCGGTGCGGGTCTGGTCGTAGACGTCCCAGCGATAGTCGGGATTAGCCGTGAATTTCCCGAGTTTGCCGTTTTCCATTTTTTGCCAGCCGCGAATCTGCGTGTAGTCGATGCGGCCCAGCGCGGCGACTTCGCCGGTGCCGGGACGACGGGCATTGGGGCCGAGCGTGGCATTGACGTCGATCATGTTGGGCGTGGGCGCGACCGCGTAGACGTAGCCGTTCTTTGCGTCGGTGAGTGCCGGATTCTGCTGCGCTGTCTCGGGCTTGCGGAAGGTGCCGAGATAGCCGGCACCGTCGATCACCGAGGGGTCGGCGGCGACGTCGAAGTTGTGCATATCGACGTTGACCTGGCCGAGTGGCGTCTGCTCGGCGCTGAAGCCGCCGAGTTTCTTCAGGTCTGCCGGCGAGACGACGGAGGGGCGGTACAGCGCCATTGGCTGGCGCTCGCTGTCGGTGTCGGCGCTACGCTTCAGGTCGTGGTGCGGCGGTTGGTAACCGGACGGACCTGGCTGGTCGAAGTCGGGTAGTCGCGGCAGGTCCGCCCGAGGTGGCGTGAGGGAAGGGATGGGGATGGGTAGAGGCGCAGGTTCGGGCCGGTCCGGCTGCGGGGACACGAGGGGCGGCGCGGGGATGGGTAGAGCGGGTGGTATTCCGTAGCTTCCACCTACGTCACCGAGGCGTTGTTGCGCCATCGGGTGCTGCAGCACATTCTGCATCGCGTAGTACGACGTGCTCGCCGATGTGAAGCCGCCGAGTCCGGGATAGGCCGCTTCATAGTAGTGGCTTAACGCGTATGTCATTTGACCGAAATTGTCGTAGCGCAATGCGCCTTGGCTTGGGTCATAGAGCGTGTAAGCGTCGTTGCGATAGTCGCCGGTCGCATGTAAGCGTTGAACGCAGAGCGCATGCGCCGGGCGTTCAACCGAAAAGACGCCACTGGGAGAGTTTGACAACGAGAGTCCGATCAGGGCAAACGTGTTGGGCTGTCCCATCGTTCGGCCCGGTGTGGTGTAAGGCGTGGCGAAATGGTCCTCGAGATCGGAGACCAGTTGAAGGCCACTTCGCAGCCCGTTGGTGCCGGGGTGCCGGGTATAGCCGGGCAACTCACGTGAGTCACCGCTCCATTGTCCGCTGCTCTGCAAGCTTCTGATGGAGCTGAGTACGGCTGATCTTATCTGTCCGCCTCGAGCATAAATTTTTCTCACCGCGTTGGCCGAATCGAACAGGTTCGCTCCGCGTGTGCTTGAGGCGGCGCCACGCATGACCAGCAATGTACAGCCGAGGCAACCCGATTCGATTCGACGCCCTTGCGCGACGGCTTGAACCCTTGGATTGCTTGCCATGTCGTCCTGGTTAAGATAAGACGACGTGACACCGCTTGCCGCTGACGCGGGCCGATAAAGCGTGTCCGCAATCGCGAACCGGGCCGCCTCTTCCGGCGTCGGATGAGCTGGTGCCAGGCTTGGACGCAGATTCACGGTCAAGCCGTGAAACTGAACGCTGGTGGCGCCAGCTGGAATGCCGGCAGGTGCTGGCGGCGGCGAAGTTGGCGAGCGCGGTATGCGGCCGTTTTCGCTGGAGGCGGCATGCAGCATGCGCTCGTCAGTCTGATAAGACGACGTGACGCCGCTTGCCGCTGACGCGGGCCGATAAAGCGTGTCCGCAACCCCGGACTGGGCCGCCTGTTCCGGCGTTGGTTGAGCTGGTGCCAGGCTTGGACGCGGATTCACGGTCAAGCCGTGAATCTGAACGCTGGTGGCGCCAGCTGGAATACCGGAAGGTCCTGGCGGCGAAGTTGGTGAGCGCGGTATGCGGCCGTTTTCGCTGGCGGCTGCATTCAGGATGCGCTCGTAAGTCTCTTTGGGCGATGGTTGTTTGCGATCGACCACTTCGCTTGGGAGACTCCCCGCGTCGGCGGGCCTCAGGGGGCGCCGGGTGTCCGACGAAGCCGCATCGTCTATGGGCTCGCCGGTGATGGCAATTTCTCTATAGCTGTCAACGCGCATGGAAACTTCCTGATCTTCGAAATGATGAAATCACGTCAAGCCGCGCAGGCGTTTCGCCCTCAGCCGCGGCGCCCGGGATCTGCCTTTATCTGCTTTTGCATCGTTCGTGTCGTTGCTTTTAGACCGCGTTACGCGTTCGTCTAGCCCGTCTTGCTTGGCTCCTCAAACGGTTGCCTGGACTTCTTTCGCTCTGCAGGAAGGGGAGCGATGCGCTCGTGGTAGATCCTTCAACTCGCATGACATGTACCTCCGGTTGTCGGGCCACATCGAGTCAGGATTGGATGCCGGCCCGGTTTCAATATTGATCAGTCTTGCATATTAAAAATGGCGGGGTGAGATACCGGGTTAGTGCGGCGCAAGGCGCTGCAATCATCGCTATCCGAGGGATGCGGGGAATGGCTCGCGCCAAAGAAAAAGGCACGTCCGCAGACGTGCCTTTTTACGAGCGCTGCAAAACTGAGGCCAGTTTATTTCACGCGCATGCCCGGCTTCGCGCCGCTATCCGGCTCGAGCATGTAGAGGCCCGGTTCGGTTTTTTCGTCGGTGGCCGAGGCCGCCAGCGCCATCCCTTCGGACAGGCTGAACTTCATCTTGCTTTCACGGCTCACAAAGCCGGTATCTGACGGCGATGCAACAACAGCCACCGGCGAGCCTTCGTTTCGCGGGCCCGTCAGGCGGCTGACGATCCACGCCTGGTTAACGGATATTCCTCGACATCGCCGCCACGAAAATTGGCACGTTGGCGCGGCGCCGGATCGCATGGCTGACCGATGCGACGCTTTGCGCCGATGTCGCACGCGCTCGAGTTCAAGTTCATGTTCAAGTGGTCAACTCTGCCGCTGCATATTGTCGGCGCTGAACCTGCATCCCAACCGATACCGCGTGCCCGGATGCACGAAGCGCGCGAACGTCACCGCTACGTTATTCGCCCAGGTCCGCCGCACGAGCGTGAGACATGGCTGGTCCGGGCCGATCTCAAGTAGTTTCGCATCCGCACGCGAGGGCAGCACCGCGTCAACTACGTGCTCGACCTCGTGCGCCGGCACGGTATTGAACAGATACTCCGAGGGCCGCACCGTCGCGAAATCCTGCTCGAGAAAATGCGGGGCGACGTCAGGATTCACGTAACGGTCTTCGAGCTGAACCGGAACGCCGTTCTCGCGATGGACGCACACAACATGGAATACCGACGCACCCGGTGCGAGTCCGAGTGCCGCCGATACATCACTGGCCGCCGCCTCACGCGCAGCGTGCACGATCGTATAGCCGTACTCGTGTCCGCGTGCGCGAATTTCATCGCCTATGTGCGCGATCATCAGCAGCGTCGACTGCGGTTTTTCTTCCGCGATAAACGTTCCCACGCCTGAGAAGCGCGTCAGCACGCCTTGCTCGGTGAGCTCGCGCAACGCGCGGTTGATCGTCATGCGCGACACGCCCAGCTCGCCGACCAAGGTCATCTCCGATGGAATCCGGTCGCCGGGACGCCACTCGCCGGAGAGGATGCGCGTGCGGATATGTTCCTTCACACGCTCGTAGCGCGCGAGCGGCGCGGTGGCGGATGCCGGATTCGAAAGGCTGGTTGTATTCATGTCTCGCTCAGGTATGGCTCAGGTATGGCTCAGTTTTCGTTATATCCCGCTGGTTCGGTACTCACGTGGACCGCACTCGCCGACGGTTCCTCACGTCGCGCCCAGAACGCGTTCCGGTCGAGATAGTTCTGCAGGAACTGTTTAAGCCTCGGCTGTTGCGCGTTGTGAAACACGTCTTCGGGCGATCCTTGCGCCTCAATTTTGCCATGATCGATGAAGACGACCGTATCCGCGACCTGCGCGGCGAAGCCCATTTCATGCGTGACGATCACCATCGTCATACCGTCGTTCGCGAGGTTCTTCATCACTTGCAGCACTTCGCCGACCAACTCGGGATCGAGTGCGGAGGTGGGTTCGTCGAACAGCATGATGTGCGGTTCCATTGCCAGCGCGCGGGCAATGGCCACACGCTGCTGTTGCCCGCCGGAGAGCCGTGCCGGATGATTGTCCGGGCGATCGGCGAGACCGACCTTGTCGAGCATGGCCAGCGCGCGCTTGCGAGCCTCGGCCTTGGGAAGCTTGCGCACGCGCACCAGCGCCTCGGCCACGTTCTCAACGGCCGTCATATGAGGCCATAAGTTGAACTGCTGGAACACCATGCCCACGTTGCGCCGCACGCGGTTGATCTCGGCTTGCGGCGCCCGCACGCGCCGGCCGTTGCGATCGGTGACGTAACCGATCAATTCGCCTTCAATATAGATCTCGCCTTCGCTATATTCCTCGAGGAATGCAAGCGAGCGCAGCAGGGTGCTTTTTCCCGAACCCGACGGTCCGATGATGCAGGTCACCTCCGACTTGCGCACGGCGAGCGACACGTCGTCGAGCACTTTCAGCGCGCCGAAATGCTTGCCGACATGCCGCGCATCGACAAGATATTCGGCGGGCGTCAGCGTGTTTTCAGAATTCGGTTTCTTCATGACGGGTTCTTCGTGATTCAGCGCTCGGTTTGATGGGGGTCTAAGCGTATTCACCGTGTGAGGAAGCGGCCTACGCGGATCTCGACCCACTGTCCGGCTCGCGACGCCACTTCCACGAGCACGAGATAACACACGCACAGTGCGAGCAAGGTTTCGACGAACGCAAACCGCTCCGAGCCAATACCGGTCAGCACGAACGTCAGCTCCGGCACGGTGACGACCGACAACACTGCAGTTTCCTTGCTCAGCACAATGATCAGGTTGGTCAGCGCCGGCACGATGATGACGAGCATCTGCGGCAACTGTACGCGCATGATGACTTGCAGCCGCGTGAAGCCGAGACACTCGGCGGCTTCTATGTGACCGCGCGGCACCGAGGTAAAACCGGAGCGGAACGCTTCCGCGAAATATGCGCTGCCATAGAGCCCTAGCCCGACAATGCCTGCCGTCAGTGGCTCAAGTGAAAGCCCAAGCGAAGGGCCGCCGTAATACAGCACGAAAAGCTGCACGAGAAACGGCGTTCCCCGGAACACCTCTATGTAGGCACGCAAGAATCCGCGGACCCATTTGCCGCAGAAAATTTGCAGCAGGGCGATGGCGAAACCGATCGCCATGCCGATCAACACGCCGCCAATCCACACGGCGATGGTTGTCGCAAACCCTTCGGCGAGGGCGGGAAGGGAGTCGGTGAGGACCGTAGGGTCGAATTGAATGGCCATGGGTATGCCTTCCTATGCCCGTTCCATGCGGCGTTCTGCGCGATGCCCGGCCAGCGACAACGCCCCGTTGATGACCAGGTACACCAGCCCGGCGGCAACATACGCCTCCAGCGGCCGATACGTGCTGGCGGCAATGTTCTGCGCGGTGCGCGTGATATCAGCGACACCGACGACTGAAATCAACGACGACGCTTTCACCAGCATCACCATCTCATTGACGAGCGAGGGCATCGTCGTGCGCAGCGCCTGAGGCACCTGGATACGCAGCACGGCATGCAACCGTGATAAACCGAGCAACTGCGCCGCTTCGAGCTGTCCATGCGGAATGCCGATAAATCCACCCCGCAGGATCTCCGCAAGATAAGCGGCTTCGCATAGCGAAACGGCGGCGGCGGCGGCCACGAGCGGCGGCACGTTGATGCCGATGAAGGGCAGGAAATAGTAAGTGAGCAAAAGCTGCACGAGCAACGGTACGCCGCGAAAGAAGCCGACATACGCGCCGCCCAGCTTCGAGACGAAGCGGTTCTTCGAGAGCCGGGCGCTGCACACGGCGATCGCGACAATGAAGCCGACCACCAACCCAACGAGTGAAATCAGGATCGTGGCTTGCGCAGCCTTGATCAGATAGGGAAGGGCATCAAGCAACGCGTGAAGGCTGAACATGGGCTGTCCGGCAAGGAGCAAGGCGCTCAAGCGCCCTGCAGGGCATCAATGGTTCGCTGATTCAGCAGTTCAATAGTTAGGCGAAGGCATGGTGGTGGGCGTGTCCATTGTTACGCCGAACCACTTCTTTTGCAGAGCAGCGAGACGGCCATCACCGTGCATCTTGACGATCGCCTGATTGATCGCGTCGATGAGCGGCTTGCTGTCCGCGTCCTTGCGGCCGAGATAAGCGAAATACACCTTCGTGCCGAACGGAGGCTGAACGACAGCAAATGTGTCCGGACGCTGGCGCGCCACATAAGCGATGTTCGGCAACGAATTGCCCACGGCAACAATCCGGCCAGCGGCAAGGTCCGCATAGGCCTGGTTGTTGTCGATGTATTCACGCACGCTCGTCTTGCCCGGCAGCGTCGCAACGTACTGCTTCAACTGGTCGAGTTGCGCCGAACCCTTGCCGCCGCCGACTGCCTTGCCGGCGACGTCGGCGTTCGTCTTGATGCTGGAGTCGTTCGCGCGTTTGAGCAACGCGACGGTGCCGTCGGCAATCGGCAGGGTGAACTCATAACGCTCCATGCGCGCCTTGGTGATCGTCACCGGGCCGCTGACAATATCGAACTTGCCGGCTTCGAGACCCGGCAGCACGCTTGGCCACGGCAGGTCGATGGAGCGTACTTTCACACCCAGTTCCTTCGACAACTCGGCGAAGAAGTCTTTATTGAAGCCTTGTTGCTGACCGTTTTCCAGGAAGTCGAACGGTGCGAACTGCATCTCGGTTCCGACCACCAGTTCGCCAGCCTTCTTGACCTTCGCCAACTGGTCTTCCGCGTGCGCCGAAACCGCTGTCGCGACCAGTGCGGCCACGAGCAGACGACCCTTCCACTTCGAGAAAAAATTCATTGTTGAACTCCCTTGGTTAAAGTGCTCCCGGCTTGGGCAAAGATGCGAACCGGTGCGCCGACCTGCATGTGGTGCGATTCAGTATATACCGTCAATTTGCGTTGCCAAGCGTGTCAAAAATACTTCTTGCCGCACCATTCCAAGGCTTACGGACTTCGCGAAAACGCCGGGTTGCGCTCGGCTAATTGGCGGTATATACAGACACTTGATCCGGATTTCGGCGGGCGCTCACGGCTTATCCGCAGACGCTTGCGCGCAGGTCTGGGCAGCGCGGAGCCGGTCATGACGGGTTCCGCGCAGACACTGCATGACGACGCGCGGGTAAAACGTTTTTTGGATCGGCCGCGCGTCTTGCGCCGGTTCGGCACGATGCCCGTCACACATGCGAAGAGGCCCGTTCGGCCCGCACGGTATAGACGGCGATAAAACTTCGGAGCACCTGGATGACCTCGATTTCTCACATCCCCGTCGTCGATCTGGCGGCAGTTCGTGCGTTGGATCCCGCTGGCTTGCGCGAAGCCGCCGCCGCGATCCGTGACGCGTGCACGAGCATCGGCTTCTTCTACGTCAGCAATCACGGCGTACCGACCGATGTGCTCGAAGGCGCGGTGAAAGCGGCGCGCGAATTCTTTGCGTATCCGCCGGAAGTGAAGCGGCGTGCCGCGGTGAATCATCGGCATCGCGGCTTTAATGCGCTTGGCGACGCGCTCATGTATCAGGCCACCAAGCCTGACTACAAGGAGTTTTTCAGCATCGGCCTGGAGTTGCCGGAAGACGATCCGAGCGTGCTTGCCGGTGAAGCGCTGCGCGGCCCGAATAATTGGCCTGACTTCATGCCGTCGCTGCAGCCGGCACTCTATGGCTACTACGAAGCGATCGGCGCGTGCGGCGCGGATTTGTTGCGGGCGGTTGCGGTGAGCCTGGATATCGACGAAATGTTTTTCGTGAGCAAATATACGAAGCGCATGCAGCGCACACAGATGGTCTATTCCCCGCCGCAAGCGCCCAAGTCCGACGCGGATCAGTTCGGTGTCGCGCCGCATACGGACTACGGGTGCATCACGCTGCTGTGGCAGGACAACGTGGGTGGCTTGCAGGTGAAGGAGCTTGCAACCGACAGCTGGATCGACGCGCCGCCCATTCCGGGAACGCTGGTGGTGAACGTTGGTGACCTGTTGGCGCGCTGGTCGAACGATCGCTTTCGTTCGACGCTGCATCGCGTCATCAATCGCTCCGGGCAGGAGCGTTATTCGATCGCGACCTTCTACGATCCGACTTATGGCGCGAGCGTGGACCCGCGCGATCTCGGTCTTGAGGGCGTGCGGCCGCTGTATGAACCGGTGGCTGCGGGCGACTACATCCTGGGGCGGATCAACGATTCCATGGGTTATAGAAAGAAGCGCGCGAATGGCTGAGCAAACCATGAAAGCAATAGTACAAACGCTGATTGATGCACTCGGCGCCGAGTCCGTGCGTTTCGGCGATGCCATTGAACCGCGCTATCTCGGCGACTGGAGTGGTCGCTCGCCAGTGCCACCGTTGGCGGTCGTGCTGCCGCGTTCAACCGACGAAGTCGCCACCGTGCTGCGCCTGTGCAATGAGGCACGTCAGAGCGTTGTCCCGCAGGGCGGCATGACCGGGCTGGCGGGCGGCGCCATTCCTTCCAGTGGCGACATCTGCCTGTCGCTCGAACGGCTGGTGGGGATCGAAGAGGTTGATCGCGCGTCGGCGACCATGACGGTGCTTGCCGGTACCACATTGCAAACCGTGCAGGACGCCGCGCAGGAAGCGGGGTTCGAATTTGCCCTCGATCTCGGCGCGCGCGGTTCGTGTCAGATAGGCGGCAACCTCGCCACGAACGCGGGCGGCGTGCGCGTGCTGCAGTCCGGCACAGCCCGCGATCAGGTACTCGGACTTGAAGCGGTGCTTGCCGACGGCAGCGTGCTCAGTTCAATGAACAAGATGGTCAAGAACAATACGGGCTACGACTTGCGCAACCTGTTCATCGGATCGGAGGGAACGCTTGGGGTGATCACGCGTGCGGTACTGCGTTTGAAACCCCGCCGTGCCGCGCGCAATACCGCGCTGTGTGCGCTTAGCGATTACGACGGCGCGGTTGCGTTGCTGCGCTCGCTGCAAGCCACATTCGGCGATGAAATCGGCGCGTTCGAAATCATGTGGCCGGAGTTCTACGACTTCGGCGTCGCGCTGACACGCTCCCGGCAATCGCCGCTTGGCGAAGCTTATCCGCTCTATGCATTAATCGAACAGGCCGGGTTCTCCGACGATCACGGTGAGCGATTCGCCGCTGCACTCAACGCACAGCTTGAAGCGGGCGTAGTGATGGACGCGGTTGTCGCACAGTCACAGGCGGAGACTCAGGCATTGTGGGCGATTCGCGAGGCGACGGCCGAGTTGCCGGTGAAAATCGAGCCGATCAATTTCGATGTGAGCTTGCCGATAGGCGAGATTGGCCATTTCGTCAACGCCTGCCGCAAGGACTTCACTGCACGCTGGCCGACACATTACGGTTTGTATTTCGGCCACATCGGCGACTCGAACCTGCATGTCACGCTCGATGCACGTTCGATTCCCGGCGTGACGGTGGAAGAAGTCGACCATGCGCTGTACGGCATGGTTCGCGACTACAGCGGGTCCATATCGGCGGAACACGGCATTGGCGTGCTTAAGCGGCCGTTCCTGGGCTACTCGCGCAGTCCCGCCGAACTTGCTTGCATGCAGGCGATCAAGCATGCCCTCGATCCGCACGGCATCCTCAATCCCGGCAAGGTGCTGCCCGCCGCGGGCGATCAAGACGCTCGAAACGAACAAGGAACCCAATGAGCGTGACCGCTTTTATAGAAAGCCTGCGTGCTGAAGTGCGCGGCCTGCCTGCGTACAACGCGGGGTTATCGGGGGAATTCGTGCGGGCGCGCTATGGCCTCTCGCATGTCGCCAAGCTTGGCAGCAATGAAAATCCACGTGGCGCGAGCGCGGCCGTGCTTGCGCATCTTGCCCGGTTCACCACGACCGGCACGCTCGCGCTTTATCCCGATCCTTCATGCAGCGCATTGCGCGCGCTGATTGCTGACCGGCTCTCAGTCGATCACGAGCAGTTGTTGTTCGGAAACGGCTCCGAAGACTTGCTCGCCATTGCAGCCCATACGTTCCTCGCGCCCGGCGATGAAGTGATCACCGTGATCCCGTCATTTGGCTTACACATCATCTATCCGCAGAGTGTTGGCGCGAAGGTGGTCACGGTACCGATGCGGTCGGACTTCGAATTCGATGTCGACGCATTGGTCGCCGCCATCTCGCCACGTACGCGCATGTTGATTATCAGCAATCCTAGTAATCCGGTTGGATGCGCGATGGATACTGCTGAAATGCGTCGGTTGCTGAGCGCGGTGTCGCCGGGAACACTGGTGTTGTGGGACGAAGCCTATTTCGAATATGCCTCCGATGAACACGGTTACCCGGACAGTCTTGCCGTGCTGCGCGAATCAGGTTTGCCGTGGTTGTTATTGCGTACCTTTTCGAAGGCCTATGGATTGGCGGCACTGCGAGTGGGATACGGCGTGGCGTCGGCGCCGGAACTCGCCGGGCTGATGAACCGCGTGCGTACGCCGTTTAATATCAACCAGATTGCGCAGCAGGCGGCAGCCGTGGCGTTTGGCGATCAGGCGCATGTTGCGGCGAGCGTTGCGGATGCGCGCTCCGGTCGCGAATGGATGCGCGCTAGGTTGGTCGGGCTGGGTGTGAGTCCGGCACGTTCGCGCGCGAATTTCCTTTTCTTCGATTGCGGGGAGAACGCGGCCAAGCTCGCTGGGAGGATGCTGGAGGATGGGGTGATTGTGAAGCCCTGGCGCGAACCGGGTTATGAAAACTGCATGCGAGTCAGCGTTGGCAGCGCCGCGGATAATGCTTTGTTTATCGAGTCGTTCAAAAGGCGTCGGACGATGTGATTGGTTCGCGCCGGCGCAACGTTAATCTGTTCACCGGCGCGAGCGAAAACCTACTCCACGTTCTCTTCCAATTTCGCCTCAAGCCCGACAATCTTCTCCCGCCGTTCCTTTGACAGATTGCCCACCGGCGGCCCGGCAAAACTCTTGCGCACACCTGCGCCGTACCAGATCAGCATCAGCACCGCGAGCAAGCCGACAATCACATAGATCACTTTTTCATTCGGCGGCTGGATGCCTACATAAGCAAGAATCAACGCACCGATAACTGCCGCGACAGCAAACGGCTTCGACCAGATCCCTAATTGGAACGGTCCTTTCTCGGTCCACGTCTTGCCTTCGGCAAAGATCCCGGCGGCTACCGGCATGGCGTACGAGATGAACAGAAACACCGCGCTTCCTGCGCTCAGCACCGAAAATGCATCGCCGTACAACGTGATGACAATGGCCAGCACCGCCGACACCCAGATCGCAATGCCCGGCGTCCGGTGCGCATTGACCTTGCGCAGGAACTTCGACCCAGGCAGGCCACCGTCGCGCGCAAACGCAAACATCATTCGCGACGTCGAGGTCACCGCGGCCAGTCCGCACACGTAGTTGATAAAAAACAGCAGCAACTCGATCACGATCCGCAACGGTCCTGGAATCGGTGCGAGGATTGCTTCGAAGAATCCGGTGCCCTGCTTGATCGCGGCGCCAATGTCGGGCATCACGAGCACGAACGAGCAGACCAGCACATACCCGAACAAGGTCGACCACAGCACGGACTTGACGATTCCACGCGGCACGTTGCGCGCAGCATCGTGCGTTTCCTCGGACGTGTGCGCGGAGGCATCGAAACCGGTGATCGTATAGGCGGTCAGCAGCAGCCCGGAGAGGAATGCCATTGCCATGGTTTGCGCGGGCCATTGTCCGCCGTCCACGCCCGTGAAATTCTTGAAGGTCCAGAGTCGCGAAAAGTCCACCTTGACCGGCGAGTAGATCACCAGCGACGCCACCAGGATCACCGTCACGACAAAGATCAGGTAGCCGGAGATATCGGTGATCTTGCTTGCGATACGGATACCACGGTGATTCAGGAACGCCTGCGACGCCGTGACCAAAGTAAGAAATATGGTCTGATGCCACCAGCCTAGCGACTCGGGCTTGACGCCGAACATCGGCGCGATCAGGGTGCGGAAGAACGGGTCCCACGTACCGAAGTTGATGGCCGCGACCACGAACACGAGTCCCAGCAGATTGAACCAGGCGGTGAGCCAGCCCCAGGTCTTGCCGCCCAGGATCGAACTCCAGTGATACAGGCCACCGGCCGTCGGATAAGACGAAGCGATCTGTGCCATTGCGGCTGCAACCACCAGCGCGAAGACGGAGCCGAGCGGCCAGCCCAGTCCAATCGATGCTCCGCCGGCCGCGCTGAGTCCAAGCTGGAACGAGGTGATTCCGCCGGACAGGATGCAGATGAGCGAGAACGATACGGCGAAGTTGGAGAACGCGCCCATGCGGCGCGAGAGCTCCTGCGCATACCCCATCTTGTGCAGCAATGAAACGTCGCTATCCGCGCTCTCTGGCGGCGGAACTGCCGTATTGATGTCCATGATGGTCGATCCTTATGGCTGAAGCTGCTTGTAGACGTTGGATTGGCGCTGCGAACTAGCTGCGAACTTAAGCGGCGGTAAAGCAGTTGTCGACGTAGAGATGCGCGCCGTTGATGAAACTGGCGTCGTCGCTGGCGAGAAAGAGCGCAGCCTTGGCTACTTCCTCGGGCGCACAAAGACGGCCCTGCTGAAGCGAGAGCGCCGCTTCGCTGGCATCGAAACCGTATTGCGCGAGCGCGGCTATTTCACGCTGCCCGTGCGGGGTATCGATGAAACCTGGGCACACCGCATTGCAACGGATCCCACGCTCGCGATACTCCACGGCAATCGCCCGCGCGAACATCGCACACGCGCCCTTGGTCGTGCAATACAGCACTTCGAGCGGGGTGGCCGCCGTCGACGAGATCGACGCCGTGCAGACAATCGACCCGCCGCCCGCCCCAAGCATATGGGGCAACACGGCGCGGGTCATCGTGAACATGCTCTTGACGTTGACGTCCATGAGCCACTGGTAGTCCTCGTCGGTGGTATCGAGGAATGGTTTGACGACGATGCTGCCCGCGTGATTGAACAGCACGTCGATCGTTGCGAAGCGCTCGACGATGCGCGCCACGGCGGTTTCTACCTGGTCGGTCTTCGCGACATCCGCCTTGAAGAACTCCGCCACGCCGCCGTTCTCGCGAATCTGCGCCACGACCTGCGTGCCGGCGTCCGCGTTGATATCGACAACCGCGACTTGCGCGCCCTCTTTGGCGAACAGCACGGAGGCCGCACCGCCGCAGCCGGTGGCCCCACCCGACACGACCGCGATCTTCCCCGCGAGTTTCCCGCCAACAGACTCGGATTTGCCCATTCCTGACCTCTCGTTGTTTATCCTTTATTTAGGCTAGGCTCGACACAATTTACGCACTATCCGAAATTGGCAATGGAGCGGGATACACCGCAAAAAAACCGCAAACGGCGTCATGCAGGAGGCTCAAAGGCGCTCCGGGCAGGGTTTTCAGCGATGGGCGCGCGAACGCGCGGCGCTTACCGTGGCGCTCGGCCTGGGCCACAATGGTCAGAATGACCCAGAGGGGGTTGTGGTTGCTTTTTGGTCGTTTACACTTTTTTGACGCGTGCCGTGCGCCAAGGAGTTTTTATGCAAGCGGTCCAACCGGTGCGTCCGGCCGTCGATATCCATTGCTGCCGGAGCATTGACGAGCAGGCCAGGCTGCTCGAAAGCTGGAACCAGACCTACTGTCAGATCTCGCGGGGCGCTTTCGACGGCTCGGTCAGTTCCGTGCATGCGGGCGCGGTACGTATTCTGGTTGAACGGATGAACCGGACGGTGTACCAGCGCGGTTGCGTGGACGTTTCGCGGATCGCCGTGGGCATTCCGTTCCAGCTCGAAGGCCATGCGTTGTTATGCGGTCAGGTGAGTCATCTTGACGGGCTGCATGTTTTCTCCGGGCCCGGAGGGTTCGAGTTTTTATCGCCCGACAAACATGTGGTCGTGAATCTGGAGATAGCACCGCTGGAACTGTCCGACCCGCTGCTTCGGCTTGCCATGGACAACGTCCATCGAGCACTCGGCAACGAACCGGGGGTGCTCAATGCCGATCCCGCCCGGTTGCAGGCGTTCAGGAGCACGCTGGCGGGTCTGCTGGATACGGTCACGTCCTCACCCTCGACGCTTGCCGACGCGAGCGTGTGCGCAAGTTTTGAGCGGTCGGTGATCGTCGGGCTATCCGACTTGCTTGTGGATGTCAGCGATACCGGCACGCGTACCGGAGCATCCCGCAACTGGAAGCTGGTTGGCGCCGTGCGCGAACTGGTGGAAGCGTCGGCGGATTGCCCGCTGTCAGTCGCTGACCTGTGCCTGCGCCTGGGCATCAGCCGGCGCACGGTTCAGTATGCGTTCGAAGAAATCCTCGGTACGAATCCGGCGTCGTACCTGCGTGCCGTGCGGCTCGATCGCGTGCGCAAGGACCTCCTGCATGCCGGCTCGGTCACCGACGCCGCGACCCGCTGGGGCTTCTGGCACTTCGGCCATTTCTCCAGCGACTATCGCGAGCAGTTTGGCGAATTGCCGTCGGAGACATTGCGCCGCTTGCGCAACGGGGCAGGGCGCGCTTGAGCGTTCGAGTTTGCACTTGGTTTGCACTTGGTTTGCATTCGGTTTGCGTCCGGGCATCGAAATACGCATAAGCCTGCGAGGATCGGCCTAAACTAAAAGGTCAGACCTCAACTAGCGAGGAGACCATGCGCTCCCTCCTGTTTGCGCTGTCCCTTTCATTGGCGTGCTTCGTTCCTCGTGCCGGCGCACAGCAGCCGCCGTTATACGAACAATCCGGCGATTTCGTTGCTACTGGCTTTCACTTCGAAGACGGCGCGTCGCTACCCCAGGTCACGCTCCATTACGTTACGCTTGGCGTACCCCGCTGCGATGGCAACGGACACTTCACCAACGTCGTCTTGCTGTTGCACGGTACGACCGACACCGGCCGCGCGTTCCTCACCGCGGCCATGCGCCAGGAGCTGTTCGGCCCCGGCCAACCACTCGATGCCAGCCGTTATTTCATCATCATTCCGGATGGCCTTGGACGCGGCGGCTCAAGCAAACCCAGCGACGGGTTGCGGGCGAAGTTTCCCCAATACGGATACAACGACGTCGTTCAGGCGCAGTACCTGCTCGTCACGCAAGGACTGGGCATCGACCATTTGCGCCTGGTGCTCGGTACGTCGATGGGCGGCATGCAGACGTGGCTATGGGGCGAACGCTATCCGGACATGATGGACGGCCTCATGCCGATTGCGAGCCAGCCGGTTGCACTCACCGGACGCAACGGTTTCTGGCGGCAAATGATTATCGACGCCATTCGGCGGGACCCTGACTGGAACGACGGCAACTACCTGCACCAGCCAATTCAATGGTTACGCGCCATGCCGGTCTTTACGCTGATCACGAGAAACCCTGCGCGCATGCAGGCGTTGTCGCCTACCCCGGGTACTTCACGATGGTCGTATGACGCAGCCGTCTACAGCGGCCGCCAGTACGACGCCAACGACGTGATGTACTGGTTCGAATCGTCGTGGGACTACAACCCCGAAGCGGCACTTGGGGCAATCAAGGCGTCGCTCTTCGCCCTGAATTTCTCCGACGACCTGCTGAACCCGACCGATCTCGGCATCATGCAGCGTCTTGTTCCGCGCGTGCCGCGCGGGCGATTTGTCGAGATGCCGGAGAGCGAACGCTCTTACGGCAACGAGACTATTGACCATCCCGAGGTCTGGAAAAGCTACCTCGCGGCGTTTCTCCAGACCTTGTCGCCGCAGGCGCAATGAAGCCGAGCCCTCGGCCATGAAACATAACCAAGTATCAGACGTCACGGACCCGCAGAGGGTATTAAAACCACGCGGTTTTATCCGGGTCCGCACCAACCGTTCTGAACAGCACACCAAATAGGCGCTTGATTTATTGACTAACCAGTCATAAACTCAACGCATGAGTTCCTATTCCAGTCCGAAAAAAACGGCTTCGGCCATGCAGCGCGGCAGACCGCGCGAGTTCGATGTAGCTTCCGTGTCTGAGGCAGCCGCTCTCGTGTTCTGGGAGCGTGGGTACCATTCGACCTCGCTGGACAATCTTACCGAGGCAACGGGTCTTCTACGCGGTAGTCTTTACGGCGCATTCGGTGACAAGCGAGGCATGCTGCTGGTCGCGCTGGATTACTACGCCGAAGGCGCCGTAGCGAGATTGTCCGAGCGGCTGAATTCGGGTCTTCCACCCCACGAAGCATTGCGTGAAGCGTTGCTGCACCATACCCGAGTGGTATCTGCGCTAACCGGCATACCCGGCTGTTTCGTGACGAATATCGCGCTCGAGATGGTTCCCAGCGACCCGGACGTGACATTGCGGATAGAGTCGATCATGCGGCGGATATCAACGTTGCTCGCGGCGGCCGTTATTCGCGGACAAGCGGAAGGGGTCTTCAATCAGGGGTTGAATGAAAAAGCGGTAGGTGACTTTCTGCTATGCATGACCCAGGGCTTGAGGGTTCTCGGCAAGGTCGTGCATGAAGAGGACCGGCTGACCGCGGCCGTCGACGTGGCCATGCGTGCATTGAGCTGATTTTTTGCCAATTTATTGACCATGGAGTCATAAAATCCGGATTTCGTTTCACGCACTGCGCTAAAAAGCGTCGGACACGTAAAGGCGTCTTAACGTGATATTCCAGGAGACTGAAAGCATGTCATGGACGGTCGATGAACAACTCGCACTCACGGCGACGGAAGCCGTCAGCGCGATCCAGTCGGGCCGCCTGAAGGCCACCGACTACGTCGCCACCTTGCTGGCTCGCGCGGCGGCACTTTCCACGCTCAACGCGCTGACCGCGCTCAATACGGAGGGTGCGCTGGAAGCGGCGCAGCGTATCGATGCCTTGTCAGTCGATGAAAAACGCCGGCTTCCGCTCGCCGGCCTGCCGATCGTGGTGAAGGACAACATCAATACGGCAGGTCTGCAGACGTCGGCAGGTACGCCGGCACTCGAAAATTTCATCCCATCGACGCACGCGCCCTCCGTGCAAAAACTGGTGGACGCCGGTGCGATCCTGCTCGGCAAGGCCAATATGCACGAGCTGGCGCTCGGCATCACTAGTACGAACCTAAGCAACCACGCAGGACCTGTTCGGAATCCTTATAACCCAGCCATGATTCCGGGCGGGTCGTCCGGTGGCACAGCGGTGGCGGTGGCGGCGCGCATGGTGCCTGCGGGGCTCGGCACGGATACTGGCGGTTCGACCCGTATTCCGGCTGCGTTGACCGGTATCGCGGGCTTCCGTCCTTCGGTGGGAAACGGAGGCGATCAGCGCCGTTATCACGATACAAACGCGGTCGTGCCGATCAGCCGCACACGCGATACGGTTGGACCGATGGCACGCACCGTCGCAGATGTCGCGCTTCTCGATGGTGTCGTGAGCGGCGATGGTCCGCTTCCGGGCGTGGCGCTTGAAGACTTGCGCATTGGCCTTCCTGCGTGCTGCTGGGCCGGACTGGATCACGGGCTTGAAACCGTCGCACGCGGTGCCCTCGACCGGCTGAAAGCGGCGGGCGTGACGTTCGTGGACATCGACATGCCGGATCTCTTCGCGTTGAGTGACCAGATCAGCTTTGCCGTGGCCTTGCACGAACCACTCGCAGACCTTCCCGCGTGGCTTATCGCCAACGAGGCGCCGGTCAAGACCGTGGCTGAAGTGGCCGCGCGAATTGCCAGCCCCGACGTGCGCGCCGCGTATGAAGCCATTCTCGCCGATGCGCTCGGCCCGCAATACGACGTGGCCATGAGTACATTGCGGCCACTCCTTCAACGCCTTTACGCGACAACATTTTCCGGGAATGCGCTTGATGCGCTGCTGTTTCCGACAACCCTTCTGCCGGCCGTGCCGATCGATGCGTTGAACGGATCTTCGCAAGTGTCGATCAACGGCGGTGAGCCGATGGATGAAATGGCCGCATTCCTGCGCAACACCGATCCGGCCAGCGTCGCAGGTATTCCGGGCTTGTCGCTGCCGGCCGGGATGACGCAAGAAGGTTTGCCCGTGGGTATTGAACTCGACGGGCCTACCGGTAGCGATCGCCGTTTGCTTGCTATAGGCGTGGCGTTCGAGCAGGTGCTGGGTTCACTGCCTGCGCCAATGTTGTGATACGGGCGTTGCCGGGCATCACCGTCCCGGCAGTGCCGTCCACTGCGTAATTGCTTGTGCTTTTGAGGCAAGCAAATACTGCACATTTTTTTCTCCATTTATTGACTATATGGTCATGAAATCAGATCTGATTTTGCAGGACCCGTCCGTCGGCATGCATTCAGCGTCGACCCGGACCGGCGCACTGGCTTTGCTTGTGCTGCTCACGGGCGCATTCCTTTCGCCGCTTGATTACTTCATCGTGAATCTTGCGTTGCCGGCCATTCGCTCAGGGCTGCACGCCAGTTCGGCAGAGCTGCAACTGATCGTGTCCGTATACACGGCCGCGTTCGCTGTCTTTCTGGTGACGGGCGGACGCCTTGGCGACATGTTCGGACGCAAGCGGATATTCATGCTCGGCATGGCGGGGTTTGTCGTGTCGTCGGCGCTGTGCGCGGGGGCGCCGAATGCCACGGTGCTGGTGATCGGGCGAATGCTCCAGGGGGCGTCGGCTTCGGTGATGGTGCCGCAGATCCTTGCCACAATCCGGACCGTGTTCCCCCAGGAGCAGCAGACGAAAGTCATGAGCCTGTATGGATTCATCTATGGCTTTGCCTCGGTCGTGGGTCAGATAGGCGGTGGCGCGTTGATCACGCTTCGTCCGTTCGGGCTTGGTTGGCAATCGATCTTCCTGATCAACCTGCCAGTCGGATGCCTGGCGCTGGCCGGCGCGTGGCGCTTCGTGCCGGAAAATCGTCCCGCACAAAGCACGCGTATTGACGCAGCGGGCCTGATGCTTTTGTCGCTCTTCATGGCCTTGGTGATCTATCCGTTGACGCAGGGCCGGGAGGCCGGATGGCCCGCGTGGACGCTTGTTTCACTGGGGGCGAGTGTGCCGGTTTTCGCCGTGTTCCTGTTGATGGAATACCGCTTGAAACAGAAAGGCGGAGACCCGCTTGTCGACCTCGGTTTATTCAGCAATCCTGTTTTTTCAATCGGATTGGTCCTGGCCTTTTGCTTCTACTGCGACAGCGTTTTTTTCCTGACTTACGGAATCTATCTGCAGAATGGTTTGCGCTTTTCGCCGCTTGCTGCGGGGATCGCGATTTTCCCGTTCGGCGCCGGCTCTATTCTGGGGCCCTTGTTGTCGCCGATACTCGTGCGACGAGTCGGCAACCGTATCCTTGTCATTGGCTTTGCATTGCTTGCTGCCGGATTCGCGGCGTCCGCGGGCGCATTGTTTCGTGGGGTTGAACCAGGGCCGCTGTTTTATGCCGGGCTGCTACTGGCAGGGATGGGGCACGGCATTGTGCTGCCGTCGGTGGTGCGGATCGTGATAGGGGAGGTTGGACCGGCGCAAGCCGGGCTTGCATCGAGTGTGGTCACGTCCATGTTGCAGATCGGGTCGGCGTTCGGTGCGACTGCTATCAGCGGGGCTTTCTTTTCAGTGCTGTCGGCAGGGACATCGGCCGCGGACTATGCACACGCTTATCAGGTGAGCATTGCGATTGTGGCGGCGCTGTTTGTCGGCTGCGTCGGGCTTTCGATGGTACTGGCGTCGACGCGAGCGAAACCCGCTTGAGAATGATGGACCGAGGAAGCAAAAAGCCACCGCCCTAAAGCACATTCAGCATCGCTAGTGCGGTCTCCTGCAAGCGGTGTACTACCCGGTTAATCGCGGCCTCGGTGGTCTCCTTGCCCATCGGCATGTTAGTACTAAGCGCGGCGACAACTTCACCGTGCCGGTCCTTCATCGGCACTGCAATACCCCGCACCCCCACCTGCAATTGTTGTTCGATGACCGCAAAACCATCGGCCCGGGCTTGCCGGATTTTCTCCGCAAGACGCACCGTGTTCGTCAGCGTATGAGGCGTAAACGGCGTCAGCACGGTCGTGTGCAGCCACTCATGAACAGCTTCCTCGTCGGGCTTGTAAGCAAGCAGCACTACGCCTGGCGAAGTCAGCGGCGCAGGCACCCGGGCGCCCAGGACAAACCCCGTGGTCATGACCCGGGAGGTCCCGTTGCGTGCAATGAAAACCAGCTCCCATTCATCGAGCACACTGATATAGACCGACTCATTGAGCGTCGCGCTCAGTTGCTGGAGGTATGGCTGGACCAGTTTCGGCAAGCGTGCGGAATCGAAGTACGACCAGCCAACGCGCAGCACGCGCGGCGTCAGTCCAAACAGTTTGCCATCGCTTTCCACATAACCAAGACTCTCCAGCGTCAGCAAATGCCGGCGCGCCGCGGTCCGGGTCATGCCCGTGCGGGCCGCTGCTTGCGTAGGGGTCATGCGGGCGTGCTCGCTGTCGAATGCTTCGAGTACCGCCAACCCCTTCTCAAGTCCCGCGATCCAGTCGCGCTTGTCCAACGGCGGTCGTTTGGTCATAAGCATTAACCCTCATTCCGTGCGATCAATGATGATGTGTGAGCGATTATCGCGCACATTCACTAAACATTGCTTCGTGTCGGCGAAGCCAATCCTTATCCTTTGTTTCACCGGCTTGATGAACGAAGCTATGGAGCAGAGGGGACATCATGAGGATCACCGGCACGACCCGGATTTTTTATTGCATCGCCGATCCAGTAGATCAGGTGCGTGCGCCCGAGGTCTTTAACGAGGTGTTTGCGCGGCATGAAGTCGACGCCGTCATGGTGCCCCTGCGCGTCACGGCGGGCCATCTTGCGGCAACGTTGCGATGCCTTCTTGCCTCGCCCACAGTCGGCGGCGTGTCGCTGTCCATCCCGCACAAGGCGGCAGCGGCAGCGACGGTGGACCACTGTTCGCGGGCTGCGCTGGCCGCGAATGCGGTCAATGCGATCAGGCGCAATCCGGATGGCGAACTCGAAGGGGACTTGTTCGATGGGGCAGGTTTTATCCGCTCGATGGATCGCAGAGGCCTGACTTACGCGGGCCGCCGGATCCTCATGTTGGGCGCGGGCGGGGCGGCATCGGCGGTGGCGACCGCGCTGGCAGCAGCCGGTGTGGCCGAACTCGCGCTCTTCGACCCCGACCACAGTAAAGCGCAGCATCTCGCCGCCGTGTTGAGGCGCGATTTCCACATCGAGGCTAGCGATGTACCGACCAATGATCCGCAAGATTATGACGTGGTCATCAATGCATCCCCGCTCGGTTTGAAGGATAGCGACCCGCTGCCCGTGGATGTCGGGGCGATTCGGGAAGACGCGGTCGTATGCGACATCCTGATGAAAAACCAGCCCACGCCGTTGCTGCGCGCGGCCCGCTCAAGGGGGCTGATTGCAGAACCCGGCTTCGACATGCTCATCCAGCAGACGCCGCTCTATCTCGACTTTTTCGGTTATCCGGAACTTGGCCAATCCGTGCGTTCGGACGATGGGTATCTGCTGGACCTGATCACGCCGGACGCGCTGCGTCGCCGTTCAGGCGCCTCGATGCGCCCGCAGATCACCGACACCCCGGCCTAGTGCTAACCCCGAAAACGATCGTTAATCGCACATAAACAGTCGATCATCGTTTTAATTTTCGCGCCAATCATTGATCGGGCGATGCCGCCGCCCTATGCTCCATTCACCGCAGCGCGCCACGCGCTTTTACCTGCAGACCATGTCCTGCAGCCCAACATCAATACACATCAGAGACAACGTAATGACTATCGCTATCCAGCCTTCGGACGTCGCAGCAGTAGACCGGGAGAAGAGCCGGGCACGCAAGGCGGCGCTTGGCAGTTTTGTCGGTGCAGTGGTCGACTGGTATGACTTCCTGCTCTACGGCATCATCGCGGCGATTGTTTTCAACACCGAGTTCTTCCCGAAAGTCAGCCCTGCAATGGGCACGCTCGCAGCGTTCGGGACCTTTGGCGTGGGCTTTTTGTTTCGCCCGCTGGGTGGTTTTGTATTCGGCCACTATGGCGACCGGCTGGGCCGCAAGCGCATGCTGGTGCTGACCGTGATGATGATGGGTCTCTCGACCGCGATGATCGGGTTGCTGCCCACGTTTGCGACCGTCGGCTGGTGGGCGCCGGTCCTGCTTATCGCCTTGCGTGCGATCCAGGGCTTCGCGGTTGGCGGCGAATGGGGCGGCGCGGCATTGATGGCGGTGGAAAGCGCGCCCGGCAAGAAGAAGGCGTTCTACAGTAGTGGCGTGCAGGTCGGTTATGGCGTGGGATTGGTGCTTGCAACCGGCATTGTCTCAATCCTCAGCCAGACCATGGACGATGCGACCTTCAAGACCTGGGGCTGGCGCATCCCGTTCGTGTTCAGCGTTGTGCTGGTCCTGATCGGGCTGTGGGTGCGATCGAGCATGGAGGAGTCGCAGGAGTTCGTTAAGAAAGTGATCGAGAAAGGGCAGAAAACCCGCCGCCTGCCGATCTTCGAAGCGTTGCGCCAGCATCCGAAAGCCTTCTTGCTGATCATTGCGCTGCGCCTCGCCGAACTGTTCACGATGTACATCGTCACGGCATTTGCCCTCAGCTACTCAACGACCAACCTCGGCATGCCGCGCCAGTTCTTCCTGAACATCGGCTTGCTCGTCGGGGCGCTCAGCATCGTGACCATTCCGTGCTTTGCGATGCTCGCCGACCGCTTTGGCCGCCGCCGTATTTACATGATCGGCGCGCTCGTCGGCATGCTCAGTGCCATTCCGTTCTTTGTCGCACTCGACGCTCGCTCGACCGTCTGGATCGTGATCTTTTCGGTGATGCTGGCGAACATTGCGCACGACATGGTGGTCAGCGTCCAGCAGCCGATGTTTACCGAACTTTTCGGCACGGAGTATCGATACAGCGGCGCAGGCGTGGGTTATCAGGTGGCGAGCGTGGTCGGCGGCGGCTTCACGCCGTTCATCGCCGTGGCGCTGGTGAGCTTCGCCGGTGGTTCGTGGCACCCGGTTGCGGCTTACCTGGCTATTGGCTGCCTGATTTCCGTGGTGGTCGCCGGTGGTATGAAGCGGACTTAAGCACGGGGCTCCGGGTTACCGGCATGAGCCCACACTTCATTCAATGGAAATCAAATCATGACTGATCCCTGCATTATCTCGGTTGCGATCACGGGCTCCGTGCCGCGCAAGAAGGACAATCCGGCGGTACCCATCTCGATCTCGGAGCAGGTCGAGAGCACGCACGCTGCGTACGAAGCGGGCGCGTCGCTCGTGCACTTGCATGTGCGCGACGAGCAGGAGAATTCCAGCTCGGACCGCTCGCGTTTCGAGGCGCTTCAGGACGGCATCCGGCAACATTGCCCGGACATCATCATCCAGTTCTCGACGGGTGGGCGCGGACGTTCTTTCGAGCAACGCGGCGCGATGCTCGATCTGCGCCCGGACATGGCTTCGCTCGCCACGGGGTCGGTCAACTTTCCGACCACGGTCTACGAAAACCCGCCTGACTTCGTGCGTTCGCTCGCGAAGTCGATGCTCGATCACGGCGTTAAACCCGAGATAGAAATCTTCGATCTGGCCATGCTCTACAGCACCGTCGATCTGGTCGGGCAGGGGCTGCTGGCATCGCCGGTCCACGTCCAGTTCGTGATGGGCGTGAAGAACGCGTTGCCGGCCAAGCGCGAAATCCTTGAGTTCGAAGTGGAGCGGCTGCGTGCCGAGTTACCCGATGCAACGTGGACCGCAGCAGGCATCGGCCGGCATCAGCTTGAGGTGAACCACTGGATGCTTGAACTGGGCGGTCACTGCCGCACCGGTCTCGAAGACAACATTCGCTGGGACAAGGACACGCTTGCCACGAGTAACGCTCAGCTGGTGAGCCGCGTAGCTGCGCTGTGTGGCGAGTATGGGCGTCCGGTGGCAAGCGCGGCGCAGGCCCGGGAACTGCTGCATTTGCCTGCGCTTTAGTCTTCCGCTGGCGACCGATATAGCGACAGGAATACGGCGGTGCCCCGCATACCGGTGGTGGCCTGCTTGTTGAAAGAGAACTTACGATGCTACGTTCAATTGCCACCGTCTCAGTCAGCGGCACGCTGGTCGAGAAGCTCAAGGCTATCAGCCGCGCCGGGTTCGACGGCGTCGAGATCTTCGAAAACGACTTGCTGTACTTCGATGGCTCACCCGCCGACGTCCGGCGCATCTGCGCCGACCTCGGCCTCCGGATCATGCTGTTCCAGCCCTTCCGCGACTTCGAGGGGGTCTCGCCGGAACGACTGGCCCGCAACCTTGAACGCGCGCGGCGCAAGTTCGAACTGATGCATGAACTCGGCACGGATCGCGTGCTGGTGTGCAGCAATGCCTTGGCGGATTCAATCGGCGGCGACGCATTGATCGTCGATCAGCTCGGTCAGTTCGCCGACCTCGCGCGTTCGGAAGGCGTGATGGCAGGATATGAAGCACTGGCGTGGGGGCGGCACGTCAACTCGTACAAACATGCGTGGCGGCTGGTCGACACGCTCGATCATCCGAACCTCGGCCTGATCCTCGACAGCTTTCATACGCTTTCCATCGGCGACTCAGTCGATGAAATCGCTCGCATTCCAGCAGACCGGATCACGTTCGTGCAGATCGCGGACGCGCCGAAGATGGCAATGGATGTGCTTGAATGGAGCCGGCATTACCGTTGTTTCCCGGGGCAAGGCGATCTCGATGTGGCCGGCTTTACACGTCAGGTACTGGCGTCGGGATATGCCGGGCCGCTGTCATTGGAGATTTTCAACGACGGATTTCGCGCGGCGCCGAACGCGGCGACGGCCGTTGACGGTTATCGCTCGCTGCTGTATCTGGAAGAACAATGCGCGGGCGCTTTAACAGCGACGTCGCATGAGACGTTGTTCCATCCGCCCGCCGCGCCTGCGCACACGGGCTTTCAGTTCCTCGAATTCGCCGTCGATCCGGCCGGTGGTCCGACGCTTGCCCAATGGCTCGAACGCCTGGGCTTTCGCGCGGCTGGCCGGCATCGCTCGAAGAATGTCACGCTGTACGCGCAGGGCGACGCGTGCATTCTCCTGAACGGCGAGACGGACTCCTTCGCGAGCGCGTTTCATCAGGCGCATGGCTTGTCGATCTGCGCGTCGGCGTATCGCGTGGATAACGCCGCGCAGGCGTTCGAGCGCGCGGCCGCTTTTGGCTACGCGCCATTTTCGGGCAAGGTCGGTCCCAACGAGCGCGTGGTGCCGAGCGTGCAGGCACCCGATAACAGCTTGCAGTACTTCGTCGACGAGGCGCCGGGCGAGCCCACGCTCTATGAGACCGATTTCAACTTGACTGATACAGGCAAGCAGGACCGTGCCGATATCCTGCGCCGTATCGACCATGTGTGCCTGAACCTGCCTGCCGACACGCTGGATACGTGGGTGCTTTTTTTCAAGGCGACGTTCGGTTTCGATGCCGAGCCGTCGGTCCTCTTACCGGACCCGTACGGCCTTGTCAGAAGCCGCGCGGTGCGCAGCCGGGACGGTTCCGTGCGGATCGTGCTCAACGCGTCGGCGGACCGGCATACGGCAGTGGTGGAGTCGCTGTCGACCTACCGCGGTTCCGGGCTGAATCACGTTGCGTTCGCGACCGACGACATTTTCGCGGCCGTCGCGCAGTTGCGCGAGCGGGGCGTGCCGCTCCTGCACATTCCCCGCAATTATTACGACGATCTCGAGGCGCGCTACGATCTCGACCCGGCCCAGCTCGCACAAATGCGTGAGGGCGGCATCCTGTATGACCGCGACAACGCGGGCGGCGAGTTTTTCCAGGTCTACACGGAGCAGTTCGCGGAGCGGTTTTTCCTGGAGGTCGTGCAACGCAAGGGCGCCTATGACGGCTATGGTGCGGTGAACGCGCCAGTTCGGCTCGCGGCCCACGCCCAACGACGCCATCAGGAGCGGGTAGCCGGGGCGGCGTGACCGAGCTGGCGGTCTGGTCTGGGGACGCCCTGCTGGCTTGAGACAGTGCTCGACAGTTTGACGCTTTGATGCCAGAGACGATAATCTGTCTCGGCGTCAGCGCGGCAGGTGGCTGCAGCGCTGACGCACGAGTGCACAGACAGCGACGGACCTGACTTTCTCAGAGGTGATTTTCGATGACCAACGATGCTTTTCTGCCTGGCGCTGCCTCGGCGCAATCCCTGCAGGACAGCGACAATCCGCTGGGCGTCGCCGGGCTTGAATTCGTGGAATTTTCGAGCCCGGACCCGGCGCGGTTGCGCACGCTCTTCGAGCAACTTGGCTTTACGCAAGTGGCGCACCATGTCAGCAAGGACGTCACCCTGTTCCGGCAGGGCAGCATGAATTTTCTCATCAACGCCGACGACGATTCGTTCGCAGCGCGGTTCGCGGTAAATCATGGGGTGGGCATCTGCGCGATCGGGCTAAGGGTGTTCGATGCGCAGACTTCGCACGAGCGTGCCATCGAATTCGGGGCGTGGGATTTCGAGGGTGAGCGCGTCGGGCCGAACGAATTGTTGATTCCCGCGATCCAGGGTATTGGGGATTCGCATATTTACTTCGTGGACCATTGGGAAGGGCGGCAGGAGCCGAGCGAAAAGGCACGGTCTATCTACGATATTGATTTCGCCTGGCTCGACCCGCAGGAGACGCGTGCAGCGCTGCATTCCAACAACGCTGGTTTGAGCAAGGTCGACCATTTCACGCAGACGGTTGGGGCGGGGCGGCTGGCGGACTGGCTCGAGTTTTATCTCCAGGTCCTTCATTTCAAGGAGATCCATGCGGTTCATCCGGACTGGAAGGTGGCGCAGGATCTGCCTGTGATTGTGTCGCCTTGCCAGACGTTGAGCATTCCCGTTTATGAGGAAGGGACCTACCGCACGAGTCTGATGCAGGACTATCTGCCCGATCATACGGGCGAGGGGGTCCAGCATATTGCGCTCGCGGCGAAGGATATTTTTGCGTCGGTGGATATCTTGCGGTCGCGAGGCATTCGTTTCGTGCAGCCGCCGGCAAGGTATTACGAACAACTCGATGAACGTTTACCCGGGCATGGGCTGGACGTTGAAGCCCTGCGGTCGAGGGGCATCCTGGTAGACGGGACGATCGCGGCCGATGGAAGCGCGCGGCTCTTCCTGCAGACCTTTATTCAACGCGACCGCGGCGATATGTTTTTTGAAATCGTGGAGAGGCGTGGCGACCACGGGTTCGGGGAAGGAAATTTGATCGCCTTGGGCAAGGCGCGGGAGGCTTAGGCAGTTCGCTCGCTTTGCTTGCATATCCATGCCACATCGCGAGCAAGAAACCAGATTCTACTCAGACTCTACTGTGATCGAAACTTCCCCCTGGATGCCCTGATCAATTCAAGCACGGCGTGCAATATGGGCGACGTATCCCCCCGCCGATACAAACAGCTCAGTTCAATATTGCGAAGCTGTTTAGACCTGAGCGGTCGATAAACCACCCCTGGCAAGCGGAGATTCGCGGCGGATTCCGTCGTGACGCAAACACCAAAGCGGCTGGCGACCAGCGCAATACACGTCACCACGTCCTCGACTTCCTGCTCCACGCGCAACCGCACACCTTCAGCCCGGAACGCCGCGGCGACTTCCTGTGCAAGTCCATGCACCGGCGCGTTCGGGTAAAGAATCATCCGTTCATTGTCCAAATCGCCAAGCGTGATCGACTTCTTCACACATAGCGGATGACCCTCGTAAAGCGCGACCAGGAAGGGCTCACGCTGAACCCATTCCACCGCTATATCCGCTTCATCCGGTACCAACCGGTTAAACCCGATCGTGATACGGCGCTCACGCAAGGCAGCGATCTGATCGGCCTTTGACATATTATGCAAGCCGATCTTCACATCGGGCCGATCGGTATGAAACTGCGCAAGCAAACGCGGAATCACGTTCAGGATCCCCGAACTGAAGATGCCGACATCCAGCCGGCCGACATATCCCTGACCCGCGAGCTGCGCCTGCTCCTGTGCACGGCGAGCTAGCGCAAGCACGTTCGGTACCTCGTCAAGCAACGCCTGACCCGCTTGCGTCAATTCCGCCCCCTTCGGCGTGCGCACGAATAACGGCGCGCCCAGTTCCTCTTCCAACGCGCGAATGCTACGCGTGAGCGGTGGTTGAGCCATGTGAAGACGCTCGGCAGCGCGGCCGAAATTCAACTCCTCGGCAAGCGCCAGAAACTGCCGCATCTGCTTCAAATCCATCGCCACTCCCACGTTCAAACTCAATACCGGAATGGTATCGGAATTTGAAAAAACGGTATTGGACGATATCCCTCGTGACCGCGCATGATTCCCGAAGAGTAAGAACGATGCGTTCCACGCGATCACGAACTCGCCTTATCCGGTTCAACCAAAAGACGCCGCGAGCAGTGGAGACAAACGATGATCATCACGCGTCAGGAAGACATCACGCGGGCCGTGCTAGACGAACTAAGTCGAGCCCATAACCCGCGATTCCGCGAAATCATGTCTGCGGCAGTGCGTCATCTGCATGATTTCGCACGCGAAGCAAAACTCACGGAAGCGGAATTCCATCAAGCCTGCGGTGTCATTGCCAAGCTGGGTCAACTCACTACCGTGTCGCACAACGAGGTCGTGTTGATCGCCGGTTCGCTCGGTCTTTCGTCACTGGTCTGCCTGCTCAACAACGGCGACCACGGTCAAACCGATACGACCGCGAACCTCATGGGTCCGTTTTGGCGAAGCGACTCGCCACGTACAGAAAACGGCACTTCAATCGTTCGGTCGCCGACTCCCGGCACGCCTATTTTCGTCAACGCATGGGTCCGCGATCTCCAGGGTCAACCCGTGGCTGACGCGCAGGTCGACGTTTGGCATACGTCGGCGGAAGGGTTCTATGAGAATCAGGACCCCGAGCAAGCCGACATGAACCTGCGCGGAAAACTGACCACCAACGCCGAGGGGCACATCGCTTTCCGCAGCGTCAAACCGGCGGGTTATCCGATCCCGTTGTCCGGTCCCGTGGGTGAATTGCTGAGCGCTCAAGGCCGTCACAACATGCGGCCCGCGCATATCCATTTCATGATCTATAAGCCGGGTTTCAAGACGCAATTCTCGCAGGTCTATTCAAGCGACGACCCCAATCTCGATACCGATGTCCAGTTCGGCGTCACACGCGCACTGGTGGGGCAGTACGTGCTGCATGACAGCCATACCGAGCCTGCGCCATCAGACGATATAGAAGGCGCTTGGTATTCGCTCGATCACCACTTCAAGATTGAAGCGGGCGAAGCGAAGCTGCCGAAACCACCGATCACTGGCAAAGCCGAAGGCGCGCGCCCGACGCTCGCGGTGCTGGCGAGAACCTGACGGCGAAACACGTCGGACCGATTTAAACCAAAGGGAGAATCATGCCAATCGTACAGATATCACTCATTGAAGGACGCGACGATGCCACCGTGAAAGCCTGCATCAAAGCGGTCGCACGCACGATCCACGAAACGCTCGGCGCGCCGCTCGCGTCCATTCGAGTCATTGCGACGGTCGTGCCCGCGACGCATTGGGCCGTCGGCGATCAGACGAAGGATGAGACCGCTGCAGCGGCCCAACAGCAGGAGGAGAGATGACGCCGGAGCTCATTGAACAGGCTGCGAACGCATTGTTCGATGCCGCGCGCACCGGTCAATTTATCGCACCGCTGAGAGAAACGTACGAGCAACTCAGCATTGAATCCGCGTACGCGGTGCAACGCTTCAACACCGGGCGTCGGCTGAGGGAAGGTCGTCGGCTAGTGGGTTGCAAGATCGGGCTGACATCGGTCGCGGTGCAAAAACAACTCGGCGTGGATCGTCCCGATTTCGGCATGCTCTTCGACGACATGGCCTATGGCGACGGCGAACCGGTCCCTGCATCTATCCTCACGCAACCGAAGATTGAAGCCGAGGTGGCGTTCGTGATCGGCCGGGATATTACTGTGCCGAATCCGGGCCCGCTCGATGTGCTGAATGCAATTGAATACGCGCTGCCGGCGCTTGAAATCGTGGGCAGCCGGATTGCGAAATGGGACATTCGTATCAGCGACACCATTGCCGACAACGCATCGTCGTCGGCATTCGTGATTGGCAACAGCCCGCGCAGGCTTTCGGAGTTCGACTTGCGCTTGTGCGGCATGGTGATCGAGCGGCGCGGCGAGCCGGTCTCGGTAGGTGCGGGCGCGGCCTGCCTGGGTAATCCAATCAACGCAGTCGTCTGGCTCGCGCGCACGATGGCCGGCTTAGGCACGCCACTTAAAGCCGGGGATCTCGTATTGTCCGGCGCACTGGGTCCGATGGTCCCGGTCACCCCTGGCGACATCTTTGAAACCCGCATCAATGGACTCGGTTCCGTGCGGGCTGTGTTTGAACACGACTTGGGCGAGGCACGCTGATGAGCAACATTCTCGACTACGCAACGCTCCTCGACGACGCCGCGCGCAACGCCCAAGAAGTCGCCCAGTTCGACGCTGAAGGCCGCTTGTCGCTCGACGACGCTTACGCCATTCAAGCGGCGTCCATTGATCGCCGGGTGACGCGCGGCGAGCATCGCGTCGGTGTGAAGATGGGTTTCACAAGCCGCGCGAAGATGGTCCAGATGGGACTGTCGGATGTGATCTGGGGACGCCTGACGGCGGGCATGCAGATTGAAGAGGGGACGGCTGTCGAATTCTCGCGTTTCGTGCATCCGCGCGTTGAACCGGAGATAGCGTTCGTCCTCAAGCGTCCGCTTTCCGGCAATGTCACCGCTCCCGAAGCGCTCGCGGCAGTGGAGGCCATTGCGCCGGCGCTGGAGATCATCGATTCGCGCTACAAGGACTTCAAGTTCACGCTGCCGGAAGTGATTGCGGACAACGCTTCGTCGAGCGGCTTCGTGATCGGGCCATGGTGCAGTCCGCACATCGATTTCGCCAACCTGGGGTTGACGCTGAACATCGATGGACGCGTGGTGCAGGTCGGTTCGACCGCGGCCTTGCTTGGCCATCCCTTGCGCTCGCTGGTCGCGGCCGCGCGCCTGTCCGCGCTCGCGGGCGAGCCCTTGCAGGCTGGCTGGATCGTCATGGCAGGGGGCGCCACGCCCGCGGAATGGATCAAGCCGGGCCAGTATGTCGCAGTCGAGATGGAACGCCTTGGGAGCGCCGGCTTTCATGTCAAGGGCTGATCAAGGCCGACCCGACCTCTTTAGTCGTTGACATGGGAAACAGCATGAACAGAAAAGTGAAAGTGGCAATCATCGGACCGGGCAATATAGGCACCGACTTGATGATCAAGGTGATGCGCAGCAGCAAGCATCTGGAGATGGGCGCAATGGTAGGCGTGGATCCCCAGTCGGACGGCCTCGCCCGTGCGCAGCGGCAGGGCTGGCACCACGGCTGTGACCTCTACAAACTGATGGATGCCGCCGACGACCTCGTTCGTCCACTCCAGGACCGGCCGCTCCGGGTGGACCGGGAGACGCTTGCGTTGGGTTACGCTGGTGTGTATTCGAGCTTCCTGCGTCACGCTGAAGTGGCGGCGAAACGGTAAGACCTGAAGACGGTCGACATCCTCGTCGAACTCGGCAAGCGGAAGATAGTGGGCGGACAGGAGGACATGATCGTGGACGTAGCACTGGAGTTGCTCAAGCGCAAGCAGCATGAACCGTCGCGTTTTGTGCCGGCCATGAGCGAAGTGGGGTAAGGCATGACGCGCCGATTCGCGCTCGCTGCGCTGACAGCGATCGATCTGACGCCACCCCAGCTTGTCAGTGCGGCGGCGCGTAGCGGCTACGATGCGGTGGGCCTGCGGCTGAATCCTTTTCGCGCGGGCGAGTTGCAGCATCCCATGTTCAACAATAGCCCGATGCTGCGCGAAACCGAGGCTCGGTTGCACGATACCGGCCTCTGGGTACTGGACATTGAAGTCATGCGGCTGTCGGCCGGACAGGACGTGCAGGCTTTGCTTCCGGTGCTTGAAACAGGACACCGCCTCGGAGCAAAGTACGCGCTTACCCTGATCGATATAGCGGACCTGTCGCTTGCCGCTGCGAAGTTTGCCGAGCTGTGCGCGCTGGCTGCACCGCTTGGAATAACCTGCGTGCTTGAATTCGCGGTGTGGTTGGGCGTTGGCAGTATTCAAGCGGCCAGCGTGGTGATTCAGCAGGCTCGGCGAGTCAACGGCGCATTGCTGCTCGACCCATTCCACCTGTTTCGCAGCGGCGGGCAGGTCGCCGACATAAGCGCCGTGAATCCACATCTGATTCACTATGCGCAGTTTTGCGATGCCTCGGCGACTGCACCCGTGACGACGGCGGCAATCTCCGACGAAGCCCGTTTCGATCGTTGTCTTCCCGGCGAGGGCGGTCTGCCGTTGCCGGCGTTCGTGGCAGCGCTGCCGCAGGACGTGCCGCTGAGTCTCGAAGTGCCTAACCGCCAGCTCGCTGCAACCGTCGGCCTGGACGAGCGTTTGCGCAGGACTCTGGCGGCTGCGAGAAAGATCATTCACGGCTAGGGGAGAGGGATCTCCAGCGTCAGTGCAAACCCCAATAATGCGCGATTATCGAACGTTTGCGTTCGATAATCGATTTCTTTCAAGCGCAAAACATTGCCCGCGATCGCACATGACTTTATTGTGTGGACGTGCTGATCCAACACTTAAGTGCGGCACATTCGGTCAGCACCGAGCCTTATTTTTTGCCCAACACATTCCTTTAGAACCAGAACTTTCCAACCGTCATCGCCAAGTAGCGTAACAGAATAGGAAAGCTTACTAAAAGAGCCTGCAGCATTGAACCCAACCGAAAGAATTGAAGGAGGAGACATAGATGAAGCAATCCAGACAGGCGGGAGCCGCGGTCGTCATCACGGTGGCAATGGCGACGTCCGCGCATGCACAAAACAGCGTGACGCTGTACGGTATTGTCGATAACTCGCTGACTTACCAAAGCAGCCAGACGACACTCGGTTCAACCAGGAACGGAAGCTCCAACATCAAGATGTCGTCGGGCGTATGGGCGGGCAGCCGGTTTGGCCTGAAGGGCGCAGAGGACCTCGGCGGCGGCACCAAGGCCATCTTCCAGCTCGAGTCGGGTTTTAACAGCGCAAGCGGCGCCCAGCAGTACACCAACGCCGAATTCGGCCGGCAGGCTTGGGTCGGTGCAACGAATCCCACCTACGGTACGTTCACGGCCGGGCGGCAGTACACGTCCTACTATTCGCTGCTTTCGTCGTATAGCCCGACCAACTGGCTGACCGGTTTCTACGGCGCTCACCCCGGCGACCTCGACGAACTGGACACCATCTATCGGGCGAACAATTCGTTGGTCTATACGTCTCCCAAGCTCTACGGATTCACGTTCAGCGGTTCGTATGCGTTCGCGGGCGTGCCGGGCAGCGTGAACCAGGGTTCGACATGGAGTGGCGCGCTCCAGTACGTCAACGGCCCATTCGGGATCGCGGCGGGCATCACGCGCATCAACAACTCAACCCCGGGCGGCGGGGCGTACGGCACCGATTCGACCACTAATTCGAATGGGCAATCGGGCGTGTCGGCGGTGACCAATGGGTACCAGACGGCGCAGGCACAACAGCGTTTCGCGGTCGGCGCGGGATATACGTTCAATAGTGCGTGGGACGTGTCGGCGACCTACTCGAATGTGCAGTACATCCCCGGTATTCACTCGCTGTTCCGCGATACCGCCATCTTTAATACGGCCGGTGCCGTGCTTCACTGGCACGCGTCGACTTCGCTCGATCTGGGGACCGGGTATAGCTACACGCGTGCCACGAAGGCGAACGGCATAGACAGCGTCGCTCAATACCACCAGTTCAACTTGTCCCAGTACTACGCTTTGTCAAAACGAACCGGACTGTATGCACTGCAGGCGTACCAGCGCGCGAAGGGCAAGACACTGGGGACGCCGGGCGCATCCAGCATCATCAGTGCAACGGCCACGTTGGGCGATGGATTCCAGTCGTCGCCTTCTTCGTCGCAAAGCCAGTTCGCAGCCGGCGTGGGTATCATTCACCGCTTCTGATACGCAGGCTCGCCGCGCGCATCGGCGGCCTGGGTGAATACCCGGGCCAGCCGCGGCGGAATTCGGTGTTGTGCCTGTTATCCGTCAGGATCGCCACTCTCGAATAACATCGCCCGCGAACCCTATTCGCAGGGTGGGAATATCATTACTTTGAGTCAGGAGACGCCTCATGCAAGACGTTCACAATTCCCCTGCGGTGCATGCCGGTGCGGCGGTCCGCACGCGCTCGCGCACTCGCTTCGTGATCCTCGCGCTGCTCGCGCTCGGCACCATGATCAACTATCTGGACCGTACCGTCCTGGGCATCGCGGCACCCACGATGACCAAGGAACTCGGTATCGACGCAGCCGTGATGGGGATCGTCTTCTCGGCGTTTTCATGGACCTACGCGCTTGCCCAGATACCGGGAGGGGTATTCCTCGATCGCTTCGGCAGCAAGGTTACGTACTTCCTCGCATTGACGTTCTGGTCGCTCTTTACGTTATTGCAAGGGTTCGCAGTCGGCCTCAAGTCATTGCTGCTGTTTCGCTTTGGCCTGGGCATCAGCGAGGCGCCCTGTTTTCCAGTCAACAGCCGCGTGGTCGCCACGTGGTTTCCGCAGCACGAGCGCGCCCGTGCCACAGGGATCTATACGGTGGGCGAATACCTCGGCCTTGCGTGTTTCGCGCCGGCGCTGTTCTGGATCATGGGGAGCTTCGGTTGGCGCGCGTTGTTCGTCGTGGTTGGCGTTCTCGGCATTACCTTCGCGATCGTGTGGTGGCTTTTTTATCGCGAACCGCGCGACTCGAAGACCGTCAATCAAGCCGAGCTCGACTACATTGCTGCAGGCGGCGGACTTGAGCCGCCCGGGGGTCAGCAGACGCTGGCTTTCTCGTGGAGCAATGTCGCTCGGTTGCTCAAGCGCCGCCAGATCGCGGGCGCATGTCTCGGCCAGTTCGCGGGCAACACCACGCTGGTCTTTTTCCTGACCTGGTTTCCGACCTACCTCGCAACCGAGCGTCATATGGGCTGGCTGAAGGTGGGTTTTTTTGCCGTGATGCCGTTTCTCGCGGCAGCGGTCGGCGTGATGTTCGGCGGCTGGGTGTCCGACCTTCTGCTCAAGCGGACCGGCTCGGCCAACATAGCACGCAAACTGCCGATCATCGTCGGCTTGCTGGGGGCCTCCACCATCATCTCGGCGAACTTCGTCAACAGCGACGCGATGGTCATCACCATCCTCTCGATCGCATTCTTCGGCCAAGGCATGGTCGGGCTCGGCTGGACGCTGATCTCGGACATTGCGCCGAAGAACCTGATGGGCCTGACCGGCGGCATCTTCAACTTCTGCGCGAACCTGGCGGGCATTGTGACGCCGCTGGTGATCGGCGTGATCGTGGCGAAGACCGGCTCGTTCTTTTACGCACTGGCTTACGTCGGCGCGGCTGCGCTGGTAGGTGCGCTGTCCTATGTGTTTATTGTCGGCGATGTACGTCGCGTTGAATTGGCAGACCAATTGGCGCAATGAGCGCCGAATTTCTTGAGGCATGCAGCCATGATTAGCGGAAAAACCACTCTGATTGCCCACCTTGGTTATCCGACGGAGGGATTCAAGGCGCCCATGATCTACAACCCCTGGTTCGAGCAGAACGGCATCGACGCGGTGGTGATGCCGATGGGCGTGAAGGCGGACGACTATCCTGGCCTGCTGCAATCCCTGTTCCGGCTGACCAACATCCGCGGTGCGCTGGTGACCATGCCGCACAAGGTCACGACTACGGGTCTTGTCGATGAACTCACGCCTACCGCTCGCATTGCGGGCGCGTGCAACGCCATTCTTCTGCGTCCTGACGGCACCTTGCTCGGCGATCAGTTCGACGGCGCGGGCTTCACGCGAGGCGTTGAACGCAAGGGCCGGTCGCTGAAGGGCGCGCGTGCGTTTGTGCTTGGCAGCGGCGGTGTGGGTTCGGCTATCGCGGCATCGCTCGCGGCAGCGGGCGTGGCAGGCCTCGCCCTCTTCGACACCAACACGGCAGCAGTCGAAGCGCTCGCCGACCGCTTGCGCAAGCACTATTCGCAGCTTGTGGTCACCACGGGTTCCAATGACCCGGCGGGCTACGACGTGCTCGTGAATGCGACGCCACTCGGAATGAACGAGGGTGATCCGCTGCCGTTTGACATCGACCGGATTTCGCCTGGCACGTTCGTTGGCGAAGTTGTCATGAAGTCTGAATACACACCGTTGCTGCGCGCGGCCAAAGAGAAAGGCTGTGCGGTGCAGGTCGGCACCGACATGCTCTTTGAAATGATTCCGGCCTACCTTGAGTTCTTTGGTTTCGGCACGGCCACGCCTGAGCAACTGCGCGCGGTTTCACAGATCAAATATTGACGAGGTTATGTCATGAAGAAGGTACTCGTTCTCAACGGACCCAACCTGAACCTGCTAGGCCAGCGCGAACCCGCGCAGTATGGGTCCGACACGCTCGCCACGGTCGAGGTGCTTTGCAAGGAAGTCGGCGAGCGGCTCGGCGTGGAGGTGGAGTGCCGGCAGTCGAATCACGAGGGTGTACTGATCGACTGGATCCACGAGGCAGGCCGCGAAATAGCGGCGGGCACCCTGCTTGGGGTCGTGATGAACCCGGGCGCTTTCACGCATACGTCTATCGCCTTGCACGATGCCATCAAGGGTGCGAGCGTCACGCTGATCGAACTGCATATCTCTAACGTCCACGCGCGGGAATCGTTTCGTCACCACTCGTATATTTCGCCGGCAGCGCGCGGGATCATTGTCGGTTTGGGCATCAAGGGTTATGCCCTCGCCATCGATGCGTTAGTGCAAGTGTCTCAGGCCAAGTAAGCGAGTGGGGGGGGTGCAAGTTCACGCTCTACTCGTATGTTTCCCCGCGCTTATCAGCGCCTTCGGTTGACCATCAGACCCGTCGTTTGCACCGTGCAAACGACGGGTTTTTTTATCTGACATTTCGTTCTGACAATCAATTCTCGCGCATGCCCGACGATCAGCATCGGCACGCGCGCCTGCGCTGGTCCTGGATTTCAATTGGCAATCAAAGAGAAATCAACGTCCGAGTAAGGGTTAACGTAAATTCACTATTGGTGAACCGATTGTACAATTCGTAATTCCTGAGGTGTTGCCCTGAATTGCATCGGGCGCCGCTGGGCGGCATGCGACAGGTATGCTGCAGCGCGTGAAAACATGGGTCAACTCGACGTTGATCTTTTCCTTAAGAACCGGATTAAGCGGCACTCATGCCCCGCGCGAAGCGATCCATTCGCTCGCCCGGTGTGAGCCCACAAGCGAGGACCATTCATGAATTCCGACGTGATCGAGGTCGAGCGGTTGCTCGACGAAACACACCGGCCGATGTTCCACTTCGTGTTGCTTTTGTTGTGCGGCTTATGCCTCGTGATCGACGGTTTCGATGCCCAGGCGATGGGCTACGTGGCTCCGAGCGTGATCGGCGAGTGGCACGTTTCGAAGGCGTCACTCGGTCCCGTATTCAGCGCAAGTCTGTTCGGCATGCTGATTGGCGCGCTGGGTCTTTCGGTACTTGCCGACAAGATCGGGCGGCGACCGGTGTTGATCCTGTCGATGCTCTGCTTTGGTTTGCTGATGCTTGCAACCCCCTTCGTCACCACGATCCCCGCGCTGATTGCTGTGCGCTTTGTCACGGGTATCGGCCTGGGTTGCATCATGCCGAACGCGATGGCGCTCGTCGGTGAGTTTAGTCCGCAAGCGCATCGCGTGAAGCGAATGATGCTTGTTTCATGCGGATTTACGCTCGGCGCGGCGCTGGGCGGCTTTGTCAGCGCATGGCTGATTCCGAACTACGGCTGGCGCTCGGTGTTTTATCTGGGCGGCGTGGTGCCGCTTCTGCTGGTTGTTGCCATGACGATGAGCTTGCCCGAGTCCCTGCAGTTCCTGGTGCTGAAGGGTCACAAGGGGCGTGCGCGCGCATGGCTCGCGCGGTTCGACCCCACGCTGCGGATTGACGCAGCATCGACCATCGTAGTCCGCGAAAAGAACACGGGTGGTGCACCTGTTGCCGAGTTGTTTCGCGCGGGCCGCACGGCGGTGACGCTGATTCTGTGGTCGATCAGCTTCATGAACCTGATCGACCTCTACTTTCTGTCAAACTGGCTGCCGACTGTCATGCGCGATGCCGGCTATTCACCGGGAACCGCGGTGATTGTCGGTACCGCGTTGCAGACGGGCGGCGTGCTCGGCACCTTGCTGCTTGGCTGGTTTATCGAGCGCTTCGGCTTTGTCCGGGTGCTGTTCGTATGTTTCTTCTTCGCTGCCATCTTCGTTGGCATGATCGGTACCGTCGCGCATGCATTGCCGTGGTTATTGATCGTCGTGTTCGCGGGTGGCTTCTGCGTGGTCGGAGGCCAGCCAGCGGTCAATGCGCTCGCCGGGCACTATTACCCCACGTCGGTGCGCTCGACGGGAATCGGCTGGAGCCTGGGCATCGGGCGCATTGGCTCGGTGATCGGGCCGCTGGTCGGCGGTCAGTTGATCGCGCTGAACTGGTCCAACGCGTCGCTGTTTCACGCGGCGTCCGTGCCGGTATTGTGTTCCGCCTTGTTTGTCCTGCTGCTCGCGCTGAAGACTCGAAATATCGACTCGGCAACTTCTGGTGCACCACGGACAGCTTGATAGTCGGCTGGCCGCGCACGTTTGAACGGGATCTCCAATTCCCCGCTAGTCTTTCACGCGGCGTGCGAAGAAATCCGCTTTGAGGCACCACGTCTGTCCCTGATCCTGCAATTGTTCACCGGTCTACGAATTTCGCGCGCGACGCGGCGACCAGTCCCTATCATTTTCTGCGCCTGTTCCTGCAAGTAGCGGGTGTGACGCTGCACCAGTACCTGATGCGCACGCGATTGCACGAGGCTGCCGTGCGTGACCGACCAATTTTCGGATTTTCGCGCAAGCAGGCGTATCGACAGCGTCGGCAGCATGTCAGCCGGCCGGATGTCGATGTCGACAACCTCGTCAGTTCCGCCTTGGCCGCGAGCCCAGTCCAATCCGCGATCCAGAAAAGTAGAAGTACTTACCATATTGGCTGGGACAGTGTTTTCGCACCGGCGCCCGTCGGGATATAACCGATCTTCTTGTGACTGTTGCCGTCCATCACCAAAGCGTCGCCAGCCACCGCATCTGCGACGTTACACCCGCCTCTGTCGATCACGCGCGCGACCATTCACCCGGGTTCCCCGCGCGGAGCACTCTCCAAATTATCCGCAACGCACGCGGCGGTAAGCGAAATGCAAGACGGAATGTAAGTGTTTAACGACCACTTCGAATCAGCGGCATCCCCCATTGCAACGTGTTTTTTTCTGTGGAAGACTTCGGTCATCTGCTGTACCGGACATCATTCCGATATACCAGACAAACGGTTTACCGCGGTTTATCCGGTCTGGTCGCGCTTTCACGCGAGGCAGGACCGTGTGCAACATCATTTTATGCAGGCCCATGCGCCGGCATGGTGAGGGCGTTGAATCCGGGATCTTCCCTGGCCGCCGCCGTCTGTCCCTGAACTGACATTTTCACTTTCAAGGCTGAGACCCAAATGAGACTTGTCAAAGAAAGCGCACGTGTTGTCTGTTTATTCGCGGTGGCCGGTCTGTTGATGTTGTCCGGCTGCACGAAGGTCGCCACCTCAGATCAGGCAGGCGCAGCAGAGTCCACGCTGAAGGCGGTCTTGCAGCGGGGCACGCTGCGCGTCGGCGACTGCCTGAGCTTCGCGCCCTTCGGTTTTTACAACAAGGATGGTGCGGCCGATGGTTACGACGTCGACCTGGCGAAAGAGCTGGCGAAGCAAATGGGCGTGAAGCTGGAAGTGGTCAATACGACGAGCGCCAACCGTATTCCGAATCTGCAGACCAGCAAGGTCGACGTCGTGTTCTGCAACTTCACCCGCAATCTGGAACGGGCCAAGGAAATCGGCTTCACCAATCCCTACGTGGTGGCCAGCGAGGCGCTGCTCGTCAAGAAGAGCAGCGGCATCAAGTCGATCAAGGACATGTCCAACCGCACCATCGCTACCGTCAAGGGATCGACGAACGGCGACGAAGTACGGGCGCTGAACATGCAGGTGAAGATCCAGGAATTCGACAGTTCGCAGGCGGCCATTCTTGCAGTCAAGCAAGGCCAGGCCGACGCAATGATCGAAGACAACAACTTCCTTGCGTATCAGGCCTCGCTCGACCCCGAGTTGACCGTGACGGACGAGGCGCTGGTTCCGCTTGAATACAACGCATTCGGTGTGAAAGCGGGCGATCAAGTCTGGCTCGACTACCTGAACCTGTTCCTGTTTCAGGTCAACGCGTCGAAGCTTAACGCCCAGCTCTACAAGAAGTGGTTCGGCGCCGATCCGCGTTTCCCGCTGAATCCGCAGTACTGAAGCGTTATCGCCTGCATCTCGCAAGGCTTACGACGGAGGAGCAATGAGCTATCAATGGGTGACCCTGTCGGGCTATCTGAACGATTTTGTCCGGGCGGCGTGGCTGACGCTTCAGGTCACGTTGCTGGCCTTCGTCGTGGCGATGTTGCTCGGCTTGCTGGCCGCACTGGCAAGCACATCGCGCGTCGCGGTGCTGCGGGCGATATCGAGTTGTTACATCGAGGTGATCCGCAACACGCCGGTGCTGCTGCAGATCTTCATTGTTTTTTTCGGCCTGCCGTCAATGGGCATCACGCTCGATGCATATACGGCCGGGGTGATTGCGCTCGGCGTAAACGTGGGTGCGTACCTTGCCGAAGTGTTCAGGGCAGGTATTCAGTCAGTGCCGCGAGGTCAGTTGGAAGCAGCATCCATTCTCGGGCTGGAGCGTTCGCAGATCTTCATTGAGGTGGTGATGCCGCAGGCCGCACGCGCCGTCTATCCCGCGATCGTGAACAACCTGATCCAGCTTCTGCTCGGAACTTCGCTGCTGTCGGCTATCGCGTTGCCGGAGCTGACCGGCATGGCGACCGTGATCAACGCGCGCACGTTGCTGTACATCCAGACGTTCACGATCACGTTGATTGCCTATCTGGTACTGAGCAACTTTTTGTCCTGGGTCGCCGGGATGATCGGGGCGCGGCTGTTTCACCCGCCGCTCGTGCTGGCAAAACGCGCACGCCGGCCATTGATCATCAGGCGCCGTGTAAGCCCTGGAACAGGAGAGTGACCATGACAAGCGACCTGTTGATGTCCAGTCTTCCCATCCTGCTTCAAGGCCTGCTGACAACGCTCATTCTCTCTGTAGCGGCCATTGTGGGCGGCACGCTGGTCGGGCTGCTGGCCGCTGTCTTGCGGACCTTCGGGCCCTGGGGCACGCCGCGCCTCGCCCGGCTCTATATCGAGCTGTTTCGCGGCACGCCCGTTCTGATCACGCTGATGTTCATCTATTTCGGCGTGTCGTACTTTGGTTACGCCATCGACGTATTTGCCGCGGGCGTGATCGGGCTCAGCGTCTATCAAGGCGCCTATATTGCAGAGGTTTTCCGATCGGGTATTGAATCGGTCCAGAAGGGGCAGTGGGAAGTCTCGCAGATCCTCGGACTGAGCAAGATGCAGGCGTTCTTTTCAGTGATCTTGCCGCAGACCGGAAAGATCGTGCTGCCGCCATTGATCGGCCAGTATCTGTCCCTCATCAAGGACACGTCGATAGTCAGCATGATCGGCATGTCGGAGTTGATGCATCAGGGCCAGGCGATTGTCGACCGGATCGGCCAGCCGGTGGAAATCTATGGCCTGGTTGCCCTGCTGTATTTCATTGTGTGCTTTCCCCTGTCGCGGTGGGTGCGCCGCCATGATCGAAGAAGGAGCCTGTTGTCATGAACACCGCCATCGCGTCTCAGCCGCTCGTCAAGCCCATCATCAACCTGACCGGCGTCACCAAATCGTTCGGTACGACCCAGGTGCTCAAGCAGATCAACCTCGAGGTGCATCAGGGCGAAGTACTCGTCCTCATTGGCGCGTCCGGTTCTGGCAAGAGCACCGTATTGCGGATCATGAGCGGTCTTGAAACCGCTGACGCCGGCGAGGTCTGGGTCAACGAAGTGCCGCTCCACGACGCGCGCCGCGCACGCGAAATTCGTGGTCACGTAGGCATGGTGTTCCAGCAGTTCAATTTATTCCCGCACAAGGATGCATTGGGCAATGTCTCGCTGGCCTTGATCAAGGCACGCAAGATGAATCCGGTGGACGCCCGCAAGCGCGCGATGGACGCACTGGATCGCGTAGGTCTCGCCGATCGCGCCGATCACTATCCGAGCCAGTTGTCGGGCGGCCAGCAGCAACGCGTAGCCATTGCACGCGCGCTGGCTGTAGAGCCGGGCATCATGTTCTTCGATGAAGCGACCTCCGCGCTTGATCCGGAACTGGTCGGCGAAGTCACCGAGGTCATGCGCGGCCTTGCACGCGATGGCATGACCATGGTGGTCGTCACGCATGAAATGGGTTTCGCGCGCAAGACGGCGGATCGCGTGGTGTTCATGGACAAAGGCGTGATCGCCGAGCAGGGCGCGCCCGAGCAGATCTTCGTGAATCCGCAGAACGAGCGCACGCAGCAGTTCCTGCACCGGGTACTCGACCATTGAGTACGACCGGTATGCGAGCGCTTATGCATCCACACTGGCAGCCGCATTAGCAGCCGCATTAGCAGCCGCATAAGCAAGCGTCCACGCGCTAAACTCGCGTCAGTCAAAGATCGAAACAGCGAATCATATAGCCGACGGAGTTCGAGTCATGTCTGTACAGGAATCTTCAAGGGCGAGGGGAGTCGACCGGGTCGTCTCCATCCTCAAGCAATTGCATAGCGTGCGGCGTCCCATGACCATGCGCGAACTGATTGAAGCAACGGGTGCGCCGCGTTCCAGCATCTACGAACTCGTGACGATCCTGACCGAGGCCGGCTGGCTGGAAGCGGGCGCGGACGGGAGCGTGTTCTTCGGCCGGGAGATGCACTACTACGGGTCCGACTACGCGGTGCACAACGACCTGATCAGCCGGGCGCACCAGGCCATTCTCGGCCTTGTCCGGCGCCACGACGAGACCGCGCAGCTCTGCATGCTCGAAGGGAATAAATACACCGTGGTGCTGTCGGAAAACAGCTCGCGTCCGTTCAACATCAGTTCGGATATAGGCGTGAAAGTCCCCATTCCGTGGACCGCGTCCGGCCGCTTGCTGCTCGGTCACTTGAGCGCGGTCGAGATTCGCGCATTGATTCCGCAAGAAGACTTCGTGCTCGACAACGGCAAGCGGATCGAAGTGCCGGAATTCCTGGGCGATGTCGAGCGCGCCGCACAACAAGGATTTTTCTGCACGGAAGGCCTGTCCCACACGTTCCGATACTGCATGGCCGCGCCCGTGCGGGACAAGAACGGACACGCCGTTGCTGCGCTATGTTTCATGACCAGCCGCGACACCGACTTGAACAAGCGCGCGGCCATGCTCGAGGACCTCATACGCTCGGCGAAGGCCCTATCGCAGCCGTATTACGGCACGAGGTTCAGCGCGGCGGGTTGATCGCGCAGAGCGCCATGGCCGCGCTGAAATTTCGACGCGTCAAACCGTTCAGGCACCCACGCTAGCTGCAATCTGCACATCCTGCACCGCCACGCCGGTGAGGTCGGCCACCGTGATCTGGGCAAGGTTGGTATCGTCGCGAGCGCGCTGGCCGGCGTCCAGCAATGCGCCGAGTTCAAGCAACTGCTCCGCATGAATCAGCCCGGCGGACAGCGCATGCGAGACTTCGCCGTATTTGCTGCACTGATCGATCGAATCCACCACGATCACCCTGGCGCGACAGATGATTGCCGGATCCAGTTCCTGCTTGCTGGCGCTGTCCGCGCCCACCGCTGTGATATGCGTGCCGTTGCGGATCCACTCGGAGCGCAGCAGCGGTTCGCGAGACGGTGTTGTGGTGACTATCAGGTTGGCGTTCGCCGCAACTTCTTCAGCAGAGTCCATCGCCCGCACGTTGAAGCCTAGTGCCGACATTTTCTCGACGTAGTGGCCGCGGTTTTTCGCGCTCGGCCCCCATACGAATACATCCCGGCAACCGGTCACCGGTTGCAAATACTCAAGCTGCAACCGCGCTTGCTCGCCGCTGCCGATAATGCCAATTCCATGCACCTCGCGCGGCGCGAGCAATCGTGCGGCGAGTTGTCCGGCGAGCGCCGTGCGCACGCAGGTGAGCCAGCCTTCATCCTGCAACAGGGCGACCGGCTCGCCTGTCGTGGCGGAAAAAAGCACGATCAGGCCGTTGTTGCTCGGCAAGCCTTGCTTGGGGTTATCGTAGAAGCCGGTAGACACCTTGACCGCAAAAGCCGCTGCACCCTCTACATAAGCGGACTTGACACAACAATCGCCGTTGGCCGCGTCGAACTGGAAGTTCTGGACCGGCGGCACCTGGACGGTCTTGCGGGAGTAAGCCACGAAACCTTCCTCGATCATCCGCACCGCGCGCTCCATATTGAAGCGCGCGATAATTTCGTCTTTCGTCCAGATTTTCACTTAACAGCCTCGATGAATTTGTTCAGCATGATATTGCGTCCACAAAGCACCACGGCTACCGCACGGCCCTGATACCGGGAGCCAAGTTTCAACATTGATGCCAGCGCGACACAGGCCGCGCCTTCAACCATCCAGCGGTCGGTTTGCGCAAGCAGCTTCATGGCAGCCCGGATCTCTTCTTCCGTCACCAGCGCGGTACCGGCAATGACTTCCCGGCCAATATCGAAGGTCACTGAGCCGGGTTCTACACCGCCCGCGGTACCATCGGAAATTGTTTCGCTTTCCTCAACGTCTATGATCTTGCCCGCTTTGAGTGAACTATACAAAGCGGTCGAGTTCGAGGGCCAGCAGCCGATCACGTCGGTTTGCGGAAGCAGTGTTTTGACCGCCGTGCCGATACCGGAAATAAGGCCGCCGCCGCCGACGGAGGCGAACACCGCCGCCAGATCGGCAATCGTGCCGCTTGCCTGCTCATGCAGTTCCATGCCAATCGTGCCCTGTCCGGCTATGACGTCGAGATCGTTGTAGGGCGACACGAACGTCATGCCCCGGACCTTTGCCTGACGGGCGGCTTCAAGTTCGACGGCCAGCGTTGTGTCGTTTAGCGTCACCACCTCGGCGCCCAGCGCACGAATAGCGTCGAGCTTGATCGCCGCGGCGGATGTGGATGCATAGACCGTGACGGGCACGCCCGCAAGCTTGCCGGCGAGCGCCACGCCCTGACCATGATTGCCGCTCGACACCGTGAGCACACCGTTGCGGCGCGCGTCTGCGTCGAGCAGGCGCAGCTTGTTGGTCGCGCCGCGAAACTTGAACGAGCCGGTATGCTGCAGATGCTCGCACTTCAGGTACACGTCGCATCCGGTCGCCTTCGATAACATCGGACTGAATGCAAGCGGCGTGACGCTTACTTGCGGTCGAATGGCGCGATGCGCTTCCTCAATGCGTTGAAACAGTTCATTCATCACTCGTTGCCCCTCAGTTCCTTCAGATAATTGAACACCGTGGCGCGGCCGATCGTCAGTACCTTCGCCACATAGTTAGCCGCGCTCTTGCCCTTGAACGCGCCTTGCTCATGCAATGCTTCTATGAGCGCGCGCTTATGCTCGCGCGTCAGCATGGACAGCGCGAGCTTGCGTTCCTGCAGCCAGTGGTTGAGAAAGATATTCACGCGCTCCTGCCAGTCGTCCTGGAACAGCTTCTCGGGCTGTGGTTGCAGCGTGGTGGTTGAGAGGAGCAGGTCAAGCGCCTGCCTGGCTTGCTCCAGTGCCGCAACATGAAAATTGATGCACATGACGCCGATCGCCTGACCTGCATCGCTACGCACGACAATACTGACCGAGCGAATCTTGCGGCCGTCCCACCCCAGTTTTTCATACGGACCGATTACCCTTTCGTCCGGATCGAATTCGATGTCGTCGAGCGATGATTCGTCGCCAAGCTCGCGTTTGGACTGGTTGTTCGCTACATGCACAACGGTTTGCGTGCCAAGGTCGTGTATCACGACCTCCGTGTACGGCGGAAACAGCAAGACTATGCCGTCGGCGATCGCGCTGTAGCGAGCGAGCAACTCGGCTGATGGTTGCGGGTCGCTGCGCTTGACCACCCGCTTGACCGCGCGCTTGGACGACGGCTTGGACGACGGCTTGGACGACGGACTGACCGTGAGCTCAGCGGCTTGTCCGGAGGCGATCTTCAAGTTACGTGCTTTAGTCATTATTCAATGTCGATTCGTGCGGAACAGTCGTGCGATGGTCCGCACGCGCGGCTTAGTCGACCGCTAGATCGACCGTAAAATATTTCTCCAACAACTTCTGGTAAGTGCCGTTGCGCTTCAGTTCAGTGCGTCCAGCAGATGCTGGATCACCAGCATTCCGGGCAACTCGGAATGTTCAGCCGATAGCGTCATGTCGTTTACCGAAATATACTAAGTAGTCTAAGATAGACTTTAAAATATAATCGGTCAAACAAAAAAATGAAGGCGTCGAGGTTGGCCGGTTCAGCGCGGATGACCTGGTCCGGTTGTGTTTTTTTGCCCATCATTTCGGCTATCGTTACGGGTAGCCGATTCACGGAGATTTCAATGAAGATCAAGGACTTTCTTGTCGAACGCTGGATGGACCGGTACGAGCATGAGGCGCGCTATAACCTCGCTGAAACCTGCGTTGAATCGCTGACGGTGGCGCAATTGCTCGAACTGACCGGCAAGCGCGATAGCCTGCTCGACGAACTCCTTCCCATGAAGCTGACCTATGGAGCGATCGAAGGGTCGGACAGGTTGCGAGTCAACATCGCAGCTTTATATGAGCGGCAGACGACTAGGGATATTGTCGTGACGCACGGCGCTATAGGCGGCAATGCGCTGGTGTACGAAACCCTGATCGAGCCCGGTGACCGTGTGATCGCGGTGTTGCCGACATACCAGCAACACTATTCGATTCCCGAAAGCTACGGTGCCGACCTGCAGACCATGACGCTGCGCGAAGACAACGATTTCCTGCCGGATCTCGACGAGCTCCGCAAGCTGGCCAACCAGAAGACAAAGCTCATCGCCATCAACAACCCGAACAATCCGACAGGCTCGCTGATGGATGAAGCCTTCCTCAAGGAGGTAGTGAGCATCGCCCAATCGTGCGGTGCGTACCTCTTGTGCGATGAGGTTTATCGGGGCACGGACCAGGAAGGATCAGGATTCACCGCGTCTGTCGCCGACCTTTATGAGCGGGGTATTAGTACCGGCAGCATGTCGAAGACGTGGTCGCTGGCCGGATTGCGCTTGGGGTGGATCGCCGGACCGGTCGAACTGATTCGCGCGGTGTGTATTCATCGAGACTACAACACCATCAGCGTGGGGATGATCGACGATTATCTTGCGTCCATTGCGCTCGAGGCTAAGGACAAGATCCTTGCTCGCAACCATGCTATTACGCGGACCAATCTCAGGGTTCTCGACGACTGGATCAGTAAGGAACCGCTGGTGTCGTATGTGAAGCCCAAGGCCGCGACGGTTTGTCTGCTCAAGTTCGATGTCGACATGTCGTCGACCGGATTTTGCACCGCGCTGATCGAAGCGACGGGTGTGATGTTCATGCCGGGTAGCGCGTTTGACATGGAAGGGTATATCCGGGTCGGTTTCGCCAACCCGCTCGATGTCCTGCAAGAGGGGTTGGTTAAGGTTTCCGGCTTCCTCGCGGACATCGGACGCCGGTAATCAAGCGCCGGCGGTTAGATTACGATTTCGAACCTTTCGCTGATCATCTGGCCAGCCTGACGCTGGACTTGTTGACGGGCGGCAGGGGTATCGGCGCGCTTCGCAAGATCTGGAGGCCAGCGTTACCGAACTCACGCCGCTATCCCGGCAACGGCACGCTGGTCGATCTCACGCAATAGGGCTTGCCGCGTGAAGCTACCGTGATTAACCGTTCTAGCGGGCGTCGTTCTCGTCACTTTCAGCGGCGACAAGCTGCTTGGCGGCCCGCAGGCGGGCTTGATCGTCGGCCGTCGAGAGCTGATAGCGAAGATCAAGAACTTAGTGTTGGTTGTCGATCGGATAACACCGCGAGAGAAGCGGGGAGTGCACCGTCGAGCGAACACTCAGTCGCCATGATTTCAACAACAGCGAAATTCAACGGCGTTACCAAGGCTCAGGCGAATGGCCTAACTTCATGCGCTCCGGCCCAATCCATCGATCCCTGCGCACGCGCGCACCAGACTCAATTCACCATGGGATCGTTTCCCCTTTCCAGCGCGTGAACGTGCCTGTGGGGCCGTCCTGACCCAGCAGCGCAACGCGCACCGCCTCGCGAGCACCTTCCTCGACGGTCTCGGTGCCCGAATATCCGTTGAGGTTAGTCTTGGTATAACCCGGTGAGACGGCATTGACCTTGATACCTTCCGGCTCGAGTTCGATGGCCATCGCGACCGTCAACGCGTTAAGCGCCGTCTTGGACGCCGGGTAGACGGGACCGAAGATCCCGCGGTACGGGAAGGCTGGGTTCAGGTTCGTCGCCAGCGATCCAACACCACTCGACACGTTGACGATGCGGGAGCCCGGCGTATTGCGCAAAAGTGGCAGCATCGCCTGGTACACAGCGAGCACGCCGAACACGTTGGTGTCCCACACCGCGCGCATTTCATCGAGAGCCACGTTGCTCGGGCGCGTCGTCTTTGAGTACTCCTCGACGGATTGACCGGGCTGCTTCTTCGTATTCGAAATGGCCGCGTTCTGGATGAGCACGTCAAGGCGGCCAAACTCGTTTTGGACGCGCTCCGCCGCCATTGTGATTGAAGCCTGATCCGTCACGTCGAGTTGGAGGGCGAACGCGTTCAGGCCCACTTCCCCGGCCGCAGCCTCGCCGCGTTCGAGGCTGCGCGATCCTACCAACACAGTTAAACCGCGTGTCGCGAGATCCTTTGCGATCTGGAGACCGATTCCTTGATTAGCCCCGGTTACGAGAGCAACTTGTTTGTCCTGCATAGCAATCTCCTTATCGTAATACGCTGTAGCGTGTAGAAGCCGTGTTCGACCTGTGCTGCTGAGTCAGCGAGCCTCGGCCGCCCAGGCTTGTGCGTCAGCGCCGGCTGGGATATGCATTGGGGATGACGGGTCGGTCGCTGCGCGCCACACGGCCTCCGCGACATCCTGCGCCCGGGTGACTGGTGTAGAGGTGTCCTGGAATCGCGCGAAGACGTCCTTGACGAGTCCAGCGTAGGCCTCGTGGTCGAGGCCATGCATGTGGGCGTGGGCGTTCTCTGCAAACCGGGTGTCGGGCGCACGGCCGGGCAGCACCAGGCGCGCTCGCACGCCGAACTGCTCGAGCTCCAGCGCCATTGACTCGGTAAATACGTTCACCGCCGCCTTGCTCGCGCGGTAAGCGGCGATCAGAGGCAGCGCCTTTAGCGTTACGCTCGACGTGACATTCACGACGACACCGGCTTTACGCTGCCGAAACTGGGGCAGCACCCCCTGCGTCACTGCGATAGTGCCAAAGGTGTTGGTCTCGAAAATCTCGCGCACTGTCGCAAGCGGGACCAGTTCCGCCGGGGAAGCCGCGCCGAAGCCCGCGTTGTTGACGAGCACGTCGATCGGGCCGGCCGCCTCGACAGCTTGGCGGATGCTGTCGGGATCGGTGACGTCGAGCGCCAGCACGCGCAAGTGCTCTGAAGGCGGCAGCACGTCGGCGCGCGGCGTGCGCATCGTGGCGACGACTTGCCAGTCGCGGGCCAGAAAATAGCGGGCAATCTCGAGGCCGAATCCGGACGAGCAGCCGGTGGTCAGGACGGTTTTCATGGGAACTCCTAGGTGAGGTGGTTTGCGTCTGCACCAACGATAGACCGCCGCGTACGTACTAGCTACAATAGAAGATCCGAATTTCATTTGCAGGAGTCCGGCAATGATCGATCCGTTGGCCGAAGTCGTGACGCTGCTGCAGCCGGGCGCCCGGTTCTCCAAACTGGTTCTGGGCGCCAGCCCTTGGCGCGTTAGCCGCTCGGATGCCGGTCAGCCGTTCTATTGCGTGATCCTGGAGGGCGCGTGCCGCATGGTGATCGACGGGCACGAGCCCATCGGGCTCGTCTCGGGTGACTTCGTGCTGATTCCCGCGGCCTACGGCGTCGCAATGTCCAGCCTCGTGCCGCCACCGCCGGGCATTCAGACGCTGGTGCCCATCGCGCTTGGCAACAATGAATTTAGAATCGGGGAGCCGGACGGCCCAGTCGATTCGCGAATGATGGTCGGCTACTGCAGCTTCGGTTCACCCGACGCATCCCTGCTGGTCTCGTTACTACCGCAAATCGTGCATGTCCGCGGTGAAGCGCGACTGGCCACCCTCGTGCAACTTGTACGAGATGAATCACGCGAGCAGCGGCCTGCGCGCGAAGTCGTGCTGTCACGACTGCTGGAAGTGCTGCTCATCGAGGCGCTGCGGTCCACAGCGGAAACGACCGCGTCACCGGGCCTGGTTCGCGGGCTGTCCGATAGCCGCCTCGCGGCCGCGATCCGCGGTATGCACGAACACCCCACACGCGCGTGGACGGTTGCTGAACTCGCGAAAGAGGCCGCACTGTCGCGCTCAACCTTCTTCGAACGCTTCAACCGCGCGGTCGGCGTGGCGCCCATGGAATATTTGCTCACTTGGCGCATGGCGCTCGCCAAGGACCTGCTACGCCGCAATGAAGGCCGCGTCGCCGAGGTTGCACAGCGCGTTGGCTACAGCTCCGCCAGCACGTTCAGCGTCGCCTTCACGCGGCACGTCGGGCGGCCACCCTCACAATATGCGCGCGAGGAGCAGGCAGCCACCGACGATGCGCAAGACATCTGAAACGCGCTGCTTCCGATAGAGATAAGGCCAGGGAACCCGGTGGCTCAATGCAACCCTTTAACGACGTCTTTTTGATCGAACGAGACAGGTGAGCGGTCACATTCGGGTCTCGGCGAACGTCCGCAGATGGCAAGACAGGCCGGCTGAGCGTGTGTGGTCAGGTGCCCCTGATCTGCCGGCCAAGAGGATCTGGAGGTGGCTAGTCCAATTTGATTTGAGGCCGATCTTTTGCTTGGATTATTTCGTTCGGGATGCCTATTTACCCAATCTTCAAGAAAAAAAGTAGTTCAGGGATGTCGATCTAGCCCGATCTCGAACGTCTGGCAAGTAAGCGCTGGGGTTGTTTATCCTGCACTCAGCGAGACATCCAGCAAAGGAGAAATCACCATGACGCTTCCACTGACCCCCGTTATCACCGCCTTTGAACGGTCGCCCGATCGCGGCAGGGGACTGGCGCGTGACATGCGTGTTCGCTGGGCGCTTGAAGAAGTGGGCCAACCTTACGAGGTTCGTCTCGTTTCTTTCTGGGCAATGAAGGAACCCGCGCATCGGGCGCTTCATCCTTTTGGGCAGATTCCAACCTATGAAGAAGGCGCTCTTGCCCTGTTCGAGTCGGGGGCGATCGTGTTCCATATCGCAGAGCGCCATGCAGGCCTGCTTCCTGACGATGCGCATGCCCGGGCACGCGCGATTGCATGGATTTTTGCCGCGCTCAACACGGTTGAGCCGCCGATCCTCGATCTCCAAACCACCAAGTTTCTGGAGGGCGACAAGACCTGGTACGAGCAGCGCCTGCCTATCGTCAAGGATCGCATCCGTGACCGGCTGGGCGAGCTTTCCGCTCGCCTTGGCAGCGCCGACTGGCTCGATGGTGCGTTCAGCGCGGGCGACCTGATGATGGTCGCGGTGCTCCTCAGGTTGAAAGCATCGGGTTTGCTGGACGAATATCCGAACATCTTGGCCTATGTCGCCCGCGGCGAAGCGCGGCCCGCCTACAAGCGTGCTTTCGACGCTCAATTGGCGGTATTTGCTGGCAAGCCACCGACCGGCTGATGAAGGGCAGCTCCGCGCTAAACGCCGTTGGGCTTCGCCACGGCCCACGCGGATACTTCGCGGTTATTGCGCCGTGGACACACATTTGCACCGCACATCGATCCGTGCGAAGTTTAACGTCGGCTATAGAGAAGGCAGTTCTAAACCTCCGCCGTCCGGTGTTGGCCAGTAGCGCCCGTTCGATGAACGTTCTAGAAAACCGACGTTGGAATCATACGGACTCAACCAATTCCGACGGGAACGAAACGAAACGGAACGAAACGGTCCGGACCGAGCCGCGTCAGCGCGAGGCTTGCAACCTCGCGTGGCAAACGCGACGGCCAATCTAACTTCTCGCCGATAACAGCTCGACGCGCTTGCGCTGCAGGAACCGGCGCACGGCCGGATCACGCTCGAGGCCGATCGCGAGATCGTACGCGCCGAGCGCTTGGGCCGTCGCGCCGGCACGCGCGAGCAGGTCGGCACGCGCGGCCCAGTACGGCTGGTAGTCGGCCAGCCGCTGATCGTCCGCATAGGGCTCGAGCGCGTCGAGCGCCGCCTGCGGGCCGTCCCGTTCCGCCAACGCGAGCGCGCGGTTCACGGCCACCACCGGGGACGCTGCGATCGCGAGCAGCGCATCGTAGAACTGCACGATCTCGTCCCAGTTCGGGCAATGCGTCCGGCAGCGGTGCACGTGCGCCGACTGCAGCGCGGCTTCGAGCTGAAAGCGTCCGATTGCGTTGAATGCGCTCGCGCGCCGCAGCAGTGCGCTGGCTGCGTCGATCATCGGCGCATCCCATGTCGCCGGATCCTGAGCCGACAGCGGCACGTAGTTGCCGGCCGCATCGCGCCGCGCATCGCGCCGTGCCTGCGCATACAGCATCAGCGCGAGGAGACCCAGCGTCTCTGGCTCCTCGGGCAGCAGTTCGACGAGCAGGTGTGCAAGAAACAGCGCCTCGCCGGCGAGATCGCGCCGCTCGGTATCGCCGCCGACCGGATCGGCCCACCCTTGCGCATAGGCTGCATAGACCGCTTCCAGCACCGCAGCGAGCCGGCCGGGCAACTCCTCGCGCTCGGGTACGCTGAACGGAATGCCCGCTTCGCGGATCTTGTTCTTCGCCCGTACGAGGCGCTTGCTCATCGCGGCGGGCGACATCAGGAACGCGGACGCAATCGTCTTTGCTTCGAGCCCCAGCACCACCTGCAGCATCAGCGGCGTGCGAATTGCGGCCTCCAGCGCAGGGTGCGTGCACGCGAACAGCAGCGCAAGCCGCCGGTCGGGTAACGCGCCTGCTTCACGCTCGTCGATCTCGTCGGCGAGGATAGTGAGCTGGTTCGCCACTTCGTCGCCGACACGGCGATGACGCGCGCCATCGAATGCCCGGCGGCGCGCAACCGTCATCAGCCACGCTTCGGGATTCGCGGGGCAGCCGCGCTCCGGCCAGTCCGCGAGCGCGGCCGCAAACGCGTCGGCCAGCGCGTCCTCGGCCGCGGCGACGTCGCGCGTGCGCATCGCCAGCAGCGCGACGAGCTTGCCATAACTGCGGCGAGCGACCGCCTCGGCAATTGCATGCGCGGCGGCGCCAGCGTCAGGGCCGCCGCCGGACGGACTCATGCAGCAGATGGCGCGTCGTAGGGGGCAGTCCAGACCGGGCGCACTTCCATCAAGCCGTGCGCCGCGCCGGGACAACGCGACGCCCACGCGATCGCCGCGTCCAGGTTGGGCACGTCGATCAGGTAGTAGCCGGCGAGTTGCTCCTTCGAATCGGAATACGGTCCGTCAAGCACCTGCGGCTTGCCGTCGACGAGCCGCACCGTAGTGGCCGTGCTCGTGTGCTGCAGCCGGTTGGCGCCCACCAGCGCCTGCGCTTTGTTCAACGATTCTGTGTACGCCTGGTACGCGGCAACCCCTTGCTGCCGCTCGCTGTCGGTCATCTGGTTCCAGCCGTTTTCTTCCGAATAGATCATCAATAGATATTGCATATGAGCCTCCGTCATGGGGTTAAGGCGGGTGAATTAAATCGGGCCGCCATCACAATGACGCTCGGGCCGCATGCTGATGGACAGGGAGCGTCGAAAAAATCGGGAACGATGCCGAGGATATCTGACTTTCAACTGTCCAAGTCTTGACACAGACTAAGTTCAAGAGGAAGTACTCGACTTCTCCAGCGATCGCTCTGCCGATGACCTGCCGGGTGACTTAAAAAAGTAAATAACTGCACCTTGAAACTGTCGATTGGGTGCCGCCCGGCCTGCGTCCGTTCATAAGGCGAAACTTCGCATACGCTTACAACGGGCGCTTTCATTTGCGCTGCCCCTGTTCGAACGTCAGGAAAGGAACCTGTTGCGGCCTCACCGGCGACGATGCCTGAGTGTCCGCGACGGCCGAAGAACCGCTGGTGGGGCGCTCGGCACCGTTGGCCGTTGCCGGGATCCTGATCTGGGGCGGCGCGGTAGCAAGGAAGATATAGGGTTAACAAATGCCGAACCTGGGAGTTATTTGGTTAATTTTCCGGAAGCCAATCGAGTTCCTCCACGCACACTACTGATCGGATGAAGGGCAGCAGTCGCTGCTGGATTGAAGACCTCAATTAACCACGAATGGCCTACACTGCCATGACCGAAACCAGTCTGACAGTTAGCATCCGATGCAATATGCCTCGTACTCACGACGCGCCAGCGCGTTGGCCATCGATTCGATTTGGTGGACCGTAATCGTACTTTTTGTTCCTCTCGGTCCATCGACAGAGGACTTGCTGACGGCACCTGAAACCCTCGTATCGACCATCCTTCTGTGGTTAGTCGTTGGCCAATGCATACCAATACTGGTTACCGGATTTTTATGGGCTATGTGGGGTACGTCACCGGGGAAACGGGCGTTGCATCTGCGGATTGTCGATGCCGACACAGGAGAACGAATGACAGTCACGCAAGCCGGTCTGCGCACGCTGGGCTACCTGCTGAGCTTCGCTACATGCGGCGCGGGATTTCTGTGGGTGCTCTTTAATCCTCGGAAGCAGGCCTTGCACGACCGGATAGCCAATACCATCGTCATAGACAAGCGACCCCATAACGACGGCAATCAGACATCTTAAGTCTGCGAGAGGAGGATGTGCCCAATGAGACAGTGGTGGCTCAGTCAACTTCGTATCTCGTTCGTGCCCCTTGGTAAGGCCTGTTCAAGGCTTGTCGTTGCCGCGAACATTTCCTGGTGGCTTGCCAGAACGCCGACTGCTCATTTTTCGACGTGCGATTAGCGCGATGAATCCAATCGCTAGAAGTGCAATCGCGAAAAGTGCGACGGCGCTCAGCGCGCTCGTGCTGTGAGAACCCGCAGCCCCCGAAACAGCGGTGGACGCAACCGCAGGTGCCGATGCCTCCGTCGCCACCGGCTGTGGGACTGCTACGCCAGCGGCGCTCCCTTGCCGCACAAGGGATGCTTCCGATGTCGGGGCCGCCGGAGATGCGGGGACGGGAACCGCGTCCGAAACGGGGCCGACGGGAGCCATATCGGTCGCCGAAGCCATAACCGGAGCCGCAGCCGGAGCCGCAGCCGCAGCCGCAGCTGGCGACTCGCTGGAAATGGCCGCGCTAGACTTGGCCACCGACTTCCACTGCGCAAATACGGTGTCGATGCAGTGGACATCAGTGCACGCGTTGCGCAATTGCTTCCACTGGGCAAGTTGTTCGGGCGATAGCTTCCCGGCGCTCAGCAGAGCCTGCTGCTGAGCGACGATATCGTCGTACTCGTTGTTCAGGATGGCGTGGTCGCATATCACACGCTCGGCCGGTTGCCGCGTGGTTGCACATTGAATGTCGCTTGCCCATGCTCCGGTTGAACCAAACGCTGCCATCGACAGCAGCAATGCCAGATGTTGTCTCGGATGCACCTGTCCTCCTGAAACGTGATTGCCGTCGAGTCGCGGATTGGGAAGGCATCGCCACCGCTGGGCCGCCCTATGGACCACGGCTCTGAGGCAGTACGACCCGGCCCAGATTGCAGTAACGGCAATCCAGCATGCGCGCATGGCATCTCATCAATCGCGATGCATCAACAGGGCAGGTCCAGCCGGGTCGTGGTCAGCGGCGGTCTAATCCGTTGAAAAGACAACCGCGGCCGTATTCCCGACTTGCGTGAAACTGCGCACGAAGCGATAGACCTGGCCGCCGATTCGCAACTGATTCGCCCCCGACAACGTCAATTCAAGCATCTCGTTTGCGACCGATACCGGAATTGCTGCAATTTGCGTCAGGTCCTCGCGCGTCGTAGTCGGATCCCCCAGATACACGGTACAGACACCGGCCGTGTGTCGCAGCATCACGATGCTTGTCGCTGTATCGAGTGCCCGCTCCAGATATTCGGCGAGGGTCTGCAGCGATTCCGGTGCTTGCTCCGGATGGTCATTCGGTATTCCATTGTCGTTCGTCACTTTGACCTCCTTCGCCCGATGGGCCATGTGACCGTCTCGAGTCTTTCAGGCTGCCATCATCGCACAGCGCCTGCGCCCTGTGCTGTAGCCTGCGACTGATACTATCGCCAACCACAACCGGGGCGGGAACCACTCGGCCCGAGTCGCTGTGTTCACGAATATGCGAAGGCACCCACTGGCAAGGTGAAATTCAGCTCGCATGGTGATGCTGTTGAGTTGCTTGCTCGCGAAGACAGGTTCGTTCAGCATCGGTCGCTCCTGGTTGCCGTGCGGCAGCCCGCGCCGGTAGCGCGTGTCTCTCAACGAGAGACCTCAGACATAAGGCTGATACGGCAGGGCATCTCGTTCTGCTGGTTGTCGCACGCACATCGATTGAATTTGCAGATGGTCAGAATGGGAGGCTGGGAGGCAGCACTGTGTGAAAGTGTTGGCAAGGTGGTAAAAGCCATGATGCCAGCGCTGAAGTCCAGTCGGCTCGCGCATCTCTACGACTAACACAATTCAAAGGATTTCTAGAATGGCAACAGATACTGGCATCATCTCGGGAAACTCTGCAGACGAGTTCCCCACGCTATGCGCTGAGGATCGCGTGAGCATTGCGTAGAGAGATGACTTGGAGCACCAATGCTTTTCCCGCCAACCGGCAGGTACTCAAAATTACACAGATCAAACATGAATAGAATGCTTGCGATCGGCGCATTTCTGCTTTTCTCGTCGGCCTCGGCGATTGCATCGAATTGGGTCCAGGTCTTCGCGAACCCGGCGGAAGCCGTGAGCGTTGATGCCGACTCTATTGCGCGCAGCGGTGACACTGTCAACGCCTGGACTCAAACGGTCTTGGCGGTGGAGACGGACGTGCAGCTCGGACGTCCCGCCAAGGCGATCAAGACGCAATACATTGCGGACTGTCAGGGTAGAACACTCCTCGTGAACGCGCTGATTTTTTACGATACGCAGGGTAATGTCCTCGCTTCTCTGCCGCCGGAGCAGGACGCTCCAGCGGTTGTCGTGCCGGGTACGGGTGGAGAGTACATATTGCGCGCGGTGTGCAATAAGAGATGAGGATTGGGCCAGCACCAGTGTAGCCCCGGACGCAGCAAACGCATTCGCTGTTGGACGGTCTAGACCGGAGCCCGCATGCAATCATGAATGCAGCTTAATCACCCAGCATTTCGTTACTTGAATGAAGCGGGCTCAACGAAGCGGACTCACTGAAGCGGGCGCGCCGCGATCAGCTTGCAGGCTTGCGCGGGCAACTCGGCCAGAACGGGCATGCCGAGAGTAAGGCCGGGCGTCTCGCGCTGCGTGGTGGCGGCTGTCAGGGTGAAGCCGGCGCAGTCGATCGTTGCTTCCAGCGTGGCACCGACGTCACGGATAAACGTGACCGTCCCGGCGAGATGGTTAGGATAGCTGTCGGTTGTGACGTGTTTTACGCAGACATCTTCGGGACGGATCAGCAGGCGGATGTCCGCTGTGGATTCGGGCACCCAGGCAGGATTAGCCACGACGATCTGCTGGCCGCCCGGCAGCGTCACACCACCTCGTCCGTCAAGCGTGACCGGAAGGATGTTGCCGAGCCCGATGAAGTCGGCGACGAACTCGCTGACCGGGTTCCGGTAGATGTCGAGTGGTTTGCCGACCTGCGCAATGCGGCCCTTTTCCATCACGACGATCTCGTCGGCCATCGTCATCGCTTCACGCTGGTCGTGCGTGACCATGATCGTCGTGATGCCAAGGCGCTGCTGCAGCAGGCGGATTTCAACCTGCATTGCTTCGCGCAGCTTGGCGTCGAGTGCGGAGAGCGGTTCGTCGAGCAGCAACAGTTTCGGCGACGACGCGATCGCACGCGCGATCGCCACGCGTTGGCGCTGTCCCCCGGATAGTTGCGTGACCGGCCGGTTTGCCATATGCGGCAGCTGGATCAGTTCGAGCAACTCGGTAACGCGGCGCCCTTGTGCGGCCTTGGCCGTTTTACGCAGCCGCAGCGGATACGCGATATTTTCAGCGACGCTCATGTGCGGAAACAGCGCCAGTGACTGGAACACCATGCCGAAGTCGCGCTGGTTGGCCGGCAAATGGGTGATGTCGCGGCCCGCGAAAGTCACGCTGCCGGAACTCGGCGTCTCAAGCCCCGCGATCATGCGCAGCAAGGTCGTCTTGCCGCAGCCGGACGGGCCGAGAAAGCAGACCAGCTTGCCGTCCGGGACGCTCAGGTCGACGTGGTCGACGGCGTATGCGGCGTTGAAGCGCTTGGTCACGGCCTGGAGTGTCAGATGAGTCATGATGGTTCCTCGGATGCTTGCGTGCCTAGAGCGCGACACCTTCGTCGCCAATCAGCTTTTCAAGCAGCCAGATCAGTCCGAAGTCGATGGCGACGATAAAAACCGCAAACGAAAACACGGTCGGGTCGAGCGACGACACCGTGCGGCTGTAGAGCCACACCGGCAGCGTCATCGTGTTGATGCCGTACAGGAAGAACGTCACCGTGAACTCGTTGAACGAGATGATGAACGCGAACAGCATGCCGGCCAGGATGCCGGGGCGCATCAACGGCAACACCACGTCGAACATCGCGCGGCGCGGGCTCGCACCCATCACGCACGCGGCTTCCTCGAACTCGGGGCCGATAGATGCCGCCGACGCCGCGCAGTTCTTTACCGTAAACGGCAACGCGAGAATCACATGCGCAATGATGAGCCGGAACACACCGAGTTCCACGGGCAGCACGTTGAAGACCAACAGCAGCGACAGCCCGAGCATCATCAGCGGATAGACGAGCGGCAGCGCCACGAGCTGTTCTACGGCCGACTTGCCTCGAAAGCGATAGCGGCTCAACGCATACGCGGCGGGCACCGAGACCAGCGTCGCGATGATCATCGTCGACACGGCGACGATCAGGCTCGTGGTCAGCGCGGTACCCATGGACATGACGTCGCTTGCGTCGGGCGAGACGAAGCTGCGCCATGCCGCGCGATACCACTGCAGGCTGTAGCCGGGTGGCGGGAATTCCAGCGTGTCCGAAGCGCTGAACGACATCAGGATCATCGTCAGGATCGGCAGGGCGGCAAGGAACAGGACAATGGCCGCGAGCAGCGCCGCGGGCCTGCCGAGCCGCCCCGGCATGGTCGCGGGCAGGAGCCGAACACGACTGTAGGGGGTGCTCATGCTGACAGCTCCTTGAGACGCTGGGTTCGCCGCACGAGGCTCTGCGAGATCGCCATGACGGTGAGCGTGGCGACCATCAGCACCACGCCGGAGGCCGATGCCGCGGGCCAGTTCAGCAACGGCGAGACCTCGTCATGCACCAGCACGGCAAGCATCGGCACACGCCGGCCGCCGAGCAGCAGCGGCACCGCGAACGCACTCGCGTTGTAAGCGAACACGAGCAGTGCGCCTGAAACAAGCCCGGGCATCGCGAGCGGCAACATGATGTGACGCAACGTCTGCCAGCGCGTTGCACCGAGCGTGGCAGCAGCTTCCTCGTACGACAGCGACACAGCGCGCATTGCGCTCGACAGCGGCAGTACTGCGAGCGGAAACGCGGTCTGGATCAGGCCAAGGAGCACGCCATGCTCACGATAAAGCCATTGCATCGGACGCTGGATCACGCCGGTTGCAAGCAATGCGTGATTGAGCAAGCCTGCCGGACCGAGGATCACGAGCCAGCCGTAGCCTTGCAGCAACAGATTGACGAGCAGCGGCAACAGCACGCCCGCCAGAAGCAGGCGCCGCGCGAGCCGCGACTCGGTGCGCGCCATCGCAAGCGCAACCGGAATCGCCAGCAGGACCGCGCACACCATGCTCTGAAACGCGAGCCGCAGTGTCAGCCACAGCGCCTTCAGGAAATATGAATCGGCCAGGTTCGCGTAGTTTTGCAGCGTGAACCCGTGCCACTCGTTGCCCTGCGCGCCGAAGCTCATGCGCAGGACCACGAGGGCAGCCGCCGCGAGCACCGCGAGAAACGCGAGGATCGGGGCGAGCAGCAGCCACGGCCGCGCACGGGCGAGCGCGGTTCCCGAAGCCGGGGCAACCAGCTGGTCTGGCGCCCCCGGTCCGGCGCGCTGCGAAGAAAGTCCAGCCATGGTGGTCATGCCGAGAAAATCTCGGTGTAGCGCTTGATCCACGCGGCCTGCACAACGGCGAGTGACTTGTCATCGTGCAGTACGGACTTCTCCGCAATCTGCTGCGGGCTCGGCACGAACCTGAGGCTCTCGGCGGGAATGTTGGCCTTCGAATTCACCGGGCCGTTCAGCACGTCAGCGGCCATCCGGCCTTGCACGCCGGCATCGAGCGAATGGTTGATGAACGCGTGAATCAGATCGAGGTCACCCGGGTGAGATTTCGGAATCACCGTGAACATCAGCTGCGTGGCGAAGCCTTCCTTCATGCCGTACGTCACGCCCATCTTGTACTCGGGTTTCCTGATCTGGTCGGGAAAGAACGCGGGCGAATAGATGCCGCCGATATCAAGCGAGCCCGTGCGAAACAGGTCGGCGACCTGATTCGGATTCTCGCCGAGCGTCATCACGCGGTCCTTCAGTTCGGCGAGCTTCTTGAAGCCCGGATCGATGTTCTGCTGCGAACCGCCCGACATTTTTGCAGCGATGATCGCCAGATCGACCGCCTCGGCAAACTCGGGCGGCGGCAAGAAGATGCGGCCTGTGTACTTCGGATCCCACAGCGCTTCATACGACCCGGGCGGCGTCTTGACCGTCGACGTGTTGTAGATCAGGCCGTCGGACCACAGCAGGTAGCCGACGCCAAAACCGTCCGCGCCGGTTCGATACCGCGCCGCCACGTCCTTGAGATTCGGCAGCTTATCGAGGTCGGGCTTGACGAGCAGGCCCGCATCGCCGAGACCCGAGGCACCTACGCCGGCCAGCGTGATCACGTCATAGGTGGGGCGCTCGCCCGCAGCCTTCATCTTGGCGACCATGCCGGAGGTGCCGTCCGCGCGGTCTGCGATCACCTTCGCGCCGGTTTTTGCCATGAATGTAGCCGCTATGTTGTGCAACGCGGCAGTCCCCGTATCGTCTGACCATGTCAGCAGACGGAGCGTCTTGCCCGAGAAATTGTGTTCCTGGGCGCGCAGATTGAGGAACGGCGCCGGCAACGCGGACGCTGCGAGCGCTGCGCCGATCGTCTTGAAGGCTTGCCGCCGTCCCGTGCTGAATTTTTTCATCGCCGACTCCGTAGATGGTTAAGTGAGATGTCCAATCTGTGCCGGGCGAACGGTCGTATCCGTCTGAGTTTGTCCGTGCATGAAAAATGTTAGGATCGCAAAATAGCCGTCACAATCGATATATCGTCATGTCTGCCATGACGAGAGCGCATGGCTCCGCAGCTTGATCTCTGGTTTTTACATATATTGGCATGCCGGACGCGCATGGCGGGCCGATGGTGCCGGGCGACGCGCCATCGTGGTGCATCAGAAATCTTCCCTCTTCCCAATAGTCGGGCAATTGGTCCGACGATGTGTCAGCACCTGCTCGATTTCCTTTAAGGCGGCAAACCCAAACGGACCCAGCAGCCGTCCGATACTGCTGCGGCAAGTCGACCCGCACCAAGATGGCCTCAACGCACGAGCGATCCGATCGCCGCGAACCTCGTCGGCGGTGACGACGGTCGCGACCAAGCGGTACTCGCTGTCATTGGCCAACTTACGGGCGCCGGGGAAAGTTTCCACGCCGTGGTCACCACCGGGAAAAGAGGAAGAGAGGAAGAGGAAGAGGAAGATCAGAGATAATCAACAGGGTAGGGTGCCGAGCACTCACCTGGGAAGGATCATTGATGACACACTTTGCTTTCACTGCCGGATCCGTCGCCGTTGTCACGGGCGGTGCTGCCGGTATCGGCCTCGCCGCTGCCAAGCGATTCGCGCAACTCGGACTTCGCGTCTGCATCGCGGATCTGGGCGCGGACCGACTCGCGCGCGCAGCGAAGGAAGTCGCCCTTCTGGCGGACCGTGGAGCGGACGATGTCATGGCCCTCGAGGCGGACGTCAGCCGCGTCGAGGACCTGCGTCGACTGGAGGCAGCAGTTCGCGACCACTTTGGCGGCACGGACATCCTGATGAACAACGCCGGGATTCAACCTGGCAGCGCCATGTTCGGTCCGGCCGCTGACTGGGAACGGGTGCTTGACGTCAACCTGTGGGGAGCCATCCGTGGCACTCAGACTTTCGTGCCTGCAATGATCGCGCGCGGCCGCCCGGGTCTGGTCATCAATACCGGCTCCAAGCAAGGCATCACCACGCCGCCCGGCGATCCGGCCTATAACGTTTCCAAAGCAGGCCTGAAGGCCTTCACTGAAGCGCTGCAACACGAACTGCGTAATACGCCGGATTGCCGGCTCAGCGCGCATTTGCTGATCCCGGGTTTCGTATTCACTGACCTTGCCGCGCATGGCCGCACTGAGAAGCCGGCCGGCGCCTGGACCCCTGAGCAGACCGTCGATTTCATGCTGGAACGCTTGGATGCCGGCGACTTCTATATTCTCTGCCCCGACAACGATGTACCTCGCTCCCTCGATGAGCGGCGCATCCTGTGGGCTGCAGGGGATATTGTCGAGAATCGTCCGCCGCTGTCGCGCTGGCATCCGGATTACAAGCAGGCGTTCGAAGCGTTCAGGCAGAAAACCGACTGACCTGCTGGCAGAGACGCAGTCGCCTGAGCACCTGCCTGAGCACCTGCCTGAGCACCTCGCTCGCGGTGACATTCGGTGGCTTCAGCATCGAAAGACCGTTGGTCATGGGGCGCTCTCCATAGCAGAGCGCCCGATTGCAATAGAACCGTTTCTCCAGGGTGTCCGACAGTACCGGCCTAAGCTTTCAGATGAGGTCCCAGTAACGACAGGTCAGGGCCTCCAAGACGGTCGTGTGCGGTCTGCACCTGGTGCCAGTACGGGTAGAGCAGGGGCGGCGCGCTTACCTTGTCGAGCCGCGCGCGCTGGTCGGCGCTTAGCGTGAGGTTCGCTGCTCCAAGGTTGTCCCGCAGTTGCGCCTCGTTGCGTCCGCCGATGATCACCGAGGCGACGGCGGGCCGCCCAAGCGTCCACGCAAGCGCAACCTGTGCGGCCGAGACCTTGTGCTCGCCTGCGATCTCGACGAGTACGTCGACGATCGACCAGAGTCGTTGCTCGTCGCGGATCGGCGGCTCGGTCCATCCGGCGAGCTGTCGCGTGCCTTCGGGCGTCGCGTCGCGGCGGTGCTTGCCTGACAGCAAGCCGCCTGCCAGCGGACTCCAGACCAGAATGCCAAGTCCCTGATCAAGCGCGATTGGCGCGAGCTCATACTCCGCTTCGCGTGCTTCGAGCGTGTAGTGGATCTGCTGGCTCACAAAGCGCGGCAGATGATCGCGTTCGCTCACGTGCAACGCTTTCATCAGGTGCCAGCCCGAGTAGTTCGAGCAGCCGACGTACCGGATCTTGCCGTGCCGGACCAGCAGGTCGAGCGCCTCGAGCGTTTCTTCGAGCGGCGTGAGCCCATCCCATTGATGAACCTGGTAGAGGTCGATCACATCGGTCTTGAGGCGTCGCAGGCTCGCCTCGCAAGCCTGGATCAAATGGTGCCGCGACAGGCCGCGATCATTCGGGCCGTCGCCCATCGGAAAGCGTGCCTTGGTGGCGATCAGCACGCCGCCCTTGCGTTTTCCGCCGAGCGCCTCGCCGACGATTTCCTCCGACGCGCCATTCGAATAGACATCCGCCGTATCGATCAGGTTGACGCCCGCGTCGATGCACATGTCAATCTGCCGCCGCGCGTCGTCAAGACCGACTTCGCCGACGCTCGCAAATTTGCCGTTGCCGCCCATCGTCATGGTGCCGAGTGTGATGGTCGACACCTTGAGGCCGGACCGGCCGAGTTGACGATATTCCATGATGAAGCAATGTCCTATGAAGGTTGCACAGGGTTCAGGACCGGCGAGCGGTCATTTGTCATCCGCCTGCGCGGGAAAATCATGCCCAATGCGAATATCTGCTTAGATTAAGCGTTTTTCGTGGTTAACGGTTTTTCAAGGCACGAAAGCGGCGGCGGATGTCTGAGGCAGTTGGAACGCTTTGTAGCGGTCGCACCGGCAAACGCGGTACGGAACGTGTGCTCGACAAGCCCTCGTTTCATTCATGAGTATTCCTCTTGATACTGCAATTGAGTGACTTGATAGCACTCTTTATAAATCGCCATGTGAACGTCCATTTGTTCGGCTTTGTGAATGACTCAAACGGGTCACACAAGGAGTAAACAAGGAGTAAAAAACTCAAGACAGCGCTAGCGCATCGACTGTTGCGCGCCAAGCAGCGCGTGTTGGGTGCAGATCGAGAGCCCGCGGGGTCAAAGCCCCAGACAAACCGCCCCGGCCGCGACGACCACGCACGCGAGCCAGCGCTTTGCACTGACCGCTTCCCGCAGAAACACCCGCCCGATTAGCACCGCGAACACCACGCTGGTCTCGCGCAACGCCGACACCGCGCCCATCGCGCCCGACTGCAACGCCCAGATCACGATCCCATACGCCGCGATGGACACCAGGCCGCCGACGAGCGACGAGCCGAGCGCCATGGGCGCCGTCCGTGCCGGTGTCCACAGCGCCGCAAGCCCCCGCTTCGCGACGAACAGCACCGGCATGAGCCGGTAGAACAGGAACATCCACGCGGTATAGGCGAGCGCCTGGCCGCCGGATAACCGCACGCCGATGCCGTCGATCACGGTATAGAGCGCGATCGTTGCGCCGGTCGTGAGTGCGGCCAGCACACTCGCGCGCGACACGTGACGCCCCTGCAGCGCGATTGCGATGATGCCGCCCGATATCATCGTGATACCAAGAGCGTGCAAGGGCCCGATCGCCTCATGCGCGAAGAACGCCGCGCCAAGCGTGACGAGCAGCGGCGACGAGCCGCGCGCGATTGGATACGCCTGCGCCAGATCGCTGCGGCGATACGACCGCACGAGGGTCACGTTGTAGACAATATGCACGAGGCCCGATGTGACGATGTACGGCCAGGCCTTGCTGACCGGCCACGGTGTGAAGAGAATCACGACCGTGGAGACCGCCGCGATGGCGACGCTCATCCACGTCATCGACAGCAAGCGGTCGTGGTTGCCGTGCAGCATCGCGTTCCAGCTTGCGTGGAGCAGGGCGGCAAAGAGGACGAGACCGCCAGTAAAGCTGATCATGCGTTTCGGGGCCGGAAAGGGTGTGTGAGATTGGACATCGCGCCGAGAAGCGCCATTAATCAGCAGGAGGTGTAAGCAAACATCGAAGATGTCATTGAGTCCGCTAGCCCATTGGATGACTGCCAACGCTGGAATTGGAGCTGCTCCAGGCAGCATATCTACCTTATGATTGGCTAACAAACCATATAAATTAGGTAATCGCGTTAGATAAACTCTCTTGAATGAAACGGGTATTGCAGTCAGCTTCCCGGCCTTGCGCTCGGCCGGTCACCCGTTGCCGCGATGCCGCCATGACCGTTTCCGACCAGGCTCGATTTTCTTGACGTCTCCATGGGCAGTCGCGCCGCATTGAACGCACTAAATCACTTAGGAGGCTCCGCGCCGGGAATTCCCGTTGCGGAGCATCATGACGAATGAAAGGTTGCTATGTTGCATCTATAGGGGGAGACTCAGACCGGGGCCGTTCCTTACAAAAGAGAATAAGAAGCAAGCCCCCATTTCACCGCACCCCGCCATCGCACCGCTACGCAAGTGGCGTTTGCACAACCGCTCCCATCCCATTCCCACGCGAGGCCGCACGGCTCTGCCATGCAATCAACGATTGAAAACTGCGATGCCGAGCCCATTCATGCGCTCGGCCTGATCCAGGCGCATGGCGCATTGGTGGCATTCGATCGAGCGGGACTGACCGTCGCCCGCTCTGCAAACGCAACGTCTTTACTTGGACACGTGCCAGGCCTCGGCATGAAGATGACCGATGCACATTTTGATCAAAGCGCGAGAGATGCAATTGCCCGTGGACTGGAAAATCCCGCGTTACTCGAGGAGGGTGTGCAATGTTTCGGAGCGGGTCACCGTCGTTTCGACCTTGTCATGCATTGGTCCGATGGTGTGCTGCTTGCCGAGTGGGAAGAGAAACCGTTAAACGCCCCGCCGATCACGCATTACGCCAACCTGGTGCAGCAAAGCATCCGGCAACTGCAGCGCAGTGCAAGCTCCTCTTCAGGGCAACTGCTGCAAGTGGCGACTGACGCCATACGGACGCTTACCGGGTTTGATCGTGTCATGGCGTATCAATTCCTGCCCGATGGCAGTGGCAGCGTGAGCGCAGAGTCCAGGCGTGCCCCGTTAGCCCCCTACCTTCATCTGCGTTATCCGGCGGGAGATATTCCTGCACAGGCGCGACGCCTCTACGTCCTCAATGCCATTCGGCACATTGCAAATGTCCAGGAGGCGCCGGTTCCAATCGAACCCGCTATCGTGCCGGCAAACGGTAAGCCGCTCGACCTGACCTATTCGACTTTGCGCAGCGTCTCGCCCATTCACATTGAATACTTGAAGAACATGGGCGTCGCGGCCTCAATGAGCGTTTCCATCGTGGTCGATGGCAACCTGTGGGGCCTGATTGCGTGTCATCACATGGAACCGTTGTCGGTTCCTCATGCGGTTCGCGTGTCCTGTACCGTCCTGGCCCAAGTGCTGTCCATCACCGTCGAGCGCAACGAACTGTCGCAACGAGCAATGGCCGAGCGTCGCATTGAAGATCTGCGTGGTCAGGTTGCCAACGCGCTGGCCGCATCGGAAGACGCAACGGCGGGACTACTGGCCGCGAACGACGCAATGCGTAAGCTGATCGGGTGCGACGCGCTGTCGGTCCTGATGGACCAGCGGGTGGGATCGTTTCCGGCCAACCTCGATCGCGCGGCCGCCATCAAGGTGGCCGACTACATGAGCGATCACCATCAGGACTTGCTGGTGACCGACTCCATTTCGCGAGACGTGCCGGAACTCGACGGGTTACTCACGGAGATCAACCACGCCTCGGGCATTCTCGCGATCCAATTGAGCGGCACGCCCGCGATCACGATCATCTGGTGGCGCGCCGAACTCGTTGAAACGGTCCATTGGGCGGGACAGCCAGACAAGATCACGGCAACCGGCCCGAATGGTCAGCACCTGAGGCCACGAAAATCGTTTGAGGTCTGGAAAGAGACCGTGCGCGGCAGCAGTAGGGCTTGGGACGCGACCGACCGGTTTGCAGCTCGGGAACTGAAAGCGATCTTGCAGGAGGTGGCGCTTGATCACATCCGGGTAGCCGAGCACGAACGAGCTGCTTTACTGGCCATCATGGGGCACGACTTGCGCGATCCCCTTCAGGCCATCGATATGGTTGTCACGCTGATGGGGCGGGGGCTTGTTTCAAACGCGGATGGCGTCAAACGCATTGAATACTCGTCTCAGCGCATGCAGTCATTGATCGCCTACATCCTGGACGTAAGCCGCTTGCGTACGGGTGTGGGCCTGGCCATGGAGATTCGCAGGATATCGCTCGCGCCGCTCTTGTATGCGACATTCGAACGGGCGCAACAAGCCCACCCTGGGGTCGAGATGACCGTGGAGATCGGCGATCTAGGGGAGTGCCTGGTGGATGGAGACCGTCTTGTACAGGCTGTCTCGAACTTGCTGAGCAATGCCCGGCATCACGGCGATATGCGCTTTCCGATCCACGTAAGCGCGAGCCGCCCCGGCGCTCAATGGCGTATCGCGATAACGAATCGAATCCCGGCAGGCGCTTCGTTCACGCCCGGGCCTATGACCAGTCCCTTCAATGTGTCGTCGTCGAGGAACCCTCGGAACAAAACGGGACTTGGTCTCGGGCTATATATCGCAAACGCGATCGCCGTCGGCCTCGGCGGAGCGCTGGAAGTTGATCGCGTCATTGACTATGCCCGCTTCACGATCGTGCTCAACAACAACCCTTCGTCTTACTTGGGAGGGTGCTGAATCTAGTTGCTTTCCCACTGTGTCGCCAAGCGCTCGAGCGTCCACCGCTCTCCTTGGTCGAGCATGCATTACTAGGATGCGCCTCCGCAAAAACATCACACCCGCCGACACTCCTCGAAGGCGATCGTATAAGTCCAAATTTCGATTGAGAAGAACGTTCCAGGTGATCGGTATCGAGTTAGCCGATCACCCGGGAAATCATCTATGGACAACGGTTCGCGCGCGCACCGGGCGTTGCCCGTCGCGCCAGGCACACACGCGCTGTCTGCGAAATGATGATCTTCAATATCGATCGTGATCTTGAAAACTGGTCTTACGTAGCAAAAATTGCGCACTTACGATCCTTCGCAATCCTGCTTATAGGACCTGGTTTTCACGGTGTTTTATCTATTTCACGATATCTTTGGGGTGGGGCGATGAAGAAACAAATCCTGGGAATTGCCGCGTGCATGTCGGTGTACGGCGTTGCACACGCTCAAAGTTCGGTGACTCTCTACGGGCTCCTCGACAATGGCTTCGTGTTCAATTCGAATTCAAAGGGTAGCCGCCAGTACGAATTGGGTTCCGGCAACCTGCAGGGCGATCGTTGGGGCTTGATCGGCTCGGAGGACCTGGGCGGCGGGTTGAAGGCCATCTTCCGCCTGGAAGGCGGCTTCAACATCGACAACGGCACGCTCGGCCAGGGCGGTGCGGAGTTCGGCCGCAAGGCTTACGTGGGGCTGGCGAGTTCCATGGGCACGGTGACGCTCGGGCGCCAATACGACTTGCTCGGCGACTATGTCGGCAGCTTCGAGTCGGGCAACGCCGAAAAGCTGGTGACGCTGAAAGAGTGGGGCAGCATATACGGCTCGCATCCGGGCGACATGGACAACCTCGACAACACCAACCGGATCAACAACTCGATCAAGTACGCCAGCCCCAACTATGGCGGCCTGAGCTTCGGCGGCTTCTACAGCTTCGGCGGCAAGGCGGGTGAATTCACGCAGGACCAGATATATGCCGTTGGCGCGGGCTACGACAATGGTCCGCTGGCGCTCGGCGTGTCATATGAAAACGCGCGCGACCCGAACTTCTCGGTCTTTGGTACGAATCCCAGCGCGAACTCGCCGACGTCGACCTCGGCGCTTAATATGTCCAGCCCGGTGTATAGCGGGTTCGCGTCGGCGCATACATGGCAAGTCGTCTCGGCGGGCGCCGCGTACAAGGTCGGCAATGCGACCATTGGCGGCGTGTACAGCAACGTCCAGTTCAAGGACATCGGCGCTGAAGCAGGCGCGGGCCTCAATCCGCAGAAGCTCACGGGCACCGCGACCTTCAACATCGGTGAAATCAACCTGGCTTATCTGGTGACGCCGGCCTTGCAGGTCGGCACCGCCTACACCTACACACGCGGCAGCTCGATCGGCAGCATTTCCGGTGCCATCTACAGCCAAGTCAATCTCGCGGCAAACTATGCGCTCTCCGTGCGTACGGACCTGTATCTGGTCGGCATCTACCAGCACGCGAGCGGAAAAGATTCGACCGGGAAAACGGCGGTCGCGGCAATCAGCAACCTGAGCAACTCGTCGACCAACGTGCAGACGGCGTTGATCGTCGGTATCCGTCACAAGTTCTGATTGAGCGGCAAATGTGCGCGACACGCCGCGTACCGTCATGCGGTACGCGGCTCAAGGAACCGCACTATCAGTGCACGTAGGAGGCCGCGTTCAGGTCGATGGTCGAGCCGGTGGCGTGGTCGGCAAGACCGCTGAGCAGGAATGCGACGGTCGGCGCAATATCGCCGGGCTCGGTCAGGCGATCAAGAGCGATGTCACTGGTGGCGTAATCTTCGCCATATTGATCGATGAATGCCTGCGCCATCTCGGTGCGCGTGAATCCGGGCGCGAGCGTGAAAGCCTTGATGCCGGCCTTGCCGAAACCGCGCGCAATAGAGCGGGTCAGCGCGACCACGCCGGCTTTGGAGGCTGCGTACGCGAGGTAGTCGGGCTGGTCGCCGCGAAATGCGGCTCTCGAGGCGATGTTGACGATCCGGCCGCCGCCTCGGGTCTGAAAATGTGCGATGGCGGCGCGGCTCAACAGTCCGGTCGCCGTGAGATTGACCGCCATGGTCTGGTTCCAGTGAGCGAGCCAGTCGCCGGTTGCCAAAGCGAGCGGCGATTCGATCGCGATGCCCGCATTGTTCACCAGCGCGTCGAGCTTGCCAAACTCGGCCTGCACGTCTGTCCAGAGGTTTGCGACGGCAGCGGAGGACGTGAGGTCGGCGCCAAACGTCGCCGCGCCGTGGCCGATTTCCGTGGCGAGCGCTTCGGCGGCGTCCCTGTTCCCGCGATAATGCACGGCAACCCGTGCGCCCGACGCGCCGAGCCTACGGGCGATGGCCGCGCCGATACCGCGGCTTGCGCCGGTCACCAGTACGTGCGTTCCTGATAGATCCACTAGCATGGCAAGAATTCCTTTCCGGTCTTGTGTACAGTAACAATGAATGGAGCGGTGCCAATGTCGCCGCGCCCACGCCATGATCGTGTCACGTCTTCGATCATTCGGGCATCCCCCTCGGGAGGGGCTGCCGACAGTCAGTTCAATTTTGCCGCAGCCACAATGGGATTCCCAAATGCAAGCGCAGACCGCTATCCTTGCGCGCGTCATCGGCGCGATCGGCAACCCCGATTTCGCCGCGGTAACGGCACGGTCCGTTCTCGACTGGCTCGGCTTCGAGCTGGCGGCGGTCGTCGTTCACCGGCGGGACGACAACCCAGGCGTCATGTTCGATAACTTCGACGCGGCGCACAGCACACAGGGAATCCGGAACTACGTCGTCGTGACGCATCACCTGAATCCGGTGCTCCAGTCCTTCACCCATTCTGGCGCATTTCGTGCGCGCGACTATGCGATCGGAGCGCAAGGCATCGGTGAAAACGTGCGGCCGTATCTCATCAGGAGCGAGGATGAGGAACTCGGCTACCGCACGGTGGGATGGCCTGCGCGAATGGAGGAAATCGGGCTTTACTTCGGGGCGTATGGCGGCGTGGTCGAGCTCAGTTTCTACCGCGAACGCGGGACGCGCAGGTTGTCCGCCGCCAAGCTGCACGATCTGGCGGCCCTCGGTGCGCCGATGGCGGCGGCGTTCGGCCGGCAGTCCGAGCTGAGCGGGCCGTCGGCGCACGCTGCGACGGCGCTGATGGCGCTGTTATCGCGGCGGGAGGCAGAAATTGCAGGGATGCTGCTGATCGGTTGCAGCTCTGAGGCGATCGCGCTTCGTCTTGGCATCAGTCGTTATACGGTGAAGGATCATCGCAAGCAGATCTTTCGCAAGCTCGGCGTCGGTTCGCTTGCCGAGTTGTTCGCCCTGAACAGGCAGCTCGGCTGAACGGCTCGCACGCGCCAAGCCGATCCCTCCCTGGAGGGATGGCGGCGCGCTTGACCGGCTGTCACGATAAGCCCTTCATTTACGTGGAGAGAGGCTTATGAAATACGTCCGGATGCCCATCGAAGTCGAGTCTCCCGAGGAGTTCGGGTATGGGCGCATTCAATACAACCTGTCGGAGAGCTCGATTGCCGACCAGACTCTTTCTGGCCTGAATCTGCAGGTGCCCGACCTGAAGCTGCTCTACGGTGAGCATCGGGGCAGCCCGGCCTTGCGTTCGCTGATCGCCGGCGAAAGCTCGGGGCTCGGCGTCAACGATGTCCTGATCACAACGGGCGCGGCAGGGGCGCTCTTTATCATCACCACGGCGCTCCTCGGCGCGGGCGACCATCTGGTCGTGGTCCGCCCAAACTATGCGACGAATCTGGAAACGCCGAAGGCGATCGGCTGCGACATCACGCATATCGATCTTCTTTTCGAGGAGTCCTTCGCAATCGATTTCGACAAGCTCGCCGCGGCGATCACGCCCCGCACGAAGGTGATCAGCGTCACCTGCCCGCACAATCCCACGGGCGTCGTGGTTTCCGAGGCCGAGTTGCACGCACTCGTGGACCTTGCGCGGAGAAGCGGCTGCTACCTGCTGGTGGACGAGACCTATCGCGATCTTTCGTACGGCAAATTATTGCCGCTCGCGGCATCGCTGGGTTCGCACGTCATCAGCGTGTCCTCGTTGTCGAAGGCGTATGGAGCCCCGGGCCTGCGGCTTGGATGGATCGTCGCGAAGGATGCGCGGCTGCTGGAGCTCTTTCTTGCGGCGAAGGAGCAGATCAGCATTTGCGGCAGCGTTATCGACGAATGGGTGGGCGAGCAGATTCTGTCGAACAGGCCGGCCATTCTGGTACCGACGCTCACCGAAATGCGCAAGCGTCTCCAAATCGTGAGCGACTGGATCGCAGGCGAGGATCTGCTTGAATGGGTCGAGCCCGCGGGCGGTGTGGTTTGCTTTCCGCGCATGCGATCCGAACCCATAGGCGGGACCGACGCGTTTTATCGCCGGCTGATCGAAGAGCAGGGGACCTACGTGGGTCCGGGTCACTGGTTCGAGATGTCCGACCGGTACTTCAGGCTTGGGTATGGCTGGCCGGCCCGCGCGGAGCTGGAAGCGGGGCTCAAGGGCATCTCCACGGCTTTGCGGGGCTGAGCGGGCGTGAATGTTCACTCGCCTTCAATGTTGATAGTCGTCTTGTCTATTCGACAAATTCTTCCGACCGCACGCTTGCGCGGTCGGAATGCCTTTGCACGGACTGGGAGCCGCTTGATCGTCCAACGTGGACGTAGCTGGCGGCCTATTGAGGAACCTGCTCCCTCCACCGATAGTTCTGCTGCCAGCCGAGCAGCCTCTTCAGTTTCTCGTTGCTCAACAGGGTCTCGAATTCTCCAAGCTGCTTCTTGACGGGCACATTGGGATAAAACTGTTTCAACAGTTCTGCCGTCGGCTGGTCAGAAGATACGTCGTCAGCTGCGACATTCATGACTTCAAAGCCAAGCCCGTCCTTTTCGATGCCGAGCCGGCACGCTGTCGCCAGATCGCGTCCGTCGATATAACTCCACGCAATCCGCTTACGCAGTCCCGGGTCCTTGAACCACGCCGGAAATTTCTGATAGTCGATGGGATCAAGTACGTTACCAATTCGCAAGCAATAAATATCTGCGCCTGTGCGCGCATGAAACGCCTTGGCGGTGACCTCGTTGATCACTTTCGACATGGCATAGCTGTCCATCGGATCGACTGGATATTGCTCGTCCAGCGGAAAGTATTCAGGGTCTCGGTGCCGGTGGGCAAACACAACACCATAGGTTGTCTCGCTCGAAGCAACGATAACCTTCTTGATACCCAGCTTCGATGCGGCGTCGAGCACGTTGTACGTCGCCATCACGTTGATCCGGAACACCTCGTTGTCGGTGGTGATGAGTATCCTTGGGATGGCCGCAAAATGGACGATCGCGTCAATGGGCTTGGGCTCGAGATCGTCGTCGAACTCTTTTAGCACGGTACTCGATGCCAGCGCGTTGAAAACCTGGCCTGCGTCGGTAAGGTCGGTGATCAAGGTACGAGCTATGGGCTTTGCCATGGGTACGCGGTCGAGATTCAACACTTCATAACCATGCGCGACGAGATCTTCGACTACCCACTTTCCAGCAAGCCCGCTGCCGCCGGTCACTATTACTCTCTTCGTCATACGTTGTACTCCTGGTCTGATTGTCGGGGCTCGACTTTAGAACCTGATGTTACCTCCGGGTAGCCGCTGCATCTGTGACGAACTTCATAGTCATGCATCGACACTCGTCAGGGACAACCCCGACACCAATGTATGACGTTCGTCACAGACACGATGGAGGACGACCACCTACGATCTTCCTCAACGAGAAATAAATCAAGGAGACATCGGTGGCTGCAATATCGTCCAAAGAGGATCCGCAACCCATCCAGACGCGTCTTTCCGACACGCTGCGTGGCTGGCTCAAGATCCGCGAGTTGAATATTTTTTCGGTATTGCTGTTGGTCGGAATCCTGATCAGCGTTTTCTCTCCCTATTTCCTGACGACGAACAACCTGATGGGCGTGTTCAGGTCATTTTCGCTGATTGCCATCATGTCCATAGGCATGATGCTCGTCATCATCACGGGCGGTATCGATCTGTCGGTGGGTTCCGTGATGGGCCTGTCATCGCTCGTGACGGCGCTTGCTTTTCAGCACGGGTCAGGCCCTGTCCCGGCGGTGTTTGCGGGACTATTCGTGGGACTCGCAGTCGGCTGTTTCAATGGATTTCTGGTCACCTGGATCCAGCTGCCGCCCTTCATTGCCACGCTGGGCACTTTGAGCATTGGACGGGGCTTGATGTACATGATCACCAAAGGCGTTCCGGTCACGCCCGACGTACCCGATAGCTTCACGTTCATCGGCCAGGGGTATCTCGGGTTCGTGCCTTTTCCAGTGGTCATCATGATTTTTATGACGATATGTTTTTCCGTATTGATGCGTCAGACCCGTTTTGGCCGGCATGTGTATGCAACCGGAGGCAACGAGATGGCAGCGCGTCTGAGTGGCGTGCGCACCTTTCGCGTCAAATTCATTGTCTATGCACTTTCAGGGCTCATTGCTTCTATCGCCGGCATTGTCAGTTTCTCGCGCTTTGTCTCGGCTGAGCCGGCATCAGGTTTCGGGGCTGAACTCGATGTTATCGCGGCGGCGGCAATTGGCGGCGCAAGTCTTTCCGGAGGAGCCGGCAGCGTGGAGGGCGCGATTATTGGCGCAGCGTTGGCGGGGATCATCGCGAACGGCGTCGTGCTGCTGAACATTGATACCTACGCACAGCAAGCCATCACCGGCTGCGTCATTCTGATTGCGGTCAGTATCGACATCTGGCGTGTCCGCCGAAAGGGACGTTAGGACTCTTATCATCCTGATCTTGTAACACCCACTAAAACAAAACTGGAGACAAAAATGGATATGACATTTCGCACTGCAATGAGCGTCGGCTTGGCCGCTACGGCCCTATGTCTGTGTGCGTCGACACAGGCTAAGGACGTGAAAGATATTTCCGTCGCTGTCATTCCGAAGGTGGCTGTGCCGTTCTTCGACGACTGCAACAAGGGCGCCCAGCAGTCCGCCGACAAGACGGGTGTCAAGTATCAATGGGTGGTACCGCAAAACACGCAGGGTTCGACGCAGGTAAAGATCATTGAAGACCTGATATCGAAGCATGTCGACGGCATTGCTATCTCGGTCAACGAGCCGAAGTCAGTTGAGAGCGTGATGAAGCGCGCTGAACAGAGTGGCATAAAGGTACTGACGTTCGACTCGGACTCGCCCAAGAGCGGCCGGTCGATGTACATCGGTACGAACAACGAGTCGGCCGGCGCGACCATGGCCGAGACGATGGGCAAGGCACTGGGCGGATCCGGTGAAGTCGCGATAGTGACCGGGCAGCTCGGTGCGGTGAATCTCAATGAACGTATCGCCGGTATCAAGAAGGGGCTGTCGAAATATCCGGGTATCAAGATTGTGGAAACACAGGGTACGGACGATGACCTCGCCAGAGGCGTTTCGGTAGTCGAGACAACCTTGCGGGCCCATCCGCAGCTGAAGGGTATTTTCGGGGTGAGTCAGGTCGGCGGGCCTGCCGTGTCAAAGGTGCTCAACACGAAGGAGTTCGGCGCGATGAAAGGCAAGCTCGAGGTGCTCGCGTTTGACGATCTCCCCGACACGCTAAAGGCACTTAAGGATGGCTCGATTCAAGGGATCATGGTTCAGCGTCCGGTCACCATGGGTTCGCTTGCGGTGACAAATTTGGTGGCGCAGATCCAGGGGACGGGAGAGCCTCCTAAAGATATCGATACGGGTGTGACGGTTGTGACTAAAGATAATCTTGGAAGCTACACCAAGTAAGCTCGGTTCGAGCAAGGGAGAGCCATGACAGCGCCATTCCTGGAGATGAGGAACATTTCCAAAACGTTCCCCGGCGTCAAGGCGCTCGACGGCGTCAATCTTCAGATCCGGCAAGGTGAGGTGCTGGCGCTCGCCGGGGAGAATGGGGCTGGCAAGAGCACGCTGATGAAGATATTGACGGGTGTCTATAGCCCGGACCCAGGCGGAAGCATCCTCATCGAGGGCAAGGAAATCGCGCTGCGCGATAGTAATCATGCGCGTGCGTTGGGAATTGGCATCATTTACCAGGAGTTGTCGGTAGTCGAAAATCTTAGCGTGGCGGAAAACTTGTTCCTCGCCAGGGAGCCACGCAATCGCCTTGGTTTGCTCGATCGGGCACGGATGAGCCGCGAGGCTACACAGATGCTTGAAACGATCGAACTTGATCTAGACCCATCCGCGCGGGTGAGCGAGTTGAGTGTCGGACAGAAGCAGATGATCGAGATCGCCAAGGCGCTTGCGTACCAGTCAAAAGTCATCATCATGGATGAACCGACTGCTTCGCTCAGCCATCATGAAACGCGCACGCTGCTGCGATTGATCAAGCGCTTGCGCGAGCGCAACATCGCGGTGGTCTACATCTCGCACAGGCTCGAGGAAATTTTCGAGCTTGCCGACCAGGTGAGCGTGCTTCGCGATGGCCGTACCGTCAATACCTCTGCGATTGCACACGTGACCCGCGACTCGCTGGTTCGCATGATGGTCGATCGTGAGTTAAGCGATCTATATCCCGGATCCACTGTGTCGCATGCAAGCAAGGAGCCCGTACTGGAAGTACGCGACTTGTCGTTGCGTGCGGTGAAGGGGGCGCAAGCGAGGATACGGGACATCAACTTCACGTTGCATCGCGGCGAAATCCTGGGCGTTGCGGGACTGGTCGGTTCAGGGCGCACGGAGATCATGGAGATGATTTTCGGCATGCGCCCCTGCACGGGAAGTATCGCCATCGACGGCAAGCCTGTGACGATCCGCAGTCCCTACGATGCGATTGAACAGGGCATTGGGTTCGTGACCGAAGACCGCAAGGCGCAGGGGCTGGTGCTCGGAATGAGCGTGCGGGAAAACTTCAGCCTGACCCACTTGAAGCGCTATTCACCCTTCCAGTTCCTGCAACGCGCCAAAGAAGAGAATAGCTGTAAGCAATTCGTGCGCAGTCTGGGCATCAAGACGCCTGACAATGAACAGAAGGTCGTCAATCTTAGCGGTGGCAATCAGCAGAAGATCGTAATCGCCAAATGGGTTGCGCGGAATCCAAAGGTCCTGATTGTTGACGAGCCAACACGCGGCATTGACATAGGCGCGAAGGCGGAGGTGCACGCACTGCTGGCGCGGCTCGCTTCGCAAGGCATTGGGATCATTGTCATTTCGTCGGATTTGCTGGAAGTGCTGGCCGTCAGCGACAGGATCCTGATTGTTCGTGAAGGACAGTTGAATGGCGAGATGACGCGTGAGCAAGCGACCCAGGAGCGCGTGATGGCCGCAGCGACCGCTTGATTTTTTGATTTTACAAACTGAATGGAAAACCATGACTACGATAGCTGTGATTCATACCGGACCCGTGACGGTTCTGCCAATCAAGGAACAACTCAGCGAGTTGATCGCGCACGCGCGCGTGATCAACATCATGGATGACAGCTTGCTGAACGATGTCCGTGCGGCGGGGCATCTGACGCCGGAAGTCGCTAGCCGCATATATAGCTACATGTCAAATGCGCAAGCAATGGGCGCCGACATCATCCTCAATGCGTGCTCTTCGGTGGGCGAGGCGACCGACTCGTTAAAAGAATTTATCCGCACGCCTATCGTAAAGATCGATGAATCGATGGCGGAAGAGGCCAGCGCGATTGGCCCGCGCATCGGCGTGGTCGCAACCGTGTCCACTACGCTGGACCCGACCGTGCGGCTGATCCGGCGCAAGGCCGCCGAGTTCGGCCGCACGGTCGAGGTGACCGAACGGATCGCTGAGGGGGCGTTCGAAGCGCTGCTACGCGGCGACGGTGTGCTGCACGACGAGATTCTTAAGCAGACAATTGTCGCGCTCGCCGATCAAGTCGACGTAGTCGTGCTCGCACAAGTGTCGATGGCGCGTCTCATCCCCACGCTTGGCAAGCTGCGCGTGCCGGTCCTGTCCAGCCCGCGTAGCGGCGTAGAGGCGGTTAGACGCGCGCTAGCGGCGCTTTGACGGCCTGAACGTTCAAGGGGGGCGCAGTGAACGGTGCCGGCAACATGATCTGTTTTGGCGGCATTTTGTTGCGCAGGAATTTCGCAACAAAGAGGGGTGTCAGCACGATCTTGCGTTCGTGCATGGATGTCAGCCCTTCAGCCTTCAGGTCGTTGAAGTGCCGGTTAACGGATTCGCGCGATGTACCAATGAATTCGGCGAGCTTGTCTTGAGGAATAGGCAGATCGATAAGGACTGCATCTGCTCGACTCAGGCAGTCGAATTCGACACCTATCTGACCGGCGAACATCACGAGGATGTTGGTCAGGCGTTTGCGCACGTCGTGCAGAGACAGGTTTTCGATTAGCTGCTGAGCTTCCTGCCATCGGAGGTAGTGGCTTCTCAGGACGAATTCGTTGATTACGTCGTAGCGTGCGAGCAGTTGTTTGAAATCCGCCTTGCGAATGTAGCAAATCATGCTGGGAGCAAGCGTCTGCGCATGATGCGAATAATTGGCCTCGTTCAATACATCGCCGTCGCCGAACAACATCCCGGCCTTGATAAACGACAGCGTGATCTCTTGTCCGTCTTCGGTCAGCCTGAAGAGCCGAACGCTGCCGCTTTTGAGCAAATAGACATGATTGCTCAGGTCTTCGGGTCGGTAGATTGTTGTATTTTTTCGAACCGTGCGGTGATCGCTGAATGCCGGCATGACCTCATCGAGGCAGTGACGTTCGATTAGCGAGAGAAGCTCGCTTTTTCCGACAAACCACATTGGAAGTCTCCTTGAACTTTGGCCCATGACCCGGGAAGGGCTAAGAGCGGTTTCTGTGCAGGCGTTCGCCATGATTTGCTGTACCCGTGAAGTCGACACATTGCTTACAAAATTGCGTACAACGGGCGAACCTTCTGACGACCCGGGTTCAGGCGACCTGCGGCGCTTGTGCTGAATGCGCCGCAAGAAATGCGCAGACTGCATCGGTCACTTGCCGGGTCGTTGCCGTGCCGCCAAGGTCACCTGTATGCGTTGCGGGATTGCCTGTCACGTGCTCAATGGCCTCCATCACTGCCCGCGCGGCGTCCGTTTCGCCAAGATGCTCGAGCATCATGACGACTGACCAGAACGTACCAATAGGATTCGCGAGTCCCATGCCCATGATGTCGAACGCTGAACCATGGATTGGCTCGAACATGGAAGGATAGCGGCGCTCAGGATCGAGATTGGCAGTCGGCGCAATGCCGAGACTTCCGGCCAGCGCAGCAGCCAGGTCGCTCAGGATATCTGCATGAAGGTTGGTCGCGACAATGGTGTCGAGCGTTGCAGGACGGTTCACCATGCGCGCAGTGGCGGCATCAACAAGTTCCCTGTCCCATCTGACATCTGGAAATTCCTTCGAAATCTCGAGGGCAATTTCGTCCCACATCACCATTGCGTGACGCTGCGCATTGCTCTTGGTGATAACGGTCAGCAGTCTGCGTGGACGCGACGCTGCCAGGCGAAAAGCGAAGCGCAGGATTCGTTCAACGCCTGCTCGCGTCATGATCGAAACGTCGGTCGCGACTTCAATCGGATGGCCTTGATGCGCGCGTCCGCCTACCCCTGAATATTCGCCCTCTGAATTTTCCCGGACAATTACCCAGTCGAGATCAGTCGGACCACAGCGTTTAAGCGGGCCATCGATGCCCGGCAGGATTCTCGTCGGACGCACGTTGGCGTACTGGTCGAAGCCCTGACAGATCTTGAGACGAAGTCCCCAAAGAGTGATGTGATCAGGGATCGCCGGATCACCGGCTGAGCCGAACAGAATGGCGTCCTTGTGCCGAATCGCATCAAGGCCGTCAGCCGGCATCATCACTCCATGCTCACGGTAGTAGTCACCACCCCAGGCGAAATTTTCGAACTCGAACGTAAAGCGACCGGTTTGCGCGGCCAGCGCTTCCAGCACTTCCTGTCCTGCCGGCACCACCTCTTTGCCGATTCCGTCTCCGGGGATGGTCGCGATCCGATAACTCTTCATCTCTCGTCTCTGAAATTGGAAAACATCTGGGCATGCTAAAGCGCAAATGCCCTTCCAAACGCTGCCGGAGTTAAACTGTCTTTAACTTTGAGTTAACAATGAAGCTGCCAACGACCTCTCAATGACCTCTCCAATACAGGCAGAAGACTTGAGTTTTTTCTCCATCCTGGCGGGCAGCGGCAGCCTGACAGCCGCTGCCCGCGAGTTGGGATTGAGCACGGCGGCGGTCAGCAAGCACCTCTCGCAGATGGAGGCGCGCACCGGCGTCGCGCTGGTGAGCCGGACGACCCGCCGGATGAGCCTTACGCCCGAGGGCGAACTCTATGCGACCCGTGCGCGGAGAATCCTGACTGAAATGGACGAGCTCGCGCAGCTTCTTGGCGGAGCGGCGGCAGCGCCGAGCGGGCTGTTGCGCGTCAACGCCACGCTGGGTTTCGGGCGCAGTCACATTGCGCCCGCCATCTCGCGCTTTGTGAAGCTGTATCCTGAGGTCGACGTGCAGTTGCAGCTATCGGTCGATCCTCCACCCCTTAGCGAAAATTCTTTCGATGTATGCGTGCGTTTCGGCGAGGCGCCGGACTCGCGCGTCATTGCCCGGCTGGTAGCGCCGAACCGGCGCCTGCTTTGCGCCGCACCGGCTTACTTCGCTGATCATCCACTTCCCCGGCATCCTCAGGATCTCGTGCAGCACAATTGCATTGGCATACGCCAGGGCGACGATGGCTACGGCATCTGGCGGCTGATAACGGGGCGGGGCGCGGCGGAGAAAGCTGAGGTTATACGGGTTCGAGGCAACCTCACTACGAACGACGGCGAGATCGCAGTCAAATGGGCACTCGACGGTCACGGCATTCTGATGCGTGCAGAGTGGGACATCGCAGAGTACTTGCGCGACGGCCGATTGATACACGTACTACCGGCCTACCGCACACCCGATGCCGATATTTATGCGGTCGTTCCGCAGCATCTGCAAACGACCTCGCGCGTTAAGTCGTTCGTTGATTTCCTCATTCTTGCTTTGCGAACTGAAGCTTAAACAGCGTTAGGTCCGATCAAATCTTATTCGCGTGTCGCCAAGACCAAAATGAATATACATGTGGCCTTCTTTCGTAACTTGAATCTCGGACGGCCGAATTGTCCCACCAAGGTCCAGTTCGAAGAAGCGTTCGGTGCCGCAGCCGCCGTGTCGGCGTCTTCGTTCCTGACAAATGGAACACTGGTTTTCACAACAGGCGCAAGCAGCGAATCGAAAAGGGTGTTCAATGGCGCTTGCGAGATTGTTCGTAGTACGTGCCTAAGCAGTTGCAACGAGCAGTTGCAACGAGCAGTCGTATCGTTGTCGGGCTCATGCTCATGCTGCCCAGAGCAATGGATGCTGGATCCGGGTCTGAACAAGCTCGCCCACGCGGTGCTATGGGCAGTGCATTTTCCAGTGTAAAGTTGGGCACCTTCGACTTGAGTTTCGCCCATGTCCGAACCTACGCCCGATCAAGCCAGCCAGGAGACCGCTCGTCTCGTGCTCAGGATGGATGCAGCCATTTCCGCATTCAGGGCAGGGCTGAGGTCCGGGGTGCAAGCACTCGATGCAGCAAGCCCGATTGTCACCCGTGTCCTGCCTTCTAGCAGCATGCCAGTCAGCGGGACGCGCCCGACGGAGCGCCGTGTGCCTCGTCGACCGAACAAGGTGGAACTCGCCATCCTCACAGCGCTTGCCGATACATATGGCGCCGAAATGCTGACCAATTCCTCTCTTGGCTACGTTTTGCGCCTCTTTGCGAGCGTCGGTGGCGTCGTGCTCGTGCAGCGACTGCTGTTCGGTGAGTCGGCATCAGATCAACAACTTTCGATGATGCTCACGGCAGCCCGCATCGCGCTTACCCAGGTCTCGACAATCTTCCCGGATATGTTCTTCGCGGATGCAAACGCTGTGATTGCGGGCTTTCGACCGCGTCCGCCGGCGGGATTTTCGGCGTAGAGCAGAATTGAAATGAGCGAGCGCATGCCCGTATGGCCCTGGCGTTAGCAACAGGGCCAACCAACTCAAACGTTTGCGCCACTGGCGGGCGCGATCACACAGGCAGTGAAGCCGCGCAGTCGGCGCTAAAATAACCGCCTTCGAAATGCGTAGCCTCTCCAACGCTAAACCATACGATTTGGCCGTGCATATTGCATCGCGGCCAAGGCGTCTCTCATTCTCACGGCGGCCCAAATTAATCTCACTGACGGCGTTCTAGGCGCTAGCCTTCATGCGCTCAATATGCCCGAAATACTCGGGATCGTTGTCGCACTCGTGCTCGGCGGCATGGTCAAAGGGATTGTCAGCATCGGCGTGCCGCTTGTCGCAATGCCAATATTGAGTCAATTCTTGCCGATCAAGCAGGCAGTGCTTCTCCTTTCGATGCCGATCATTCTCGGCAATATCCCGCAAGCGCTGGAGGGCGGCGAGATGCTGCCAACGGTTCGCCGTATTGCGGCTCCGCTCATTGGCACTGTCCTGGGGAATATCGTGGGCGTGACGGTTTTGATCTTACTCGCGCCGCATCGCGCGCAAGCCGCGGCCGGTAGCCTGTTGATGCTTGCTGCGCTTTTGTTGCTCGCGGCGCCGAAGCTCACGCTGTCGCCTCGGTTGGCCAAGCCCGCTGGTTTTGTGTTCGGGTTTGGCGCGGCCGTGATGGAAAGCATTGCGTCGGTTCCCGGCCCTTTGCTTGCAATGTATCTGATCGCGACAGGGGCAACAGGCAAGGCTTTTACGAAACAGATCGCGATCATCCTCGTTGTGTCGATCCTTACCCTGATCCTCACCTTTAGCGGAGGCGCTCATACGAGCCTGAGCGACATCGCTATTTCGACCGCGGCAAGTGTTCCTGTCATTATCGGCATCATGCTTGTGAGACCGCTTCGCGACAAACTGCCGCCTGGTTCATTCCGAATCCTGGTGCTGCTTTTTGTGCTCGCCGCTGCGTTTCAAATGATCTGGAAATCAGGCATCTTGTAAGCATGCATGCGACTGACCACCTTATTTCAGAGCGGCACCCTTTGCCGGCATACGGTGAGCACCCGTTGCCGGAGCCAACGATGAACAGGATCAACCTCTAAACGAGGATGCCACATCTGAGAAACCGTAATTTTTTCGGTCGTAACAGGCAGCTCGAAAGCGTGGGTCGTTCTGGATAGCGCCGATTCCTCATGTTCAGGTTGATTGCCCAGAAAAGACGCAGTCACCAGGGCGATCAAGTCGGAGGCTCGAGCCACGGCGAGTGCGGCGGGGAAGCTCGGAACCATGGCGACGATCGTTCTTTCCAACCCTAAAACAGCCAACGCCTCATCTACCGGTCCGCTCGTGCGCCCGCGGCGCGAAGCAACGACGTGGCCGAAGGAGACGTACCGTTCTGCCGTTACCTCGCCCTCCAATTCGAGCGGATGGCCCTTTCTGACAACACCGAGAAAGCGATCCCGGAACAGGGCTTGCACGCGGACTTCCGGCCCCATTTCGCCCAACACACCGATCTCAAGGTCGGCTGAACCCTCTCGCAAATACGCTGCCGTCTTCTCTGGCTTGGGCGCGAAGCGCAAACGTACGAGCGGCGCGATCGCCGTCACCGCAGCGATAAGCGGAGCAGCAAAGGCCTCCACAAAACCGTCGTTGGCGCGAATGGTAAAAGTCCGCTGCAACGCCGGGAAATCCGGCTCTGTCGTTGAGGGGCGGAGTACGGCACGTGCCTCATGAACCGCATGTTGAGTGCGTTGACGAAGCGCCTCTGCATGGGGCGTCAACACCATGCGGCGCCCCGCGCGAACCAATAATGGGTCGCCGGTCGCCTCGCGAAGCCGAGCCAACGTTCGACTCATTGCTGAGGCACTCAAGCCCAGTCGGCGCGCAGCGCCAACCACGCTGCCGTCGGCAAGCAATTCGTCGAGCGCAATGATCAGGTTCAAATCGGGTTCGGGCATGCCCGATCGTAGCATTAGCAGTCCAGGCATGGCGTTTGATGCATGTCATAAGTGCAATCAGTGCGTCTTTCGCCATGTCTGCCGCATCGATATATTCCCTGCACTGACCCGCGACCAAACGCGTGGTTCGTCAATGCCACGCTCAGTCAGGGTTCACTTACAGGGAGCTATCAATGCAAGATTTATCACCCCGGAAAACCGTCCTCCTCATCGGCGCATCGCGCGGCCTTGGATTCGCCATGGTCGAGGAATACCTCAAGCGCGGCTGGCGAGTGATCGCCAGCGGGCGGGAGGGATCCACGGAAAAGCTTTTTCAACTCGCGAAAGCTTCGCCTGGAGCACTCGAAGTTGAAATGGTCGACATCACGATTGCGGAGCAGGTCGCCGCGCTCAGGGGCCGTCTTCAAGGTCGGCAGGTGGATGTGCTTTTCGTGAATGCCGGTGTCAAAAATGACGATCGTGAAACGATTGCCGATGTCTCGACCGAGGAATTTGTGCGCGTAATGGTGACAAACTCGTTAAGTCCGATGAGAGTGATCGAGGCGTTTCAGGACCTCGTGCAGCCAAGAGGAACGATTGGCGTCATGTCGTCCGGGCAGGGCAGCCTCACAAACAACGAGAACGGAAATTATGAGGTCTACCGGGGCAGCAAGGCCGCACTCAACATGTTCATGCGTAGCTTTGCTGCGCGCCACCGAAACGATGCGAAAACCTTGTTATTGATGGCGCCCGGATGGGTACGGACGGACATGGGCGGTCCCGAAGGGCGTCTTAGTATTGGAGAAAGCATCCCGAACTTGCTGAGCACGATCGAGGCTTACGAAGGGCGTTCTGGATTGCATTACCTGGACTACCTCGGAAGAGTCGTTCCTTGGTGAACGGCGGCGTGATCCTCGAAGTCGCAAACTCCTGTACCAATCTCCTTGAGCCTGGACGCCCGTAGCGACACTTGCAAACTCACTTTTTCACGCCAGTGCACGCCCGTGCATTCGACACTCTTGCTGCGCCGATCCCTATCTTCCAGGGCGGCGCTCAGCGCTGCGTTTGCGTGACGCTCGCAGGCGTCGCCCATTGAGCCCCCGCGCCTTTTTCGGCGCGGCCATGAATGGCGTCCGCAAGCCCACACACGCACATCAACGTCATATCCGGCGCACTGGTGCGAGCCGCTCGTCAAGCTGCTGCGTTGCACAAAAGTTAACTCTTGATGCCCTACGGACTTACCCGAATGCAAATTAGTATCAGTTTTCGGTTTCAATTTCAGTGGTGAAATATGCCCGACAGGGCTAACTTGCATACATGGCGAGGCGCAATGCGGTTTATGCGAGTCGCCCAAAAACAAAAGCGGGTCAGGAGGAAGACAGATGGACACCATGGCGAGCGCGACGGCGTGTCAATGCGGAACGTGCGGTTATTGCCGCGCGGCGCGCACGGACGCGCGGCGCGCCAACATCGTCCAGCCTGACCTGGAACTGGTCGCCGTCCCGCGCGATGAGTCGTTCAAGGTCTGGTCGCACGGCTATCCGTATCGCACGGTGCGCTGGCACTTCCATCCTGAATACGAAATCCAGGTCATCACGTCGACAACGGGCAAATACTTTGTAGGCGATTACATCGGCAACTTCGCGCCGGGCAATCTCGTGATGACGGGAACGAATCTGCCGCATAACTGGGTCAGCAGTGTGTCGCCGGGCGAGCGTGTGGATGAGCGCTGTCTGATCCTGCAATTCGACGCCGAGGTCGTGGCTAACGCCATCAAGGTGTTCCCGGAGCTGAAATGCGTGGAGTCCTTACTCGATGCATCGCGTTGGGGTGTGCTGTTCACGCCGAAGACCGGGGCGGCCGCCGAACCGATCATGCGCGAGATGCTGGGCGCGCAAGGCATGCGGCGCATCACGCTCTTTCTTGAGTTGCTTGACCTGCTCGTGCATAGCGCAGAACAAGTCAAGCTCGCGAGCGCCGCTTATCGCGCGGACCCGACGCGTTATGCCGAGACGCGTATCAATCATTTGCTTTCTTATATTGGCAAGAACCTGTCGCAAGAGTTGCGCGAAACGGAGTTGGCCGAACTCGCGGGACAAAGCGCCAGCGCTTTTTCGCGATATTTCCGCCGGCATACGGGCGTGCCCTTTGTACAGTATGTGAACCGGCTGCGCATTAACCTCGCATGCCAATTGCTGATGTCGGGCGAGCTGACTATCACCGATATCTGCTATCAGGTCGGCTTTAATAATCTCTCGAATTTTAATCGCCAGTTCTTGTTGCTCAAGGAGATGTCGCCGTCGCGATGGCGCGCGTATCAGCAGCTCAACGCTGCCAGCGCGTCGGAATCGTCGGATGCCGCGCCCGCCTTGGAAGCGTTCGGCTAGCGCGTGTTTGCACCGTTACCGCTGAACGCGGGGTTGGCGCTTGACCTCGCGCGACGCGAACTCGTTTTTGCGGTTCAGGAAGGGTTTGCCAGGTTTTCCCACGACGCAGCCAACGTTTCTGCGAGGTCTGAACGAATGTATTGTGTACTACAGAGTATATGGATTACGACGCATCGAGCAGCCCGTATCCGCGCTACCGCAATTGAAGCGCATGCGCACGATTAGCACTTGAAGCTCAAGCAAGGCCCAACCACGGCAGTATCTGCGCCGGTATTTTTCTAAAAAACGGAGACATTCGATGACCAGACTTTCGAACCAACTGATCGGCGCCAGCGTGCTGGGCCTGAGCCTTAGCCTGATAAGCAGCACGGCGGCACTGGCCGCACCCAGCGGCACGGTCGCCTTTCTGATGCCCGACCAGGCATCGACACGCTACGAACAGCATGACTTCCCCGGCTTCAAGGCCGAAATGACGAAGCTCTGCCCCGACTGCAAGGTGCTCTACCAGAACGCCAACGCCGACGTCTCGACGCAGCAGCAGCAGTTCAACTCGGTGATCGCGCAAGGCGCGAAAGTGATCGTCCTCGATCCGGTGGACTCTACTGCTGCCGCGTCTCTGGTCCATATGGCGCAGGGCCAGGGTATCAAGGTTATCGCCTATGACCGGCCCGTGCCTTCGACACCGGCCAACTACTACGTGTCGTTCGACAACGAAGGCATTGGCAAGTCCATCGCGCAGTCGCTCGTCCAGCACCTGAAAGACACGGGCGTGTCGGCGGCCAAGGGCGGCGTGCTCGAGGTCAACGGTTCGCCGACCGACGCGGCAGCGGGACTGATCAAGAAGGGCGTCCATGCCGGCTTGGCGGGCAGTGGCTACAAGACGCTGGCCGAGTACGACACGCCGGACTGGGCGCCCCCGAAGGCCCAGCAGTGGGTCAGCGGGCAGATCACGCGCTTCGGGTCGCAGATTGTCGGTGTCGTGGCCGCCAACGACGGCACGGGCGGCGGGGCCGTCGCGGCCTTCAAGGCAGCCGGTGTCAACCCGGTGCCGCCGGTGACCGGCAATGACGCGACGCTCGCAGGACTCCAGTTGATCATCGCGGGTGACGAGTACAACACGATCCTGAAGCCGAGCGAGATCGTTGCGGCCGCGGCGGCGAAGGTGGCTGTCGGCTTCCTGTCCGGCCAGACCCCGAAGGGCGAAACGACGCTCTTCAACACGCCGTCCCAGCTCTTCAAGCCTGCAGTCATCACGGCGCAGAACATCAAGGCGGAAGTCGTCGACAAGGGCTTCGCGAGCGCCAAGGACCTGTGTACGGATCGCTACGCAGACGGCTGCAAGAAACTGGGCATCACGAACTGAACCGTGACGAACTGATCCAGCAGCGATGCTGGATGGGATCCGGCTCATGCCGGGTCCCTCTACATTCAATGAGGTATCCGTCGCATGACTGACAACTCCACAACCCGGTCCACGCGCGGCGAACTGGTGCTGAGCCTGCGCGGCGTCTCGAAGCACTTCGGAGCGGTCTCTGCCCTGACGGACATCGAGCTCGACGTGCATGCCGGCGAGGTGGTCGCCCTGGTGGGCGACAACGGGGCCGGGAAATCGACGCTGGTGAAGGTTCTAGCCGGCGTCCACCAACCGAGCACCGGCACGATCACCTTCGGCGGCAAGGAAGTCACGCTGTCCAATCCGGGCGCGGCGCTCGATCTCGGCATCGCCACGGTATTCCAGGACCTCGCGCTGTGCGAAAACCTCGATGTCGTCGCGAACATCTACCTTGGGCGCGAGATGAATCCGCTGCGCCTCGACGAGGTCGCAATGGAGGTGAAGGCGTGGACGCTGCTAAACGAGCTGTCGGCCCGCATTCCTAGCGTGCGCGACGTGGTCGCGTCGCTGTCGGGCGGGCAGCGCCAGACCGTGGCGATTGCACGCTCGCTGCTGCTGGATCCGAAGCTGATCATGCTCGACGAGCCGACGGCGGCGCTGGGCGTGGCCCAGACCGCCGAGGTGCTGAACCTGATCGAGCGGGTGCGCGACCGCGGCCACGCGGTCATCATGATCAGCCACAACATGGAGGACGTGCGCGCCGTGGCCGACCGGATCGTGGTGCTGCGGCTCGGCCGCAACAACGGCATTTTCTATCCCGACTCCTCGAATCAAGAGCTGGTCGCCGCGATTACCGGCGCCACCGAGAACGCCGTGTCGCGCCGCGCCGGCCGTCGTCAGGCCGAACAGAGCGTCTAGACAAAGGAACGATCATGAGCAATGAAATGCAAGGTGCTCCCCAGCGTGAAACGCAAGACGCACCGAAGCCGTCCACGCTGCTTGACCGCAGCGATATCCGCGTCAAGCACGCGACAGGGATCAGCGGTGCCGTTGGTGCCTTCGTCGAACGGGTGCGCTCGGGCGATCTGGGGTCTCTCCCGGTCATCGCGGGCCTGGTCATTATCTGGACCGTGTTCACCAGCCTGAACCCGGTATTCCTCTCCGCCAACAACCTGGTGAACTTGCTGTTCGACTGCTCGACGGTCGGCGTGATTTCGCTGGGCATAGTCTGCGTGCTGATGGTGGGCCAGATCGACCTGTCAGTGGGTTCCATGAGCGGCTTTGCTTCGGCCATGGTAGGCATGCTCTGGGTCAATCATGGCTGGCCGGTGCTGCTCGCCATCTTGGCTGCCATCGTGGTTGGCGCGCTGGTCGGCGCCATCTACGCGCTGTTGCTCACCCGGCTCGGCATGCCGAGCTTCGTCGCGACGCTGGCAGGGCTGCTCGCAATCCTCGGGATGCAGTTATACGTCCTGGGCGCTACCGGTTCGATTAACCTGCCCTACGACACGGCGCTGGTGAACCTCGGGCAGCTCATCATCATCCCAGCCGCCGTTTCGTACCTCCTCGCGCTGGCGCCAGGCGCCGTGATGATGCTGCTCGGGATGCGCACCCGTGAGCGCCGCCGCGCGTCCAATCTGTCTGCACCCTCGGTGGGCAGCCTGCTTGTGCGCAGCCTCGCCATTACCGTACTGTTGGAGGTCGTGGTTGCCTACCTGAACCAGGGACGAGGCGTGCCGCTGATGTTCGGCGTCTTCCTCGGCCTCGCGGTTGCGATGGACTACGCGCTCAAGAGGACCCGTTGGGGCCGGTCGATGAATGCGGTCGGCGGGAATCACGAGGCCGCGAGGCGGGCTGGTATCAATGTCAGCGCCATCTACACCAGTGCCTTCGTGCTGTGCGCCAGTTTTGCTGCGCTCGGCGGCGTGCTGACTGCGGCACGGCTCGCGTCTGCCAGCCAGCAGGCCGGCAGCGGCGATGTGAACCTGAACGCCATTGCAGCGGCGGTGATAGGTGGTACGAGCTTGTTCGGCGGCCGTGGCAGCGCGTATTCGGCAGTGCTGGGCATCATCGTGATCCAGTCGATCGCGAGCGGCCTGACCCTGCTGAACCTGTCGTCCTCGCTGCGCTTCATGATCACCGGCGCGGTGCTGGCGATCGCGGTGATTGTTGACTCGCTCGCCCGGCAGTCCCGCGTCTCGCACGGCCGCGCGTAATTTACAGCCACTTAGGATTACACAATGACTGACAAAATGAAAGGAAAGGTTGCCGCCATCACGGGTGCAGCATCGGGTATCGGCCTCGAGTGCGCGCGCACACTGATCGAGGAAGGCGCGAAGGTCGTTCTGGTCGACCGGGCAAAGGACAGGCTCGAAAAACTGTGCGCGGAACTAGGGCCGAACGCGTTTCCGCTGGTCGTGGATCTGCTGCAGCCGGCGGAAGTTTCTGCGCTGCTGCCGAAGATTCTCGACCTCGCTGGCGGCCTCGACATCTTCCATGCGAACGCCGGCGCCTACGTTGGCGGCGACGTGCTGGACGGAAATCCGGATGAGTGGGACCGCATGCTGAACCTCAACATCAACGCCGCGTTTCGATCAGTCCACGCCGTGCTGCCGCACCTCGTCGCGCAGAAATCGGGCGACATCATCTTCACCAGTTCCATCGCGGGCATCGTCCCGGTCGTATGGGAGCCGATCTATACCGCCTCCAAATTCGCGGTGCAGGCGTTCGTTCACACGATCCGGCGCCAGCTCTCCAAACATGGTGTGCGAGTGGGCGCAGTGCTTCCGGGCCCGGTCGTCACGGCGTTGCTCGATGACTGGCCAAAGGCGAAGATGGACGAAGCGCTGGCCTCGGGCAGCCTGATGCAGCCCAAGGAGGTTGCCGACGCGGTACTCTTCATGTTGACGCGGCCGCGCAACGTGACCATCCGCGATCTCGTGATCCTTCCAAACAGCGTCGATCTCTGAAACGCGTCCTATAACAAGCATTGAGCAGGCATTGAGCAGGCAGTGAGCTATGACCTCAGAAAACCCGACCTCCGGGATGACAGGCAGCACGCGCGATGGGCGCTATGTCGTCGGCGTGGACGTGGGCACGGGCAGCGCCCGAGCCGGAATCTTCGACCTTGCCGGCCAGATGATGGCCTCGGCCAAGCGTGACATCACCCTGTTCCATGCGAGCGGTTCCATCGTCGAGCAGTCGAGCAGCGAGATCTGGAACGCCGTCTGCCAATCCGTGAAGGACGTGCTGGCGCAGGCCGCGGTGTCCCCCGATCAGGTCGCGGGCATCGGGTTCGACGCCACCTGTTCGCTCGTCGTGCTGGGCGAGGGTGGGCAGAGCTTGCCGGTGGGGCCCTCGGAGCAAGCCGAACGCGACATCATTGTCTGGATGGACCACCGCGCCGTGGGGCAGGCGGAGCGCATCAACGCTACCGGCCACGAGGTGCTGAAATTTGTCGGCGGCAAGATCTCGCCGGAGATGGAGACACCCAAGCTGCTGTGGCTCCTCGAGAACAGGCCGAGCGTCTTCGCGTCGGCATGGCAGTTCTTTGATCTGACCGACTTCCTGACCTGGCGCGCGACCGGGGATCTGTCCCGCTCCACCTGCACGCTCACCTGCAAATGGACGTATCTGGCGCACGAACGGCGCTGGGACGAGAGTTACTTTCGCAGCGTCGGTCTCGGCGTGCTGGCGGACGAGGCGTTTGCGCGCATCGGCCAGACCGTCGTCGACCCGGGCACGCCGTTGGGGAACGGGCTAACAGCGAATGCGGCTGCGGAACTCGGCTTGCGAGCCGGAACGCCGGTTGCGACGGGTGTGATCGATGCCCATGCCGGTGGAATCGGCACGGTTGGCGCCGATGGTGAAGCCGAGTCCAACCTCGCTTACGTCTTCGGCACTTCATCGTGCACGATGACCACGACCCGCAGCCCGGTCTTCGTACCCGGCGTGTGGGGGCCTTATTTTTCGGCGATGGTGCCCGATGCATGGCTCAACGAGGGCGGGCAATCGGTGGCCGGCGCCGCGATCGAACAATTGCTTTCGATGCACCCCGCGACGCCCGATGCTCGACAGCAAGCGGAGCAATCGGGGCAGTCCTTGCCCGTGCTGCTGGCTGGTCTCGCGGCGCAGGCGGCGGACAGTTTGTCGGAGACCGTGTTGCTGGCCAAGGGCTTGCATGTCGTTCCGGAGTTCCTCGGAAACCGTGCGCCGCTGGCCGATCCCCACGCACGAGCCGTGATAGCAGGCCTTGGAATGGAGAATGACCTGGACAGTCTGGTCGCCCTTTATATTGCCGGGATTTGCAGTATCGGTTACGGTCTTCGCCAGATCATCGAAGCGCAGACAATAGCCGGCGCCCCGATCGAGCGAGTGGTCATCAGCGGCGGCGCGGGGCGACTTGATCTCGTTCGGCAACTGCTCGCCGATGCGACGGGCAAGCCCGTGCTTGCCACGCAGGCGGAAGAGCCGGTGCTGCTGGGTGCCGCGATGCTGGGAGCCGTGGCAGGCGGCCTGTTTGAGGATGTGCGCTCGGCGATGACCAGCATGTCGCACATCAGCAAGGCCTACGAGCCGGATGCAGGCGACATCTCGGCACTGCACGAGGCGCGGTTTCGCGCGTTCAAGCAGTTGCAGAGCGTGGCGAGGGAAATTCGCTAGACCCACGCGTTAGACCCACGCGTTAGACCCACGCGTTAGACCCACGACGGGCCGGGAAAGAGCGCGGATGCAAACGAATGAACCATCTCCGGCAACGCGCGAAGTGGAAGCTCTAGTTCGGGGAAGTCGGGCCTCAGACCGGATTCAAGGCGGCCCGCTCATTCAGCACGGCGGCTACATTGTCTAGCGCCGTCAACCCCATCTGGTCGCGGGTCTCGATCGTGGCGCTGGCCATATGGGGCGTCAGGAACACGTTGTCGAGTTCCGCGAAGCGCTTGTCGACATGGGGCTCGTTCCGGTACACGTCCAGGCCAGCGCTGAACAGATGTCCCGAAGTCAGGGCTTCGTAGAGCGCGTCTTCGTCCACCAGGCCGCCACGCGCCGCGTTGACAAAAACTGCGCCCGTGGGCAGGAGTCCGAACTCATTTTTTGCCATCAGCGGAACGCTCCCTCCCGGCACGTGCAGCGTGAGCACCTGGCAGTGCGGCAGCATTTCGTCGAGGCTGGCATGAAATGTCGCGCCATTCTCAAGCGACGGCGCCGCACGGCGGATGTCCGTGTAGATCACGCGCATGCCGAAAGCCTGCGCACGCTTCGCGACCGCCCGGCCGATACGCCCGAATCCGACGATGCCGATCGTCTTGCCATTCACTCGCGTGCCCAGCATGTCGGTCATGCCGAACGATTTACCCCATCCGTGGCGCATGATTCGTTCGTACTCCGACGCGCGGCGGCAGGCCGCCAGCACGAGCAGCATGGAGAAATCGGCGGTGCATTCGGTCAACGCATCGGGTGCGTTCGTGACGACGATTCCCTTCTCGCGGGCGGCAGTCACGTCCATGTGATCGAAGCCCGCACTCGCGTTCGCAATGATCTTGACCGTCGAGGGCAGCGCGGCAATGTGCTCCGCTTGCAAACCGGACTTCTTTCCGATCAATATGGCCGGCACGTCGTGCTTCTTGCAGAACTCGACGACAGACCACGAGTCCATGTCGGACTCGGTCACGAAGGCACGGAATTCGGCCTCGGCGCGATTCGCCACGGCTCCTGGAACCTTTCGCGCGATCAACAGCCTGGTGCGTTTATTTTCCGACATGGTTTCCCCCTGATAGGTAGACGTTGAGAGACTACGAAACCGCAGATCGGACCGTCAATATTGATTAAGTAAATCAACTCATTAAAAAATGATTCGCCCCTTATTCGTCACGGCATACCTTGCGCGTTGTGATTCATTCTTTTCCATGCCCCGTGTCCATCTTGCCGCCTGGAACACGGGCATCAGGAAAACCCTTGGTTGCCCCTTATCGGCGGGGCTTCCGGATATTGATTCAATGAATCAATCTTGCTCAACGCATCGCGTGAATGCAACTCTCGTCCCGTGTTCAATTAAATGTCGAGAGGAATTGAAATGCCAGCATCGAAGAAGTTCGCAGCCGTCACGGGCGCCGGCTCCGGCATCGGCCGCAGCGCCGCCGTAGCCCTCGCCAACGCTGGATTCGCGCTCGCGCTGATCGGGCGTAGAGCCGAGCCGCTCCTGGAAACGAAAGAAGCAATAGGCCTTGCGGGCGGAGACGCGCATGTATTCCAGGCCGACGTTGCTGACGCCGCATCGGTCGAGCACGCGTTTTCGCAGATCGCCAAGGCATTCGGCCGGCTCGACGTGCTCTTTAACAACGCGGGCCGCAACGCGGGGGCCGTCCGCCTGGAAGACTATGAGGTCGACTTCTGGAACGATGTCGTGGCAACGAATCTGACTGGCGTCTTCCTGTGCGCCCGTGCCGCTTATCGCTTGATGAAAGCACAGTCCCCTCAAGGCGGACGAATCATCAACAACGGATCGATCTCGGCCCACTCGCCCAGGCCGCATACCATCGCCTATACGGCAACGAAACATGCCGTCACCGGCATCACCAAATCGATCGCGCTGGACGGACGCGCATTCAACATCGCTTGCAGCCAGATCGATATCGGCAACGCGGCCACATCGCTCACGGAACGCATGAACCGCGGCGTGCTGCAAGCAGATGGAAGCATGGCGCCCGAAGCAAGAATGGATGTGACGCACGTGGCGAATGCGGTTGTGCACATGGCCATGCTTCCGCTCGAGGCCAATATTCTCAACATGACCATCATGGCGAGCGCCATGCCGTTTGTCGGCCGCGGATAAATCGCCCTTTTGCCAAATACAAAAATAACAGGCCAATGTTCAGGAGACACCGATGAAAGTCGTAGAGGAACAAACATTGCCGGTGCTAAACCCGGCTTACGTGGATACCACGAAACGCTCCAGGGTCCGGTACGCCGTGCTCTCGATGTTGCTCGTGGCAACCATCCTCAACTATGTGGACCGCTCGGCGCTGGGCATCGTTGCGCCTGGCCTATCGAAGAGCCTGGCGCTCGACAGGATGCAGATGGGCGAGCTGTTCGCGGCATTCGGCCTTGCCTATTCCATTGCCCTGGTGCCCGGGGGCGTGCTGACCGACATTCTTGGATCGCGTCTTGCCTATGCCCTGTCCCTCGTCGGATGGTCATTCGCCACGCTGACGCAGGGTCTCGCCAGCGGCTATCACATGCTGCTCGGATCGCGGCTCGCAATCGGCGCAATGGAGGCGCCAGCCTTCCCTTCCAACGCGCGCGCAGTGACGTTGTGGTTTCCCGCCGGGGAACGCGGCTTTGCGACCAGCGTCTATGTGATGGGGCAATACATCGGGACACCCTTGTTCACCGGCTTGTTGCTGTGGATCTCCGCCGCGTATGGTTGGCGCACGGTCTTTTTCGTGACGGGCGGCTTCGGCATTCTGTTCAGTCTTCTCTGGTACCGGGTTTATCGCGATCCGCATCAGCACGCGGGCGTGAATGCTGCCGAGCTGCAATACATCAATGAAGGCGCTACGGACGCACGCAAACCCCGCGAGAAGTTCGATTGGCGCATGGCGCTCAAGCTGCTCAGCTACCGGCAGATTCTTGCCATCTGCCTCGGCAAGTTCTGCAACAACACACTACTGGTCTTCTTCACCACGTGGTTCATGACCTATCTGATCGAAGCGCGTCATATGTCGATGATCAAGGTCGGGATCTTCCAGGCACTCCCTTTTATGGGTGCGACGATCGGCATTCTCGTGGCCGGCTACCTCTCGGACTTTTTCATCCGGCGCGGCGTGTCGATTTCCACTGCGCGCAAAGCACCGCTTATCATCGGCACGTTGCTCGGCGCGTCTATCGTACTCGTCAATTTCGTCGCGTCGAATGAGGGGGTAATCGCCATCCTGACTATCGCGTTCTTCGCGCAGGGCGTCGGGTCGATGTCATGGGCCGCCGTCTCTGAAATCGCCCCTCGACAGTATGTGGGACTGACCAGCAGCATCACGAGCCTCGCGGCCAACATCGCGGCGGTCACGACGCCACTCATGATCGGCTATATCACCCACCACACCGGCCACTTCTACTGGGCTCTCAACCTGATGGGCGCGATATGCCTGCTCGGGACGCTCTCTTACTCCGTGCTGCTGGGGAAGCTTTCCCGCATCGAACTGTGACGCTTTCGACTATCTGGTGAAAAACGAATGATTGAATTCAAGTGGGATCATCTGCAACTGTGCTCGGCGGACGCCGAAGCCACCGCTGCATGGTTTGCGCGCTGCCTGAACGCCGAGATCGTGCGTCGCCCGGGGCGAGTGGATTTGCGCATTGGCAGCATCAACCTTTTCATCACATCGCTGGCGAGCGCCCAAACCGTCCGCCCTCATGAAGAGCAAAGGCAGGGCATCGATCATTTCGGCGTGGTCGTGGACGATCTCGACGCCGCGTTCGAGCATCTGTTGCGCTGTGATGCGGAGATCGTCGAGCCGGTCAAGCGGGTTCGCCCCGGCGTCAGAGCCTGCTTCGTGCGATCGCCGGGTGACATTCTCGTCGAGATCCTGGAGCGGCGCCCCGCCGAGATGACTTTTACCTGAAAAAACGTCACTATTGACGCTGGATCGGTCGCGCTCGTATGCAATGCGATTCACATCGTAACTTCCTGCTCCCCGTTGCGCTGCATCACCTTACCTGCCATCCCATGCGAAACTGGATCACTCTGACTGAAGCGGCTCGACAACTCGGAGTGCAAGCGCAGACTGTCTATGCGTACGTCAGTCGAGGCAACATCGCTGTCATGGCGGATCCGCATGACCCCCGCAAGAGCCTCTATCGTGCGGAGGACGTTGCCGGTCTGTGCCGCAAAAAACAGATGGGACGCAAGCGCGAGGCACTCGCCGCCGGAACTATATTCGGTGCGGAGCCCTGCATTTACAGCAGCATTACCACGTTCTCAAAAGGTCGGCCGTATTACCGGGGACTCGATAGCATCCGGCTTTCGGACACGGCGACGCTCGAGGACGTGGCGGCCATTCTCTGGAATGCGCCTGCATCTGTTTCATTCGAAACCGGTGACGTGCCACTACTGGGCAACGAGCGAGGCAGGCAATGCGCGTTCACATCACTGGCGGCCCTCGCGGCCTGCGGACACTCGACCCTCGGACGCACGGACAGCGCACTGCATGTCGAGGCTGGCCGGCTCGTGGCGCTCATCGCGCAAGCGTTCGGTGCGCGATGTGACGCGAATGCACCAAGGACGCATGAACGGCTCGCGCTGGGTTGGGGCCAGGACCGCAATGGCGCCGAACTCATCCGCCGTGCCATGGTCCTCGTGGCCGACCACGAGATTACGAGTTCGGCGTTCGCCGCCAGAATTACCGCCTCCACCGGCGCATCGCTTCCGGGATGCCTGCTCACGGGGCTCACGACTCTCTCCGGCCCGCTGCATGGCGATGCGTCGGGCCGCGTACGGGCCGTGTTCGACGACGTCCGAAGACTCGGTGCGGAGGATGTCGTTGCCCATCACTTGCAGTCGGCCATTCCGATCCCGGGGTTCGGACATCATCTGTATCCGGACGGCGATGCGCGGGCGGGCGCATTGCTAGACGTGCTGAATCTGCCTCAAGAGCTCGTGTCGTTCATCAACAAGGTAGTTGAGCTGACCGGACTCAAGCCGAATATCGACGTTGCGCTTGCTGCCTTGGCAGCGCAGCTGGCGTTGCCGCGCGATGCGTCGTTCGCGTTGTTTGCAACAGCCCGAAGCGTGGGGCTGCTCGCGCATTGTATCGAGCAGCTCCGGGTGGGCAAGGTCATACGGCCAAGAGGCCGCTATACCGGGCGCGCGTTGGAGGACGCCAGCCCCGCGCTGCCCGTGGAAGGCGGCGAGATGACGCTCGATGCGGCCACGCTCGACAAGAATCGAGTGTTCAAGCCCGTTGAGGGTTGAGAAGGCGTAAAACCGGATTTCCGCTGAAACAAAAAACCTTTGAAGCCAATCGACTTTCGCCGAAAGGACCAACCTGTGCCTTCGGACGTACAGACGGTTTGAGCGAAGTGGCGTCAGTACATCGAGCTAACGCCGTCCGTGAGAACCTCAGTCGAGGAGAGGCTAGACAATCCGCGCAGTGCGTATGTCTCATTGCGCGACACGTACGGTAGCCGTCGTTCGATCAAGCGTCCGATTCTGCGACAGTGGGTCGAATTCCCAACCTCGCCGGGTTGCTTACCACTCCAGTCAATTCCTTTTGTCTGTCAGGCACTCAGGCCCTGTTGGGCGAAACCCAGGAACCTGGCACCCCGGCATTGACCCCGCCCACTACCTCCAACAACCGAGCATCGCGCCTCGACCATATCGATCATCTTCTTGACAGATTGTATGACAGACATATAATAAGTTAAAAACCCGTACCCAAAAAAGCGGACTGCTCAGCTGCGCATAAGCAGCTAACCCAGGAGACAGATGTCGATGCTAGCCGAAGCAAGTATTGGATATCGTCTCGACCGGTTGCCGCTCTCGCGCTTTCACTGGCGGCTGCTCGGCCTGGTTGCTGCGGGCATGTTCTTCGATTCGTTCGACATTTATATTGCCGGTGCCGTACTCGCCGCAATGATCCACAGCGGCGAATCAACACTACGACTCAACGCGGGTTTTGTCTCCGCGACCTTCATTGGCATGATGGCCGGCGCATGGCTGTCGGGCTTGCTCGGCGACCGTTTCGGGCGGCGCTTCTCGTACCAGTTCAACCTCGGCGTGTATGGATTTGCATCGCTTGCCGCTGCTTTGTCGCCCAATGTCTACTGGCTGATCTTCTTCAGGCTGGTAATGGGCCTTGGCATGGGCGCGGAGATCGTGGTCGGCTATGGCACGCTCAGCGAATTCATCCCAGCGACATGGCGTGGACGCTTCGGCACGATCCTGAACCTGATCATCAACACGTCGCTGTTCTTCTCCACGTTTATCGGCTGGCTGATCATTCCCCATTACGGCTGGCGGTGCATGTTCGCTATTGCAGGCGTGGGCGCACTGATCGTCTGGTTCCTGCGCAAGTCGATGATGGAGTCGCCGCGCTGGCTGGCATCGCGTGGGCGTACCACTGAAGCCGAGGAGATCGTGACTCGGATCGAGACGGCTTGCGGGGTGAGCGCCGGCTCTCCCGACTATCCGCACGTGTCCGTGGACCGTCTTTCGCGTGACACTGCGCCCGAGACACCTGCGCGCCTGGCCGACCTCTTTTCGCCCCGGCTCATCAAACGCACCATCACCGGCATCACCGTGCTGATCGGGCTGTTCACGGTTAATTACGCATTCGTCAGCTGGATTCCGACCTTCCTGGTGAAACAGGGACATAGCGTCTCCAACTCGTTGGGCCTCACTACATTGATGTTCGCAGGTGGCCCGCTGGGCTCGCTGATTGCCTTCGGACTCGCCGAACGTCTGGGCAGGAAGTGGGGCATTGTCGCGTTCTCCCTCGTCGGCATTGCGTTTGCGGTTGCGTATCCATTCGCGCAATCGCAGGTCATGATTACGGCATGCGGTTTTGCGATAACCGCGTGCATCTACGTGCTCTCTTCATTCAGTGTGGCCAGCTATGTTCCAGAACTCTTCCCCACGGAAGTTCGCTTGCGCGGCTCGGGTCTGTGCAACACGGTCGGCCGCGGCTTCAACATCCTGGTTCCGTATCTCGTCGCCATGGCGTTTGCATCGTTCGGCATAGTCGGCGTGGTGTCCTTGATTGCCGGCACCTTGCTGCTGCAAGCGCTGATCGTGGCGGCCATTGGTCCGGAAACCAAGAATCGTTCGCTCGAGGAGATTGCTGGGGCAGCGACAGCCGAAACCCCACCCGAAGCGGACACGAGCCCGGCGAGCGCACTCAAATAGACTCCGTTCCAAAGCAACCCGCAACGAAAGGAATCCCTGGTCATGCCAACGCCTGAAAACTATCGCATCTTCGCAGTGAAGTACGCGCATCACGCGCGCCGTTCGACCGAGAACTTCATTGGCGGCGATCCGCACGACGTCCCCATGCCACTCGATTATTTCGTGTGGGCGGTCGTTGGCGAGTCCCGCGCATTCATCGTGGATACGGGGTTCGACAACAGCATGGCGCAACAGCGCGGACGCACCATTACCAACCCCGTTGAAGCCGGCCTGAAGCGGATCGGCATCCGGCCGGAGTCAGTGGACGACGTCATCCTCACGCACATGCATTACGACCATGCGGGTAACCGCGCGCTTTTTCCGAAGGCGCGTTATCACGTGCAGGACAAGGAGATGGCCTATTGCACGGGTCGCTGCATGTGTCATCACGCATTGAGTCATCCATTCGAGCCGGAAGACGTCAAGGCGATGGTCGGCCGGGTGTTCGAGGGTCGCGTGGCGTTTCACGACGGTGATTCGCAGCTCACACCCGGCTTGAGCGTGCACTGGGTCGGTGGCCATTCGAATGGCCTGCAGGTCGTGCGGGTTCACACGGAGCGCGGCTGGGTCGTGCTCGCTTCCGACGCCTCTCATTTCTACGCGAACATACGCGAGAACCGGCCGTACCCGATCGTCTACAACGTCGGCGACATGCTGGAGGGCTTCAAGACTGTCATGCACCTGGCTGACTCGCCCGATCATGTCGTGCCCGGTCACGATCCCGAAGTACTCAAGGTCTACGCGCCGCATGACCGCGAAACCGAAGGCTGGATTGCGCGCCTGGACATGGCGCCGCGTTGAACCGTCCTCATTCTGATTCTTCCCTTACGGAGAGCAAGGCCATGATTGTAGAAATGCGCGTTTATCACTGCCTGCCGGGCCGCCTGCAGGCGCTTCAGGAACGATTCAGCGCCACGACGCTGGTTTTTTTTGAAAAATATGGCATCGAACAGATCGGCTTCTGGACCACGCTGATCGGGCCCAGCAATCACGCGCTTACCTACCTGCTGAAGTGGCAAAGCCTCGCAGAACGCGAGACCAAGTGGAACGCGTTCCAGGCCGATGCCGAGTGGATCGCCAAGCGCGCGGCGAGTGAGGCCGAGAAGATGATCGTCGAGCGGATCGAGAACGTGTTTCTCACGCCGACCGCTTTTTCGCTGCTGAAGTAAGGCAGGGGAAACCCGTAGTAATTGTCTATCGACTGATTGTCATACAATCGTATAGACTTATCGAATGGATGCGGCGAGTGATTGCCGCCAGTCAATTTTGGGTTCTATCACGAAGGCTGGACAGATGACGCGACCGCAACGAATTGGCTTTATCGGGCTGGGAATGATGGGCACGCCCATGGCGCAGTGCCTGGCGAAGGCGGGCTTTGAACTCTTTCTCGCCGATGCCGATACATCCCGAGTCGATGCGCTGGCGAAGGAAATTGGCGCAGCGCGACTGGATGCCGACAACGCCGCATCGCTCGATGCACTGATCACCATGCTGCCGAATTCGGCGATCGTGGAGAGTGTGCTGCTTGATGGCGACGAGAAGGCGTGGGCGCGTCTCCTGCCCAAGGGAGCGGTTGTGATCGACATGAGTTCATCGGAGCCGGAGCGCTCGCGCAATCTCGGTGCGACGCTCGCGAAGATGGAACTCGACTATCTTGACGCGCCCGTTTCCGGCGGCGTGAAGAAGGCGAAGGAAGGCACGCTCGCCATCCTCGCCGGTGGCGACGCAGCCGTGCTGAACACCTGCAAGCCAGTGCTGGAAGCCATGGGAAAGAGCGTCCTGCATATCGGCGCGGCGGGGTCGGGACACGCAGCGAAGGCGCTGAACAATTATGTCTCGGCTGCCGGGTTGATGGCAACGGTTGAGGCGCTGCATATTGCGGAGCGTTTCGGGATTGACCCGGCTTCAATGACGGATGTGCTCAATGCATCGACAGGACGCAGCAATACCTCGGAGAACAAGGTCAAGCAGTTCATGTTGTCGGGCTCCTATGCATCCGGCTTCGCATTGCAGTTGATGAACAAGGACCTGAAGATCGCACGCGCATTGTCCGAATCAGTGGGCTATCCGATGAAACTCGGCATGACATGCACATCGGTCTGGGACGAGGTGTCGCAACGCTCGACGCCCTCCACAGATCACACCGAGATGTACCGGCTGCTTATCAGCGACGAATAAACCCGCAAACGAAAAGGACGAACATGTCTCGTGCGGCTCAGTTTTACATCGATGGACAATGGACTGATCCGGTCTCGCCGGCCTGGTTCGACCTGATCGACCCGGCAACTGAAAGCAAGATCGATCGGCTGGCGTTGGGCAATGCGACCGATGTGGATCGCGCGGTGGCCGCCGCTCGCAAGGCATTTGCCGCTTACTCGGCGACATCGGTGCAAGAGCGCATCGACTTGCTGCGGCGAATCGTTCAGGTCTATGAGCGGCGATACGATGAATTCGCCGAAGCGATGCGCATCGAGATGGGCGCGCCGATCGCGTTTGCGCGCAAGGGGCAGGCAGCCCGCGGTCCGGCCCACCTGAATGCGTTGATCGGCGTGCTCGAGAATTTCGAGTTTGAGGAACAGCGCGGCACCACATGCGTGCGTTTGGAGCCCGTAGGGGTGTGCGGACTCATCACGCCCTGGAACTGGCCGATCAACCAGATCGTGGTGAAGATCGCGCCCGCACTGGCCGCGGGTTGCACGATGGTGCTCAAGCCGAGCGAGTACTCGGCGCTGAGCGCGCTGTTGTTTGCCGAGGTAGCGCACGAAGCCGGCGTTCCTCCGGGCGTGCTGAACGTGGTGAATGGCGACGGACCGGGCGTGGGCGCGGCGATTGCGTCGCATCCGGATATCGACATGGTGTCGTTCACCGGCTCGACGCGCGCGGGCATTCTGGTCGCGAAGATGGCGGCGGAAACAGTCAAGCGTGTCGCACAGGAGCTTGGCGGCAAGTCCGCGAACATCCTGCTCGACGATGTGAACCTCGACGACGCCGTCACGCGCGGCGTGGCCGCATGCTTCACCAATTCCGGGCAATCCTGTTCGATCCCCACTCGCATGCTCGTGCCGCGTCACTTGATGAACGATGCAGCGCAGATCGCGAAGGCGGCGGCATCGAGCTATAGCGTGGGTGCAACGGACAGCGAGACTACGCAGCTAGGGCCGCTTGTCAACAGCAACCAGTTCGAGCGCGTGCAGATGCTGATCCAGAAGGGGATTGACGAAGGCGCACGGCTCGTTACCGGAGGAACGGGGCGGCCTGAGGGGCTATCGAAGGGGTACTACGTCAAACCGACGGTCTTCGCGGATGTCACGCGCGACATGACCATCGCCCGCGAAGAGATCTTTGGGCCGGTGCTGTCCATCATGGGTTATCAAAGCGAGGACGAATCTATCAGTATTGCTAATGGAACCGAATATGGTTTGGCGGCATACGTACAGTCCGGCGATATAGAGCGTGCCCGAAAAATCGGCCGCCAGCTTCGCGCGGGCGGCGTCCACCTGAACTATCCCGCGCCCGATTTCAACGCGCCCTTTGGTGGCTACAAGCGCTCGGGAAACGGCCGCGAATGGGGCGAAGCGGGCCTGCGCGAATACCTCGAGATCAAGGCGATGGTCGGCTACGGCCACGCCTGATGCTCACCCGAAATAACGTAACACAAGAGAGAGGGCCACAAGCAATGGAAGATAACTCACGTTTTGACAAGGGCTTCGAGAACCGCAAGGAAGTGCTCGGCGCGTCGCATGTCGAGAAGTCCTGGGCGAACGCGGACGACTTCAACCGGCCGATACAGAAGCTCATCACTGAATATGCATGGGGCGAGATCTGGGGCGATCCGACCTTGACGTTCAAGACCCGGAGCATGCTCAACATCGGCATGCTGACCGCCATGAGCCAGCATCACGAACTGTCCGTGCATGTCAAAGGCGCGCTCAAGAACGGCGTCACGAAGGAGGAGATTCGCGCGGTGCTGATGCAGGCCGCCGTGTACTGCGGTGCACCACTCGCGCTGGCGGCCTTCCGGGTCGCGACCGACGCGATCAAGGCCTATGAAGCCGACGCCGCCAAGGGCTGAGGTCCGACATTCCCTGGGGCCATCAATCAATAAGCATCCGCAAGCGATGTAGGACGACATCAATGGAGACGAGCATGGAAGCAGTCACGACACACGGCGCCGCAAGAGCGGCCACCGAGCAGTCCGTCGATGAGAAACGCCGCAACGCGATCAAGGGCGCGTTCTTCTCCGAATTCATCGACATGTTCGATATTTACCTGCCGGTCGTCGTGCTTGCTCCGGTGCTGTTCTTCTTTCAGCCCCCGCATCTCGCGCCCGGCATGGAAGCGATCCTCGCTTCCCTCGTTTTCATCACCACCTTGTTAGGCCGCCCGATCGGCGCGCTGCTGTTCGGCATGGTCGCGGACCGGGTGGGGCGTCGCCGGGCGTCAATTCTTTCGGTATCCGGATTTGGCGTTGTCACCCTGTTGATCGCGCTGCTGCCCGGCTACGAAACGCTGGGAATCGGTTCCTACTGGCTGCTCGTGATCCTGCGGTTTATCGATGGTATTTTCCTCGGCGGTGGCTACACGGGCGCGATGCCGCTTGCCATCGAATATTCGAAGAAGGAGCAACGCGGCTTCGTCGGCGGACTGATCATTGCCGGTTTCCCGGCGGCCTACGTGACGATCAACCTGGTTGCCATGCTGATGTTCGCCGTGTTTCCCCTCAACGGCCTGCACTCGCCGTATGTGCAGTGGGGCTGGCGCATTCCGTTCGTGATTGGCTCGCTACTGGCGGGCGTTCTCGCGCTGTACTACGTTCACAAAGTTTCCGAATCGGAGATCTGGGAGAGCGAGACCGGTGAAAAGAAGCCGGAGAAACTGCCGCTTTCCGATCTGCTTCGCGGCAAGAGCGGACGCAACCTGCTGCAGGTCCTGCTGATGATGTCGGGCTTCTGGCTCACGCAGAACATCATCACGATCTTCATGCCGACGGGCCTGCTTGTGCACACTTTGCACCTGTCCGGTTTCCAGATGTCGCTTACTCTGCTGCTCTCCTATTTCGTGCTTTTTTTCAGCTATATCGGCTCGGGCATGCTCGGCCAGAAAATCGGGCGGCGCACGTTTTTCGTGGTCGTGGGGCCACTGATTGCAACGGTGGGCGCCATCATTCTCTATGTGCTTTCCAACGTGGACGACCTGTCCTTGCCGGTCATCATGCTGCTGGTCATGCTGCTCTCAGTGCTGGTGACATCACCGTGGGGCGTGATCGTGACTTACATCAACGAGCGCTTCGTGACGGATGTTCGCGCCACCGGTTTTGGCGTGGGCTTCAGCCTCTCGGTGATCATCCCGTCGTTTTATGCGTTTTATATGAACTGGCTAGGGGCCTTCATGCCGTTGCGGCTCACGCCGGTGGTCCTGCTGTGCATCGGTGGCGTGATTGGTACGGTCGGCGCGCTGATGGGACCGGAAACGAAGCACGTCGACTTTTGAACTTACGGTAGACACTCATGAACACGCAACGCATTGGCTTCATCGGTTTGGGCAACATGGGCGGTCGCATGACTCGCCGTCTGGTCGGGGCGGGCATTGAAGTGCTGGGCTTCGATGCCGCGCCCGAACGGGCGTTGGCAGCTGGCGCACGGGCGGCGATATCGATCTCGGAAGTGATCCAGTTTGCAGACGTGGTGCTGCTGTCGCTGCCGGACAGCAAGGTGGTTGAAGCAGTAGTGGAGGGGGCGGACGGCATTCTCGCCTCGTGCCGTAAAGGACAGACCGTGATCGACTTGAGCACGGCCGCAGCGAGTTCCACTATCAGGCTCAACGCGCTGTTCAAGCAACGCGGCGTGCAGTACATCGATGCCGGCATCTCGGGGGGCGCCGCAGCAGCGGAAAAGGGCACGCTCACGCTGATGGTGGGCGGCGACGCCGCCGCGATTCAAGCAATCCAGTGGGTCTTCAAGCCGATCGCCACGAAGGCGATCACCATGGGCGAGAGCGGCGCGGGTCATACGACCAAGCTGCTCAACAACTTCCTGAACGCAGTGAGCCTGTCGGCGACCGCCGAGGTGATGGTCGCGGGCAAGAAGGCCGGGCTCGATCTCCACAGGCTGCTCGACGTCCTCAATAGCAGCAGCGGCGTGAATTTCGCCACGCAGAACCGTTTTCCGAAGATTGTCGATGGCGACTACCTGGAGGGCGGCCTGACCGGCAAGCTGATGACGAAGGACGTCGTGCTTTATATCGACCGCGTGCGCGAGCTGGGCGTGTCCTCGCTAAATTCATCGGGCCCTCTTGCGAGCTTCGGACTGGCTACCGCGCTGGGTTACGGCGACCAGATCAGCAACCGCGTGGTGGACGCGATAGGTGATGTGTCGGGTGGCGTGCGTCTCAAGGATGCCAAACATTCTTCAACGGGAGAGCAGCAATGAAAGTGTTTCGCGGCAGGGCCGAAGGTGCGGTATCAGAGCAGCGTTCGGCTACGTTCAGCGGTGTCGTGTGGGCAGACTCGATCATGCCGACAACCGACAAAGTCACCATCGCGAACGTGTTCTTCTCGCCGGGCGCGCGTACCTTCTGGCATACCCATGAGCAGGGGCAGATCCTGCAGGTGACATCGGGCAGCGGTTTCGTGTGCGTAGATGGCGGCGAGCCGCAGGCGATTCGCACAGGCGATGTGGTGTGGATACCCGCTAATGAGCGGCATTGGCACGGCGCAGGACGTAACAGCTACATGGTCCATACGGCCACGTCGCTCGGAAAGACCATGTGGGAAGAAGAGGTCGCCGAAGCGGTGTACCAGAACGCGGTGGGCTGAAGTCATGACTGTTCCCCTGACGCAGCGGCAGCAGCAGGCGAAGGACGAATTCACGCGTGTGCACGGCACATGGAGCGATGGTTGGGACAGCCTGTTACGCCTGGACGCCAGCTTCTTCGAGGCGTACGTGGCGTTTTCGGCGGTGCCGTCGAAGAAGAATCATCTCGATGACAAGGTAAAGGCGTTCGTCGCGATCACCGCCTGCGCGGCCGCAACTCATCTTTACGCGCCGGGCGTGGCGCAGCACATTCGCGCCGCGCTTCGCGCGGGTGCGACGCGTGCGGAAGTGGTCGAAGTGATCCAACTCGTGAGTACCGTGGGCATTCATGCTGCGAACGTTGGCGTGCCTGTATTGATCGAAGTGCTTGAAGAAGAGGGCAAGCGCCCGCGTCCAATACCGCTCGATGCCCGCCGTGCCGCGCTGAAGGAAAGCTTTATCGAGAATCGCGGGTATTGGCATTCGTCATGGGAAGGTTTCCTCGAACTCGATCCTGATCTGTTTGAAACCTACGTGGCGTTTTCTTCCGTGCCGTGGCGCGAGGGCGTCCTGGAACCCAAGGTCAAGGAGTTCATGTACTGCGCGTTCGATGCGGCCGCAACACACCTCTACGTGCCGGGCCTGAAACTGCACATGCGCAATGCACTTCGTTATGGTGCGACGGCCGAGGAAATCATGGAAGTGCTGGAAATTGTAAGCACTATCGGCATACACGGCGCCGTACTCGCCGCGCCGATTCTTGAAGCTGCCCTGGATGAGTTCGAAATCAACAACGCCTAGGTAGCGTCCGGCCGTGCAAAGGCTTGCGCAATGGCGGTTTCAGCGGGAACTTCGAGTATCATGGCTCACTGATAAATCGTCCGACGGGAATACAATCATGGCAGCCGAAATGGATTTGATACGACCGGAAACATTGCGGCATCAGGTCGAGACCGTCCTTCGCCAGGCCATCATGTCCGGGCGGTTTGCACCGGGCGCGCGCCTGGTGGAACGCGAGTTGTGCGAGACACTCGGGGTGAGCCGAACATCGATCAGGGAAGCCTTGCGCCGGCTCGAAGCTGAGAAGCTGGTCTGCAGTGTGCCGCACAAAGGACCTATGGTCGCGGTCATTTCGAAGAGCGAAGCGTCGGAGTTGTATGCGATACGCGGTTTGCTCGAGGGCTTTGCAGCGGGCGAGTTTGCGCGGATAGCGAGCGACGCTGCCGTCGTGCAGTTTGGTGAAGCCGTGAAGGCGCTGAAGGCGAAAGCCATGACGGGTGACCAGGCCGGCGTGCTGGCGGCGAAGACCGATCTGTATGACGTGTTGCTCGACAACTGCGGAAACGGGTTGGTGAAAGAAATCCTGACCAGTCTTTATTCCCGGGTGAATTTGCTCCGCGCGACATCTCTGATGCACCCAGACCGGTTGCCGTCGAGTCTCAAGGAAATCGACAAACTGTTCAAGGCTCTGAAGGCACGAGATGCGCAGACGGCCGAGGCTGCCGCGCGCTTGCATGTGGCGAATGCGGAGAAGGCGGCCATGCGGATGCTGGACGAAACCGCCAGCGAATAGGCGTTCACCCCGGGCGTTCACCCCGGGCGTTCACCCCGGGCGTTCACCCCGGGCGTTCGCGCCCGGGTTGCCGTGGCAAAGTTCAAGCGGAAAGCTTGTCATTTGATTAGGATTACTTTTCATGAAAGGAAAGTCTGCACTGGTCACCGGCTCGTCGAATGGCCTCGGGTTTGCGATGGCTGAAGGCCTCGCCCGTTCGGGATGTAACGTCGTGTTCCATGGACTCGAAGCGGCAGAGAGCATGAGCGATTCCTTGGCCCGCATCGAGCAGGATTACGGCGTCAAGGCCGCCTATGTTGAAGCGGACCTGACCGACCCTGGCGCGGTGTCGACGCTGATGAACACGGCGCGCGAACGCATGGGGGGTATCGATATCTTGATCAACAACGCGGTCGTGAGGCACTTTGCGTCAATTGAGGATTTTCCCGCCGACCGATGGAACCAGGCGCTGGCAGTCAACCTGACGGCTGCGTTTCACGCCATCCAGTGGGTCCTGCCCGACATGCGCGCGCGTGGCTGGGGTCGCATTTTCAACATGACGTCGGTGTATGGTTCACGCGCCACGCCGAACCGCGTGGACTATGTGACGACCAAGACGGCGCTGCTCGGGCTGACGCGCGCGGTTGCAGTCGAGACGGTTCATCAAGGTATTACGTGCAATGCGATCTGCCCGGGGACGGTGAAGACGCCGAATATTGAAAGGCGGATCGAGAAGTTGATGGAGGAGAAAGGCCTGGGTCACAGTGACGCCGTCAGGCACTTCCTCACCGGCAAGCAACCTACCGGCGAATTCATCAGTGCATCACATGTTGCGGATCTTGTCGTGTTCCTTTGCTCGGACGCGGGCAGCCAGATAACCGGGGCCATGATGCCAATGGAAGGCGGCTGGCTCGCTGGTTGAACGCATCGTCGTTGTACCGGAGGGAGGACATTCATGAAAGACATCACGCGTAGGCTGGCCTCGTTCGTCGCGCAGACGCAGTGGGAAGACATTCCGCAGAAGGTGCGTCACGAGGCGAAGCGCGCGCTGGTGAATTACTTCGCAGTGGCGCTCGCGGGTTGCTCTGATCCGGGCATCAGTAAAGCCGTAAGCGTGTACGGCCGCTTCAGTTCAGGGCATGAAGCGGGGCTCATTGGACGTGGCGAGAAGACCGACATCCTGAATGCGGCCGCGCTGAACGCGATGAGCGCGAACGTCTTCGATTTCGACGATACCCACCTGCCAACCATCATTCACCCTACCGCATCGGTGGCCGCGCCCTTGTTCGCGCTCGCCCAGACGTTGCCGTTGGACGGCAAGCAGTGGCTGCTGGCGTTTGTACTCGGCGTAGAAATGGAGTGCCGGCTGGGCAATGCGGTGTCGCCGGGGCACTATCAACGAGGCTGGCATATCACCTCTACCTGTGGCGTGTTCGGCGCGGCGGCGGCTAGTGCGAAGGCCCTGGATCTGGACACCGCCAACATTGGCTGGGCATTTGGAAATGCATCGGCGCAATCGTCCGGGCTGGTTGAAACGCTGGGCAGCATGTCGAAGAGCATCAGCGTAGGCAACGCGGCCCGTAATGGCCTGCTTTCCGCGTTGCTGGCGCAAGACGGTTTCGCTGGACCCGAGCGGCCCATCGAAGGCGAGCGCGGCTTCCTGCGCGTGATGAGCGAGGCCACCGACGCCGATGTCGACGCTGCATTCACCACGCTCGGCAGCGAATGGGCGTTGTTGTCGAATACGTACAAACCTTACCCGTGCGGCGTCGTGCTCAATCCTGTTATCGAGGCGTGCCTTGGACTATCCGCGACACCGGGCTTTTCTTTCGCGGATGTCGAGCGGGTCACGCTCCGGGGTCACCCGCTGCTGCGCGCACGAACCGACCGGCCGAACATCACGCTTGGCCGCGAAGCGCAGGTCAGCGCGCAACATAGCGTCGCTGTCGCGCTGGCCAGAGGCCGAGCGGGCCTCGCTGAATTCACCGATGCAGAGGTGGCTGATCCTTTATTGCGGGCCTTTGCAAGCCGTCTGGATTTCGTCGATGACTCCGCGTATTCAGTCGAAGCCGCACAGGTGACGATCACGTTGCGCTCGGGCGAAACGATGTCACGTCGTATCGATGCAGCGCGCGGCAGCCTGCAAGCGCCGCTAGCGGACTCTGACCTCGAAAACAAGCTCAGGGAATTGGCCGAATACGGCGGATCCTCTCGCAAACCCGCCCCATTGATCGACGCGCTATGGGCGCTGGAAAGCGCGCCTGATGCGTCCCTGCCCATGCAACTCGCCTGTCTGTAAGTCCATAAGCGCACGCATGGACGGTGGCCGCTTGGCACGCATACCATTCATTACTGTCGAGGAAGCATCATGCCGGAAAAAATGAAGTTGGGCTTTGTGGGTGTCGGCGTCATGGGGCGTCCCATGGCGCGTCGCCTGATCGAGCATGGTCATTGCCTGGTGATCTACGATCGCGACGAGCATGCCCTGGCGGAGCTATCGGCAATTGGCGCGCAGGTGGCGAGCAGTGCGCGCGAAGTCGCCGATAGCGCGCAGGTCGTCTTCACGAGCTTGCCCACACCCGCGATCTTCAAGGAAGTCGCCTTGGGTGCGCACGGATTGGTATACGGCAAGGCGATCAAGATCCTGGTCGACCTCTCCACCGTCGGCTCGCGCACGGAACAGGAAGTGGCGGCGGGACTGCTTGAAAAAGGCATCGAAACCGTCGACGCCCCCATCAGCGGCGGGGCGGCCGGCGCGCAAAAAGGCGCGCTCGCGGTCATGGCCGCGGGCAAGCCGGAAGCCATTGCTCAGGTAAGCGAACTATTCGATATCTTCGGGAAGGTATTTATCGTAGGGGAGAAGCCAGGTCAGGCGCAATTGCTCAAGCTGCTGAACAACATGCTTTCGTCGACGGCGTTTGCGATTACGTCGGAAGCTTTCGTGGCCGGGGTGAAGGGCGGGCTCGACCCGGAAGTGATGATGTCGGTGTTCAACGCGGGCAGCGGCAAGAACGGCGCGACGCTCGATAAATTCCCGAAGCAGGTGTTGCCGCGCACGTTCGATTTCGGCTTCCCGATCGGCAGTGTCTGCAAGGACATCGGACTCGCGGTGGAAGAGTGCCAGGCGCTTGGCGTGCCGATGTGGTTAGGCAGCACTGCACGTCAGGTATGGAACTACGCGGCAATGCAGGACGGCAAGTCTCGCGACATGACTGAACTCGTCAAGTATGTCGAGAGTTGGTCGGACGGCAAGGGTATCGCTGGTTAGAAGGTTCCGTGGATCCCGTGGCGTGCATTCAGTATTGAGTGAGCCGTCTGCGCCTTCGCGACGCAGGGTCGTTGCTTGGTCAGGGACTGTGGGGAAGCTCGGTATGCCGGCCAATGGGCCGACCGGGTTAAATGGATACTCAGGTCACAGAAGTCATATGCGGCACGATGACAGCGCCCTGCGGACCACCACCGCCTGGCCCGCCACCTGGGCCGCCGTGTCCGGGGCCGCCCCAACCGCCACCGCCCGGTGGCGGTCCCCACCAGCATCCTCCAAGTAACGATGTTGCGGCTGCGAGGGCCGCCATAGCTGCTATCTTTTTCATATTTCTCCTTCGTTTTCCGGTGAGCTTCAATCGTTCACGCGCTCGTTCATGCGCTGGACATTTCGCATGAGTTGCATGACCGGTCCGAACTTAACAGCTTCTACTGAAGCCATCTGCTACGGCGAGTAACCAAACGATAACGACAGCTTTCTCAGCAAGACCGCTCCGGGCCCTTGCCACAGACGTGGGGTCAACGCGCCACGGATGCTTGCGCCACGCATCGTGCCGCCAGCGCGCTAACCGGACGATACAAAATGCAATATGGGGTAAGCCGTTGGCGATGGTTCGTAAGCAGTTCGGCCGTTGAGGCGGCAGGGTGAATCGAACGCGCCGGGATCGAGAGGCAGCGCCATTTTGTTGTCGCCGGTGCCGCACACGCTGCGGGGCTTCATGCCGGGTCGAAGCGAATCCGATCTGTTTACGCCCTTTGACATCGTAGTAAAACTATCAATTGTAATCAGGCCAAGAATTTCTAAATATTCGTGTATTAAATTAAAAGTATCATTTAAATATATGACGTAATTGCGTATTAATGGATTGCAGGGTCACACGGAGTACAAACCCTAAGTTGTCGGCAGCCGGGAAGAGTCCTACATTGGCGTTGTAATACTACGAATAAAAACAAGTTTACTACCGGCTTGGATCTACCAACCCATCCAGCGTCGGTCCTCTTTATTGGTGATTGAGGAGACAACATGGAAGACGCTTCAAAAGGTGTATCGCGCAGAAAATTCCTGGCGAACCTGGCTGCCACCGCTGGCGCGCTGTCCTTGCCAACACTGGGAGCCGCGCAGCAAAAACCGTTTGTGCCGTACAGCAACAAGAGCCTCGACTACTACTTCTTCGCCACCCAGCAGGAAGCCGTCAAGCGCGCTGTCGAGGCAAAGGGCTGGACGTTCCAGGCCGTCAACGCCAACTTCAGCACCACCACGCAACTCGAACAATGGCAGAGCCTTCTGCTCAAGAACCCATCCGCCATCATCTCCGACCCGATCGATAGCCAAGCCATCGTCAGCGCCATCAAGAAGTACAACTTCAAGAAAATTCCAGTCGGCATCATCGATACCCCCGCGCTCGGTGGCGACGTTGCCGTGACCGTCGACTTTGATAATTATGCGGGCGGCGTCATGGCGGCCGAAGCCATTGCCGATGCGTTGAAGAAGAAGCATGGGTCGCCCAAAGGAACGGTGCTTAACTGCTACGGCGCGTTGCAATCGGTCGCCTGGCGCCTGCGCAAGGAGGGCATGGAAGCGACCTTCAAGAAGTATCCGGATATCAAGCTGATCAGCCGGCCGACGGAAGGGCTGCTGAAAAACATGCTGTCGGTGACGCTCGCGACGCTGTCCGAATACCCCGACCTCGATGCCGTGCATGCCCCCAGCGATTCACCGGCGCGCGGCATTGTCACGGCGTTGCAGCAAAAGGGAAAATGGAAGAAAGTGGGCGAACAGGGCCACGTGATCTTCGTGAATATCGACGGCGAGCCGGCCGCGCTGCAATGGATCGCCGATGGTTACATGGACGCCGTGGTGTCGCAGGACCCCATAGCGTACGCGCAGATCACGGTCGAGATGCTCGACAAATATTCGCTCAAAGGCCAGCCTGTGCCGCTGGGCCCTTACCAAAACAGCCAGTATTTCTGGGAAAAAGCGCCGATCAACAAATCCGATACAGGTCCGAGTCTCGTGATCCAGCCGTTTGTCGTCGATGCCAGTTCGGTCAAGGACAAGCGTCAGTGGGGCAATATCGCGTACAACGAATGGGGCCTGCGGTATAGCTGAAGCGAGGCTAAAGAAAGGCTGACGCGAGGTTATCCAAGCACCCGCACTCGCAGCAGTTCCATGTGAACGGCGCCGCGGCGTTCGCGCGGCGCCGATCCTCCAAACAGGGCTTCCGATCATGGCAGACAGCAGCACCGAGTACATATTGAGGACGCACAACCTCGTCAAGCGCTACAAGAACGTGGCGGCGCTCGATCATGTCTCGATCAACATCCGGCGCAGCACGATCCATGGACTGCTCGGCGAAAACGGCGCGGGCAAGTCGACGCTCGTCAGCCTGATCTCGGGACTCACCGCGCCGACCGAGGGCACCATCACGTTCGCCGGCGAGCAAGTGCAGGGTTTCGACGTCAAGCAGATGGAAGCATTGGGCGTATTCCTGGTGACACAGGAGCCGATGATTGTCGAATCGATGTCGGTGGCGGACAACCTCATGCTCGGGCGCTGGCCGGTCAAGCGCGGGCGCGGGTTAATGAAGACAGTCGACCAGCGTGCACTGTTGGCGAACGCTGTCGCCGCGCTCGAAGGCACAGGGCTCGACCCGCGCATGCCGGCGCGCACGCTGTCAGCGGTCGCCAAGCGCAAGCTGAACATACTGCGCGCGCTGCATAGCGGGGGAAAGCTCCTGATCCTCGACGAACCCACCGCCGCGCTGACGCTGGCCGACCGCGATCATCTGTTCGGCTTCATGCGCAGCCTGAAGGCGCAGGGTGTGAGTTTCGTGTTCATCTCGCACTACAACGAAGAGATCCTTGGCATCTGCGACGCGGTTTCCGTGTTGCGCAACGGGCGTCTTGCCGGCGAGATGGACGATATTTCATCGATCACTTCGGACAATCTGTCAGAGCTCGTGATCGGTCGCGATGTCCCGCTGTTTTATCGTGACCGGGCAACGCGGCATGCCCATGCAACGAGCGAAGGATGGCGTGTCGAAGGACTGGTCGCGCCGAACATAGCAGTCGGCAATTTCACGATCGCGCCGGGCGAGATCGTTGGCTTCGCGGGTTTGCCGGGTTCCGGCGCAAAGGAATTCGGGCTGTCGTTGTTCGGATTGAACCACGCCAAGCAAGGGCACATTACGCATGGCGCCCAGCGCTATGGTTTCGCGCAACATCCTGAAGATGCGTTCGCACGTGGTATTGCTTACCTGTCCGATGACCGGCATCGCGACGGACTCGTCGGACTCCAAAGCATTGCGCAAAACATCACGCTGTCGAGTCTCGGCAAGGTCTCGCGCGCCGGCGTGATCGACGCGTTCGCCGAAAAGCAGGTCGTCAAACGCTACTTCGATCATCTTCGCGTGAAGGCCGTGGCGCCCAGCGTGCTGCTCGGCGCGCTAAGCGGCGGCAACCAGCAGAAGGTCTGTCTCGGCCGCGTGCTCGCCACCGATCCCAAACTCCTGATCCTCGATGAACCCACACGCGGCATCGACGTGGGCGTGAAGGAGGAGGTGCACCGGATCATCGACGCACTGACGCGCGAAGGCCTGAGCGTCATCGTCATCACGAGCGACCTGGACGAGATGGTGAGGATGGTCGACCGCGTCTGCATCTTCGTGGGAGGTCAGATCGAGCAGGAATTTACCGGTGCCGACATCGACAAGGACGCCATTCTGCAGGCGGCGTTCGGCACCGCGCTTGCAAATTGAGCAATCAGGAACAGTCAGGAACAGTCAGGAACATTCAGGAGTCAGGTCATGCAACCCAGGAGCGAGTTTCCCGCCCACCCCTCACCTTCCAACGCTGCAACCATGTCGCCACAACCCGCTGCACCCGTCGCCGCAACGCCCCGCTCGAAGACTGGCGTGCAATGGCTATTCCAGAACGTCGTATGGCTGTGGCTAGCCGCGCTGATCGTCATATTCGGGGTGCTGAATCCGTTCTTCTTCACGCTGTCCAACCTGCAAAACGTGCTCGTTCAGGCGACCGTGCTCGGCCTGCTGGCCCTCGCTGTGTCGCTGCCGCTGATGGTCGCGGAAATCGATCTGTCGATAGCGAGCAACATGGGCTTTTCGGCGGCCATTGGCGCGATCGTGACTACCAGGCTCGGTCTGTCGCCGGCGATCGGCGTACCGGTGGGAATCGCGGCTGCGACGGCCATCGGCTTCTTCAACGGGCTGTGCGTCACGCGCCTGCGGATGGTGTCGCTCATCCAGACGTTGGCGGTCATGATCGTGCTGCAGGGGTCTCTGCTTGCGGTCACGCAAGGCAACACGATCTCGGATATGCCGAACCTGTACATCTGGATCGGGCAGACCACCCTCGGCAACTGGCCAGTGATGCCGGTCGTGTTCCTGATTGCGCTGCTGGGCATGGGTTTCCTGCTGCGAAAGACTGTCCTTGGCCGAAGCCTCTATGCCACCGGCGGTAACGCGCTGGCGGCCAACTCGGCGGGTATCCGCGTCAATCGCGTGAAGATCATTGCCTTCACGCTCTCGGGATTGTTGTCGGGCGTGGCGGGCTACCTGCTTGCCGCATGGCAAATGGCGATTACGTCGGATCAGGGCGAAGGTTTCCTGCTGTATGCAATTGCAGCGCCGATCATTGGCGGCGTGAGCGTGTTCGGCGGACGCGGTGGCGCGGCCGGCATCCTCGGCGGCGTGTTGTTGTTGACGGTGATTCACGTCGGCCTGGCGATCACCGAGGTGCCGTCGTTCTATGTGCAGATGATCGGCGGCATCCTGATTTTTATCGCGGTGGCGGTCGACGCCATCCGGGTCAACTTCGTCTCGCAGTGATAGCCGCTGCCGACGTTTTACCAACACGACGTAACTGACATGACAGAACCCAGAAAGTGCGAGATGTACATAGACGCTCACTTCGGTAGCGCTGGCGTGACGCAGTGGCTCGACGTCGTCAACCCGAGCACGGAGCAGATTGTCGCGCACGCGCCGGACGCGGATCAGCAGGTGGTGGATAGCGCTGTCGCCGCCGCAACGCACGCCTTTGCATCGTGGCGATGGGTCAATGCATTCGAACGCTCCCGCGTGCTGCACAAGATCGGCGATGAAATCTCCCATGCCGAGCGCCGCATCGCGACCGCGATCACGGTCGAAATGGGCAAGCCGCTCGGGGAGGCGCTGGGCGAAGCACGCAAGCTTGCGAAGGCGTTCCATTACTACGCCGGAGAAGCCGTGCGGATTTTTGGCGAAACCATACCGAATGAAGAGGATGGTTTCATCAGCTTCGTGGAGAAGGAACCGGTCGGCGTGGTCGGCGCCATCGCTCCGTGGAATTATCCGGTGGAGTTGATCGGCTGGAAACTCGCGGCATCGCTCGCGGCGGGTTGCACGATCGTGGTCAAGCCCTCGGAATACACGCCGTCAAGTGCCGAAGAACTGTTTCGCTGCCTCGATGCCGCCGGTCTTCCGGCAGGCGTTGCCAACCTGATCATGGGCGGCCGCTCGACGGGCAAGCTGCTCGTGGGTCACCCGGGTATCGACAAGGTCGCCTTCACCGGCTCGCAGGCCGCCGGCGAGGATATATACCGGACGGTGAGCGGCATCACGTCGCTGTCGCTGGAACTGGGCGGCAGTTGCCCGCTGATCGTCACGGCCAATGCTGATCTGGAGCGCGCAGTCGCGGGCACATTGCGGCGCGCGTTTCGCAATGCGGGCCAGATCTGCATCTCGATCAATCGCGCTTATGTGCACGAGGATGCCTATTGGCACTTCATCGAAGCGCTTTCGGCAGGCGCGCGCAGACTGGTCGTAGCCGATGGCATCGCGCAGGAAAATGCTGACGTGGGACCCATGACCACGCGTGCGGGACTCGATAAAGTCATGCGCCACGTCGACGATGCAAAAGCGCGCGGCGCACGCATCCTGTGCGGCGGCAGCCGCCCGCAAGCGCACGACAAGGGGCTCTTTTATGCACCCACCGTCATTGCCGATTGCTCGCCCGACATGCTTGTCATGCATGAGGAAACCTTCGGGCCGGTGATAGGCGTGTCGCCGTATTCATCGCTCGATGACGCTATCACGCAAGCGAACGGCACGCCGTCAGGACTCGCGGCGTACGCATACACGGAGCACGTGAAGGAAAGCTTCACGCTGAGCCGTCGCCTCGACTTTGGCAACGTGTCGATCAATCACGTCGATGCCGGCATCATGAATGCGCCGTACGGCGGCCGCAAGCAAAGCGGCACGGGCTACGAACATGGCCGCGAAGGCATGGAAGGCTACCTGCATTTGAAACACGTCCGCTTGCGGCACGGCGCTTAAACGGTAACAGTCACGGAGACCGGCGATGGAACGCTATCTTTTGGGCATCGATATAGGCACGTCGGCGTGCAAGGTGATTGCCGTGGATAGTCACGGACACGTCGTCGCCAAAGCCCTGGCAGGTTATCCGATTGTGTCGCTGCAACCGGGCTGGGCGGAGCAGGACCCGGAGGACTGGTGGCAGGCTACGGTCAAGGCCGTGCGGGAGGTGCTTGCGGCGTTGCCGGACCGGCGCGCGGTAGGTGGCATTGGCCTGAGCGGACAGATGCACGGACTGAGCGTACTTGATCACAACGACCGAGTGATCCGGCCGGCGATCCTCTGGTGCGACCAGCGCGCCGCGCCCCAGTGCGCTGAAATCACAGCCCGCGCGGGTGGCCTGAAGGGGCTGCTCGAACTGATCCAGAATCGCATGCTGCCCGGCTTCACGGCCGGCAAGCTGCTGTGGATGCGCGAACACGAGCCGGACCTGTTCGCACGCATTCGCAGGATGCTGAACCCGAAGGATTATCTTCGGCATCGCCTCACCGGCGAACACATCACCGATGTCTCCGACGCGTCCGGCACGGGCCTGTTCAACGTCCGCGAACGCACGTGGTCGCAACCGCTGCTTTCACTGCTCGACTTGTCGCCGTCGTGGCTACCGTCGGTCGTGGAGTCGACCGAACGAACGGGGTTCGTGCGCGCCGAGCTGGCTGAAGCGTGGGGCCTGCCTGCGGCCACGCCCGTGTTCGGCGGCGGCGGGGATTCGGTGATCCAGACGACCTCGATGGGCGTCATCGACAGCGGCCCGCTCGGCGTCACGATCGGCACCGCGGGGATCGTGGCCGGCGGCATGCGCGCGTGCCCTGTGCCCACGGGCGCGTTGCAGATCTCGTGCGGCAACGCACCTGGACGATGGCACGTCATGGGCGTGACGCTTTCCGCCGGCGGCGCGTTCGAGTGGCTGCGCGGCGCGTTGCGTGAGATAGGCTCGCTCGAATTTTCGAAGATGATCGAACTCGCCCGCAGCGCGGCGCCGGGCGCGAACGGCTTGCTGTTCCTGCCCTACCTGCTCGGCGAGCGCTGCCCGCACGTTGCCGCTGATGGGCGTGCAGCGTGGATCGGCCTGACAACCCTGCACGGCACGACGCATCTCGTTCGCAGCGTCATGGAAGGCGTGTTGCTGAATGTGCGGACCATCGCGGCGCTCTGCGAGGCGTCGGGACTTGCATGCGACGAAGTCCGTGCATCGGGCGGCGCAACGGCCGAACCGTTCTGGCTGAGCCTGCTCGCGGACGTGCTTCAACGCGAAGTGACCACCGTGACCGGCGCGGCTGAGGGCGGCGCCTATGGCGCGGTGCTCGCGGCGGGCGTGGGGAGTCAATGGTGGTCTTCGCTCGATGAAGCCGTCGGCACCCTGCGTATCACTGAACGTGTGAGCCCCGACACCACACTGGGCCCCTTGTATCAGGCGCGCTTCAATACGTTCCGCACGCTGTACGACACGCTGGGTCCGGTCTTTGCGCAGATTGCCGCCGAGGCCGCAGCTGTCGCCCGCCAACCGATTATCTGAGAGCGAGCCCCCATGACATTACCTGACCCCGGTCTCCATCCCGGCCTGCCCATAGAAGGGATCGTCTTCGACCTCGACGGAACGCTTGTCGATACCGCGCCGGACATCACGAGCGCAGTCAATCGTCTGCTGGACACCCACGGATTGCCGCCGCAAGCAGTGCGTTTCGTGGAAAAGTACATTGGTGAAGGGTCATTCGGTTTGATCGACAAGCTCTACAAAGGGCTAGGTCTCGCGCTCGAGCCGGCGCGCGTGACGGCGGATGTGGACACCTATCTGGCGCTCTACAAACGCCATCCGGTCGAGCATTCCACCGTCTACGCCGACGCGTTGGGTGCGCTCCCCGCGCTGCACGCAGCAGGGATCAAGCTCGGCGTCTGCACGAACAAGGCGCAGGAACTTGCAGAGGCCGTACTGAAACACTTCGGTTTGCTGCATTACTTCAGCGCGATCGTGGGCGGCGATGTCCTCCCGCAGAGAAAGCCCGATCCGCAGCATTTATTAACGACGCTCGAACGCATGAACGTGATGCCCCAGCACGCGCTATACGTTGGCGATACGCAGATCGACGCCGACTGTGCACAAGGCGCGCAGGTGCGTTGCCGCATCGTCAACTGGGGAACGGGCCCAGGCGTGGCCGTGGGGAAAGCGAAGCGGCTGGACTCCTTCGACGAACTCGTTGTCACCTGCGCCGCTGTGAATGCGTCGCGCTTGCCCGGAATTTGATGAGAATTTGATGAGAATTTGATGAGAAATGACCTGTTGCGCCGAATTGCAGTTGTACGCCCGGAGTTGACCGGCGCGGCCCTTCGTATTGCCGACGTGTTGCTGAGCACGCCCGAAGCCGTGCTCAAGATGAGCATGGCCGAATTGTCGGAGGCGGCCGGAACAAGCGATCCCACCGTCGTGCGCTTCTTCCGGCGCTTCGACTGCGCGGACTATCAGGACTTCAAGGTCCGGCTCGCGCAAGGGCTGATCCCGCAGGCGCCCTTCGACTACGAAGCGATCACACTCGCCGATGCGCCGGACAGCATCTGCAGCAAGATCATCAACAACTCGCTGCACGCGATCCAGCGCTTTGCATCGGATGTCGATTCTGCTTCCATCGAGCAGGCCGCCACGCGCCTGATCGAGGCCAAGGGCATCTTCCTGTTCGGGCTCGGCATCTCCGAGACGATCGCTTTCGACGCCGAACACAAGTTCTTTCGCCTGGGGCTGCATTGCCGCGTGGTGCTCGATTCGCAGAAGCAATTGCTGCTTGCGCCCACGCTACGCGACGATGAAGTCGCCGTGTTTTTCTCGCACTCCGGCTCGACCAAGTCGCTCGTTATGGCCGCGGCGATGGCGAAAGCGAAGGGCGCCGTGACGATCGCCATCTGCGCGCCAGGCTCGCGTCTTGCGCAGACATGCGACCTGACCATTGGCGTGCCGGCGTATGAAAACACCGAGCTTTACACGCCGCTGACCGCGCGTATCAACCATCTTCTCGTGGTGAACATGCTGGTGGCCATGCTTGGATTGCGGCAAGGGCGCGAATTGCCGGACAACCTGGCCGCGCTCGACCCCTGGTTCACCGACAAATTCATGGATTAGCCGACGGCTCGGCAGATGCCTGACATTCATTCATATTGCTTCAAGGAGACATCAGTGAGCACGCATATCGAACCGGGCTATGCCCATCTGAAACCGGCGTCGTTGCAAGACGAAGCCAAGCTTGCGTCCGGCATCAAGGCAGTCGAACACTATCTGCGCCCGGGAATGAAGGTCGGTCTTGGCTCCGGCACGACCTCGCACTGGTTCGTGCGCGCGCTGGCGCCGCGTGTGGCGAGAGGCCTCGACATCGTAGGCGTGCCGACCTCCAATGCCACCCGCGAACTCGCGCTTGAGCTCGGTGTCCCGCTTACCGATCTGGGCCAGATCGACCAGCTCGACGTGACCATCGACGGCGCCGATGAAATCGATCATCAGGGCAGCATGATCAAGGGCGGCGGCGCGTGCCTGCTTTGGGAAAAGATCGTGGCGGCGGCATCGAAAAAAATGGTTGCCGTCGTCGACGATAAAAAAATCGTCGAACGTCTCGGCCGCTTTCCGCTGCCTATAGAGGTGATTCCGTTCGGCTGGCAGAGCACGGAACGCTTGTTGCGCGAGCTTTTCGTTTCTGCGGGTTTCGATAAAAACGTGCGTATCGTGACGCGCATGAAGGGCACGGAGCCGTTGCTGACGGATAGCGGGAACTGGATTCTCGACTGTCATCTCGAAGCCATTCCCGATCCGCTCGGGTTGGCGCCGCGCTTCAATGCGATTCCCGGCGTGGTGGAAAACGGTCTCTTTACGGGCATTGCCAGCGAGATGATCGTCGGTCATGCCGACGGCAGCGCGGACATCGTCGTGGTCGGAGCACCGCGATCATGACCGGCGCCCGCGGCACGACCCTGGACGCGTTCAAGCTGGACGGGCAAATCTGTCTGGTCACGGGCGGGGCGCAAGGCATTGGGCTCGCGATCGCTCACGGTCTGCGCGATGCCGGCGGCCACGTGATCATCGCGGATCGGGACACGGAGCGCGGACAGCGTGCGGCGGACGAGATCGGTGGCGATTTCGTCGAGATGGATGTAACGGATTCAGTATCCGTCGAGGCCGCGTTCGAGGGCGTGGTAGGGCGGCACGGCAGGCTTGACGTGCTCGTGAACAACGCGGGCATTGTGAAGAATACGGCTGCGCTCGACACCGACGACGCAAGCTGGCGCGCGTTGATGGCAGTCAACCTCGACGGCGTGTTCTATTGTTGCCGAAGCGCGGCGCGCTTCATGATCCGACAGCACGGGGGGAGTATCGTGAACATTGCGAGCATGAGCGGGTCGATTGCCAACCGGCCGCAACCCCAGGCTTCCTATAATGCATCGAAAGCAGCGGTGATTCATCTGACACGATCGCTCGCGGCGGAATGGGCATCCGACGGCATCCGGGTCAATTCGCTGTCGCCGGGTTACGTGGGCACCGAACTCACGAAGCGCGGATTCGAAAACGCGAAATGGCGTGAGGCGTGGATCAACGGAACGCCTCTCGCGCGACTCGCTAAGCCCGAGGAAATCGCGCCCGGCGTGGTGTTCCTGGCGTCGCGAGCCAGCGCATTCATGACCGGCTCGGACCTCGTCATGGATGGCGGCTATACCATTTGGTGACCAGCATACATAGTGTGACGGCGCGATTGAAGCCGTGCATCGAGGGAGACGGCACATGGCGGTAAACGCAGTACCAAGCGCAGTACCAAGCGCAGTACCAAGCGCAGTACCAAGCGCAGCACCAAGCGCAGTACCAAGCACAGTACCAAGCGCAGCACCAAGCGCAGCAGTCAACGCGCTACGGGAAGCGCTCGGCGCTCAGGTAGTGGCTCTGCCGGATGAGTTTGTCGATCGCCGTGTCGAGGACTGGAGCGGCCTGCCGAGCGCGGTGCCGCTGGCGCTCATCAGGCCGCACGACACCCGGGAGGTGGCGGTGGCGCTCGAGATTTGCGCTCGTTACGCACAGCCGGTCGTCACGCAAGGCGGGCTGACAGGGCTCGTAGGCGGCGCCAATCTGCGTGGCGACGAGGTGGCGCTAAGCCTTGATCGCATGAACCAGATTGTGGAGATCGACGCTGTGTCGGGCACCATGACGGTTCAGGCCGGAACGCCCCTTCAGGTGGTACAGGAAGCGGCCAGCGCGGCCGGCTTCTATTTTCCGCTTGACCTGGGGGCGCGCGGCAGTTGTTCCATCGGCGGCAATCTCGCCACCAACGCGGGCGGCAATCGGGTCATCAAGTACGGCATGATGCGCGACCAGGTTCTCGGCATCGAGGCCGTGCTGGCGAGCGGCGCGATAGTGGGCGGTCTCAACAAGATGATCAAGGACAACAGCGGCTACGATCTGCGCAACTTGCTGATTGGCAGCGAAGGGACGCTCGCGGTCATCACCCGCGCGGTGCTGCGTCTGCGCCCCAAACCCACCGCAACGGCCACAGCCTGGTGTGGATTGCCCAGCTTCGACGCCGTCACCACGCTGCTGCGGCGCGCTCAGGCAGGGCTGGCTCCAGGCGTGTCGGCATTCGAGGTCATGTGGGCGGGTTATCACGATACCGTGCTTGCCAACCTGAATACTCTGCGTGCTCCGCTTGCCTCACCGCATCCGTTCTATGTGTTGCTGGAAAGTGTTGGAACGGATCCCGTCCGACATGGCGGCGCGTTCGAAGAGTTTCTGGGCGCGATGCTGGAGGAGGGCGTGGTGACCGACGCCGCGCTGGCATCGAACGAGGCGCATGCGCAGGCGTTCTGGGCAATCCGCGATGCGCCCGGTGAATATCAACGCTTCATCCCGAATCATGCGGCTTACGATGTGAGCTTTTCCATTGCGCAAGTGGGCGACGCCGCGTCACGTTGCGAGGCGCAACTGCATGCCCGATGGCCCGAGGCCACGATCATGATCTACGGCCATCTTGGTGATGGAAATATCCATATCGTAGTGGACGTGCCAGGCCTCCCGAAGCACGATCACGACGCAATCGATCAGGTCATCTACGACGTAACGCGGGACTTCCGGGGATCCATCTCCGCGGAGCATGGGATCGGCATCAAGAAGAAACACTTCCTGCACCTGACGCGTTCGGAGGCGGATGTAGCGTCGATGCGCGCGATCAAGCAAGCACTGGACCCCGCGCGCATCCTGAATCCCGGCAAGATTTTTTAGCGTGTGATTCCGCTCAGAGCGTAAAACCATCTAGCGGTACCGCCGGGCGGCGCTTTGCGATCAGATCGGCAATTGAGCGCCCGCTTGCAAGCGCGAGTGTAAAACCAAGTGCGCCTTGTCCGAGGTTGAGCCAGAGGTTCTCGTATTGCGTCGAATCGATGATCGGGGTGCTGTGCGGCGTGGCCGGACGCAGGCCGCACCAGATTGTCGCTTCATCGAAATTGCCGGCGTCCGGAAACGCCGCAGCCGATTCAGCGCGCAGCGTGGCGACGCGAGCCGGATCGACATCCGCACGACGACCGGTGATGTCTGCCATGCCGGCGATCCTCAGCCGGTCGCCGAGCCGCGCATAGACGATCTTGCGTTCGAAGTCCGTGATGCTGATGTGCGGCGCGTGGCCGCCGGGGTCGACCTGGGTGGTCAGGCTATAGCCTTTCAACGGATAAAGCGGAACCCTCACCGCTAGTGGCTTGAGCAGCGACGCACTGGCGGCACCGGCTGCCAGCACGATCTGATCGGCATCGATTACCCGGTCGTTAGCCACCGCTTCGACCCGGCGTGCTCCGCCGTGCGCTCTACGCAAGGCAGTGACCTTCGTGCCGAGCCGGAATTCCACGCCGCGTGCTCGCAGCAGGCGGCTCATTTCGACACAAAACTGGTAGCAGTCGCCACTGTCTTCGCCAGGCGTGAAGATGCCTCCTTGCAACTGCCCGGCGAGATGCGCCAGTGCCGGTTCTTTCTGCACGCACTCGCGAGTATCGAGGGCTTGCTGTTCGCAGCCGAGCGAGCGTTGGTAATCGAGCAGGCGCAACGCGGCGTCGAACGAGGCGCGCTTGCGGTGCACGACCAGCTTGCCGGCATTCGAGTGGCTGAAGTGCAAGGCTGGCTCACTGGCCTGCAGTTGCTGCATCAAGTCACGGCTCAAGAACGAGAGCGCTAACAAGCGCCGGGTAGACAACTCGCTTTTGCGCTGCGTGCACGCACAGACAAACTGTGCGAGCCAACGCCACTGGTCTGGGTCGAGGCGCGGTCGAAAGCGGATCGGCGAGTCACCGCGCAACAGCCAGGACGGCAGCTTTGACAGTACCCCTGGACCAGCGAGCGGGGCGACATAGCTATACGAAAGCTGTCCGCCGTTGGCGAAGCTGGACTCGAGTGCAACGTCTTCATTGCGTTCGACGACGGTGACGGTGTGACCGTCCTCCTGCAGATACCAGGCCGTGGCCAGACCGGTGACACCGGCGCCGAGTACGAGCACATGCATGGGATGGGTCGGTGGTTGGTTGAGCTGGAGGACATTGTTCTGCAGCTCGCGAACGGCGTCCAATATCGACCAGCGCTCGCGCTATAGCCGTCGGTTATAGCAGGTGAGGCGAGCGCATCTAACCCCGCGACGACTCGCCGGCCGAGGACCCGGGCGCATCGTCACGCAGGAACTGGATGAGCCGTTCCGCCGATTGCGGCGGCGGTCGCGAGTGTTCCGTCACCGCATAAACCTGCAGGGTCTCGTCGATCGCGAGTGGCCGGATCTGGATATCTGGATGATGCTCGGGATAATTCGCCGTGAACGAATCGACTATCGCGATGCCGATGCGCTGCTGCACCAGCGACTTCCCGAGCGGATAAGTCTGCACCGACAGATTGCTGACAGGGGGCTCAGCAGCGTCGGCGAGCCACGCGGAGAGAATTGATCCAAGGTAGTCGTCCGGATCGATGGTGATCAATGGTTGCCCCGCCAGGTCGTCTGCAGTCAGCGGCTGGTCGAGCAAATCGTCCGTCCACCAGCCAGCCGGCGCAATGGCGCACAGCGTGCTTTCGCATACCGGCGTGGCAACCAGGTTGGGATGGGAGACGGGCCGCATGGTCAGCCCGAGTTCAATCTCGTCGAACAGCAGCGCGTGTTCGATCTCGCGGGTGTGCGCGACGCTCAGTTCACACTTCGACTGCGGGAACGCGCGGCACCAGCGTGCCATGACCTGCGGCAATGCGTGGTGTGCAAGCGCCGGCGTAGCGGCGACCCTTAACGGGCGGTCGGCGCCGTGCGCAAGGCTCGTGACGAGGCGCCGGATCCGCTTGAGTTGTTCGTCGAACGGGCCGAGTTCTTCGCGCAACCGCAATGCCTCGGGGGTGGGTAACAGCTTGCCCTTGCTACGCAGGAACAGCGCGAAACCGGCGGACTGCTCGGCATGCTGCAGCATCTTGCTGACGGCCGGCTGCGAGATGTGCAGGAGCTTGGCCGCACCGTTGGCCGAGCCGGTGAGCATGATTGCGCTGAAGATTTCGATATGTCGCAAACGCACCTGAGTCTCCCTGGATTGACTTCGCCATGCAGCTTACGACACGCCTCGATCGTTTGGAACAAGGCTCTCAGCCTGCGCTCTTACAACTTCTATAAGCCTCCTATAACACAGGGTTATATTTTGGGATTTTATTTTCATTAGACGCGCTCCGCCCGCACCCTCATATTCGGTCTGCTGGCCGGTCCCGCGCTCCGGACAACCATAGGGGTTATCGAGTGGGGTTATCAAGTACGTAGCGCTAACGTGGTGTGGAGGGCTTATGCAGTCTGCGGGGACGGGTGGGTCGGCAGGGTATGTGTTTTCCCGGACGCAAAAAATGGTGTGTCTGTCGGGTCTGTTCCTCGCGTGGGCCGTCGGCTACGCGGACCGGATCCTGATGAGCACCGCGATCATTCCGATCAGCCATGAATTCGCCCTCGATACCCGGCAAGCTGGCATGTTGCTGAGCGCGTTCTATGTGAGTTACGCATTCATGCAACTCGCCGGCGGCTGGCTGTCGGATCGCTTCGGCTCGCGGATTATCGTAGTGCTGTGTATTGTCATGTGGTCGGTGTTCACTGGCGCGACGAGTCTTGCGTGGTCGTTCGGTTCGCTCCTTGCCATCCGCTTCATGTTCGGGATGGGCGAAGGCAGCTTTTCGCCGGCCAGTTCGGTAACAGTCGCCGAGGTATTCCCAAAGCCCGAGCGGGCGCGCGCCAAATCATTCCTGATCTCAACCACGTTCCTTGGCAATGCCGCCGGGTCCGGCTTGATCGCGCTCACCGTCGTGCATCTCGGCTGGCGTGGGGCATTTCATATTCTTGCCGGTGCGGGCGTGTTCGTCGCGATGATCCTGTGGCTCTCGTTGCGCGGCGGCGTCGCTCTGCAAAGGGCGCGCGTCGCGAACCGGCCGCGGCATTTGTGGCGTTCGCTGCTGCGCATCCGGATGGCGTGGAAGCTGACCGCGATCTGGTTCTTCACGAGCTTGTTGTATGTTGGCGTACAGTCGTGGATGCCGTCGTACCTGATGAAGACCTACCGGATCGATCTGCTTCACATCAGTCTGGCTGTGACGGTGCCGAACCTGATCGCATTCGCGGGCACGAACGTGGTCGGCTTGCTGCTCGACAAATACGGCAAAAGCAAGGAACGCATGTTCCTGATGATGGGCGCATTGATGAGCGTGGTGTTTCTTGCGTTGATGATCACGACCACCACGATCTTTCTATTGTTGATCTACTGGACGCTCTTTTCGCTATCGTTCAACTTCGTCTACGCAACGGTTTTTTCGGCCCCGCTACGACATTTCCCGGAGCATCTGATCGGCAGCGCCACGGGCTTGATGAACTTCGGTGGACAGATTGCGGGCTCGATCGCTCCCGTGGCAATGGGCGTGTTGATCGCTGCATTCGACGGCTCGTTTTTTGCTGCGTTCTGGCTGCTGCTAATTTCCGGGATTCTGGCGGTGCTGGTGGCAACGACGTGGAGCCCCGCAAACGAGCCGCCTCTGCCGAGCCTTCAAACCTGATCAATTGGTTTTCGTTCGCACTCGGGGTTTGGGGTTTGGGGTTGCTGGTGTGGGTGTGGCTTGGTCGTCGGGGTTAGCGGTGGTGTCGGTGGTGGTTTGCCAGGTTTTGGGGTTGGTGTTCGGGGTCGGTGCCGGGGTGCCAGGGTCCTGCGTTAGCGGTCTGAGTCGTTGCCGGGTTGCTGCTTTCGGTGTTAGTGGTCTGCCTGAGTTGGCTTATTTCTTTAGCACTATTAGCCACTGCGCGTGGCGGCGCGTCATTTCTTGGTCCTTAGCGACAAAGAAACGAAGTAAAGAAAACGCTTTCAAACCACGCTACCCTAAGTGTCCACAGCGTGCAGTTTCTGTTCATGGGTGCCCCAAAAGCACGGTGCTCGCCAGAGCGACGGATGTTTGAACCCCTCCTTCTCGCGAATCCTGACATAGACACGCTTCGCCATCAGTGCTATCGGGCAAGCACGATTCACCCCGCAACCAGTGCGGCCTCACGAGTATGCTCTGCTGCGTTTCTTGGTGGGTCAGCTGCTTGGTTGGCGCGGTTATTTTCGGGGGTAGGGCCTTACTCGTTTGCACGGCATGGTTTATTGGTGGGTTTGCGACGTGGTTGCGCCGAGCGTACTAATTTGGTGGTTGGTTGTTCGCGGATAGCGCGGGGTGAACCTTGGGCAGGTTCAGTCACTGGTGGCGAAGCGTGTCAGAACCCGTGTTCGGAGAAAGAGGGGTTCACACATCCGTGGCTCTGGCGAGCACCGTGCTTTTGGGGCACCCATGAATAGAAACTGCACGCTGTGGGCACTTAGGGTAGCGTGGTTTGAAAGCGTTTTCTTTGCTTCGTTTCTTTGTCGCTTTGGACAAAGAAATGACGTGCCGCCACGCACAGTGGCTAATAGTGCTAAAGAAATGAGCCAACTCATGCAGACCGCTAACGCTGAAAGCAGCAACCCGGCATTGACCCAGACCGCTAACCCAGGACCCTGGCACCCTGGCACCCTGGCACCCCGGCACCCCGGCACCCCGGCACCCTGGCACCCCGGCACCCCGGCACCCCGGCACCCCGGCACCAACCCCGACCACTAACCCCGGAACCTAGCACACCCGCCCAACCCCAAGTGCGAACGAAAAACCAAGGAGACCTCAATGCGTGTGTTTACCGGCAGCCTTGCCACGGAAACGAACACCTTCGCGCCCATCCCGACAGGCATCGGCGCGTTCCACGATCGTGGCTATTTCCGGGCTGGGCAGCATCCCGGCGAAATGACTTTCTTCGGCGGCCCCCTATGGGCGGCACGTCAACGCGCCGCTACCTATGGTTGGACAGTAGTCGAAGGACTTGTTGCATCGGCGAATCCCGGCGGCGTGGTGACGCGTCTGGCGTATGAGACCTTGCGCGACGAGCTGCTGGCCGATCTGCGCGCGGCACTGCCCGTCGATATCGTGTTGCTCGGCCTGCATGGCGCAATGGTGGCCGACGGTTACGACGATTGTGAAGGCGATCTGTTGCGCGAGGTCCGGCAGATAGTCGGCCCCGACGCCGTGATCGGTGCGGAGCTGGACCCGCACGCGCACCTAAGCGAAGCGATGGTTGGCCATGCCGACGTGCTCATCATGTTCAAGGAGTACCCGCATACCGACGTGCTCGAGCGTGCGCTGGAACTGGCCGATCTCTGTCAGCGCACTGCAGTGGGCGAAATCAATCCGGTTGCAGCGGTAGTTGACTGCGGAATGGTCGTGCCGATTCACACCACGCGCGAACCCGGCCGCTCGCTGACGGATCGCGCCCAGGCGCTGGAGGGGCACGACGGCGTGTTATCGATTTCGATCGTGCAGGGCTTCGCGACGGGGGATGTCAAGGACATGGGCACCAAGGTCCTGGTCTATGCCGATGAGGATGCGCCCATGGCGCAAGCCATCGCGAGGCGGTTCGCCGATGAGGTCATCACGCTGCGCGACGCGTTGCTTGTGCGTTACCTCGATATCGACACGGCGCTGGACCGCGCGCTGGCATCCGCCGGCGCGCCGGTCGTGCTGGCGGATCGCTCCGACAATCCGGGCAGCGGCGCAGCGGGCGACTCGACCTTCATCCTGCAGCGCATGCTGGCGCGCGGCATGGGTGATGCGGCGCTCGGGCCCTTGTGGGATCCGGTTGCGGTCAGCATCGCTTTCGATGCCGGCGTCGGCGCCACGCTTGATCTGCGGATCGGCGGCAAGATCGGGCCGCAGTCGGGTACGCCAGTCGATGGGCGGTGTCGGGTGCGCGCCGTGTGCCCGGACATGACGATGACCGGTCAGGCAGGCACGCCGTCCCCGCTCGGCGACTGCGCGCTGATCGAAATGCAGGGCATTGAGATTGTGCTTTCCACACGCCGCGCGCAAGCGCTCAACATTGACCTGTTCACGCAACTCGGGTGCGACCCGGCCCAAAAGAAGATTGTGGTGGTCAAGTCGGCGCAGCACTTTCACGCGTCGTTCTCCACCATTGCTCACGAGATCCTCTACGTTGGCGCACCCGGTTCCGCGAGTCCCGACTGGTCGGCGTTGCCGTATAAAAAGATCAAGCTGCCAAAATGGCCCATTCATAACCGGCTGCTCACCAAATAACCACGCCATGGATCATCTCTCATGACTAGTCAGGAATACGATATATTTGACCTTATCATTCGCGGCGGAACGGTGATCGACGGCACGCGTCGGCCGCGCTTTGACGCCGACGTGGGAATTCGTCACGGACGTATCGCGGAGATCGGTGACCTGCGTGCGCGTACAGCGGCGAAGACTATCGATGCGACTGGCAAGATCGTCGCGCCGGGCTTCATCGATTCGCATACTCACGATGATGCCGCTGTTCTCTCCGATCCGCAGATGATCTGCAAGATCTCGCAAGGCGTCACCACGGTCGTGACCGGCAACTGCGGCATCAGCCTCGCACCGTTGAGCCCGGATGCGCCACGCCCGATGCCGTTGACCTTGTTGACTGGCGACGAACATGCGCCACGCGCTACCTTCTCGCGTTTTGCCGACTATCTCGACGCGGTTCGCCGTTCGCCATCGTCCGTCAACGTGGCCGCGATGGTGGGCCATAGCACCCTGCGTGTGATGACAATGGATTCGCTCGACCGGGCCGCCAACGACGAGGAGATCGAAGCGATGCAGGGCTTGCTGAACGAGGCGCTTGAGGCCGGTGCGATCGGTATCTCGACGGGCACGTACTATCCGCCTGCCTCTGCCGCACCAATGGAAGAGGTGATCAGCGTATGCCGCCCGCTGACGGGCACCGGTGCGGTCTATGTGACGCATATGCGCAACGAAGCCGACGGCTGTATCGACTCGCTCAACGAGACGTTCGAGATTGGCCGAGCGCTTGACGTGCCGGTCGTGATTTCACATCACAAGCTGATGCGCGAGGCAAACTTCGGCAAGTCGACGATCACGTTGCCGCTGATCCGCGCGGCGATGCAGTGCCAGTGCGTCGCACTCGATTGCTACCCCTACGACGCCAGCTCGACCATGCTCCACACTGATGAAACGAAACTTCAGGGACGAGTGATGATTTCGACAAGTGAAGCGCATCCTGAACTGGCGGGACGCGATCTGGGTGAAATTGCTGAAGAGTGGGGCGTAAGCCGCTCCGACGCATCCAGACGCCTGCAACCGGCGAGCGCGATCTACTTCAGCATGGACGAGAACGACGTCCGGCGCATCCTCGCATTCGAAGACACCATGATCGGTTCGGACGGGTTGCCGTTGGGCGAGAAGCCGCATCCGCGCTTGTGGGGAACGTTTCCGCGGGTGCTCGGGCACTACAGCCGCGACATCGGACTGTTCCCGCTCGAAACCGCGGTGTGGAAGATGAGCGGCCTGACGGCAAAGAACTTTGGCTTGACGGGGCGCGGCACGCTTGAGGCGGGTAATCACGCCGATGTCGTCATATTCGACGCCGCTACCATCAAGGACCGAGCGACCTACGATACGCCGACCGAAGCCGCCGACGGCGTGGAAGCTGTCGTGGTGAACGGGGAGTTGACGTGGTGGCAAGGCAAACACTGCGGTGCGCGTGCGGGAGAAGTGATTGTACGATCCCGGTTGAATTGAGGTTATGGGTCGAGCGCTTTGCCGTGCCCGGCACAACCCCTGTTCAACCTGAACGAAACGCACCGGCCAACGTTTACGCCGACTTCGATCCTCGCAGCCGGCGGAACGCTTGGACCGGTAGTCCGCCCCAGCCCCAATTCTCAGTGTCCACCTCTTCTATCACAACAAAGGTCGCATCAAGTGGCTTGTTCAGTACGTCGAGTAAAACCTGGCTCACGCCCTTGATAAGCTGAGCCTTCTCTTCCGCCGTAACCGAGTCCTGTCCAGGCTTGGACCCTTCGCGGGTAACTTGAATGGTGACAATAGGCATGTCGCTCGCTCCTATGGTGCGCAACTAAAGGGGCGCCGGCTGCCGGCGCCCGGAAATGCTTAGTGACCAGCGCTCTGCCCGCCGTCGACATGCAGGATCTCGCCTGTCACAAAAGGTGCCGCATCCAGATACAGGACAGCGTTCACGATATCGCGCATCTCGCCCATATGCCCCATAGGATGAAGCGCCCCGAGCGCCGCATGCGTTTCAGGCGCATGCATCGGCGATTTGATGATGCCCGGCGAGACGGCGTTCGCGCGAATCCCGCTCTTTGCGTACTCGATCGCGAGGGATTTCGTGGCCGAGTTCAAACCGCCCTTTGTCAACGATGCCAGTACCGATGGCACACCGCTGATGGCATGGTTGGCCAGGGTGGTCGTGATGCTGACGACGTGGCCGCTCGAATTCTTCTCCATTTCAGCAATCGCGAGCTGCGTGATATAGAAGAATCCAGAGAGGTTCACGGCCGTGATGGCTGCGTAGTCTTCGGCCGTGTACTGGGTAAACGGTTTCGCGATAAAAATGCCGGCGTTGTTGACCAGCGTGTCGATGCGGCCGAAGCGTGCCACGCCTTCGGTAATCACGCGACGGGCCGTATCAGGGTCGCCGATATCACCCGCCACCGTCAGAACGTTGGTGTCGTCCGACGGCTTGATGCTTCGTGCTGTTGCGACAACGCGGTAGTCGCGTTCCCGGAAAGCCTTGACCAGTTCTGCGCCAATGCCTTGGGACGCGCCAGTGATGACCACAACCTTGTGTGACGTGCTCATGGTAAGCCTCTAAATAAGTAGATTCAGCTGTCTTGACCGTCAGGACCGACGGCATCTGGAAGTGCTGAACGCAGTCTAGGCGTGTGGACGTCGAGTTCGAATACCCGCCATGGACAAACAGTCTTGCGTGGTGAGAACAAATCAGACGCGCGGCTGGCGACGTGAAATGTCGCGTCGGGACCGTGATGGTCACGAAGGGGCAGGCACGAATACTCAGATTAGGGCACCATTTCACGGTCGATTGGCCATGTCTTTGTAATCGCTAACCATCGTCGCGGTTTATCCGTCACGCCGGCATCCCGACGCTAAGATAAAGACGTGGACCGAGTTTTTGAGCGAGCCAATAGCTATTGAAAGTCGCGCCGGAAAGAGCAGGTTTTTATGTCATCGAGAGACTATGCAGCGTCAATTTGAAGGGCTCCTTCTGGGCAGTATCGAACTGTTCTGTCTGGCTGCTGAATTGGAAAGTTTCACGGCCGCTGCCGCGGCTGCGAGCGTGAATCCTGCTGCGGTCAGCCGTTCGGTAGCGGCGCTTGAGAAACGCCTCGGCGTACAGTTGTTCGTCCGGACAACGCGACAGATTCGACTGACGGACGCGGGAAAACGGTACTTTGAGCAATGCCGGCTGGCGCTTGGACATCTCGCGGATGCGGAGCGGGAGGCGACGGGGCAACAGACAACCCCGGCTGGCGTCCTGCGCATCAGCATGCCTACGCCGTACGCCCACTATCGCGTCCTTCCCCTGCTGGCGGAATTTCGTGAGCAGTATCCGGGCGTCACAGTCGAAACGCACCTCAGTAACCGCAACATCGATTTTGCGGACGAAGGTTTTGACCTGGCGATCCGGGGGCGCGCTCCTCCGGATTCAAGCCTGATCGCGCGAAAGCTGGAGGATTCGGAACTGGTGGTCGTAGCATCCCCTGCGTATTTGCGCGGCGCCCACGAACTGAAAACCCCGGACGATCTGATTAACCACGAGTGCATTCAGTTTGAGTTGCCAAGTAGCGGCCGCAACATACCGTGGCAGTTCAATCAAGACGGCAGTTGCGTGGAAATCGCGACCCGCGGAGGATATGGATCGTCGGGCGATGTGCTTGCCGGGGTGACCTTGGCGCGTCATGGCGCGGGAGTATTCCAGACCTATCGGTTCGTTGTGGAGAAGGACCTCGCGGACGGAACACTCAATGAATTGCTCCCTCGTTATGGCGGATGTTCGAGACCGTTCATCCTGCTCTATCCGCATGGCCGGCATCTGTCGTCGCGGGTGCGCAGTTTTGTGGACTTCCTGATGGAAAGACTAGGCGCATAAAAGACACCTTCCTCGATACCTCACCTTGCAGGCCGGCCGCCGTCATATAGACCTGCGAACCCGCTCAAATCCTCATATAAAACCTTGCCCGCCGTTTCTCGGTAGATACCCTTGATTGACCCGCAAATACTTTGGGAAGATACTTTGTCCGTACAAACAAACAATTGAGACAGGAGCCCGAACATGCAAGCCGAAGAAGTGGGGAAGCAACGGTATCGCGCGAGTTATGGCCGTTACTTCGAGGAGTTTACGGTCGGGGACATTTACGAACATCGCCCGGGACGGACGATCACCGAGGCCGACAATATCCACTTCTCGTTGCTGACAATGAACTTCCATCCCATGCACTGCGATGCCGCGTTTGCCGCAAAGAGCGAGTTCGGGCAACTGCTGGTCAATAGCGGCCTGACGGTCGCTATCGTGCTCGGCATGTCGGTGAATGACGTCAGCGGCAAGGCCATTGCGAATCTCGGCTGGAAGGAGATCAAGCTGACAGGTCCCGTATTTTGCGGCGATACGTTGTACGCCGAATCGGAAGTGCTTGAAAAACGCGAATCGAAGTCACGTCCCACGCAAGGCATCGTCACTGTCCATACGCGTGCATTCAAGCAGGACGGCACGCCTGTCATGGATTTCGTGCGCACCGCGTTGATCGCCAAGAAGGGCCACGGCACAGGGGACTAGACCACCGCCGCAGGCCGCCAAGGAATGTCGATCCGGCTCAAGAACGAACGACGTTCCACCTCTTGCGCAGTAAGGAGACAATTGTGAATCAACTCGTAAGCTCAGGTGCACGGCTGGACAGATTGCCGATGGCTGCTTTCCACTGGAAGATCCTCGGCCTGATCAGCGCGGGCGCGTGCCTCGATGCGTTCGACGTGTATCTCGCCGGCGGTGTTGCGGCCGCGATGATGAAGCAAGGCTTCTCGACGCTACAGCTCAACGCGCTGTTCGTATCGGCGGGATTCTGCGGGATGGTGATCGGCGCGGGCTTGTCGGGCTATCTCGGTGACCGCTTCGGACGCCGCTCTTCGTATCAGTTCAACCTTGCACTGTTCGGCGTGATGTCGATCGCAGCCGCCTTTGTGCCGAACATCTACTGGTTGATTGGCTGTCGTTTCCTGATGGGCATCGGGCTGGGCGCAGAGCTGGTTGTCGCGGCCGGAACGCTGTGCGAATTCATCCCGCCGGCGTATCGCGGACGATGGATATCGCTACTCGGATTGATCGTCAACTCGGGGCTCGTGATCGCAACGAGCGTGGGTTATGTCGTGATCCCGACGCTGGGATGGCGCTGGATGTTCGGCATCGCCGGCGTTGGCGCAATGATTGTGTGGGCGCTGCGTCACAGCATGCCCGAGTCGCCGCGCTGGCTGGAATCGGTCGGCCGGCTTGACGAGGCCGAGCGCACCGTGAGCGCGATCGAAGCCGAGGTGGCAAAGCAGCGCGGGCCGTTGCCCGAATGCGCGCGCACGCAGAATCTCGAGGTTCCGCAATTGCCGTTCAGCGCGCTGTTCCGGCGCGGCATGATCGGCCGGACGCTGACGGCTGCCCTGACCGCGATCGCGGTGAATGTTGCGGTGTACGGCTTCGTGGCGTGGCTGCCGACCTTCTTTGTGAAGGAAGGGCGTGACGTGGTGACATCGCTTGGCTTTACCACGCTGATGTCGTTCGGCGCTCCGTTTGGCGCGATACTGGGCTTCCTCAGTGCGGACCGTCTGGGGCGAGCGAAGGGTCTGGTGTTTTTCTCGGTCATGACAATCGTGCTTGGCTTCATCTATCCGCAGATGGTCGCCAACGCCGCGATTGCCTGTGTCGGTTTCGTGCTCGTGAGCTGCATCTTCGCGATTGTCACTCTGGGTCTGTTTGGCTACGTGCCTGAGTTGTTTCCCACGGCGTTGCGCTTGCGGGGAACGGGCGCGGCAGGCGTGTGCGGCCGGCTTGCATCAATGACCACGTCCTATATCGCTGTCCTGCTTTATGCCCAGTTTGGATTGTTCGGCGTGCTTGGCATGGTGTCAGGAGTGCTGATCCTGTTAATCGTGGCTATCGTCTCTCTTGGTGTGGATGCGAATCAGTATTCGCTCGAAGCGGCGTCGCCGGATGAAGACGCACTCGACTCCACCCTCGATTTCAAGCAAGGAGGAATTGCACGGTGAACTCAACTTCCATCTCCGCCGCGCTTGCCCGCTTCACGACGAACCTGCAATTGTCGGATGTACCGCAAGCGGTACGCGAGCGCGCCAAGCATCTGATGCTGGATAGCATCGGTCTTGCATTCGCGACGACTACCTTCAACTATTCACGCATCACCCTTGCCGCCATGCAGGAACTCGGCAGCGGCCACGCGTCGGTCTTCGCGCATTCGGAACGTCTCGCCATGCGCGACGCGATGCTCCTGAACGGCGTATTGATCCACGGTCTCGATTTCGACGACACCCACGCACGCGGCGTGATTCATTCGACCGCTAGCGCCTTGCCCTGCGTGTTTGGTCTCGGCGAGCGCGAGAATGCGAGCGGCGCCGATCTTCTCACCGCCTATCTTTGCGCGATGGAAGTATCCACGAGAGTAGGTGCGGTCGCGCAAGGCGGTTTCCACAAGGCCGGCTTTCATCCCACGGGACTTGCCGGCGCATTCGGCTGCACGCTGGCCGCCGCGCGCCTGCTGGGGCTCGACGAAGCAAGCGCGACCCATGCGCAGGGGATTGCGCTGTCCATGGCGTCAGGCAGTCTTGAATTTCTCCAGGACGGCGCGTGGACCAAGCGCCTGCATCCGGGGTGGGCCGCCGTCAGCGGAACCGTGGCGGCCTCGCTGGCCAAACACGGCTTCGTAGGGCCGGGGGCGCCGTATGAAGGCCGCTACGGCCTCTATGCGCTGCATCTGAACGACGCAGCCTTGCCGGATCTTTCCATTGCGACAACCGGGCTTGGCGACCAATGGGAAATTGATCACGTCGCGCTCAAGCCGATTCCCGCTTGCCATTTCACGCATGCTTCGTCCGACGCCGCCGTCGAACTGCACAAGCAGCATGGACTTAGCGGCGATGAAATCGAGAACGTGATCGTGCGCGTGCCGGGTCCGACCGTGGACGTGGTCTGCGAGCCGGTATCGAACAAGAAGCGGCCGGCGAACAGCTACGACGCGCAGTTCAGCATTCCGTACATCGTGGCGGCCGGATTGCTCAAAGGACGCTTCACGCTCGACGATCTCGACGACGCTTCGCTCGCCGATCCGGCGGTGTTGTCGCTCGCGCAACGCGTCAATTACGAGGTCGATCACGAATCCACATTCCCGCGCCACTACACCGGCGAGGTGATCGTCTTCACGCGCGACGGGCGTCGTCTGGTCCAGCGTGAAGCAATCAATCGCGGCTCGTCTGACCGGCCGCTCAGCAACGACGATATTGTCGCCAAGTTCTTCGACAACGCCCAGCGCGCGGTCTCGCACGAACGTGCCGCTCAAGTCCGCGATGCGGTTCTCGATCTCGATCGTATGCCGGTGTCCACGCTCGCAGGTGTGCTGCGTCGTCCCGATTGAACCTTCCTCGTTAATCAATGCTTCACGCCTTCAAGGCAGGAGATTTCATGGCTACCATTGATGTAGAAAAGACCGAAACAGCGGAAGAGGCGAAGGCTAACGAAGTGTTGATTCTCGACATGCTCGACCGTTTTCTCAGGACCGAAGTCAAGCCGTACGTCCACGCGCTCGAAGCCGCCGACGAATACCCGCACGAGATCGTCGAGAAAATGAAGGACATGGGGTTGTTCGGTTGCCTGATCGCTCAGGAATATGGGGGGTTGGGTCTGTCGACATCGACGTACGCGAAGATAGTCGACCGGATCTCGGCAGTGTGGATGTCGGTGAGCGGCATCATCAATTCGCATTTGATCATGGCGATGACCGTGCAGCGCAACGGCACCGCAGAGCAAAAGAGCACCTATCTTCCGCGCATGGCAACGGGTGAATTGCGCGGCGGCATAGGCTTGACGGAACCGGATTGCGGCACGGATCTGCAGGCGATCCGTACGGTCGCACGTCGCGAAGGCGATGAGTACGTGGTCAATGGCAGCAAGACCTGGATCACGAACAGTCTGCATGGCAACGTGCTTGCGCTGCTGGTGAAAACCGACCCCAAGGCGGAGCCGCGCCACAAGGGCATGACACTGCTGCTCGTCGAAAAAGGCCCTGGCTTCGAAGTCAGCCGCAAGCTCGAAAAGCTCGGCTATAAGGGGATTGATACGTGCGAGCTGACCTTCACGGATTTTCGCGTGCCGGTTTCGCAAGTGATCGGCGGCGAGGAAGGGCGCGGCCTGAAGCAAATATTAGGCGGTCTTGAACTGGGTCGTATCAATGTGGCGGCGCGCGGCGTGGGTCTGGCGCAAGCCGCGCTCGACGAATCCGTGTCCTATTCGCAGCAACGCAAGACCTTCGGCAAGCCGATCTGCGAGCATCAGGCGATAGCGTTGAAGCTGGGCGAAATGGCGACCCGCGTGCAGGCGGCGCGTTTGCTGACTGAAGCGGCTGCGGTTGCGTATGACCGCGGGGAACGGTGCGACATGGAAGCCGGCATGGCGAAGTATTTCGCAACCGAGGCCGCACTCGAAAACAGTATTGAGGCAATGCGGATTCACGGCGCGTACGGCTACTCGAAAGAATTCAATGTCGAGCGTTTGTATCGCGATGCGCCGTTGTTATGCATTGGAGAGGGCACCAACGAGATGCAGAGAATCATTATCGCCAAGAATTTGATTGCGAGGAATCCGGTATGACTTTGCCGCTCTCTGGCGTACGTATTGTCGCGGTCGAACAATACGGCGCGGGTCCGTTCGCGACCCAGCATCTGGCCGATCTCGGTGCGGAAATCATCAAGGTCGAGAATTTCCGCGAAGGCGGCGACGTTGGCCGCGCGGTCGGTCCGTATTTTTTCGGCGAGGGCGACAGCCATTTTTTCGAGGCGTTCAACCGCAACAAGTGCAGCTTGACGCTTGATCTGAAGAAGGCGGAAGCACGCCAGGTGCTGCTCGACCTGGTCAAGAAAAGCGACGCCGTTTTCAATAACCTCCGAGGCGACCTGCCGGCCAAACTCGGGCTGACCTATGACCAGTTGAAGGAATCCAATCCGGCTATTGTCTGCGGTCATCTGTCGGCTTATGGACGCACGGGAAGCCGCGCGGCGTGGCCCGGTTATGACTATCTGATGCAGGCGGAGGCCGGATACCTGTCGGTGACGGGCGAGCCGGATAGTCCGCCCGCGCGTTTCGGTCTGTCGATCATCGACTTGATGACGGGCACGACTGCCGCCATGGCGTTGCTCGCGGGGATCGTGCAGGCGCGTGCCTCGGGCATTGGCCGCGACATGGACGTCAGTCTCTTCGATGTCGCCATGCACAATCTCGCCTATGTCGCCACGTGGTATTTGAACGGCGACGTCGTGACCGGTCGCGATCGCCGGTCATCGCACCCGTCGCTTACGCCGAGCCAGTTGTACAAGACGCAGGACGGCTGGATCTTCCTGATGTGCAACAAGGAAAAATTCTGGGGCGTGCTGGCCGAAGTCCTCGACAAACCGTCGTGGGTCACGGACGAGCGCTTTAACAACTTCAAGGCGCGGCTGGCCAATCGCGACCTGCTGGAAAAGGAACTCGATGCGGCGCTGTCCACCGCGACCACGCAGGAGTGGCTTAGGCGTTTTGGCGGCCGCGTGCCCGCTGCGCCGGTCTACGACGTCAAACAGGCGCTCGACAATCCGTTCGTGGCCGAGCGCGAGGGCGTGGTCAATGCCGAGCATCCACGCTTCGGCAAGATTCGCGGTGTGGCGGCGCCGGTACGCGTTGACGAGCCGTTGCCGTTGCGCGCGGCGCCCGATTTAGGGCAGGACACGGACAGGCTGCTCACGGAACTCGGTTACGATGCTGATCGGATCGCCTCGCTCCGCGAGAAGGCCGTCGTGCAATGAGCGCCCAAGCGTTGCGCGACGGGTCTGGACGGGCGAATGTGGGCGGTCCGCCCCGTTCACCTTTCCTCACGCAAGAGCCGATGGTCACAGTCCTGGGTCAGCAACCGCGTTACATGCAATTGGCGCAGACGCTCATCAATGAAATTCAGAGTGGCCGCTTTCCGGTCGGCTCCACCATTCCAACCGAGTTCGAGCTGTGCGAGCAGTTCGGCGCCAGCCGTTCGACCGTGCGTGAAGCGGTGAAGCAACTCGTGCAGTTGGGCATGGTCGTGCGACAGGCGGGGGTCGGCACGACAGTGAAAGCCGTGCGATCCGAGGGAGGGTATCGGCAAGTCATGCAGCAACTGAGCGATTTGCATCGCTATACGGCCGATACCGTCCTGCAGATTTTATCGAAGGAGACATCGGAGGTTCGCGACCCCGAGATCTGCGCAATGCTGACGGCCAAGCCCGGCGAAACGTGGCTGCGGATCGCGGGATTGCGGCGTTCGGGCGACGGCCCCGATCCAATTTGTCATACCGAAGTTTTTATCCAGCCGGCATTTCGTTCACTGGTGGTGAGCGAAAACGAATCGCATGTGCCGATCTATACGCTGATCGAAAAGCAGTTCGGCGAGCGCATTGCCCAAGTGCAGCAGGAGATCCGGGCTATCGCCATGCCGTCGGCTATCGCCGCGCTGGTCAACGTCAAGCCGAGAACGCCCGCACTCTGGCTTTGCCGCCGATATCTCAATCAGCGCGGCGAAGTGGTCGAAGCGGCAATCAGCATTCATCCGGCTGACCGATTCAGTTACTCCGAGACTTTCCAGCGCGACTGGAATGCCGGATGACACCTTAACGGATGAAGCCTCAAGTCAGGAGACAGGCATGTCCCTACGCAGTTATCTTTTCGTGCCCGGAGATCGGCCGGAACGTTTTTCAAAGGCGCTTGCGACGGCCGCGCATCAGGTCGTGATCGACCTGGAAGACGCAGTCGCACCCGATGCAAAAATCCAGGCGCGCGAGGGTCTCGCCAAGTGGCTTGAAACCGGTCTTGCGGACGTGGACAAGCCGCGTGTAATGATTCGCGTGAATGCGTTCGGCACGCCGTGGCATGAAGACGACGTGAAGATGGTGCGCGCGTCGCCGGTCATGCGCGTGATGGTGCCCAAGGCCGAAGTGGCGAGTGAGCTGGCCGATGTTGCAATGCGTTGCGGCGATGGAGTGTCGCTGATTGCATTGATCGAGAGCGTGGTCGGCGTCGTGCAGATGCGCAGTATCGCGCATGAAAAATCGGTCTCGCGGCTTGCATTCGGCTCGTTCGATTATTGCGTCGATGCCGGCGTGGAAGGCAGTGGCCACGAACTCGATTACGTGCGCTCGCAATTCGTGATCGAGTCGCGCTTTGCCGGACTCGTGGCGCCCGTTGACGGCGTGACCCTATCCATTGATGACGCTGATCTGATTGCCGCCGATGTCGCTGCCGGCCGGCGGTTTGGTTTCGGCGGCAAACTCTGTATTCATCCGCGACAGGTCGAAGCCGTGAACCGGGGTTTCGCTCCCAGCGACGCGGATTTTGCGTGGGCCGAGCGCGTGCTGGCCAAGCTCGCGGAGAATCCGAAGGGCGCCATTGCAGTCGATGGAAAACTTGTCGACAAACCCATTGTCGATCGCGCAAAACGCATTGTCGCAAGCCGAATTGTCGCGAACTGATTGTATTGAGCTTATGGAACGTCAACTTCTCCACGTGCGCCGAATCGAATTGAGTGGCTTCCGGCGCGCGGATGGTCTGTACGACATTGAAGGCGTGCTCAAGGATACAAAGACCTACGACCGCTATTCGAGCGGTGTCGTGCGCCTCGCCGGCGAAGCGATTCATCAGATGCGCCTGCGGATCACGGTCAACACGGATTTTCTGATCGTCGATGCCCATGCGGAGTCGGAGGTCGTCCCTTATCCCGGTTTCTGCGATGTGATCGGTCCGGAATATAAGAAGCTGATCGGCTTGACACTGAAGGCCGGCTTCATGCGCGAGACGCGCGCGTTATTCGGCGGCACGAAGGGCTGCACACATTTGACCGAGTTGATCGGCGGGGTGGCGACAGCCGCGTTCCAGACCATGAGCGAGGAGATCAACGCGTCGAACGACCGGCAGCCGTTTCAACTCGATGGCTGCCACGCGCTGCGAGTCGAGGGGGACGCCGTGAAGACGTTCTACCCGAAGTGGTACCGGAGCCAAGCAAAATGAAGCGCGCTGATGTTGGCGATGGCGATACGACCAAATAATTCAATCGATATCAAACCGGAAACGCGGGTCACACGATGACCCGCGCAGCGAACCGGCAGTGAATCCAGGCGCGCGCTATCCGGGGATGATTCGCTCGGCCTTCAGCCGTTCAAACAGGTCAATGAACGCATCCAGCGTGCTTTGGTACGCCAAAAAGCCTGCCTTCCTGCTCTTCGACATATCGGTCACCACCTCCATGGGTCGTCCAAGGTCGGCGTCCGTATGCCACCAGGATACGAGGTTTTCAATCGCAGGCTCCTTGAGCTCAAATTGCGTAGCGATCGCCTGCCACTGCCGGGCGCTGTCCTGCATCCTATGTTCCAACGGACGCAATACGCCGTCGAAAGGTGCCGCTTCAATGCCAAAGTAGTTCGCAATCTGCGACCACATCCATTGCCATCGAAATACATCGCCGTTTGCGACGTTGAAATCTTCGTTCCTTGACTTATCACTGGTCGCCGCCCATTCCAGATGTCGTGCCAGGAGGCGGGCGTCGGTCATATCCGTCAGTCCGTTCCACTGCGTGGCAGAGCCGGGAAATACAAACGGCTGGCCGCTCTGCTTGCACAACGTGGCATACACGGCGAGCGTCACACCCATGTTCATCGCGTTGCCCAGTGCATAGCCAATAATGGTGTGCGGGCGGTGCACGCTCCATGTGAAGCCGAAGCGTGAGGCCGCCTCGAACAATCTGTCCTCTTGCTCGTAGTAGAAGTTCTCTACCGGTTGACGGCCTTGCTCCTCGCGGAACGGCGTCTTGGGAACAGCGCCCGTCCCGTATGCCTCGAAAGGGCCAAGATAGTGCTTCAGGCCCGTGACCAATGCTGCATGACCGTTTTGAAGCGACGGGCCCATGACGTTCAACACGTTGCTTACCATCGCGCCATTGACGCGGATGTTTTCCTTCTCGGTCGCCTGCCGCGCCCAAGCGGCGAAAAACACGGCGTCTACGTCCACATCGTTCAGGGCAGACGCGACTTCATCCCGCGAAGTGAGGTCAGCTGTGCGCATATGCACGCCGGCGGTCGGCGTCCCGCGTCCACGCGACAGGCCGGTTACCTTCCAGTCATCGGATAACAGGTGTTCGGACAGCGCGGTCCCGATCACACCGCTGGCACCGACGATCAAGGCGCGTTTTTGCATGGCGAATAACCAGAAAGTTGAAAAATAGAGCTTATTCGATAGTTGAGTTGTGATTCGCGATAGTATTTCAGTGTATTCACGAAATATTTTCCTTGGTGATATGTCTTCCTCTGAAAGCCTGAAGGGCATCACTCCGTTTGTATATGCAGCCGACTCAGGCAGTTTCGCGTCCGCCGCCGAGCGCCTTAATCTGACAAGTTCGGCGGTCAGCAAAAGCGTCGCCCGGCTGGAGGAGCGGCTCGGCGTGCGGTTGTTCGAGCGAACGACACGCGCCCTCGCATTGACCGATGCAGGCTCGGCGTTCTATGAAACGTGCGTGCGCATACTGCGCGAGCTTGCCGAAGCAGAAGCAATTCTGGCTGCTCAAAAGCTCGAACCCATGGGGCGTATTCGCCTAGACTTGCCGGCGACGTTTGGTCGTCTTGCCGTGCTGCCGATCGTGACAAGGCTCTGCGAGCAATACCCCAATCTGCTGCCGCATGTCACGTTCACGGACCGGTTTGTGGACATTGTCGAAGAAGGGGTCGACGTGGCGGTGCGCATTGGCGCAATGAGTGAGTGGCCCGCATCGATTGCGCACCACTATGTCGGCAACGAGCGTCTCATCTTCTGCGCCTCGCCAGGCTATCTCGAGCGCCGGGGTTTGCCAATGACTACTGAGGCGCTTGTCGAACACGATTGCATTTGTTACGGAAGACCCGATGGAACGGTCAGTTCGTGGACCTTTGCTTCCGAAGGTGGCGCAGTCGTGAAACGCGCGGTGCCTTATCGCCTCGTGTTCGGTGATGCAGAGGCTCAGCTCGCAGCCGTGGAGGCCGGATTGGGGATTGCACAACTCGCGACGTGGCTCGCCAACGACAAGTTGCGTACCGGCCAGCTTATCGAAGTTCTCGCCGACTTCGCGACCGACGGCCTGCCGCTGTTCGTGATCTGGCAGAGAGCGCGCCAACTAACGCCGAAAGTGGCTGGCGTGTTGGACATGCTAAGGGCGTCGCTCGCGGTGCGGTGAAGCGGTCGCGAAAGGTCTTCGTGAAATTGCGAAGGCGACGAACATCGAGGTGTTTAGAGGAGAAGACGAAGGACGCAACTTCACCTTGGTCAAGAATTGGGCTCTGGATAGCGGTCTTCGTCACAAGCTTCTGGTCGATAACGCAACGAAGCTTTTTGGTTTTACAGCGGTATAACGCCTGATCCGCAGTGGTTTGACATTCCTTTAGCTATACGAAATGTGTATGTACGGTGTGACTTTAGGCGAAGTCTCTCGGCGCGTTTAGTTGGGTTTAGTCGCGTTTGGTCGCGTTTGGTAGCGTTTGGAAAAGAGGTGGCCCCGTTCGTTCGGACAGTTTTTTCGATTTTTAAGTGGAACGCTGGGCGGTCACGCTGCCGTTTTCATCGCGGGCAGCATCGCGAAGTAAGCTTCATCCGGGGTCTTGTCCGAAAGACTTGAATGAGGCCTTTGTTGGTTGTACCACGTCAGATAGTTAGCGATCGACTGCCGTGCCTGGCCGACGGACTCATAGGCCTTCAAATATATCTCTTCGTACTTCACGCTGCGCCACAGCCGTTCGATAAAAACGTTGTCTCGCCAGCTTCCCTTGCCATCCATCGACAGAGCGATCCCACGCGACAGGACTGCGTCGGTGAAGACCGTACTGGTAAATTGGCTGCCTTGATCGGTGTTGACGATCTCAGGCACTCCATATTTCGCGAATGCTTCTTCAAGTGCTGCCACCGCATGCTCGGCTTCCATCGTGATCGCAACCCGGTGCGCTAAAACACGACGGCTAGCCCAATCGATCACAGCAGTCAGATATACGAAGCCCTGTGCCATAGGCACGTAGGTCGTGTCCAGTGCGAACACCTGATTGCTGCGCTCGATCTTCCGATCGCGCAGCAGGTACGGCCAGATCTTGTGCGCCAGATGTTTGCGGCTCAGGTTCGGCTTGCGATACAGCGCCTCAATGCCCATTTTGCGCATCAACGTGCCGACGTGCTTGCGTCCGACCACTATGCCCTCTCGCTTGAGCAGGCGCATCAGCATGCGCGCGCCGGCAAACGGATGCTCCAGGTGCAACTCGTCGATGCGGCGCATGAGCGCCAGATCCGCGCCACTGACTGGGCTCGGCGCGTAGTACGCACTGGATCGGCTGATGCCGACTAGCTTGACTTGCCGGGAAACCGGCAAGGGGTGGGCACGATCAATCATTTCTTTCCGCTCAGCAGGCCTGCCTTGCCGAGCGCGCCGGATAAAAAATCGTTCTCCAGCGCCAATTGGCCGATCTTTGCGTGCAGCGTCTTCAGATCCACCGGCGGCTCACTGACGGGCGCGCCCGCCGCGCCGAACACATCGGCCGCTCGCTCTTGCAACTGCCGCTTCCATTCCGTGATCTGGTTCGGATGAACCTCAAACTGCTGCGCCAATTCTGCCAGTGTGCGCTCGCCACGTACTGCTGCCAGTGCCACCTTCGCCTTGAACGCCGCTGAGTGCGTGCGCCGGGTTCTCTTCGTCATCGTCTGGTTTCCTTTGTAGCCATTATGCCAATCTCAGAACCCAGCGATTCCACCTAACCGACTGTCCAGATTCCCGGAGCCACCTCTAAATGACCACGCCGAGAGCCTCGCGCCGGCTTACTGCGCTTCGCGTGCCGCAGCGATGATCGCCGCGGCGACTTCTGCCGGCTTTGACAGCATCGCCACGTGGCTCGCGTCCACCTTTACGACTGTCGCACCGATTTGCTGCGCCATTGCGGCCTGCAGAGCCGGGGGAATCATGCGGTCCTTTTCCGTCAATACCCACCACGACGGCTTGTTATGCCACGCGGCTTCGGACACCTTGTCGTCGGTACAACCGGCGAACCAGGGACCTTGAGTCGCCGCTACGAGGCGGGCTTGTGCAACGGGCAGGTCCTGGGCAAAGTCGTGAATGATTGCATCGGTCGAAAGTGTCAGGTATCCGGCGGAATCTTTCTGCAGCGCCGACGCCCACGGCGGTGCCGGCTTCCCCTTCAAAACGTCGTTGATCGACTGGTCCTTGTCGAGCGCAAAGGCGGCAACGTATACCAGCGCTTTCACCTTGTCGTCATTGCCGGCTTGCGTAATGACTGCGCCGGCCCAGGAATGGCCGACCAGTATGACGGGACCGTTCTGTTGCTCGATCACTCGTTTCGTCGCCGCTGCATCGTCATCGAGCGACCTGAGCGAATTTTGCACCGCCACCACGTGCAAGCCTTTCGCTTGCAGAATGGGGATAACCTTGTCCCAACTCGATCCATCCGCGAACGCGCCGTGCACCAGCACCACGTTTTTGCCCTTCAGGTCGTCAGGCGAAGACGCGGCGCTGGCTGGCGTGAATGCGGCGAGCGACATCAGGCCACCGAGCAGCAGCGTAGCGGCCAGGCATTTTTTGAGCAGGGTGTTCATAATATGAGTCCTCTTGAAGAAATCGGGTTGGCAAGGAAATCAGTGTGCGGATTGGAGAATGCGCTGATTGGGCGAGCTCTTGTATCGGTCAAATGACCGAGCCTGATCTGACGGAGGCTAGACGCGAAAGCTAAAAATGAGGCGAAACTGATGCAAGGCGACTCTGATATCCGGGTGCTGGACGCCGTCAAGGCGCTTGCATTTGTCGGCGACCTCAGCATGGGGCAGCCAACCGATCATTCCCTGCGTACCGGTTGGCTTGCCGGGCGACTCGCCGCCGAAGCCGGCCACGACGACGCTCAGTGCGGCGTTGTCAAGGAAGTGTCGCTGCTGCGCTGGTCGGGCTGCACGGCGAACGCAGCGGGTTTCGCGGAGTGGCTGGGAGACGACATCGGCAGCAGGGCGGACATGCTGGCGATGCGGCCTGGATGGGCCGGCGCCGACGAATCCCCGGGACGGTTCGGTGCGGCAATCACGCCGCTGGCTCAGATTCACTGCGAGGTATCGGGCGAGGTCGCGCGCATGCTCGGACTGGCAGGCGCAACCCAGGTGGCGTTGCGGCACATTTTCGAAAGTTGGGATGGCGCCGGTTTCCCGCATCAGATGCAGGGCGGCAATGTGCCCGATGCCGTGTTTCTCGTTGCGTTGGCCGGTGATATAGAGATTTTCAGCCGGATCTATGGGGTGGAGCAGGCGAAGGTGTTGATCACCCAGAAGGCCGGCCGTCAATATCCGCAAGCGCTTGCGCAACTTGCATTGTCCCGCGCGGCAAAGTGGCTGGACGAGCTTGAACAGTGGAGTACGTCGGCCCATGACGAACCCCTGAATACGCAACCGATGCTGCAAACAAGCGCGCCGGAAATCATCGCTGACGTGATCGACCTGAAGCTGCCCTGGATGGCCGGCTATTCACGGCGCGTAGCCGAAGCGTCGGCAGCGTGCTGCGCGCGCTTGGGCCTTGGTGAGGAGACAGCGCGCCGCGTGTATCTCGCCGGTTTGATCCACGGTATGGGACGCGCGGCAGTGCCGAATGCAATATGGAATACGCCGGGTCGATTGCCCACGGCAGCCTGGGAGAAAGTGCGACTGGTCCCTTACTGGACCGCGCGGGCGGGCAAGCAGATCGGCGCCCTCGCGCGCGAGTCGGAGATTGCCTCGCTTGCCTATGAGCGGCTGGACGGTTCGGGCTATTTCCGGGGCGCAGCGGGCGATGGCATTGCTCGTGAAGGCCAGGTGCTCGCTGCGGCCGCTGCCTGGGTCGCGCTGCGCTCGAAGCGTCCCTGGCGTGAGGCGCTTTCCCCCGAAGATGCCGCAACGCTGCTCCGCGAGCAGGCGTTGGCAGGGCGATTCAATGCCGATGCTGTCAGTGCGCTAATCTCGAACGAATGTGACGAGTATGACGGGAGCGTAATTGCCCAAAAACCCCGCTGCGCCCAAGCAACGCTGCTGTCGCCTCGCGAGTCGGAGGTGCTTCGTCACATTAGCCTGGGCGCCAGCAACAAAGAGGTCGCAAAGGCGCTGGAGCTGAGTCCCAGCACGGTGCGCACGCATGTCGAAAGCGTGTTCCGCAAGCTCGCTTGCTCGACGCGTGCGGCGGCCACTTTGAAGGCGTCGATGCTTGGATTGATTTGATGTCCTGGCGGTTCATCGGACAGCGCTGACATCGATGCCGGTCAATGGGTACTAGCGTGTCAGAAATGCGCCAGGGTGTGCACTGCTCGCTCCAGTTCAACGCCGTGTCCTCGCACACCCGGCGCGCTTGACGCCCGGGACGCTTCCGTACGGAACACGGCCACCGCCGCCGTGAGCCGACGCGCCTGATCTTCCAGCGAGCCGGCTGCTGCGGCTGCCTGCTCGACGAGCGCGGCGTTCTGTTGCGTCACCTCGTCCATCTGCGCGACCGCTACGTTGACCTGATCGATGCCTGAGCTTTGTTCAATTGCCGCTGAAGCAATCTCGCTCATGATCGCGCTGACGCGGGCGATCGCCTTGACGATCTCCGTCATGGTCGATCCGGAGCGTTCAACCAGTTGCGCACCGGACTGCACCCGTGCCGTCGATTCTCCGATCATGCCCTTGATCTCCTTGGCGGCCGCGGCACTGCGCTGCGCGAGCGAACGCACTTCGCTCGCCACCACGGCAAAACCACGCCCTTGCTCGCCCGCGCGTGCCGCTTCGACCGCCGCGTTGAGCGCGAGGATATTGGTCTGAAACGCAATCCCTTCGATGACGCCAACGATATCCGCCATGCGGTGCGAGTCGTCGACGATCTGATGGATCGTGCCAACCACCTGCTGGGTCAGCTCTCCGCCTTCGGCGGCGAGGCTCGACGCGCCTTGTGCAAGCGAGTTGGCCTGCTTGGCGTTCTCGGCGGTCTGCTTGACCGTGGAGTTCAGTTCCTCGATGCTCGCGGCGGTTTCTTCCAGCGACGCCGCCTGTTCCTCGGTGCGTTGTGACAGGTCCGTGTTACCCGATGCAATTTCACGCACACCGGTGTCGATCGACTCCGTTCCCGCACGGACCGTGTTCACCGTCGCGATCAGCGAGTCCTGCATCTTGCGCAGCGCGGTCGCCAGCTTGCCCATTTCGTTGTCGCTCGTCACGTCGATGCGGCCGGTGAGGTCACCACTCGCGATGCGCTCGAATTGCGCGATGGTGGCATCGACCGGGTGAACGATCGCCCGCACCAGCACGACGCGGCCCAGCCACGAGAACAGCAGCGCCAACACCATGCCCACGGCGACGGCAATACTGATGGCATAGAAGCGATCGTGCGCGTCCTGATAGCGTTGTGCGCCGTGATCGATTTGCAATTGCTCAAGCGTGAGCATCGCCTTTTCGTACGCGTTATAGAGTGAAGGAAGCTGGTGAGCCTGCAACTGCTGGAACGCGGTTTTGTCACCGGCCTTGAGCGCGGCCATCGCCGGCTCGATCCCGTTATGCAGGAACGTGGCACGCTTGTCCTGCATGTCTTTGATGAGACGTTGCTCGTCGTCGTCCGTCCCCGCGTGCCTCAAATAGTGCCCTAGGCGGTCGTTCGATACCTTCAGATATTGATCGAAGCGCTTGAGCACCGCTGCGGCACCGTCCTGATCGTTGAGATCGACGAGCGACGCGTAGGTCGCAAGCGCCAGGCGCAGACGCAGCAATTGTCCGGCGCTGCCTTCCAGGTCGGCGACGGCGGGTGTATCGACCGTGTACATCTGCTGTAGCGACGCATTGCTCGCGCGTAGCGACAGCAATCCGGCCGCGGCGCCAAGCAGCAGCACCACGCCGAAGAAGGCAATCATCGCGCTCAAACAAGCGCGAATCGACAGGTTTCTCAGCATTTCTTCTTCCTTGTTTACCGCGCTGATCGGCAAGGCTTTTGCCGTGGCACACGCAGATTTGTTGTGTTGTTCGAGGCCAGTTGCATCAGGCGTAGCCGGCCGAGGGCTCGCCACTATTTGCTTCACCCGGTAACTGCCGGTCCGGCCGCATCACGAAGGCGAGCAGCGTACCGCTCAGCATCAATGCCATCGAGACAATGAACGGGAGATTCCAGTTGCCGGTGTGATCGATGATCCAGCCTCCGACCACCGGGCTGACAATCGCCGCGGCAGCGGACCCCATGTTCATGATGCCGCTCGCAGTGCCCGCGTATTGGGGGGCAATGTCCATCGGCACGGCCCACATCGGCCCGATCGTCATCTCGTTGAAGAAGAAGCCTACTGACAGCGCGAGCGCAGCAAGGGGAATCGACAGCGAATGGACCAGCATGATCGGCGCAAGCGCCAGCAGCGCGAGGAACATGCACGTCGAGACCATGACGTTGCGCGCGAGCCGCAGGTTGCCCGTTCGACGCATGATGAAGTCGGTCAGCTCGCCGCCAAGCCAGTCGCCTAACACGCCGGTCAGGAATACGCCCGACGCGAACAGCGCTGATTTACCCAGTTGCATGTGCTGATGCTGGAAATACTGCGGCACCCAGCCGAGAAAGAGCCACAGGACCCAGCCGTAGCAGAAGTACACCGCGGTCACCGGCAGCATGCGTCGAAGCAGGGCGCGCCAGGGCACGCGGCCGCTTATCCTCGCCACGTTGTAGGCAGGCAGCCGGTCCGCTTCAACGGAACTCATCGAGCGATGCTCGCGCGGGTTGTCGCGGAAATACCAGACCCAGATGAGCGCCCACAGCACGCTGACAATGCCGGTAATGACAAATGCCCCGCGCCAGTTCGTCGTCAGCATGAGCCACGTCACCAGCGGCGGCGCGGCCGCGTTGCCAATGCGCGAGGCAGCATGGGTGATGCCTTGTGCGAAGCCGCGGCGCTCGGGCGTCGTCCAGTTTGACATTGCACGGGTGGCCGCCGGGAAGGTAGCACCCTCGCCGAGACCCAGCAGCAGGCGGGCAAACACCAGCGACATGAGACCACCGGCTAGCCCCGTTAGCACGGTCGCACCGGCCCAGATGAACGCACAGATGGTAAGCGTTCGGCGCGGACCAAAACGATCCGCAAGCCAGCCGCCGAAGATCTGGATGATGAGATACGGATACGCAAAGGCTGAAAAAACAAAGCCTGTTTGAGTATGCGAGAGGTCGAATTCCTTACCGAACTGCGCGGCCGCGGTGCTGACGTTGACGCGGTCTATGTACGTAATGCAGTACATGACGCACAGGAGGATGAGCACCTTCGTGGTGACGCGGCGAAACATGGTGGAAGTCCCCAACGTGTAGTCACATGATTCGCTGCATCTGCCGGTGGCGTGACTGATGCCTGATTCCGGGCGGCAGATCGCCTGATGCCGTCGCGCTCACGCCTTATCCTGCAGGTGCGCCGATCCGTGAATGTTGGGATGAGGGTGGCCGCGACGATGTCTTAAGTACTGTATTCCTCATACAATATCGACAACCATCGGTAAAACTTGAGCAAAAAATTTCGCTCAATGAGGAGACGGTCGGAAATCAGGCGGGGACGCGCGTTGCCTCACCGCGCAATGAAGAGAATCAATTGCTTGATACGGGCCGGCAGGGACCGGCGCCGCGCGGTTGAGATGTGAAGGGACTAACTGGGTACATTGAGCCGTAATGGGCTCTTGCCGCTACCGCGGCAAGAAAATTTCAAGTCAGGTGCACCTGGAAGCGGCTAACCTGCAACCCGGGGGCCGCAGACATCAAGGGCGCGCTTCATCCGAAGTCAAATCGCTGGTCAAGTCGCTGTTGCTTGCCACTTGCCGGACGCGCTCTTTAGACGGGGCGGCAACGGCGGCTTGCGGGATATCGAAGAGCGGCTTCTCAGGGTGCACAAACAACCAGAGCACCGTGCCTACCGCGGCCGCCAGTGCGATGACGACCAGGGCGCTCCCCCAGTTACCGGTGAGTTTCACCATGAAAGCGACGGCAACGGGTCCCGCGACGTTCGATGCGGCTCCCCACAGGTTAGTCCAGCCAGACATCACGCCGGTAAAATCTCGCGCCAGGTCTTGGGCTGCCGACCAGACGACGACTTGCACAAAACCTACCGCAGCGAAAGACAGGCACAAGAAACCAATGACGGCCGCAATATTGACGGCCCATGAAGCCAGACAGAGGGCGATAGCGCTAACAAGAAATCCCACCATGGCGACCGGAGCGCGAGCGGCCCAGACCGATTGAGTGCGCTTCAATATCTTGTCGCATACGATCCCCGCCACAAATACCGCCACGAATACGGCGATCCATGGAAGCGATGCCGCGAATCCCATGGACTTGAGCGAAAGCCCACGTGCGCGCATAAGATAAGTTGGCAGCCAGGTCGTATAGAAACTCTGGATCAGGACCAACAGAAAGTACTGGATACCGAAAAGCCAGAACCGCGGATGCCGGAGACACCTCAGGAATACCCCTTTGGCTACCGCCTCTGGTTCCGACTGTCCCGCAGCGATATACGTTGCCTCCTCGGGGGTAATCAGAGGGTGCCGCGCGGGCACATCGCGATAACCGAACCACCAGGCAATTCCCAATACAAGGCCGATTGCACCGAACACATAGAAGACGGAGTGCCAGCCGAACTGCAAGATCATCCAGGCAGTAAGAGGCGCGGAAATGATAGGTCCGAGATAGAGACCACCCAGGAGAAAGGAGTTCCCCTTCGCGCGTTCATTCTTGGGAAACCAGCGTTTCACTGCGAGCACGCCGCTTGACCAGTCAGCAGATTGTGCGCCTCCGAGCAGGGCGCGGCAGCCAACGAGCCAGTTAAAACCCACGCCGAACGGCGTCACTATCATCATCAAAGACCAAAGAGCGCTTGTTCCAAACAGCACCTTCCTCGACCCATGACGCTCGGCCAGTCTTCCGGCAGGGATTTGTCCCAATGCGTACGTCCAGAAATAGATGGTCAGGATCACTGACATCTCGACAAGCGAAAGACCAAGCTCCTTCTGGATCGTGGGCGCAGCGATCGTCATTGCAGCGCGATCCAGCGTCATGACGAAGGTGATGGGAGCGACCAGTAGCGAAACAATCCCCCACCGTAAATTGCCGATTCTTTTTGGCATTCTCACTGCTCCAAAGATAATTAACGACGCGCTGTTATGGAATCACTGCTACCGCTGTGGTCTTGCCAATTGCTTCCGGATCGTCACGCTCCGCCAGCTGCTCATGCTGCTCATGCCTTAAGCGGAGGGGAAGGGCGCGCTATTCATACGTTCAACGCAGATCTCATGCGTGCGCGTTGTTCGTGCCAACAAAGCCGCTGCCGAGACAAGCCCTTCGTCAGCGCCGTAGATATGAAATAGTCCGTCGCCGGGCTCGACGTACTGGCCCACCGTGGCGAGAAGATCTACGCCGGCACCCAGGTCCGTCGGAGCGCCGGCTTTTCGCGCAATTCCCGCGATGGCCCAGCCATCAATGCTTGAGACGATGCCACCCTGTTGTGCCACAACCGTTTGTACAAAGTTGCCGACTGAAACCGGCGGAACCCGCCGGCCCTGGCTATCGACAATGCTTTCGAATGCAATTCGGGCTCGGCCCGAAGAAAGCAGCGATTCCGCGATCTGCCGACCCTTGGAAACAGTGCCTACGGCCGGCGCCCAAGCAAGAATCTCCGCCGCAAAACGGAGCGCTTTTTCGCGCAGGTCGGCGGGTGCAGACGGGTCGTTATCCAGCACCTGCTTGACGTCCCGTACCTCGAGTGCCGGTCCGATGCCCCGCCCGATCGGGCTGCTGCCATCGGTGACCATGGCCTTTACGTGCAAGCCCAGGCCTGCTGCGACATACTCGAAAAGATTACCTAATGTGCGCGCTTCGAGTTCGTCCTTCAACTTGGCGTGCGGGCCGTAAGGAAGATCGATGATGACGTGGGTGGATCCTGCCGACCACTTCTTGGATAAAATCGATGCAACGGACCAGCGGTTTGAATCGAGGCCAAGCGGCCTGGTAAATGCATTGATCCGATCGTCGATCAACGAGTGATTCAACCGTCCGTTCCACGCAATACAAGCGCGCGCTTCACTGACGCAACGACGTACCTCTGCGCTGGTGAGATCGACACGTGCAACCGTCTCCATTGCATCGGCAGTCCCCGCGGCAGAGGTGATTGCCCTCGATGACGTCTTTGGCATTGCAAGCCCGAACGCCGCCACAACAGGTACTACGATCAAGGTGATCCGGCTACCCGGGACGCCTCCCATTGAATGCTTGTCAACGAGTATTGGCTCGTCCCATTCGATGCGTGGCGTCAGCTTGCAACGCACCTTTGCCAACGCGAGCACTTCGGCGTCGGACAGGTTTTGCGACGCGTGCAACAGGAACGCGTTGATATCCCGGTCCGAATAACGCAGTGCAAGAATGTCGTCGAACACACCGCTATATTGAGCTTCGTTCAGTGCTTCCCCGGCAATCTTTGCCTTCAAGGCGCGCATGCTGGGCGGAGCAGGCTGTGTGGCGCGGCGAAGCGCTGCGACGAAACGTGCTATCCCCTGCTCAAGCGTTGTGTCGTTCATGACCTTCAGGACCTCAACGTCGGCAGAGGTCGGCTCGACCTGACGCGCCACGCGTTTTACAACCTCGTCGTGGGTTTCCCTGCCTCGTGCGAGAATTCTTGCAGCGAGCACGGAAGCGGGTGCGTTCACGTCGACTACCACCAGCCGCGGTACGCGAGTTGAAAGCACGTCGATCATTGCCCGCGACCCGTTAGCGATGACGTGATGCCCCCGCGAAAGGGCGTCGAGAAGATCATGACGCAAACCGTATCTTAGTCCGTGGGCCGACCAGGTAATAAGGAATTCTCCTTGACTGTCCAGGCGCGCGAACTCGGTTTCATTAAGCGCTTCGTGATCTTCGCCCGGCGAGCCGTGAGGCCGGGTGACTACCCGACGCGCGAAGACGAAATCGCTGAGAACTTCACGCGCTCCGTCAATAAGCGAGTCTTTGCCGGCGCCGCTCGGGCCGACCACAAAAAAGAAGATTCCGTCGGACATGAGGGTATTACTCCGCCTCGTCCAGACCGATGTCAATGCACACCGAAGCCTGGTTTATCTTGCTCGTGGAGATATAGTCGACGCCCGTTCTTGATATTTCCCCGATTGTCGCGAGGCTGATACCGCCAGACGCTTCAAGCTTCGTACGGCCATTGACCAACTTCACGGCCTTGGTCATTTCCTCGACCGACATGTTGTCGAGCATGATGACGTCAACGCCGGCTTCCAGCGCCTCCTCCACCTGCTCGATGCGATCGCATTCGACTTCAAGCTTCGTCAACACTGGCAATTGGCGACGCGCACGTTGCACAGCCTTCATGATTCCGCCGCAAACCGCAATGTGGTTGTCTTTAATCATCACGCCGTTATCAAGTCCAAGGCGGTGGTTCAAGCCGCCGCCGCAGGTCACCGCATGCTTCTCCAGCATGCGCAAACCGGGTGTGGTCTTGCGCGTGTCAATCAATCGTGCGCGCGTTCCCGCGACTGCCTTGACGTACTCTGCTGTGAGGTTGGCAATGCCCGACATGCGCTGCAGGATGTTAAGCGCCGTTCGCTCGGCGGTCAGCACGCTTCGCGCATTTCCCCGTACGTCGAGAAGCACAGCCCCCTTCTTGACGTGGTCACCGTCCTTGACACGTACGACCACTTCAAGCGTTGGATCGTAGCGCTTGAACACCCGCGCTGCGACGTCGATACCCGCCACGATCAGATTCTCGCGCGCATTCATGAAGAATGCTCCCGTTTCGTTCGCTTCAATCATGACCTGTGCGGTTAGGTCACAATACCCAATGTCCTCGGTCAGCCACGTGTCGATCAGGCGATCCGTTTGAAATACGTCGTACATGTCAATCTCCTAGTGTATAAAAAAACAATTGTTTGTTGGTCGACAGGGGCACCAAAAGAAGTGCCTCCAAGATCGAAAGAAAATATCGGACTACGAAGTAGATAAGATTTGAAATGTAATATTGAAAGTGCGATAAGGCGTCTTACTTGAATTGGTGTACGTGTCGTGTCGGCCTGCGATTGCAGCGTCCACGCTCAAAATCTAAGCCGACCCCCAACACTGAGCAGGTTGAAACGACTGCGGCGGTCATGACGAACTCGATGCTCGACTGATCCGGTGCCGCGCGTGCACCGATATCCGCCAGTGACCACCGGAGAGCAACACCCGCGGCGCCAAGCGTTCGAGATCCCGTTCGCGCAGCATGGGTAGGCTGTAGCAACGGCGGAAGGAACTGCCCGATACGCAATGTCTTTGTCATCTGGTCGACTTCTCCGAAGCGTGCATCAGGATGTGTTCGATTTCTCAAAGTCTAGTGTTCACATTATAATTTGGCAAGATATCTAAGTATATTTTTGTTGGTGCATGTGTGCTTTAGTTTGGTGAAAACCCTTATTTAATGCATCATTTAAGGGAATACCCCATCTGAAGCCACCTATGTGGAAATTATGTTTTTAAGGAAAAATACAATGTGTACGCTCGATAAGACTTCATTCAAGCACTTTGGAAAACGCGCTGTTGGCGAGTGCAGGAGATGGAGGGAGTGAAGGGCGCCCAGCAGCAGGGCGGGGATCATCAAAACATCAAGGAACTCGAAAAGAAGTATCAAGTATCCGGGTTTCGTGCCGTACACCGATTAGTACACAACTATCTAAAAGACCTCATGAAGCGCCTTACATTTCAGCAACAGTTGTGGATCCCTTTGGCACTCTCCCTGATTTGCCTGATCTCTGTGGCGGGCTTCGGGGCTTACCAGACTCGTGAGGTCCGTCTGGAAGAAAGGCAGCATTCGTTAAAAGATGCTGGCGATATCGCGATGAGCATCACGCGCCGTTACGCAGCGCTGGCTGCTGACGGAACGTTATCGACGCCTGAAGCGAAGAAGCAGGCACTCGCGCAATTGCGAGCGATCCGTTATGGCGCTGACGGGTACGTATCCATCGTAGATTCAGACTGCCACGCCGTCATGAATCCTTCCAAGCCGGAAACCGAGGGCAAGTACTTTGGCGACTATCAGGATTCCAACGGGAAGTACGTGTACCGCTCGATGGCTGCGATCGCGAAGGGTTCTGGGGATGGGTTCGTTGACTATGCCACGCCGCGGCTGGGTTCGAAAGAACCCGTGCGAAAGCGCAGCCACATTGCCACCTTTAAACCCTGGGATTGGTCGTTCGTGACAGGGGCCTACCTGGACGACATTGACGAGGCGTTCAATGCATCGCTGCGCCAGTTGGTTGTGCTCGTCGCCATCATCGCTGCCATGCTGTCCGGTGCCGTGTACCTGGTGAACCGTAGGCTGAATCGGTCGCTAGGCGGTTCACCGGAATATGCAGCCCAGGTCGTGAGCGCTACAGCGGGTGGCAACCTCGCGCAACACATAGACCTGCAAGCCGGCGATCGAGGCAGCCTTCTGTTCAAGCTTCAGGAGATGCAGGCGCAACTGCGTCAGGCGGTGGTCGCGATCATCGGCGCGGCGAAGTCCATTGGAACGTCCACAGATGAAATATCGTCAGGTAACGCGGACCTCTCGAGAAGAACCGAGGAGCAGGCTGCGTCGTTGGAAGAAACTGCCGCAAGCATGGAGCAACTTACCTCAGCCGTGAGACAGAACGCCGACAACGCGCGACAAGCTTCGGTGCTTGCCGGCGATGCCTTCTCCATTGCCAATCGCGGCAATGAGGTCGTCTCGGAAGTCGTCGCTACCATGGATGAGATCACCGACAGTACGAAGCAGATTGGAGAGATCCTTGGGATGATCGAAGGAATCGCTTTTCAAACCAATATCCTCGCACTTAATGCGGCTGTCGAGGCGGCGCGGGCAGGCGAACACGGCAGAGGATTCGCCGTCGTTGCCTCTGAAGTCCGGAATCTGGCACAGCGTTCGTCCACCGCCTCAAAAGACATCAAGAGACTGATCGAGCATTCGAATGGTCGCGTTCAGAGCGGCGCCACGCTCGTCGACAACGCTGGCCAGTGCATGAAAGAGATACTGGTATCAGTTCAACGAGTGACTGCGATCATGAAGGAGATCGCATCGGCCTCCGAAGAGCAAAGCGACGGGATCGAACAAGTGAACAAGGCCGTCACCCAGATGGACGAAGTAACGCAACGAAACGCAGCGCTTGTGGAGCAGGCGGCAGCAGCCGCAGTGTCCATGCGCGAGCAAGCGCATGGACTTGTAGAGAGTGTTGCTGCGTTTCAGGTCGCTTGAGCTCACGCTTCTGACTTCAGTTTTGCCGCAACTCCTGAAGGTCGGGCTCCATCTCGGCAACCAGCCACGCCTTGATCCGTTCCACCTGGCCTCGCGCGGGCCGTTGCCCGCTGATTCGAGCCACGCGAATTCCGCGGCACGCTTCGACGCCATCGGCGGGTCTCTAAAAGCTGATCGTGGCCGTGACGGTGTCCGTGTAGGTACCCGGCGCCGGTGTGTTCTGCGCCGGCACCCGGCCGTAGACACTGATCACTTGTGCGTCGCCGGTGCCCGTGTTTGTCGCCGGGGACGTGCCCAGCGTGCCGTCGCCCCATGGCGTCGTGAATTGCGTATCCGTGTACAGCTCATAGCCGAGCGTCGCGCCACCGCCCGATCGCATCATCTTGCGGGCGTTGAGCGTGCCGTTCGCGCCACCGTTCAATGTGATCTTGTAGGCATTGCCATTCGTGCACTGCGCGGTGATCGCTCCATTTGCTGTCAATGCGGTGTCCAGCAAGCCAACCGCGTTGAAGGCGATGTTGGTCGCGCTGAGGTTGCAGTTGTTCACGACCGTCGCGCTCGCGTTGAAGCCGAACGTGCTTGTTGCTGCCAGAGCCGAACACGGCCACCCGCCACCCTGCAGGTAGAACAATACGTTGAACGATGTGTGTGCGCCGTGAAAATTCTGCGTGTAGAGCGTGTTAGCGTTATTGACGGTGCGGACTGCCGGCTGGTTTGCCAAAATCCGGCCATACACCGTCACTACCTGCTTGGTGGATGTGCCGGTCGAGGGCTTGATCATCGTGAATGAAATTGGCACAGTGCCGTGGGATGTCGAACCCCACGCCACAGAATGCCCCGGGTCGCTGTAAAGATCGTATTGCAACTGGTTCGTGCCGTTCGAAAGATGGCGGGGACTCGTGCCGCCGAGGTTCAAACAGATTTGCACATTCGGCAACTGCGTGGTGGCAGGCCACGTGCAGGTCACACTGACGGTACTGGTTGCATCGAACGCCTCGCGGCTGATCGGACTGACCGAGCCAAAATTCAGGTCCGTCGCCACCGCCGTGCAGGATTCTGCGCTTGCCTCGGTGGGCATCGAAAATAACACGACCGCCAGCACGAAGAGCGAGAGCGAGCGTTTCATCGCGTGTCTCCTGCTTGGCGAAGGCACGTCAACGGTCCGATGGTCGGCAGCGTGCCATCGCCGGGACGTATATAAGGAAAGCTCACGCGGCAATGCAGCGCACCGCTGTCGATCACCAGGTGATTATCTTTTTGCAGGCCTTCGATAAAACTCAGCCCGTCATAGCCGACGATGGTCTTTTGGCCGCTCTCCTCGTGCCGCACGCTCGCGCCCGGCGGCAGCAGCTTGCCGTCCGGCCCCTGCAGGATCACCGACGCCGCGCTATAACGCGTCACCCCGAAATGCGCGAGTACGCCCGATTGCGCCTGCGGCACGAGGGTCATCGTCGTGGTGGCGATGCGGGCATCGGCGGGAAGCTTCATGCCGTCGATACCCACCCGGTTGTCCTGATACGAATTCAGGTCGGGCACCAGCAGATGCCCCGCACGATCCGTCGTGCCGATCAGGCGGTTCTCGTGCAGCACGGGAATCCCGGCGACACCGTCCGTGGAGATCAACGCGAAGCCATCGTAGATACGGCGCGATGGCTGCACGCTGCCGTCCATCAGCACCACGGTGCCCGATAGATCCAGCGACGCCGTCGTGCGACTGGAGATCTGCTGCGCCATTGCCGTTACCTCACCGCCCTTGCCGAGATACTGCACCTGCGCCTGCCGGTACGGCGCCGGGCCCGCGTCGCCTGCTTGCACGCCCCAGCCCCAGCCGCCGTCGTAATCGGGCGGACGGCTTGCATTGACGTTGTAGTTCGGCTGCCCGTTCTGGCGCCCGACTGTCGTGTTGGCCGATGTATTGTTGCCAAGGCCAAAGCTCACGCTGATAAACGCGCCACGCGAATCGCGCTGCCTGAAGTCCTGATAGGCGCTGACATTCACGGACGCCAGGTTGCCCACATTGAGCGTGTAAGACACCGAGCCGATCTGCGAGGTCCGCGCCTGCGGATACTTGAAGCCGATATAGCTCAACGACAACGTTTGCGCGTTGAAAAAAGGGATCGCCAGCGTCACGCGATCCGTGGCGGTGGGCACAGGCGTGCCATCGCTCGCCGCAAGGTCGCCGTAGTTGCCGAACGCGCGGATGGTCTGGGCATCGATAGAGAAATACGGTTCGATCAGGTCATAGCCCAGGCTTGCCTGCGTGCCGGCGAGGCGCCCCGTGCTTACCGCGAGCGAACCGTTGAGCACGCCCGCCATGCCAAGCCGCACGAGCGCTCCGGCACCGGCGTTATACACGTCACGGATGGCTTCCGCATGCGCTTCGAGCGTCAGGTAGTCGTTGACGCCATGGCGTGCCGATGCGCTCAGCGCGGGATTCGGATCGTACCGGAACGAATCCAGTCCGTAGGCGCGGCGCAGGAACCCGGCTTCGAACGAATAACTCGTCAGGCCCGCGGCAAGCAACTGCGTATCCACATAGAGCGGCACGGATGTCTCGACCGTGCGTCCCAGCGCGTCGCGCGTGATCACGGTCGCTTGGCCGCCGCCAGTGATGCCCGGCACATTGTTCAAAATGAACGGACCGCTTGGCACATTGCCGCTGAACTGGCGCACGCTGTTCACATAGAGATCCACCGCCGACGGCACAACCGCCGAGCCGCTGAAAGCCTGCACGGGAAACGTCACGAGATCGGGGCGCAACGCGAAGTTGCTGCGCCACTGGAAGCCGCCCATGCGCACCGAACGCGACCAGGCGAGCGACGACGAGATGGTGTCGCCCATCTGTTTCGTATCGAGCGAGACGGGATCGGACGTGCTCCACGATGTATCGAACCGCGTATAGCGATGATCGCTGCCGTACAGGTATGCGACCCCCGTGTTGCTGAATACGCCTGCGGGATCGAAGTAACGTTCCTCGCTCCAGATTGCGAGCGGTGCTTCGGTATCGGATTGCGCGTAGGCGTCGTAGTTGATCAGGAAGCCGCGAGACGACGTGGCGGGTGGCGGGGCTAAATGCGCGCGGGTATCGAAGGTATAGGGTTTGCGGATGTCGTCGGGCACCTGCAGCGTGACGCGTTGACGCGCTGCGTCGTAGGTGTAGTGAAGACCACGAATGGAATCCAGCGGCACCTCCGCGGTGTCCGCAATGCCGAGCCGGTCGATCGCAATGCCGATGTTGCCGAGGTCTTTACCGGCTGCGGACAGACGGCCGCCCGACTCGCGAAATTGCGCGATCAAAATGGAACGCTCGCCATTGAGCGACACGTCGAGATACAGGTCATGCGACGGGTTTGCACTGGCGTCAGGGCGTTGCGCACCAAGCCGGCCGAGGGGCTGGCCGTGCTGCTGTGCTTGTGGCTGCTGTGCTTGTGGCTGCTGCGCTTGTGGCTGCTGCGCTTGTGCGACAGCGCGCGTGCACTCCAGAGTAGCAACCAGTTCCGTTGCGGCAAGCGCGATCTGGAAGCTTCGGGAGTGACGTCTGAGGCGTCGTCGGATTTTCATCGATTCAAATTGGGATGCATCATGGCAACGAGGCAACGAGGCAACAATCACTCCGCGCCGCCGTTCAACCCGGCGGCGCGACCGTCGCCACGGCCTCCAGGGGCATTGAATTGACCGCGGCGCGGACCTTCACCTCGCCGCGCAGAATGGCGTCGGCCGGCAGTGACACCTGCCACTGCCTGGCGCGGCCGGCTAATGCATAGCCAAGCAGACCCTTGCTGATCTCGTGGATCTTGCCGGCGCTGTCCACCACTTGCACCGACGCGATCTGCGCGCGCCTCGTGCCCGCGTTGTCCACCCGAAGCACCCAGCCCTTGATGTCACGACCGAGATGCCATGACAGCACCGGCGCGGCCACCTTGCCCGCCGGCTCGACAAACACCGGCACCGAATAGCGCAGCCGGATGGTCACGCCGTTGGCGGAGTCGGTCCTGGGCGACGGCAACTCGTCGATGACGATCCGGTAGCTTTGCTCCGTGCCTGTGGACGCGGGCGAAGTTCGCACGAGCCGCACGAGCTGGTTTCCCCCGGCGCCGATCTGTATCAGCGGCGGGCTGGCGACGAGTTCCTTCGTGGGCGTCAGTGTGTCGTCGAAGTGAACCTGATCCCACCGGAATACGCGGACCTGACCGTACAGCGGCAGCTCACCGGGATTGCGCAGCGTGACGCCGGTTGCACGCTCGTTCGACCGCAGGTCAACCATCACAGGCGATATCTGTAACGTAGCTGCCAATGTCGTGTGGCTGACAACGCCGCAAACGCACGGCAAGACCGCAAGGGCCCGACCGGCATTTGCCTTGAGGGTGGCGCGGACTATCAAAAATAGACCGTTGCGGTAACTGTAGTCTGGTAGCGATCAGGCGCGGGTGAGGCCTGCACCGGAACGCGCCCGTAGACGGTGATGGACTGGGCCGATCCATTGCCTGTGCCTTCCACCGTGTTGATGCCTTGGGTGTTGCCCCATGCAACCGTGCGCCCCGCGTCCTGATATAGCTGGAAGTTGACCGTCTTATCCGTGTTTCCGTCCCCTGTGCCAGCCAGCAAACGCGCTCCGACGGTTGATCCGGCCGCCGTTCCTCCGTCGAGGCCCACGTTGTAGGGCGTAGTGTCCGTACATGTGACCGCAAGGGTGGTTTGCTGGTCGATTGCGCTTTCTGCGACTCCGCCGGTCCCGAAATCCAAAGGCGTTGCATTGATCTGGCAATGTGCAAGCAGTGTCAGGGAAACGGTGAAGTTGGCGCTCGACGTGCCATTTGAATAGATGGCCGCATTCGCGACGGGCAGGACCGGCGCGAAAAGCAGTGCACCGGCGAGCATTGACAATACGATCTTTCGCTTCATTGCAGGATTCGCTCCGATTCAGGTTCCGTTTCAGTATTTCTTCTCAGGTTTGCCGACGCCGGTTTATGTCTAAACTCGCAGCGGCATGAAATCCATAATACCTTTCAGTTTGTAATTTCTCAAGAAAATTGATTGGACTTTCACACCGGCCTTATAGGGCATGCGGATTATTTACTAGTATGTTCACCTAGTAGCGGGACTATACAAATCCTGTGAACCAAGACATGAACGAGCCCACCGTTTCATGCAAGCGCCTGCGTGCTGGATGAAACCTGTGTCGGGAGGCGCGAAGGAGCGTCATCCGATGAACGTTAGAGCGACCGCTTTCACGTCGTGTTTTTAGAGTCAACGCAGTTTTGTCACAACAAAAGCCACTGATTATTAATCACTGATGTAAGGCAGTTAATTTAAAATTGCGAGCACAGCTTTCAGCGGCTGTAACTCTAATTTTATTTCGGCATTCCAGTCGATTCGGCCTATCGGCCTTGCGATAATAACCATATTGCTAGTCAATGAATCACCGAGCGCGTCTCAGGAAATTACCATTTGATCCAATAGGACCGGAAAAAAGCGTCTATTGAGAACGCCTTCGCCGTATGCATATAAATACCCTTTTTGACTAAATGTACTTGTGCAATTGAGGACTGGATTTGTCCCAGCCTCATTCAGTTGTCTCTTCGGCGCATTGCGCTGCGTCAAGGCCGTGACCCAGATGGACGAAGTAATGCAACGAAACGCAGCGCTTGTGGAGCAGGCGGCAGCAGCCGCAGTGTCCATGCGCGAGCAAGCTCATGGTCTTGTAGAGAGTGCTGCTGCGTTTCAGGTCGCTTGAGCTCACGTTCCTGACTTCAGTTTTTGCCGCAACAAGCGTTGCGGTAATTTAGCGATCGAAGATCTCTCCACCTAGGTCGAAACCGGTTGATCAAGCCCTCGCGGCGGCTCAGGCTTTGCCAACACCGGATACATTCGCGCGACCTCCTGAAGGTCAGCCTCCATCTCGGCGACCAGCCACTCCTTAACCCGTTCCACCTCTGGTCGTGCGGGCCGTTGCCCGCTGATCAGCTCATACTGTCGGCCCGTGGTGACAACGTGCCGGGAAGCCGGAACCAGTTGACCGGTTCGCAATGCATAGGACACGCCGGATACCCAGCCCAGCGCTATGCCACGGCCAATCATTGCGGTCTGAAGCACCAGCGCATAGTCGGAGAAGATGAGCGGGTCGCCGGACACCGTGCCGACCATGCCGACACGTTCTTGGAAACTCTCCCAATTGATCGTCGTCGGCACTAACTCGATAAGTGTGTGCTTTGGCAGATCACGCGCGTCGTCGAGCGGCCCATGACTCTCAAGATAGGAAGGACTACAGACCGGAACGATTACTTCCGGTGTGAAGGTCCAGCTTTGCTGGGATTTACGCCGCTGGTCCGCTGGGCGCAAGGCAAGGTCGGCTTCATCCGCACTTCCCTGTAGCACGCCGCTGATGACATGAAAACGCAAGCTGATCTCAGGAAAGGCGCTTTGAAAGCGTTGGTATCTGGGCATCAACCAGTAAGCAATGAAAGCACTGGAGAGTGAAAGGGTGACTGTCTGGGTACGCTGCTGCCGCTGCTTGATATCGGATACGGCGCGCTTGATAAACCCGAAGCCCTCAGTCACGCCGCGTTCGAGCAATAGTCCGTCGTCAGTCAGCACCAGCCCAGCCCGCGAGCGCACGAACAACTGAGTGCCCAGCGCTTTCTCCAGTCTCACGATCATGCGGCTGACCGCGACCTGCGTCACGTTCAGTTCATTCGCCGCGCGAGTAATGCTCTTCTCCCTGGCGACTACCTCAAACACCACCAGCGAATTCATCGACGAGCCGAAGTTGCGTAGGGTATCCATAACATTATGTTGGGTTCGAAAGAGCAAATGTCATTTGACGGGGATTAATGCGCTGCTTATGTTCGAGCTATCAATGCACGGGTAGCAGCGGCCGTCGAGAACCATAACATTCTGTCTGAATTTGCGCAGTGTGGGTCTCGCGAACGGAAGCCACTGAAAACGGTTTTGCTCAGTGGCGTTGCGCTCTGCGCAGGTGGCGTGGCCCATCGCTGCGGGCCTGCCGACGTATGAATTTCCCAACCTAAAGGTAAGTTCAATGAACCGTCCTCCACGGAGCCACGACCCGCTGCTGCAGCCACTGCGGATCCGACACCTGGTGTTGAAGAACCGGATCATGAGCACGAGCCACGCGAGCGGTTTGACAGAAGACGGCTTGCCGCTTGAACGCTATCAGCGCTATCACGAAGAAAAGGCCATTGGTGGCATTGGGCTGAGCATGTTCGGAGGCTCGTCGGTTGTGAGCCGAGACAGTTCCAACGTATTCGCGCAGATTGATCTTACTGATGATCGGATCATTCCATGCTTTCAAGCGTTCTCCGAGCGAATGCATGGACATGGCGCAGCATTGATGTGCCAGCTTACCCACATGGGCCGGCGGGGAAGTCCGTACGCTTCAGACTGGTTGTCGACGATCGCGCCGTCGCGGGTACGCGAGACGCTGCATCGAAGCATTCCGCGCGAGATGGACCGCAGCGATATCACCCGGACCATTCGGGACTTCGCTCAGGCGGCTCGACGTTGCAAGGAAGGTGGGCTCGACGGTATTGAAACCCTGGCCGGAGGGCATTTGATCGGGCAGTTCCTGAGTCCGACGACCAATCGGCGAACCGATGAATATGGCGGTTCCATCGAGAATCGATGTCGCTTTGCGCTCGAGGTTCATGAGGAGATCCGCCAGCAGGTCGGGAGCGACTTCATTGTAGGGATTCGCTACGTCATCAACGAGGCGCTGGACGGAGGCCTGACTTTCGCTGACGCGCTGACGGCGGCCAACATACTGGAAATGTCGGGCTCAATCGACTTCTTTAACGTGGTCTACGGGCGCATGGACACGGCGGCAGCGCTCGCTGATGACAACATGCCGACCATGTACGCTAAATCAGCGCCGTGGTTGTCGGCGGTCGCTTCGTTCAAGCGCGAAGTGTCGTTGCCGGTGTTCCACGCAGCGAAGATCGCGGACCTTGCCAGTGCTCGTTACGCGATATCGGAAAACATGCTCGACCTGGTCGGCATGACGCGTGCGCATATCGCGGATCCGCATATCGTGAAAAAGCTGATCCAGGGTGGAGAGGATCGCATTCGGCCCTGTGTCGGCGCATCTTTTTGCCGGGCTCACCAATCCGCGTGTATTCACAACCCGTCGACTGGACGCGAGACCTGGATTGCACATGAGGTTGATCCGGCTCACCGGGCTGGCCGCAAGGTGGTGGTGATAGGCGCAGGGGTGGGCGGGCTCGAAGCCGCGCGCGTCGCGGCGCTGCGAGGGCATGAGGTCGTGTTGTTCGAGGCGTCGCCCAGACTGGGCGGTCAGGTACTGCTTGCGCACATGGGTAGCTGGCGCCGCGACTTGATCGGGATTGTTGATTGGCGCGCGAACGAGCTGGGTCGTCTCGGAGTAGATGTCAGGACCAGCAACTATGCCGACGCTTGCGCAGTGCTGGCCGAGCATCCCGACGTTGTGATCGTCGCGACTGGCGGGATGCCCGATCTTGAGGATTTGCCGGGAAATGAACACTGCGTTACAGCGTTCGATGCCCTGACGATGTCTGTCCCCACGTCGGGAAGCGCGCTGGTGTACGACGGTACCGGCCGGCATGTGGCAGCAACATGCGCTGAGCGATATGCACAAGCTGGCATAGAAGTCGAGCTGGTCACATTGGATCGATGCTTCGGCGAGGAACTCGAGGGACGGGGAGATGACATCGGTTGGCAGCGTCGTTTCAACGAGTTAAAAATTTCCCTGCGGCACGATTTGCGGCTCCAGCGCGTCGAGCGCCTGCCGGGCAACAAACGCCGCGCCTGGTTCACGCATGAACTGAGCTCAGAGAGGGTTTGTCTGGATGCGGATCATGTTGTAGTCGAGCGCGGCATGATGCCAGTCGACGATCTGTTCCATGAGATGCGCAGCGAGTCAGTGAACGATGGAAAAGCGGATCTGGATTGCCTCTTGCTCGGCAAGGCGCAACCGTGGACGACCACGGAGCCGGCTGGCTATGAACTCTACCGGATCGGCGACGCGGAATCGTCGCGGAACATTCATGCGGCAATCTTCGATGCTTTCCGGCTGGCACGAACCATGTAGTGCACCGCAATGATCGTTCAATTTAATCAAGCAGAAAATGATTTGGATATCGAACTATGTTTAGACAACATGCGATATCGATTTCCAGAAAGTTGATCGTTCATTTGCGGAAGACATCGTGCTTCGCTTTTCCAATCATTTTTGGAGACGTTTTGATGAGTACAAACTGCAAGTTGGACCGGATCGACCTGAGAATTCTTTCTCGCTTACAGGCACACGGTCGAATCACCAATGTCGAGCTTGCCGACGCTGTCGGCCTGTCCCCCAGTCCTTGCCTGATTCGCGTGAAGCGCCTTGAGAGTGCCGGTTATATTGCGGGCTATGCCGCGCAGATATTGCTGGAAAAAATGGGTGACGTCCAGAGTGTGTTCACTCAGGTCACGCTCGCCGACCACCGTCGTGAGGATTCCGCCCGGTTCGTTGCGGCTATTCGCGAAGTGGACGAGATTGTCGAGTGTCATCTCGCGAGCGGCGGCTACGACTACCTGCTCAAATTTGTCACACGCAGCGTTGGTCACTATCAGAGCCTGATTGAAGACTTGCTGGCGCGCAACATCGGTATTGAAAAATACTCCAGCTACGTCATGATCAAGTCGCCGATCGTGAAGAATGCCTATCCGCTCGAGACTTTGTTTTCCCACAACTATTCCTGATTCCTTTCGCGCATGGGCTGCTCGAACACCGGCGAGCCACTTTGCGCGAACAGTACTGATTGCCTCTCCCAGGGGCGCCGCAATCGCGGGTGACTTAAGTCCGAGGCGAGTCGCGACCGTCCGCCTCGGAAAGTCCCACATAGCCTTGCCACCCCGCAATTCGCCGCAGTCCCGAGCATCCATTGCAGGCATGCAGGCATGCAGGCATGCAGGCGCGGATTTGCGCTCGATTCGCCTCCCCGTACATCTGTCATTCACCGATATGTGTTTTTATGCGTTTAATTACGTATCACACTTTATAAAAGCAATATATAGCCTGATATTGGGGCGCCGGTATTCGATACAGGAGTGTTCGGTTGCCAGCAAGTTCGGCTCGAATGGCTTGAAAATAAAGAAGATAAGCGATTCGTGAAGTTCAACCGCAAACAATTTTCAATGTGTTTTAACACCTGTATTTGAGCACATAGGCGTTTACACGCACTTTAAGTCCTAATAGTGATGCTATAAAGTGCACTTGCTGTTGACATTCCCTGGACGTCGCTTGTGCACCAGCCAAACAGACGGCTAACGCGGGCACGACCTCGATCAATAGAACCACAAAGACAAGATTTGGAGATGGCAATGAAATGGACGCATTTCGCAGCAGCGAGCTGTTGCGCGCTGAGCGCGTCGGCATACGCGCAAAGCAGCGTGACTTTGTACGGAATCCTTGATACCGGCGTTGAATATGTTTCGCACGCGGATGCGGCGGGCGACCATGTCGTGCGCATGCCGGGGATTACCGGCGAAATTCCTTCGCGCTGGGGCCTGCGTGGTGCCGAAGATCTGGGCGGCGGGTATAGGGCGGTATTCGCTCTCGAAAGCGGTTTCAACACACGTGGCGGCGACTCGGGGCAGGGCGGGCGGTTGTTCGGGCGTCAAGCATGGGTGGGTATCTCGAGCCCATATGGTCAACTGCAACTCGGTCGTCAATACACGATGACCTACTGGGCCATGGCGGATTCCGACATCCTGGGCCCGGACATCTACGGCAGCGGCTCGCTCGACTCGTATCTGCCGAACGCTCGCAGCGACAACACCATCGGCTACAAGGGCACCTTCCATGGCTTGACGGTAGGGGCGACCTACTCGTTCGGGCGCGATGGCGCGGGCACCGGCAACTCGCCGGGCCAGGGCACGTGCGCGGGTCAGGTGCCCGGCGCGCCGACCGACTGCCGTCAATGGTCCGCCATGGTGAAGTACGACGCGTCGGTCTTCGGCGTCGCCGCCGCGTACGATGAACAACGTGGAGGCGCGGCTGCCGCTGCGAATTTCTTCGATGGCGCCGCACCATTCCCGTTGACCAGTGGTACGGATAAGGACACGCGCATGCAGTTGAACGGATGGGCGAATGTGTTCGGGGTGAAGATCGGAGGGGGTTGGGTGGGTCGCCATGTCGATACGCAGACGCCAGCCACACCCAATGTGCATTCGAACCTGTTCTACCTTGGCGCGGCTTATTCGATCACGCCGGCGTTCACGCTTGACGGCGAGGCCTACCGGATCACCAACGGCGAACAGGACGCACGCGCCACCATGGGCACGCTACGCGGGACGTATTCGCTGTCCAAGGCAACGGCGGTTTATCTGCAGAGCTCGTACCTGAGCAACAGTTCGCATGGGCAATATTCGCTCAGCTCAGGCGGCGGTGGCACCACACCGGCCGCCGGAGCGAACCAGACCGGTGTGATGGCGGGCATTCGCCACGCGTTCTGAGGCCTCGCCTAGCGGTGACTCAACAATGAAAAATGGGGCGGCAAGTCCGGTACTGTGCCGCCCTGCATAAATTGGTATGGTCTGGAGACCTGTCATTGTCGGGCATGCCACCGTTGTCGGCGCTGTCTGCCATGACGTTGTTTTCGTACCGTTTTGGAATGGCGTCATCCTGGCCTGCAATGTCTGTATCGCGTTGCGCGAGAGGTTGTTCTTGTAGGGATCATGGCAACGAACTGGGAGCTGTCCTATGACTGCATCAGGTATTACGCTCGTCGAAAACGGGACGTCCATTGGTCTTGATGGGGCACTTGTCGCAAGCAGCGGCGCGCGAGACTGGCACGGGTTTCCCATGGAGATCCGTACGCTGTCTTCCGGGAGTTGCGATGAACACCGCTACAACCCCAATCCGATTATCTTTTTCAATGCGACACCCGCGGGCCACGCGGAGATTGTCTCGGGCACGCGGTCTTACCGCTTTGACATACACCCCGGCAGCATGAGCGTTTTCCAGGCAGGCTTTGAGATAGACCGCAGCAGTTGGGCGTGTTCGGCAGGTGAGGTGATTGCACTTGACCTTGCGGCGCACACGATGGACCGTTTGTTGCCGGATCAGCCTCGCTTACTACAGCTGAGAACAGAACTGTTCGCTACCGACCCTGTTCTTGCCCGTCTCATCGAGGCCATGCGGGTGGAAATTGACAGCGGCTGCCCGTCAGGACGGCTCTATGCGGAAGGGCTTTGCATCGCAATGTTCGGCTACCTTGGTACCCGCTTTTCGACACCCCCGCAGTCGTCGAATTTGACGAAGGCGTCGCGAACCTCGCAACGGCTGACGCCGGGCAGTATTGCCAGGATCCGGGACTATGTTCAGGCGCATCTGAGCGCGGATCTCAGCATTGCCGAGCTGGGAAAGATCCTTAACCTCAGTGCGTTCCATTTTGCGCGGATGTTCAAGGCAAGCGTTGGCGTGTCTCCGCATCGCTTTATTCTGGAGCAGCGGGTGGAGCGTGCGGCGATGCTGTTGAGCGCTGACCTGTCACTTGCGGAAATCGCGCTAATAGTTGGTTTTTCGAGCCAGGCTCATTTCACCCAGGTCTTCCGCAAACTGACCGGTACCACTCCCGCGCGGTCGCGTGCAAGCTAACTGTTGCGCAAGAAGCTGACAACATTCAGCAAGAATTCGATATACCCGTTGAAGGCTCGCCCAGTACGCTACAGGCATAAAGACATTGCGCGGCGAGCACGGCGTGATTGTTGTGTGTAGAGGAAGGTCAACAATGCATCTTCCGCGCGTTCCTCTTACGGTGTAAATAGCTAAATAATTATTTAGTCGGTGTACTAAATAAATAGAAAAAAACAATCACGGTTATCGCCCACTCCAGACAAGTGCTTTTCGCAAAGCGCTTTAAACACGGAAGGATGGCAACCTAAAGTTTTACGACAAGAGCCAGATACTGGCAAGGAGACAATGAAATGAAACAAGTCCGAAATCCGCTCGTACCGGGCCGCATGGTTCGGCAAACAATGCCTGTTCTGGCGGCCGCATGCGCGGGCGCAGTGATGCTTGCCGCATGCGGGGGAGGCAATTCGAGTTCCAGTGCATCGAGCGCCGCGTCAACAAAACCACTGACCTGCGACGACTCCATGAAGGCCGCATTCAAGCCCGATGCGAATACGACGGTGACGCTGGTGCAGGCCTTCAAGAAGGGCCAGGATATGAATTTAACCGGCATCCCGTCGGGCGTGCTGGCGCCCAATGACGAGTGCCTGGTCAAGCTGAACGTTGGACCCGGTAATCCGGGGCCCGCCAGTGCGCCTTCAACATCGCCGGGGATCGGTATAGAAGTATGGTTGCCGACACCCGCGAACTGGGATAGCCGAATTCACGTGCTCGGCGGGGGTGGTTTTGCCGGTGATCCAAACATCAGTTCCTTGACCGCGATCTCAGGAATCGTGGCACCGGGCAATGATGGTTCTCCGGCCAGTGTCGCTGGCGTGGAAGGCGCCGTCAGCGCGATCACTGACACCGGTCACGCCTCGACAGATACAGCGGGCACGGGCGCTAGCGGCGACGGCGCATTTGCAATGAACCCCGACGGCAGTATCAACACGACGCTGTGGACCGACTTTGCGAGCCGGGGCATCCACGAAATGGCCGTTGAGACCAAGGCGTTGACTGCGGCCTATTACACAACACCGGTCAAGTATTCGTATTGGGACGGATGTTCCACGGGCGGCCGCCAAGGAAACGAGGAGGCGCAAACGAACCCGAATGATTTCGACGGAATTCTGGCCGGCGATGCGGCCATGAACTGGACCAGCTTCATCACCGGCGAGCTGTACCCGCAGACCGTCATGCAACAGGATCTGGGCGGCGTACCGCTTACCACCTCTCAACTTGACGCGGTATCGGCAGCGGCTGTCAGCGCATGCGACAGCTCGCTCACCGGCAAGCACGACGGCTTCATCAGCAATCCGGATGCGTGCACGTACGACCCGACGCTGGACAAGACCGTGTTGTGCCCATCCAGTGGCGGCACGAACGCAACGGCCACCTGCGTGAGTACCGTGCAGGCGCAGGCGATCAACAAGATGTGGTACGGCCAGACAGTCGATGGCAGTGCTCCGGCACCAGCGGTTGCGAACGGATTTAGCCAGCAACTTCAGCCCGACCAGCTTTGGTTCGGAATGGAACGAGGAACGCAACTGGGTACGTTGACGGCCTTTGGGATACCGGGCCTCGCGGGTTCTGTCAATGGCGTTCCCGCGCCATTCAGCATTGCCACGAGTCAGGTTGCGCTCGAGCTTCAGCAATCGACTCTTGCGACGCCGGACTTCATCAACGCGACGGGCAACGGGGTGAATGGCTGGAAGTCCCTTTCTTATGCGCAGATGGCGAACGCGTCGGCGCAGGGCCTGGCCTTACAGCCGCAGTTCGGCAACATCAACGCGAATAATCCGGATCTCACCAACTTCAAAGCCCGGAATGGCAAGTTGATCGCGTACCACGGCACGGCGGACCAGTTGATCACGATCCAGGGAACGACCAACTACTACGTCAACGCCGCTGCGAAGATGGGGGGCATTCCAGCGACCCAGGCGTTTTATCGATACTTCCAGATTCCTGGGATGGGTCACTGCCAAGGGGTTGGCACGGTCAACGGAGTGGCCGGTGTAAGCCCGGTGGCCAACCCGCCATTGCCGGCGCCGAATCAGTTGTATAACGCGCTGACAAACTGGGTAGAGAACGGTGTTGCGCCGAATAGCATCCCCTTGCAGAATTCCGACGCGTCAATCACTCGTCCGATTTGCATGTATCCGTCGACGCCGAAATACGTTGGCGGCAATGTAGGGGCCGCGGCGAGTTTTACGTGTAGCTAAAAGCAACCTCACGACGTGAACCGGACCAGTGGCAACTGGTCTGGTCCGATCCGCGGCGTCACGTTCGCAGAAAGCGACAGGAGGAAATAACCAAGACTACGACAAATAGATAGTTATCCGAATTTACCGTGATCGCATCACCATCAGCGCCGCCTCAGCAGGATTCGCGCTCGATCTGCCTGAAACCCACGTCGACCACGCGCCGATCAACTTCACCATCCCGGATCCGTTCGACCAGCAGGGAGGCAGCCGGTTTCCCAATACGCGTTCCGTCAATGCGGATCGGAGTCAACGGCGGGTCTGTGTCTTTCGCGAGATTCATGTCGGGCGGACGGTAAAGGCAAGCTGTCTGGTTCGCCGCGGAGTGCATTACCCCACGCGAGCATAAAAACAGCGCCACAAACACTGTATTCAACCAACTGGTGCATAATCGGGGTACGGTCAGCCTGTCTTTGCTTTGGCGCGGTTCGCTCTATGTGAATCGTCGAATGAGCTTCTTTGCTGTCAAATAATTACGTTTGATTGCCAACTTCGTTTTTCGCTCCATGTCGCCCGACAAGAGCCGGCGAATGTAAGACGACCGCACTTCGTCACAGGAGCAGCAGTGACAACCAGTGCCATAGCAGACGACGAATCCACACAATCGTTCACGGTTGTGGGAATTGGCGCCTCCGCAGGCGGACTCGAGGCTATCTCGGAGTTGCTCGACGGAATCGCACCCTCCTGCGGAATGGCCTTCCTGATCGTTCAGCATCTTGCACCGTTTCGGCCCAGCCTGCTTCCGGAAATCTTGTCGAAACATACTTCGATGGTAGTCGTCGAAGCGACTGACGGCATGGCCATGGAAGTTGACCATGTCTACGTCATTCCTCCCAACACGAGCATGTCGATCGCCCAGCGCTTGATCAGGCTGCAGCCGCGGGGGGAGACCCTGGGCCCGCCGATGCCGATCGACGACCTGTTCGATTCGCTCGCCAGCGATTTAGGCGTGAACGCGATCGGCGTGATTCTTTCGGGCAACGGCTCGGACGGCGCCCTCGGCCTCCAGGCCATTCAAGGGGGCGGTGGCATCACATTCGCGCAGGACACGGTGACGGCTCGCCACAGCAGCATGCCGCGCGCCGCAATGGGACTTGGTTGCGTCGACAGCATACTGGCGCCGCGCGAGATCGCCCGCGAAATCGCTCGCATCGGGCGCTATCCCAGGCGCGCACTGGAAAAGCTCGAATCCATGGGATCGGTAACGGACCCCGGAGACCAGAGCCTGCGCCCTCTGTTTCGCTTGTTGCGCAACGCCTGCAACATCGACTTTACCTATTACAAGCGCGGTACGGTCCAACGCAGATTGTCGCGCCGCATGGCCTTGCGTGAAATGACCTCGCTCGCGGACTATGTCGACCTGCTCGGTTCCGATGCCGCTGAAACGCTGGCACTGGGCCGTGACCTGTTGATTCGTGTGACCGAGTTTTTCCGGGATCCGGACACGTTCGACGAACTGGTCCGAACTGTGTTTCCGCGTCTGATCAGCGACCAGCATGCCCCGCCAAGCATCCGGATCTGGGTACCCGGTTGCGCGAGCGGAGAGGAAGCTTACTCGATCGCCATATGCCTCGTGGAGTATCTGGGCGAGCGTTTCGCCAGTACCAAGATTCAGGTCTTCGGTTCCGATGTCAGCGTCGACGCGCTGGAAACCGCACGCGCCGGCCGGTATATCGAGAACATAGCCCGCAATGTCTCTCCCGAGCGGCTTGAGCGGTTCTTTGTGCGCGACGGTGACTACTACTGTGTCAAAAAATCGGTCAGGAGCCTCTGCACGTTCGCCCGTCACAACGTGGCGACCGATCCGCCATTCTCGCGGATCGACTTGGTCAGCTGCCGTAATCTGCTGATCTACCTGGATCCATTGCTGCAGCGAACGGTCATGCCGCTGTTTCATTACGCGCTGGCGCCCGATGGCGTACTTATGCTGGGACCGTCGGAATCGGTGGGGGCGTCGTCCGAGTTGTTCAGCCTGATTCCCAGCGTGTCAAGCAAGCTCTATAGCAAGAACCCCAGCCCCGGACGTCCGAGGATGGGCTTGCCTGCGTCAACGGTGATGCCGCAAGCGTTTGTCTCCGCCAGACCCTCGGCTGGCGGTCGCGAGCTCCCGACGCGTGCTGAGTTGCTGCGTGATGAAGTCAATCGCATGACCTTGGAGCGGTACACACCGCCGAGCGTACTGTGCGACGAGGAACTGAACATTCTCGAGTTTCGCGGCGATACCTCAGCGTATCTGGCCAATCCCAACGGACCGCCCAGCAGCAGTCTCAAGCGACTCGCACGGCCGGACATTTTCCTCGCGATCGACGAAGCAGTCAGACGGGCGCGCCGCGAATCCATCGTCATCCGCAAGGCGAGTCTGCGTTTGAACACCGCCGGCGGCGCTGCCAGCGTGACACTCGAGGTGCATCCAGTAGAGATCGCTGGCGTGCCGGGAAGGTGGTATCTGATCTTTTTCGAAGCGCCTGCCGAAGGCGTAAGTACATCGCCCAAGCCAAGGCGCGTACCGCTGACAAACTTCGTCGCGCAGGCTTGGCGGCAAGTCAAGGGGCAGCCCGAGCGAGGCGCCCTCGGCGAGAAGGACCTTGAAATCGCGAGGCTGGACGCCGAACTCGAGGGCAGCCAGCGGCATTTGCTGGCGATGCTCGAGGAACACGAGCGAGCACGGGAAGACCTGCGGGCAAGCGAGGAGGAACTGCTGTCGAGCAATGAGGAATTCCAGAGCACCAACGAGGAACTCGAGACCGCCAAGGAAGAACTGCAGTCCGTCAACGAAGAGTTGACGACGACCAATGACGAGCTGCGGTATCGCAACCATGAACTCAAGACCGCTAACGACGAGGTTGCCCGCGCGCGCGACTTCTCACAGGCGATTGTCGAGACCATGTCGGAACCTTTGCTCGTGCTCGAGGCGGACCTCAAGATCACCTTGGCCAACCGCGCGTTCTACCAGACCTTCCAGACATCGCCCGACGAGACCATCGGCACGAAGCTGTATGACCTGGGCAACGAGCAGTGGAATATTCCGGCGCTGCGTGAACTGCTCGAGGAGCTCGTGCCGCAAAGGACCAGCGTTCGCGACTATCAGCTCACCCACGAATTCCCGGGCATCGGGCTACGAACCATGCAACTCAGCGCCATGCGCATTGCGTGGCCCGCACAAGCGTTGATCCTGCTGACCATCGCCGATGTAACCCAGCAGCATCAGGCCTTCGGCCGCTTGCAATCCGCCGATCAACAAAAAGACGAGTTTCTTGCGATGCTCGCGCATGAGTTGCGCAATCCGCTTGCGGCCATTCGCAACGGCCTGCAGGTCTGGGAGCGGGACAGCGCGGACAAGGAAACGCAGAGGGTTGCACGCTTGGGCGCACAGCGGCAACTCGACCACGAGATCCGTCTGGTCGAGGATCTGCTGGATGTGTCGCGAATCACGCGGGGCATTATCGTTCTGAAAACCGAGTCGATTGATCTCGTCGAGACGGTGCGTCGGGCGATCGAGGCCATGCGTCCGGAATTCGAGGCTTATGCGCATGAAATCACGCTCGCTTTTCCAACCGGCGTGCTGCCCATCAACGGCGACGCGATGCGGATCGAACAGGTCGTGACCAATCTGTTGGGCAACGCGATCAAATACACGCCGCACGGCGGTCATATCCGGGTTTCGGTTGAGCGCTATCTCGACGACGCGATCCTGACCGTGGTCGACAGCGGCATTGGCATGACGGCCGAACTCATTCCGACGATCTTCGATATCTTTGTGCAGGCGGAACGCTCGCTGGATCGCAAGGCTGCGGGTCTAGGCCTTGGTCTCGCGCTGGTGCATCGCCTGGTCGTATTGCATGGCGGCGACGTGCGCGCGTACAGCGAAGGCCCCAACCGGGGCAGCAAGTTCGTCGTGCGCTTGCCCGCGATGCCGCACGGCACGGTGGCGGAAGCGCCGGTGCATGTCGCGCTTCATTGCGCACCGCCGCTCGGCGCCATGCGCATTCTTGTGGTTGACGACAACCTTGATGCGCTGGAGAGCAGCGCTGCTTTGTTAAGGATCGACGGACACGAGGTGGAGACCGCGCGCGACGGTCCGTCCGCGCTTGTTTGTGTCGAACAATTCAAACCTGAGGTGGTGTTGCTCGACATCGGCTTGCCTGAGATGGATGGTTACGAGGTCGCTCGCCGCATACGTTCAATGCCGGGTCAACACGACACCATGCTGATTGCGCATAGCGGGTACGGCGAGGAGGAGCATCTTCAGCGAGCCACGCAAGCGGGTTTCGACCACCACCTGATCAAGCCGGCCGACCTTAGTCAGCTGAGTGCCTTGGTTGCGTTGTGTCGCGAAAGACGCGTTCGCTGATTAGCCGCAAGGCAATGAACGAGATGATGGACCTGTCCCTGTTCAAGTAACAGCGAGGCGGCGAAAGAGCAGGAGCTTTGCGCTATCGAGCACGACGGCCAGCACGACAGCGGCGCACAAAATGCCTGCTATGAGCTGCAGCGGCAGCGCTGTCATCAGCAGTCCACTGGACGCAAGCACCGTAATGATCGCCACGTCCGCGACCGAGGACGCGATCAGCCATCGTCCGGGAACGGAACTCCACATACGCTGCCGTTCCCGTGCGACGTAAAAGACAGCCTGTCCACTGAACACCAGCGTGATGACGGCAACGGTCCGCAGGGCGTCTGTATCGAGACCAAGTACGAACTTGCCAGTCGCGAGGGTTCCTATGCAGAAGAGCAAATCGATCATGCCCATTGCAATACCCGCCAGCGTCAGGTTGCGTATGTGCCAGATGTTCGGGCGCGGCGAGGGACGCACGTTATCGGTGGATGAGGACATGGCGAGAAAGTCGCCCGTCACCATCATGAGCACCATGAGTGCGGGCGTCAGTATCGCGTGCCCGGTCATGAGCAGGCCGGCCGCGAGAAACAGAACTTGCACGATCTTGTGGATGATCGAGCGCAACGTATAGGTCAGGATGCGCTGAAAGGTGATGCGGCCTTCCTCGACCAGAGCGACGATGCCGCCCAGACCCGCTTCGGTCAGCACGACGCCTGCAGCCGATTTCGCCACGTCGGTGGCGCTCAGCACCGCGATGCCCATTTGCGCCTGGCGCAGCGCCGGTGCGTCGTTCGCTCCGTCGCCGCACATGCCGACAATATGACCATGCTTCTGCAGCACCTTGACGAGCTGGTATTTGTCCTCGGGCAGGACGCCTGCGTAGATCGAATACGACTCTGCGTCGATGTCTCCGGGCAAAGGCGTGGTGGCCCAGGTTTTTCCGGTAATGCCGACCAGGGCCGCGACGGTTTCGGCAGTCTTGCGAGCGTCGCCCGTCACCATGACTGTTCTCACACCGAGCCCGCCGAGCTGAGTGATCAGCGCAGCGGAGTCATCGCGCGGCGGGTCGCTGAGCCCGATCACGCCGGCCATAACGAGGGCGCCGGGTGGCCCCGAGGCCACGGCTAGGACCCTCAATCCCTTAGCCTCAAGTTTCTCCTCTTCAGTTGCCGCCGCCGCACAAGATGGTGTCAACGAAGAGATTGTCGCAAAGGCTCCCTTTACAACGTGCAGCAGCGCACCGTTCGGCGCGCGCAGCGTGGCCTCGGAGCGCTTCAAGGCCGGATCGAACGGCACGAACGTGACCAACTCCGGTGCGTCCGGGATCGGCTTGGCTGAGGACGCGCCGCGAATGGCGGCGTCGACC
>NZ_MTHB01000270.1 GCF_002220365.1 Caballeronia sordidicola | reverse complement strand
CGAAAATGTTGAGAAGTATACAAACTCTTAAGGGCAGCGCGGTCGCTGCGCTCGATGGGCTATTAGGAAGCGTTGACGAAGTCTATTTCGATGACGAGGCGTGGGGCGTCCGTTACCTTGTGATAGATACTGGAAACTGGCTCAATGAACGTCAGGTCCTGATTTCACCGTATTCCGTCAAACACACCGACCCGGGAGCGGGCGCCGTGTCCGTGGATTTAACTCGCGACCAGGTAAGGGACAGCCCGAGTATCAACACGCAACAGCCAGTGTCTCGTCAGCACGAGGTGAAGTATCTCCGTTACTACGGCTATCCGATGTACTGGGGCGGCCGAGACTCATGGGGAATAGGCGGTTTCCCTGTGCTCGGTCCGATGCAGGTCGCGCCAGGTATTGAATCGGAAGCGTTTGAGCCTATTGAGCTAGCGGTGGATGGAGCACCGCCAGTGGACGTGCACTTGCGAAGTACAGACGCTGTGACGGGTTACCACATTGAAGCGCGCGACGGAAGCATAGGGCACGTCTCGGGTTTCATCTTCGACGACGTGGCATGGGTCATTCGTTACCTGACAGTCGATACGCGAAACTGGTGGCCCGGAGGCAAGACGGTACTTTTGGCAACTCAGTGGGTTGGCTCCGTAGATTGGCTCGGGTCTACCATTTCCACAGGGCTAACGCGCGGGTCCATCAGGAGCTGCCCGGACTACGACGATTCGGTGCCACTGAGCCGCACCTATGAAGCGGCGCTTCATACGTTTCATGGCAAGGACGGATATTGGGCGAAAGGCGATACGTCTTTGCCGCGACAAGACGTTTCCTAAGTCCCCCTATGAACGAAGTGGAGCACTCGGGCTCATGGAGCGAGTTGTCGGCGTGGTCGTTTGAATCGACAATGGCTCGACACCTTCGCTGAGGTGCCGTTGAGCGTTCGTTTGTATGTTTCGACGGGCCTATGGCAATGCGCTTTGTCAGCGGTTCGCCACTCCGGTGAGGATGCCGTGGTCGTAGACAGAATGTGTGATTGGGCTCGTACATGATTTCCTATCCGGTCGTGACGCTATCGCCGCGAGACTATGACGCGGTCTTATTCGACTTGGACGACGTGCTGGCAAAGACTGCGAACGGGCATGCTGGCGCGTGGAAGCAGCTGTTTGACAATTATTTTCAGCAGCACGATGTGCTGGCTGGTAAGCCGTCCGTCCCGTTTGACATTGACGCCGACTACGCTCGCTATCTGGACTGCAATTCGCGCTGTGCCGGTGTGAGAGCGTTTCTCAAATCACGTGGTATCCAGTTGCCGATCGGTACGCCCGATGACGGGCCCGAAGTGCTAAGTCAAAACGCTTTCGGCAAGTTGGAAGGCCGATACTTCCTTCAGCACTTGAAAGAACGCGGTGTCGACCTCTTACGACGCATCGGTCCAGTTGGTGCGAAAGCTCCGCACGCTTAACATCAAAACAGCGGTCGTATCGTCCGCCGACAACTGCACGGCGGTGCTCGAAGCAGCGGGTATCACGCAGTTGTTCGATGTTCAGATGGATTGTTTGGATGTTGATGGTACCGGGCCAAGTGGCAAGCCAGAATCGGACGCGTGGTGGGAGGCGGTGCGACGCCTCGGTACGCACCCTTCGCGAGTGGTCGTCGTGACTCGCTCGATCGTGGGAATCGAGGCTGGTCATGGACGTCGATTTGGCTGCGTCATCGGCGTAGATCGCGGTGGACGCGCACAAGAACTGCGCGACGCCGGCGCCGATGTCGTCGTCACTGACTTATCACAGGTTCAGGCGACGGCAGAACCTCCGCCAGAATGGTCATTGGCGTTCACAGGGTTCGAGCCAGCCCACGAAGGCGTTCGCGAAACGTTGTGTACGTTGGGGAATGGGTATTTCGCGACTCGTGCGGCGGCGCCTTGGACCGTTGCTGACGACGTGCATTATCCGGGGACCTACCTCGCCTGCGGCTATAACCGCTTGCGCACCGAAATCTCCGGAAGGGTGGTCGAGAACGAAGACTTGGTGAACCTTCCCAACTGGCTTGAACTCAAATTTCGCATCGGCGCCGAAGACTGGTTCGATATTCGAAACGTGAAGCTCTTGTCTTTGCGCCAGGAGCTTGACCTTCGTCGCGGTATGCTATTTCGGCGGATCTCGTTTGAGCACGGCGAAGGGCGGAGGAGCACCCTTAACGAGCGCCGTTTCATCTCAATGAGGAATAGGCATCTAGGCGCGCTGGAGCTTACGTTGATCGCCGACAACTGGTCCACGCTGATCACCGTGCGTTCGGCCATCGACGCACGCATCGTCAACGGCGGTGCCAAGCTATATCGAAAGTTCAACAACAAACATATCGAGCCGTTGGACGGCCAAGTCGCCGGGAAAGATTGCGTCATGATGAACGTGCGCACCAGTCAGTCGCATCTGAACGTGACGATAGCAGCACGCACTCACGCACTCGTGAACAGCAAGATCTTGGACCTGCCACGGCGTGCGATTATCGAGCCGGGATACATAGGCCAAGAGTTTAGCCTGGACCTAGCCAGAGGCGAGCCGCTCCTCCTCAGTAAGGTAGCCGCGCTCTATACCTCGCGCGACTTAGCGATTTCTGAGTGCGGATTCGA
>NZ_MTHB01000266.1 GCF_002220365.1 Caballeronia sordidicola | reverse complement strand
CTAGCAGCCTGTCGGGCTTTCTCGGGCATTCCAGCATGAAATATGAGAAAATTATATTCGTATAACTAAGCGAGTTTTGTCATGTCTCACTTCATCGTCACCGACCGCAACACCGACTATCTGCTGCCCCCGTCACTGGACGACTGGTTGAACGAAGGTCACCTGGCGCGGTTCGTGGTCGAGGTGGTCGATCAACTGGATCTGTCGAACCTGACCCGTCAGTACGCGGGACGAGGCTCGAAGGCGCATCATCCGGCCACCCTGCTGGCGATCCTGGTGTATGGCTATGCCACGGGCGTGTTCTCCAGCCGCAGGCTTGAACGAGCGACCTATGATTCGGTTGCCTTTCGCTATATCGCCGCCGGCAGCCATCCTGACCATGACACGCTGGCCACCTTCCGCCGGCGCTTTCTCGGCGAACTGGAAGGCTTGTTTGTGCAGGTGCTGGAACTGGCCCAGGAAATGAAACTGCTCAAGCTAGGCACGCTCTGTCTTGACGGCACCAAGCTTCATGCCAACGCCTCGCGCCACAGTGCACTCTCGCACGGGCACATTGAGAAGCTGGAGGTCCAGCTCAAAGCCGAAGTTCAGGAACTGTTGGCCCTGGCCGAGCAGGCGGATCAGGCCGATATTCCGGACGGGGTCAGTCTGCCGGAGGAGATCAAGCGGCGGGAAGATCGGCTGGCGGTGATGGCCGCCGCCAAGCTTAAGATTGCCGCGCGGGCTGAAGAACGCTATCAGCGGGAGAAGGCGGAGCACGACGAGAAGATGGCCCGTCGCGCGGCCAAGGAGAAGGACAGCGGCAAGAAGCCGGCGGGCAAGCTGCCCCAGGCACCGGAACCCGGGCCGAAGGATAGCGACCAGATCAATCTCACCGACGAAGAATCCCGCATCATGCCAGTGGCTGGTGGTGGCTTCGAGCAAGCGTACAACGCCCAGGCGGCAGTGGATGCCGCTACGATGCTGGTGGTGGCGACGCGGGTAACGCAGGCGCCCAACGACAAGGAACAGGTTAGCCCGATGCTGGAGACACTCAGGGCGCAGCAGATGCTGGGCGCAGTCGAGTGCCTGATTGCTGACACCGGCTTCTCCAGCGAGAAAAATCTCCAGGCCTGTGAGGCAGCCCGGGTCGAGCCCCTGATCGCGCTGGCTCGGGACGAACACCATCCGGGTTGGCGGGAGCGCCACAGCGAGCCGGGACCGTTGCCCGACACGGCCACCCCGATGCAAAGCATGGCGCATCGCCTGAAGACAAAGGCCGGGCGTGCCCTGTATGCCTTGCGCAAGCAGACGGTCGAACCCGTCTTCGGCATCATCAAGTCGGTGATGGGCTTTCGGCAGTTCTCTTTGCGCGGTCTGAAAAAGGTCAATGGCGAATGGAGTCTGGTTTGCCTGGCCTGGAATGTGAAGCGCATGGCCAAATTACATCAAGAATTTGGATAACTAAGGAAATAACGGGGAAACCCGTCAAAATTTCACCTCTCCTGCTGTTTTTTAAGCACGTCGACCATTGGGTGGCACTTTTCCTGTTCAACTCCGACACGCTGCTAG
>NZ_MTHB01000101.1 GCF_002220365.1 Caballeronia sordidicola | reverse complement strand
GCAAAAATTATCTGTTCGTCGGCTCCGACAGCGGGGGCGAGCGGGCCGCCGCGATGTATAGCTTGATCGGGACGTGCAAGCTCAACGGAATCAACCCGCGTGCCTACCTAGAATACATCCTGACCCACATCGCTGATCACAAGATCTCTCGCATCGACGAATTGCTGCCTTGGAATGTGGCTGACAAACTAAAACCCCTCACCCCGCCACAATCTCAATCCGGTAGATCTGGATAGATTTGGATGGATCGTCCCCATGATCGCCGATCGTGGACACGATCTCCCTTGATCTATACGGACTCCAACACGCCATCGCCATCATGCCTCACTCGCGCGCGCGTGAGGACACGGCCCAGCCGAGCCGCTTACCTTTGCTATGCGCGAAGCACTATAGAAAGAAGGTCAAAATGCTCTGAGGGTCGCCAAGTTCCAGGAACAGATATTGCCGTCACGTCAATACAGCCTCGCTAGTTACGGGTTACTAACCGTGTCGCTAGCGAAACGAAAGCTTGAGTTAAGCGAGTTGTACATACTCATGATCAACAAAGCCGAGGAACATGATGAAGCAGACCGTCTCTGATTTTTTCGTTGAACGCCTGCATGCATGGGGAATACGGCGCATATATGGCTATCCCGGCGACGGCATCAATGGTCTACTCGGCGCACTCAATCGTTCGCATTCCCGCATCGAATTCGTGCAGGTCCGCCACGAAGAAATGGCAGCATTCATGGCTAGCGCTCATGCCAAGTTTACCGGCGAACTCGGTGTTTGCTTGGCAACGTCGGGGCCGGGCGCATCCCATCTTGTGACGGGCCTTTACGATGCGCGCATGGACCATATGCCTGTGCTTGCCATTACAGGTCAGCAAGCCCGGGCGGCTCTTGGCGGGCACTTTCAGCAGGAACTCGATCTAGTCTCCCTGTTCAAAGACGTGGCCGGCGCGTTTGTTCAACAGGCGAGCGTGCCTGCGCAGGTCCGTCACCTAGTCGACCGGGCTGTTCGCATAGCGATGGCAGAACGCAAGGTCACAGCAATCATTCTGCCCAATGACTTGCAGGATCTCGACTATGAGGCGCCCGGACGCAAACACGGCACGCTTCATTCGGGAGTCGGGTACACCCCCCCGAAGGTAGTCCCCTACGAAGAAGATTTGCAACGCGCAGCGGCTGTCCTTAATGCAGGGAAGAAGGTCGCAATTTTGGTGGGCGCGGGCGCCCTTCATGCAACCGATGAAGTTATCGCCATTGCGAATAAGCTTGGTGCGGGGGTCGCAAAAGCCCTGCTCGGCAAGGCGGTATTACCGGACGATCTTCCGTGGGTGACTGGGAGCATCGGCCTGCTCGGAACGAAACCGAGCTACGACCTCATGACCGAATGCGACACCTTGCTGATGATTGGCTCGGGTTTCCCCTATTCGGAATTCTTGCCAAAAGAAGGAGCGGCGCGGGGCGTACAAATTGACATCAAGGCTGACATGCTGAGCTTGCGTTACCCGATGGAAGTGAATCTCGTTGGTGATAGCGCACAGACATTGCGCGCGCTCCTTTCAATGCTTGATGCGAAGCCGGACCAGGCGTGGCGTGAAAAAATTGAGGGGTGGACGAAGAAATGGTGGAAGACGTTAGAAAAACGGGCCTTGGAGAAAGCAGATACCGGCGTTAATCCTCAACGTACCGTTTGGGAACTCTCGCCGCGGATTCCGGCAAACGCGATAGTGACGAGCGATTCTGGCTCCTGCGCTAACTGGTATGCGCGTGACCTTAAGGTTCAGCGAGGCATGATGTGCTCACTGTCGGGAGGGCTCGCCTCCATGGGCGCCGCAGTGCCGTACGCGATCGCCGCAAAATTCGCTTTTCCCGAACGGCCTGTCGTTGCGATTGTCGGCGATGGCGCAATGCAGATGGCTCTATGCCGTTTTGAGTGGAACTTGACGGCTGGCGCGATAGCGTTTAATCCCTTGATCACGCGAGGCGGCGGGACGCAAAGGGTTTTGCGGCAAATGTTTTAGCCTGGACATGCGGAGGTAGGCGATGGCCACGAAGTTCTTCACGGTTCGAAATCCGCGCGCGGCCCGCTTGGTTTGTTGGAGCATGCCATTCATCGCCTCGACATAGGCATTGCTGCGACCGTCGAGCATGCCGCGCACGACGCCCGGCAGACGCTCCTTG
>NZ_MTHB01000224.1 GCF_002220365.1 Caballeronia sordidicola | reverse complement strand
CGGGGCACTGGCACGATATTCATTGGGCAACGTGCTACCGCGAAGTCAGAAGGCTGCAAACGCGGATCTTCAAGGCGACAAAGGAAGGCCGCTGGAACAAGGTGAAAGCCTTGCAATGGCTGCTGACCCACTCATTTGCCGGCAAAGCACTCGCCGTCAGACGGGTGACTGAGAATCACGGCAAGAAGACGCCCGGTGTGGACAAGGTAACGTGGTCCACACCCGATGCCAAATATCGTGCCGTCAAGAAATTATCTCGGCATGGGTATGCACCACGACCATTGCGGAGAATTTATATACCAAAAAGCAATGGCAAGATGAGAGCGCTCGGTATCCCCTGCATGGTCGATAGAGCGATGCAGGCGTTACACCTGCTTGCCCTTGAACCCGTGTCGGAAACGTGCGCTGACTCGCATTCGTATGGATTTCGCCGGGACCGCTCGACAGCGGACGCTATCGAGCAATGCTTCACGGCGCTCGCGAAGAAGACATCGTCGCAATGGATTTTAGAAGGCGATATTCGGGCATGTTTCGACGAGATCTCCCATTCCTGGTTGGTCACCAACGTCCCCACGGATACGGTGATCTTGCAGAAGTGGTTGAAGGCGGGATACATCGAAGATCGGCAGCTCTTCCCCACAAATGCAGGGACCCCACAAGGCGGCATCATTTCACCAGCGATTTCGAATTGGGCGCTCGATGGCCTGCAACACCGATTAGCAGAGCGATTCGTCTGCCGCCGGGTTGATGGCAAATGGATTCGCCCCAAAGTCGGTCTGGTGCGCTATGCCGATGACTTTGTGATCACCGGTTACTCGAGAGAGTTGCTGGAAAACGAGGTGAAACCGCTGGTCGAGGCCTTTCTGATGGAACGCGGACTGACGCTCTCCCCGGAAAAGACCAGAATCACGCACATCTCGCAAGGGTTCGACTTCCTCGGGCAGAACATTCGAAAATATCAAAACGGCAAGTTACTCATCAAGCCATCAAAAAAGAATGTTCAAACGTTTCTGACAAAAGTGCGTACCGTCATCAAGGGCAACGCATCGGCCAAACAGGCCAGTTTGATCGGCCTGCTTAATCCGATCATTGATGGCTGGGCGAACTACCACAGACACGTCGTTTCGAAAAAAGTCTACAGTGCAGTCGATACTGCCATCTGGCAGGCGTTGTGGCGGTGGTGCTGCAGGCGGCATCCGTGTAAGGGCGCACGATGGATCAGAGCACGATACTTTCACTGCGAGGCAACGCGGCATTGGGTATTTGCTGCTGATACAGGTGAACTAACAGCAGAGGGAAAGCCAAGACGATTGAAACTACGCAAAGCGTCCGACGTCCCAGTTCGGCGACACACGCAGGTCCGTGGCAATGCCAACCCTTTCGACCCGGCATGGGAGAGCTACTTCGAAGACCGTTACGGTTTGAAAATGGCGAACGCCCTGTCGGGTCGAGGAAAACTGATCCGCCTTTGGCTCGATCAGGACCGGGCTTGCATCGTATGTCAGCAGCGAATCACAGCGGTGACCGGATGGCACGTGCATCATATCGTCCGCCGCGTGGACGGCGGATCGGATGCGTGGTCAAACCTCGTCATGGTCCATCCTGATTGCCACCGACAGATCCACAGCCGTGGTTTAACAGTGATGAAACCGGCTCCCAAACGGGGGCTTTGAAAGGCTTGAGCCGTGTGCATTAAAAGGTGCATGCACGGTTCTGAGGGGGCCGCTGCGCAGTAATGCACGGCGGCTACCCGACAAAAGCCACGCGACAACCGGTGCGGAAGGGCAGTGAGCGGTAGAGTCGGCAGATTCATGGTGACATGGCACTTTTAAAAAGGGGCCATATCATCTCCCGTTTTCCCTCAATCCACGCACGTGTAACGCCGCTATGAACCACGCCGGGGGAACTGAAGTTTCGACGGTCAGTATTGCGCGGCCCAGCACGACGGCAGTCTTCTGACGAGCAGACAACGCGCTATGGCCGACCCAGCGCGAGATTGAGCAATCGCTCGACAGTGGCGGCGTCTCCGGGCTTCTCGAGAAGTGTGAGTGCCCCTTTGGCCTGGATTTTGGCCTCAAGGTCAGCAGTCGGGAATGCCGTGGTGAAAATGGTCGGAATTGCGTACCCAAGGGCGAGAAGGCGGTCGTGCATTTCAATTCCGGACAAGCCTGGCATCCGTATATCCGAAATCAGGCATGATGTCTTGCCGATTAACCCTGAGCCCAAAAATGCTTCCGCCGATGCAAACACTCGTGCCTGCCACCCTAACGAACGAACCAGGCTCGCGGTCGCAAACCGGGTACCCTCATCGTCATCAACGATGGAAATGATTTGAGAAGACACAATCGACGGGCCTCGACACACTGGATGCGGAGCATGCCATACGGAACTGTGTAGCATGCGACTCAAATCAATCGTAGCTCGCAAGCCGCCGCACGGAAACGATACGAATGTATAAGCGGTTCACGAGCGTAGCGTTGATCCGGATGCGTCCCGGCCATGCTCTCAAACCGGCACAGCTATGGGTGTCATCTTCTGCGCCTCATTGGCACCCGAGAAAACTGGTTGTGAAATCGTTGCGGTTCACGAAGTGATCACTTTGGGGTACGGGTTGGCGGCGACGAGGGGGCTCCGGTGCTGCAAGCAACAGCCGGCCGGGGTACGGTGTTGCTGAAGAATGATCGAATCAATGGCTGCGCGCTCGCAATCTGAAATCAATCGCGATCATCCGCACGCTGGTGCGACGCCCACTCCATTTCCATCCGCGTTTCCTGGAAGAGGATTGGCAAGTTCATGAGCGTAAAACAAAACACCATCAGGGGCGACAATCGTTCGGAAGTCGATCGACCGATTCTGGGCGAGTTCGGTGGATTCGCGTCAGGCAACCAACCCTTGCCGCAAGCTGTTTTGGATGCAGTGACGTCCGCACCAGCGGGGCGTAAAATAGTTGAATGCCAGCGGGCTCCGACCGGAATCCGGCTTCGCGAGGTGTCCAGATGATTGCTAGACCGACCCGCATGACGGATGAACCCGAAGCAACCGACGGCTCCGTCATCTACGTCGTCGATGACGACCAGGGAATCCGGCGGGCCCTTGACTTGCTTATGCGCTCCGTGGGCTTGCGCGTCGAAACGTTCGAGTCCCCGGACGAATTTCTCCGGTTTCCTCACTCCGCGGGACCGAGCTGTCTCATCCTGGACGTGCGACTCCGCGGGAAAAGTGGCATGGCTTTTCACCAGGAAATCGTCAATAGCGGCATGCGTATTCCCGTCGTATTCATGACCGGTCATGGAGACATCGAAATGGGGGTGAACGCAATGAAGGCCGGCGCGCTGGACTTCTTTGCGAAGCCGTTCAAAGACCAGGACATGCTCGACGCAGTTGCTCGGGCCTTGGCGCGCGATGGCGAGCGGCTCGCGGCAGAAGCCGCGTTAGCCGGTCCGCGCGCTTCGTACCAGTCCCTTTCACCGCGCGAGAAAGAGGTGATGGGCTTTGTGCTCTCCGGTCTGCTGAACAAGCAGATTGCCTCTGAGATGAACTTGAGCGAAATCACGGTCAAGGTCCACCGTGGACAGGTCATGCGTAAAATGAACTCGCGCTCGATGCCGGACCTCGTCCGCAAGGCCGAATTGCTTGGTATCGAGCCCTGTCTGCCCAACGGCCGTCAGCGCTGAGCGCCATCGTACGGGAGCGCTTCTGTAGACTGTTCGCGCGAGTTAAAAAGCGAGCCTGCAAAAGTTGGGGAGGTCGATTTCGTCAGGCTGCCATGGCTTGCGGCAGGTTTGCATGGTCTGGTCTGTTCGTTGGTCGGTGCCGCCCTGGCGATGTTGCCCCGATGCGTTTGCCGTAACGCGAGGCGGCCATCTCGAGCGCCGAGATGCGGCGGGGCGAGAATTCCCCGTTCAAAACCGCGACTCTGACCTGCGCCATGCAGTGCGCCCCTTCGCCAGTCCAGCGCATCTGTCGCTTCTTGGCCATGCGGTGGCTGACGAACTGGTTCACCGCGGACTCGGCGATGCTGCTGGTGATCGGCAGGCCCTTGCGATGCCGAGCTCCGTAATTGACCGGGGTGTGCGTGTTGTTCCTCAGATACGGAAGATTATCGCGGTAGGAATGTCCATTACTGGACACCCCCGCACAGATCCCGGCGTGCCCGATTCGGGCACCGGGCTCCTACCTCGGGTGTTTGACGGCGAAACGCTGATCGGGCCACGGATGAAGGATTCGAGGTTTGGGGAGCCAGGCATCTGCGAGCCGGTTCAAGTGCCCGCGAAATCGTGGGTACCGCCTGATACGCAAATTATCCGGGACCACCTGCCTGAGCCATTTCCCTTGTTCCGGGATCGACACATGCATGCGCTTTCTCAACTGCTCCTTGATGTCCCTAAGCTTCGTTCGCATGCGATCGCCGCGGGTTTCCCGCTGAAGCTGGAGAGCACCTCGACGAGACTTCCCGCAGATGAATATGAAGCCCAAGAACGTAAAGGTCTCCGGCTTACCAAGACCGTACCGCTTTCGAATAACCGCTGCATAGCGGCCGAATTCCAGCAGCTGGGTCTTGTCCGGATGAAGCGCAAGCGAGAACTCCTCCAACCTCAACCGCATCGCCTCCCAGAAGCGCCGCGCGTCAGCGTCGTGCTCGAAGCCGACAACAATATCATCCGCGTACCGCCCCTTAAGCTACGAGGCGAATGGCCGATTATGCCCTGCGCTGCGCACCCGTCACGACGCGCTTTCGCCAATAGGAGGCAGGCTGAATTGGAAGACGGCACCGCGCCCGGCATTATTGGATGCCCACAATCGGCCTCCATGAGCTTCGATAATTGAACGGCAGATCGACAATCCCATACCCATTCCGTCGGGCTTCGTGGTGAAGAAAGCGTCGAACAGCCGATTTGCGTTTTCCGGATCGATGCCCGTGCCAGAGTCCTGTACAGCGACGACCACATACCCCTCCTTATGCCGACGGGACGCGATCAGTAATTCACGTGGCTCGTCACCGATGTCGGCCATGGCCTGGATACCGTTTATGACCAGATTGATGATCACTTGCTGAAGCTGGACCCGATCGCCGAGCAGCGGAGGCAGGTCGGAGGCGAGCTTGAGGCGCAACGAAACGCGATGATTGAGAACCTCGCGCTGAACCAGGGACACAACGTCGTTGACCACATCGTTGAGCTCCAGTTGCGTCTTCTGCGGGGTGGCCCCTTTGATGAGCGAGCGGATACGCCGGACGATTTCGCTCGCGCGCCTACCTTCGGCGATCATGTGCTCCACGCAGGCCCGCACCTCCTCGGGCTGTGGCGTCCTGTGGCCGAGCCATCGCAGGCAGGCTTCGCCGGTGGTCACGATCGCGCCGAGCGGCTGGCCTACTTCGTGGGCGATGGATGCACTCAGTTCCCCAAGAATTGTCACGCGAGTGGCATGAGCGAGTTCCGTCTGCAACGCCAGCAACTGCTCCTTCGCTCGCTTCGCCTCGCCCCGCCGCGTTGCAAGCTCCGCCTCGGCCATCTTGCGTTCAGTCAAATCAAGCACGAAAGCGACACCTTCGCTCGCACCTTCTTCGAAGATCGCCGCGCCGAGCAGCACCGATACGCGACTGCCGTCCTTTCTGAAGAACTCCTTCTCGTAGGGCTGTAGCGTCCCCGTAAGTTTGAGCTGTGGCACCGACCGTTGTTTAGTGCGATCGAGCCACTCCGGCGGCGTCAGGTCCGTCCATCTCAGACGCCCCGACACGAGTTCCTCCCTGCCGTATCCCACGATACGGAGAAACGCGTCATTGGCCTCGAGGATTTGACCTGCCAGGCCCCAGATAAAGATCCCGACAATGTTGGCGTCGACGAGGCGCCGGATCCTGGCTTCGCGTTCTGCCAGATCGCGGTACAAGAGCGCGTTCTCAAGCGTGATCGCGGCCTGCGAGGCCAGCAGTTCCAGGACAGTTACGCGTTCAGGCGTGAACGCATGTGTGGCCAGGTTGTTTTCCAGATACAACACGCCGATCAAGTCGGAGCGCCGCATAAGCGGCAGGCACAACACCGATTTCGGCTGTCGACGGGCCAGGTAGTCGTCCGCCGAAAACGGATTCGATCGCGTCGCATCGTCCAGCAGCACCCGTTCCTGGCAGCGGCGGACGTAGTAGACGATGGAACTCGGCATCGCCGGTTGGAGCATTGCTGATCCCGGCGGTGCGAAGGCGGGCGGTGCCTGGTTCAGGTGCCGCTGCACGTGAATCGTCTGCTGTTCCGTGCTCGCTTCGGCCGCGAGGATCAGGCTTTCGTTGCGCGCGAGCAGCAACTGGCCGGTCTGCGCGCCGGCGTTTTCGAGCACGATCTGCATCAGTGTATCGATCAGGTCTTCCAGCACGATTTGGCCCGAGATGGCCTGCGAGGCCTTGGCGACCGACATCAAATCCAGTTGAGTCACATCGCCGGGCGAGGCGGCTGATCGTAAAGCCGACGCTTCGCGCCGTTGCGGTATGCGTGCGTCGAGTTGACTGACCTTGGCGTGCGCGCCCCAGCGTGCAAAGCAGCTGCGCGCTTCGTCAAAGTGGGCGCGGGCGGAGGTCGTCGCCCCGCGCGCAGCATAAAATCCGGCCGCAAGCTCATGCGCGATGCCTTCGTTCTGGACGAAGCCGTTCTCGCAGGCCGCTCGAATGGCCTCGTCGTACAGGTGCATGGCATCGGCGTCTCGCCCCTCTACGCGGGCGATCTCGGCCGACACCAGTGCGTGCTTGTCGGCGAACGTCGGTGGATAATTGTCGGCCCACTCGCGCAGTTGCGCCTGGTGCACTGCCAGCCGTTCGCGCCAACCATTGCGCTCGTCGGCACAGGCGTTCTGGTACAGCGCTGCCACAGTAAGCGCGGTGTAGTAGTAATAGTCGAGCAGAGGGAAATGGGCGGTCGAGGACCAGAGCAGCGCATTCGCCTGGTCGGCTGCCGCGAGCGCCTCAGCGTAGTCTCCCGACAAGAACCGCGACTTCGCCTTCACGATCCAGTACCAGCAGACCGCCGTGGGCATCCGCTTGCCCGCCAATAGCTGCGCTTCGAACGTGGCTTCGTCGAACTGTGCGTCGTTGAAACTGGACAAGGCCGCAGTGCGGCCCTGCATGGCCGCAATGAAGCGCTGCTGGGGGATGATGACGTCCTCAATATCGCAGAACTTGCTTTTGTGCACGAAGTCCCGGGCGATCTCCGACTCGCGCCACACCGCATCGAGCGGATCGTTGCGCAGGAGAAGGAGCATGACGATATGGAGCAGGCCGTAGCACGCGTAGGTCAGGTCTCCCATCCCAGTCGAGGTGCGAACGGACGCCCGGACATAATCGATCGCGGTCGCCAACGGATGCGTCCAGAAGGCGGCGATCGCCGCGGCATCCTGAACCTTCGCTCGATACGCGAGGAAGCCGTGCTTTTCGACCAGGTCGCATCCTAGCTTGGCGAGACGAAAACCATCGGGGTAACGTTGAAAAGCCGGTCCGAGGCTGAACCCGAGGTAGCCACAGGCGTGCGCGGAAGCGCCGCTCACCCCGTGTTGCATGCTGAGATTCAGGGTGCGGCACAGTTCCAAACAAAAGAGATTGCGATCGGTAACGTAGGCTGAGTTCGAAAGAACGCACAATAGGCGCGTGGCGGCCTGCAATTCCGGGTCCTGCATCAGCGGCAGGTCGATCAGGTCCTCGATCGTGCGGCCTTCCAGGTTGCGCCAGACTGTCTCGTATTCGGCCTGAACCTGTTCCCAGCTCGGGCGCGCCGGAATGTCGATACCGAACAGCTTCAGGCACGCTAGCGCGCTGTCGATGGCTTGCACGTTCTCCGACTTCACGATATGGAGCAGGACCTTCAGCTCATAGACGGCGGCCACGCCGACCTTCGACGCCTCCCGCAGCAGTAGCCCCGCAAGCAGTACCTCCGATCGGTCGAGTTCACCGGTCAGAAATTCGCATTCCGCGCATTCGAGCCCCAGGCTGAACATCAACTCGCAGTGGCTGGTCCAATAGGTCTCGTCGAGCAGCGCCATACCGGCGGCCAAGTACAGGCGCGCGGACGCATAGGCCGCCGAGGCCTTAGCCCGGCGCCCGGCACACAGGTCGATCGCCGCCACCCGTGCCTTTTCGTCCCGGTCTGCCAGCCCTGCAGCGCCTCGATTGAACTGGTTCGCGACATCGAACACATGCTTGGCCAGTTCGTCTGTCGTCATGTTCGCCAACAGCACGCGGCCGATGCGCAGGTGACCTTCGGCCCGGTCCGCTTCGGGAATCAAGGAATAAGCAGCCTGCTGGATCCGGTCGTGCAGGAACTTGGCGCTGCCGCCGGTGCGCACGATCAAGCTTTCTCGCACCGCCGCAGTGAGGCCTTGGTCGACCTCGGCCTCGCTCAGGCACTCCCGTGCTTGGCCTCCCGGATGCCCGCTAACCAGCGCAAGGTGGTGCAGCTCAAACGTGTTCCCTAGGCAAGCGGCCAACTGCAGCGCTTCTTGCGCGCGGGCTGGCAATCGACGTAACCTTTCCAACAGCAGATCGACGACGTTGTCCGCGAAATCCTTCGCCTTTATCTGATTAAGGTCCCACTGCCAGGCCCGGTGTTGCGCATCGTGCTGGAGCAATGCCTCCTTGTGCAGTGCATCCAGGAACTGGATAAAGAAGAGCGGGTTGCCCTCGGTGCGCTCACAGACCAGCCGCGAAAGCGGCTCGCAGACGACGGGGGGCGCATGGATCGTGTCGGCGACCAGTTGGTTCAGATGCGCGAGCGACAGCGGCGCGAGCCGAAGGTCCACCACCGGCGTGCCACTTTGGTGGATCGTATCGAGGCTGGTCATCAGCGGATGCGCTGCGCTCACTTCGTTATCGCGATAAGCGCCGATCAGCAACAGATAGCGCGTGTCCTTGTGAGTGAGCAGGTCCTCGATCAACGCCAGGCTTGCCGCATCGATCCACTGCAGATCGTCCAGAAAGAGGACCAGCGGATGTTCCTCGCTCGTGAACGCCTTGACGAATTGCCGAAACACCATGCGGAACCGGCTTTGCGCCTCGACCGGCGGCAACGGCGAAACAGGTGGTTGCGGCCCGACGATCAACTCGAGCTGGGGCAACACATCGACGACGAGCTGGCCATTAACCCCGACCTCGGACTGGATCTGTTGCCGCCAGCCGGCAACGCGCGCCTCGCTTTCGGCCAGCAGCTGCCGCACCAGTTCGCGAAACCCGTGCGTGAGGGTGGCATATGGAATATCGCACTGGTACTGATCGAACTTGCCGGCGATGAAATAGCCATGCTTCGCGACAATTGGCTTGCGCAACGCGTCGACCAGCGACGACTTGCCGATGCCCGAATACCCGGAGACGGTCGCCAGCGCCGCCTGGCCAGTGGCCGCCATGCGCTCGAAGGCGCCTAGCAGCCGCTCCACCTCCGGGCCACGGCCGTACAGTTTGAGCGGGACCTGGAAGCGCTGCGGAATATCGTCCGCGCCGAGCGGGAACGGCTCGATCCGGCCCAACGCTTGCTGTTGCGCTAGACACCGGTCGAGATCGGCCAGCAGCCCGTGCGCACTTTGGTAGCGGTCTTCCGGTAGCTTGGCCAACAGCCTCATCACGATATCCGACACCGGTCGCGGCACCTCGTGCGCGATCTCGCTCGGCGGCGCCGGGATGCGAGCGATATGACAATGCGTCCATTCCAGCGGGTCTCTCGCCTGGAACGGCAACTGGCCGGTCAGCATCCGATAGAGCAACACGCCCGTCGAATAGAAATCGGTCCGGTAATCCACCGGACGATTCATGCGGCCGGTTTGTTCGGGGGACACATAAGCCCAATCGCCTGCGGGCACGGCGACGTCCTTGGGCACGGCGGTGTCAGGTTCCCGAGCCGTGGCCAGGCCGAAATCCACCAGCAGAACCCGGCCAGTCTCCGGCGCGACGAGCAAATTGGCGGGCCGGATATCGCGGTGAATGACCTGCGCGGAATCGATACCCGTCAACGCATCGGCCAGATGGCGGCCAATACGAAGGCAAAGAGCCACGTCCATGCGCGGCTCACGAACCAGAACGGCTTCGAGCGACTCGCCTGCGAAGTCTTCAAGGATCAGCGCCAAGCGTCCGCGCTCATCGATCAGGGTAATCGGTTTGGCAACGCCCGCGACATTCAACGATTGAAGAAGCAGATATTCGCGCTTGAAACGAGCGGATTGGGCTGCATCGGCGGGCTCCGGAGGGAGCTTCAACAGCACCGGCATCCCGTCCGTTAAGCGGCGGGCACGGTAGAGGTCCGAGCCCGCTGTCGCGGAGATCCGATCAAGCGTCTGACAGTTCGCGATGAGCATGGACCTCCTCCCTTCGTCCCCCGGTGGCCTAACCTGGCATCTAATCTTGCATTTCGACGGTTGAATGGGCGCGGGCCCACCTGTATGTCGGCCAGGCGATTACTTTGTGAACGCAACGATTGACGCTAGTCTACTCGGTCGCGACGGACGCCGGTTCAGGCCATTCGCTACAGAGGGGCGGCGGCAGTACCTATGCCCGTATCACATATAGATGACGCACCGGTACCGCCGCCACTGTCCACTCACTGTCCACCCGCCGCCCGATTTGGCCTACTGCGCGCAGAGCGCAGTAGCCATATGCATGTCCGTCCACCTGACACAGCCGACGTTCGAATCTCCACTCGAATGCATGAGTCAATGACCGCTCGTGGCCGAACGCCGCCCTCCTTGATAGGCAGTGTTTTGTCAGGATGACGCGTACCTCAATCGGAGGTCAGGCCAGACTTCGAAACACGTCAGACTAGAGGTGTTCTCGTCATTATCTGAAGCATTTTCCCGGCGGATTAGGCCCAAATCTGACAATCTCGGCGCTGATCAATGAAAGGGACTTTCCCCGTCCCGAAGATGGGGCGGAAGCCGCAAATCGGCATCGAAGTGCCATGATGGAGTTTCGAGACTGCATCAAGAGCACAAGAGGGGAAGTCCATGTCAATTATCACTGTCGGAATCCATCTCGCCAAGACTGTCTTTGCCGTTCATGGAGTTCTCCCGTTATACGTGCGTATAGGGCAAGTAATTCTAACGCGCCATCGCGCATATCCCGCCGTAGACTAGATTCGCCCTTCGGCAATACCTACTCTTCTCTCGTAGAGACAGTGCTCACTGTTATAGCAGCGCAAAGCTTGCGGTTCCGCTCAGACGACAACATCGCCTTTTGAGTGCCGACGGACCATTGCCATTTTATGACGTCCTCAAGGAATTCATCGTGTCACCGGTTCTGTACAACTGGATACATATTGGAAGCAACGCGTATGTGGAGTACACGTTCGTGCCGTGGTTTGGCAAGAGCATCTATCGCCGTACCGTCGACCTATCCGCAATATGCATCCAGTAGTCGCAAGTGGGCGGTTATTCGACTCCACCCTTTGTTCGATCACTGCTTCACTCTTTGCTAAAGAACTGGTTGCGGGTTTTTCGAGACGGTCGAATTTGTCTGCAGGCCGCACCGGACTGGATTTTTTGATGGCCAGTGGTGAACCGATCAGAGTCCAGATTTCTGGATCAACTGGTTGCTGGTTTCGAAGCTGATTTTGTACACAGCGGTCGAACAAACCCGATGTGCAAATCGATGTCGGGTACGGGCTGTTGTAGCTGAGAAGATATGTTTCGTTATGCGAATATGAAGGCATCAGGCGGTCGAGCGCGATTGCGACGCTGGCCAGAGCGCCGACGATGTTACGCAAGGTATGGGCGTGAGATCAGTTTCGGCAGTAGTGCCGCAGATTGATCATCGTATAAGCAACCATCGAGAAAATACACAATGAGCGCGTTCCAAACTTACACGGTCGACAATGCGCCGGCCGCATCGAAGGCCAGTCTGGAAGATATGAAATGGACCTTCGGCTTCGCGCCGAACCATCAGGGGAATATGGCCGAATCACCGGAACTGCTCGCCGGATACTCGGCACTGTGGGACCTCTTTTCGAAGAGCACTCTGAAGCCGCACGAGCAACAGGTTGTCTATCTGACCTCCAACTTCGAGAACGACTGTGACTATTGCATGGCCGGTCACACCACGCTCGCGAAGATGATCAAGATG
>NZ_MTHB01000007.1 GCF_002220365.1 Caballeronia sordidicola | reverse complement strand
TCGTGTCCTTGCCGCGCAGCTGCGTGTCCCAGCGCTTGTGCGAGATGACTCTTGCCAGTCCCACAGGGGCCGGCAATCAGAACTGCTACTTTCTCGTCGATGAATCGGCCTGTGGCGAGGTCGTGGATGGCGGCTCGATTCAAACCGGGTAGCCGATCGAAGTCGAATCCTTCGAGTGTCTTCTGGCTACGGAAGTTGGCGCGTCGCATGCGCAAGCTGAGTTTCTTGTTATCGCGCCGGGCTACTTCATCATGGATGAGCAGCGACAGGAATTCGGTGAAGGCGAGCTGGCGATCGATGGCCTCGCGATTTCGCGCTTCCAGCGAATCGAGGATGCCGGACAAGCGCAGTTGTTTGAGCAGCGGCGTTAGTTCAGGAATGGGATGCATGGCGCGCCTTTATTGGAGAATGGTTTGAGTGTTGCGGCAGAAGCGGCCACCTTCGGTATAGGTGCTCGCCAGCGCATCAAAGGCGTTTAACAGCGTCAGTTGATCCAATCCCTTTTGCAGGATGGTTTTAACCGCTGTGTAGTGCGGCGTGCCGTAATGGTTTGCGCGCGAGCAAGCTGCTTCGAGTCGAATCGCGCCGTATTTCTGTTTAAGCCGCAACACACCCTGCACCGAGCGCATCTTGATTAAGACTTTGTCGCCGAAGAGCGCATGAACCAGGGCGTAGCAGGCAGGCCCGATCTGCTCAGCAGTTGCCAGACACCACTGGGTATCCTGCAGTTGCCACGCTTGAGCAGCGGATGGCAGATGATCGTCTACAGTGCGGCGGCCGCCCGGACGGGTAAGACGCACGTGGGCCGCAACTGATTCCTGCCCGCGATAGAGTGTCACCATGGTGTCGGTTGCCTTAAGCCATAACTCTTGGCCGACTAGTCGATACGGGACCGAGTAAAAACTCTGCTCGAACTGAACATGAGCGTCACGGTGCACCTTCCCCTTAGCCCAAACTGCAAGCTCAGGCGGGACGTCTGGCAAGCTGATTAGCAGGGTTCGCTCGACTTCGGCGAAGCGTTTGAGCGGCATCTCGCGGGTGGTTCCGTGAATGCGGTGGCCGGCCTCGTTCATTACCCAAGCTTGTATCTGGCGGTTGGCGTCAGCAAGACCACGGAACTCGCGCAAGGGCAAGAAGCCTCGCTTTACAAATTTGACGCCGGATTCCACGATTCCCCTTTTTTGCGGATCTCTTGGCGGGCATGCATCGATCTTGAAACCGTATCCTTCTGCGCACTCGCCATACGCGCGTTGTACTTCGGGCTCGTAATAACACGCCCGGGTGATCGCACATTTGCAATTGTCGATGATGACCCGGGCTGGCACGCCCCCAAATGCTTCAAAGGCGCGCCGATGACATCCCAACCAAGTTGCTACCGTTTGGTCTCGGACAAACTCGACATATTGGTGGCGCGACCACGCCAGGGTCATGACGAAGAACCAAGTCTTGTGGATCTCACCGGTAAGCGCGTCGGTCATCATCGGCCCGGCGCCGAAATCAACTTGCGCGGCTTCGGCGGGCTTGAACTCCAGGCGTAGCGGCACGTCGGGAGTGTGCGACGCGTCTATATGCAGAAGGAAACGATAGACCGAGGAATAGCTGCCGCTGTATCCGTGGTTGCGAACGAGCGTGGCGTGGATCGTCGTGCATTGAACCCCGGTTGCTCGCCATTTGGTGATCTGCTCGCGCCACGGTTCCAAGGTTGAGACGCAACTTGATGGTAGCGGCGCCTCTTTGCGATCCAGGAAAGTGGCCATTACGTGTTCATCGGGCAAAGCCGCTTCACGCACCAACCATCCGTTTTTGGCGGCAATCTCCCGCACCTGCGCAATCTTCTTGCGCCCCATGGTCTTCGATCGCGCGATATCCCGGTCAGAGTCGCCTCGGCGCATGCGCACCAGGATCTGTCGGTATTGGTACATCTCGAACTATATGAACGCCTCCCGTTTTGCGACGGTTTTCGTGTGTTCAGACTACGACAGGATGGGTTGCAGCTCTATATCCGGGCTTGTTGCAGCCTTGTACGCTGCGGCCCACTATGAAATCCGCTCACTCGCACCTCATTCCTCCGACGAGCTCGAGGCTCTGTTCGAGATCCAGGTTTAGCGAGTACCGGTCCGACCTGTTTTGTCATCACATACGATTGCCAGCGCAACCTTTCGACGTGTTTTCATCCTTCAAACGTTGACTCTGTAGACGCTGTTGCCGGTCAACCCGGCTTCACGCTCACGTGTTTTTTGTTGTATTGCTTTTCATGCGCAAGGATTGCCCAGATCGTGCGCGCCATCTTGTTTGCCTGAGCCACGACCGTTACATTCAATGGACGCCGCTTCCGCATCTGCTCAAGCCACGGTCCGGGATCCTTCGTAAGAAAGAGCACACTACGCGCGCCATGAATCAGCAACGTGCGCAGATAGATGTCGCCACGCCTGCTGATCCCAAGAAGTTGAATTTTGCCTCCCGATCCGGTTTGAGCAGGTACAAGCCCGAGCCAAGATGCAAATTCACGGCCTGACTTGAATGCCTTCGCATTTCCCATGGTTGCGACCGCTGCCGTTGCCGTCAGCAGTCCAACACCCGGTATCGCCGCAATTGCCCTACATGCCTCGTCCTCTTTCATCCACGCCTGCAGGCGCCGCTCAATTACAACGATCTGTTTATCAATCGCCGTCAGCCCGGTCCACTGTTCGCGCAGCGTGTCAATCAGGATCGCCGGCAGACGATCGACTAGGCGCTCAAGCACCCCAGGTACCGCCTTGTCGAGTGCAGCCCGCCCCTTGGCCATTACCTCGCCGTATTCAGTCAGCAGTCCTCGCAAACTGTTGATTTGCATTGTGCGAAATTTCACGAGTTGCTGACGCATCCGGTGTAATGCGAGCACCGCCTGTTGCGTTTCCGTTTTCACCGCGACCGACTTTCCGGGCTGCTGAACGGCCATCCAGATTGCCCGCGCGTCCGCTGCGTCATTCTTGTTACCCATCACAAACGCCTTTACGAACTTCGCCGGCATGAGCTTCACTTCATGACCCATTGCCATGAGCTTACGAGCCCAATGTTGCGAACCACCACAGGCTTCCATGCCGATTAGGCACGGTGCCCGGTTCGCAAATTGCTCCAAAAACACCGCTCGTTTTATCGGCTTATTGATAATCTCCCCGGTTTCAGCGTCAATGTAATGAAGCTGAATGACGTTTTTCGCGATGTCCACACCTACCGTCGTCAGTGGCATTTTGGAGCCTCCGGTTTGTTGGGTAAGCCTCTATAGTCTTCCAATTTGGCCATTGATGCAGTCGGCCTGTAAGGCTCTGTGTTTCGCTGGCATCCCACGATCATGGGTGGGAGGCGTTCATATCATTCCTCCGATTGGCCACGGCCACTCCCGGCAAAAGGCCGGCAGTCTAGCCGATCAATGAAAGTTCGAACCCTCGTTGCTCGTCTCCTGGGTGGCGCCATTACGCCGAAAACGACTGGCGCCTTTACGCCGGAAACGCCGTGGCTCCATTACGCCGGAAATCCGGTGGCGCCATTACGCCGAAAACGAAATGGCGCCTATATGCCGGAAATTCACACACTCAGCGCGAGTTGTTCGGCTTCGTCGAACACGCGGTCCTTGAGCTTCTCGCTGCTTGGAGCGAAACGCTTGAGTTGCGCCAGACGGAAGAGCTCCTCAAGCACCTCAATACGCTCTGCCAGTTGGCGGTTCTGCGCTTCGAGTGCGCGGATATAGGCCTGAACTTCAGGCGTTAGATGGTTCAGATCGTTGGCGTCCATTGCCGTACGATATCCAAGTGTGCCGCCTCGTGGGTTTACGTATTTTTAGAATTCGCCTCAGCGAACCTCACGCGCGGGCATCGCCCGATGCGCAATCGTCGTCTGCCAGTTCAGCCCATCGAGTAGCCAGCGCAGCTCGCGCGCCGTGATTTCCAGTGCCGCCGTATCTCCTGCGTCACGCGGCCAGCGAAATCGACCTTCCTCAAGGCGACGATAATGAAGCCAGAAACCGTTCGTCTGCCAGTGAAGAATTTTAAGTTTGTCGCCGCCGCGACTGCAAAAGACAAACCAGTGAGGACTCACCGGGTCAAGTTCGAGCGTCTCGGCCACCATCAACGACAGGCCGTTAATCGAGCGGCGCATGTCAGTGGCGCCGGGCGCCAGATAGACCCGGCCTTGCGGGCTATCCCACATCGCAGCACCGCCAGAAGACGCGGCAACCAGTCCAGATGTGTGCGCGAACCCAACCGAACCACAAAGCCGGTGGGCGTTTGGATTTCCAGCGGCGCGTGCCGCGCTTCAGACGCGTCGGTGCAATTCTCATCGTCCAACCGCATCTCGCGATCAACGCCTGGGTTCATCGGCACGGCAATCAAGTTCGTCTTGGCCTGCGAGCCGCTCACTTCGAGCATGCGACGGCGGCTCCTGTAAAATCCAGACTGATTCACCCCTTCCGCTTTGCACCATGCCAGCACGCTCAGACCAGAGTTCTTCTGGTCCTCAAATCGCTTGGCCCACACCTGTCTGCGCTCATCGTATCGATTTGCCATCTGCCGACTCCTTCAT
>NZ_MTHB01000026.1 GCF_002220365.1 Caballeronia sordidicola | reverse complement strand
AGCACGATCACCGGCTTGCCTTGTCCGATCAGGCCACCGTATAGATAGAACTCCTTAGTAGCGCGATATATCGCGCGAGCGCCGCCCATTGCAAGAAACAGCAGCAACGGAGCAACGATCAGAACCGAACGGGGAATCACTGGGTCCGGCTGCGACATGACCGCGCCCACCATCACCACAAGTGCACCGGCTATTACAGATTTCGAAATCCGGATCAAATCGGGCAGGCTCGCAAACACCCACATGCCGCGATACAACCCGAACACGCGAAACATCACCGCATAGACAGGCAACACCCAAATGAGAGCATTGAGCGCGCCGTGCCAAAAGTCGCTAGGGATAGCGCCGTTGAAGCGGACCGAGTAGGCCGCCAGCCAGGTTCCGGCGACGGCGCACAGGTCGAACGCAAATGCGCCCGCCGACAGCCATGTAGCTTTGTATCGATTCATTCGCGCGAACCTTTAGGGTGCTCCCAAAAATTGAAGTTCATTTCGCAACGCCGCAAGGCTGTCCGAGGCCGACTCCGGGCGCCACACGCACCCCATCCGGCCGCTGGAGAACGTTTTCGGCGAAATCAACGACAAATCAACCTTCTGAGACAGAAACATTATGACCGGGATTGTTCGTAATACATGTTAAAAAATGCAAGTATGGCCTACGTCACACTGTGCTTCGGCTTCTGTCAAGGCACTGAGCGACCCGTGCTGACTCTGTTTCGGATCTATTGGAAGACGTCGATATCTTCAAAATGGCGCGGTAGCCGCCCCGCTCTTTGCAAGGTGTAGCGGCTTGGTTTATAAGTGTTCAGGAAAAACGGATTTCAAATTCCGAGCCATAGCCGCCGAGCAGCTTGGCGATCTCTGTATCGATGGTTTCCTTCGTCCAGGTGACGAAGCGCCGCCAGTGATACTTGGCGTGTTTCCAGACGATTTCGATCAAGTTCAGCTCGGGACTGTACGGCGGCAGATAGAAGAGCACCATCCGATGGTCGAGAAACCAGCGGTCGATGGTTTGCTGATCGATGTTGTGATGAATCGAGGCGTTATCGAGCACCACCACAGTCATCAGGCCGGGCGCGCCTTCCTGCGCGACTTGATCAAGAAACCGGATGACGTCGGGACGCTTGATGG